>NZ_PUJU01000068.1 GCF_011189505.1 Photorhabdus tasmaniensis
ACAAAGCGCGTAATCTGACCGAGGTGACAGACCAGTTAACCCTGATGGCGGATGGGCGTCAGTCCCCGCTGATAGCGTTAATGAACACCGTGGCGTATCAGGGGCAGACCGGCCAGCAAGGCCCGGCGTCATTGGTGAAATCCGCTAAGGCGTTGCTGAATAAAACGGCGGTGCCGGTGATTAACCCGCAAGCCCATGAACTGAGCGGACCGATGGACAGCACCTTCGGCCCGTTACTGGCGCTGATGGGGAAAAATAATCCGCACAGTGTGATGACGGCGGACAACACCCTCAATTTGCAAACCTTCCTGACCCGGGTCACGCAGGTGCGTCTGAAACTGCAACAGATGAACACCAGTGACGACCCCCCGGAGATGGCGGAGAGGCTGGCGCAGACGGTGTTTCAGGGCAAAAGCGCCGACCTGACGGAGACCCAGGGCTATGGCAATCTGATGGCGGCCAGCTTGGGTGACCAATGGCGCGGTTTTGGTCAGACGATGTTTGTGCGGCCATTAAACCAGGCGTGGCAGGGGATACTGAAACCTGCGGCGGCCAGCCTGAACGCACAGTGGCAGACGGCAATTGTCGCCAACTGGAATACCGCCTTTGCTGGTCGTTACCCGTTTGCTGGTGGGGAGAGTGACATTTCGTTGCCGATGTTGGGGCAGTTTATCCGTCCGGACACCGGGCGCATTGAGCAGTTTTTGACGCGTCAGTTAGGCGGGGTGCTGCACAAAGCGGGCAACCGCTGGGTACCGGACCGGGTGAACGGTCAGGGATTGCGTTTTAACCCGCGTTTCCTGAAAGCGGTGAATCAACTCAGTCAGTTATCGGATGTGCTGTTTGTGGACGGCAGTCAGGGGCTGCGATTTGAACTGCGGGCCCGAGCGGCGCGGGATGTGGTGGAAACCGACCTGACGATAGACGGTCAGAAACTGCGTTACTTCAACCAGATGGAAAGCTGGCAGCGTTTTCGCTGGCCGGGAGAAACCTATAAACCGGGAGTGATGTTGACCTGGACCAGTGTCAATGCGGGCGCGAGGCTGTTTGGTGATTATTCGGGAAGCTGGGGGTTGCTCCGTTGGTTGGAACAGGCGAAAGCAGAAAAGCTGGATGAAAGCCGTTACCGGCTGACATTTACTATGCCGGACGGTTTACCGATAACCTGGATATTACGCACGGAAATGGGTCGTGGTCCGCTGGCGTTGCTGAAACTGCGGGGATTCACGCTGCCGAAAGAGATTTTTATGGTAACGCCGGATGATGGCAAAAATGTGCCGGTGACTGATGACGAGGATTGGGAGGCAGAATAATGTTGCAACAACTCCTGGCAAGCTGCTTTTCCGGGCGGGATGCGCTTGCCGAAGCACGGAAAAGCACCGCACGGTGGGAAAATTGGCTGCTGCCCATCAGTGCTGGGGCACCTGTTGGTGATGATCCGGTCTATAACGACGATTTTCAGCGTATGCGCGAGGAGGTCAATAAACTCAGTGGCATTGATACGACCCTTATCTGTGAACTGGCGGAAAAGCTGCTGACCACCCAATGTAAAGATGTGCGTGTAGCAGCTTATTATGTGTGGGCACGTCTGCATCAGGATGGTGAACGTGGCCTGGCAGAAGGGCTGGCGTTGTTAGCCGCATTAGCTGAACGTTTTGGTGAGGCGTTGCTGCCCTGCCGGGCGGACAGTCGTAAAGCGGCATTCGAGTGGCTGACCGGCGTTAAAATTCAGGACAGTCTGTCACGTTATCCCGAGGTGGAACGGTCTGGCTTTGAGCACATTCTGGCCGCATTGGCGTTACTGGAACAGGTCTTTGCTACCTGGGATGAAGACACCCGTCCAACGCTTATCGGATTGGCGGGAACACTGGAAAATCGGTTGGCACAATCGGGTGGCGTAGAGGCGGTCATCCCCCAAACAGTTGCACCGGTGCCGCTCTCTGCGGTACAACCCCCTCCAATTGCATGGCACCCGGTACAATCCGGGCGCGATCTGTTGGATCAGGCCCGTGAATTGGCGCGTTATCTGTGCGATCAACCTCAGGGCTGGATCTCTTCAGCCCGGCTGATGCGCAGTATCCGCTGGGATACCGTGCATCAGTTGCCCCCACAGGATGTCACCGGGTTGACCCGGCTAGCCTCTCCCCGCACGGAATACCGCGTTCAGCTAAAACGGCTCTATCGGCAACAGAATTGGCGTGAGTTGTTGGAACAGGCTGATCAGATATTTACGGAAGGTGCCAATCATTTCTGGCTGGATTTACAGTGGTATCTTTGTCAGGCGTTAAAACAATTGGGATGCCCTTATGAAGGGTGGGCTGACATTATTAAACAAGATTTGAGCATCCTGCTTGAACGGCTGCCGGGGCTGGAGAATATGGCTTATAACGATGGCACGCCGTTTGCCGATGAGGTGACCGCCGGCTGGATAGCCCAACAGGTTCACATCAATCAGGCAGATTGGCTGTTCGAGCACAGGCCGATGCTATCCCGGCCTGATGATGACATTTTGTCCCTTGAACCGGAGGCATTACAACTGGCAGACAGTGAAGGCATGGATGCTGCGCTGCGTTGGCTGGGGCAACTCCCGGGGATAAATGGGGTTCGCCACCGTTGGTTACAGCGCTTGCTGATGGCACGGGTGACTGAACAATGCGGCAAGCCTGACATGGCCCTGCATTTGTTAGCTGAATTGAATGCCAATGGGCCATTCAGTCTTGACGAATGGGAGCCGGACCTGATGTTTGAGGTCAAAGCGTGTCTGCTTAAGTTGTTGCGAATGAAAGCGCAACGCAGTGAACACGATAAAACGAGTATGGCACAACGCAGAGAGACGTTGCTGGCTGAGTTGGTGGCGATTGATCCCGTCAGGGCTGCGGTATTGTGTGGCTGATTGCCCTGGAACACAGCAGGGCAATCTTATCCCTGTTCGACACGTTTTTACCCTCTCCACTGTATTTATTCTGAACCGTTTATCACTCACTTGAGGACAATTCGATGGATGATTTAATCCTGCGCTACTACGAGGCAGAAATGCGCTACTTGCGTGAAGCGGGCAAAGAGTTCGCAAAAGCCTATCCTGACCGGGCGGCCATGCTCAATCTAGATAGAGTCGGCACACGTGACCCCTATGTGGAGCGTCTGTTTGAAGGCTTTGCCTTTCTGATGGGACGCCTGCGTGAGAAGCTGGATGATGACTTGCCTGAATTGACGGAAGGGCTGGTCAGCTTACTGTGGCCGCATTACCTGCGTACTATCCCTTCACTGTCTATTGTGGAACTGGGCGCGGATTGGGCACAGTTGAAACAGCTGAAAAATCCGGTGCAGGTGAAAAAGGGTTTTGAGGTGCTTTCGCAACCAATCGGCCCACAACAGACCCGGTGTCGCTATACCACCACCCAAGCGGTTCAGTTGCTGCCTATGGCGCTGACTGATGCTGCCCTTAAGGCTGAACCGGATGGACGTTCTGTCATTCGCTTGCATTTTGAGTGCGGAACTTTGGTGGATTGGCACCAAATTGATTTGAGTCGTTTGCCTCTGTATCTGAATGCGGACAGCCCGTTGGCCTGTGCGTTACATCGAGCATTGACGCTACAGACGCAACAGCTTTATTTGCGCCTGCCCGGCCAGCCTGACCGTCAGCCGTTTGACGGGGTATTCTCGCCGCAGGGATTTGGCGATGAGGAAAGACTGTGGCCGAAAGGGGACAGTGCATTCAGTGGTTATCAGCTGCTGCTGGAATATTTTACCTTCCGCGAGAAATTCATGTTTGTTGCGCTTTGTGGGCTGGAAAAGCTGACTATTCCCAACAGAACGCCGTGGTTTGAGTTGGATGTGGTGCTGCGTGAAAGCTGGCCTTGTGAGTGGCCGTTTTCTGCGGAGCATCTCCGTTTGCATTGTGCCCCGGTGATTAATCTGTTTCCGCTGGAATCCGATCCGTTGCCGCTGTTACCGTTGAAAACGGAGTATTTGCTGCGCGCGATGCGCTTACAGGACGGGCATACCGAGATTTATTCGGTGGATGCGGTGGTGTCCTCGAAACGCAGTGAGCACCAGTCGTTTGTGCCCTTCAGTAGTTTCCGCCACAAAGGCGGTATGTTGCGCCATGACGCGCCGGAGCGTTACTACCATACTCGAGTGAAACGGGGAGTGTCGGGTTTGTACGACACCTGGCTGATTCTGGGTGGGGAGGAAGTTGATAATGGTGGATCCCATGAAGCAGAAAATCTGTCACTCACGATGACGGGCACCAATGGGCAACTGCCTAGCAGGGCATTGCAGGAGACCCTGCTGGATACGGCGGTTTCTCCCCCGTTAGTGGGACTGACCGTGCGTAATCTGTGTGAGCCGACATTGCCTTGTTATCCGCCAAACCGGGATCGCTTTCACTGGCGGGTACTCAGTCATCTCGGCTCCAATTTCCTCAGCTTGATGGATAACCCGGAAGTGTTGCGCGGTACGCTGGCCCTGTACGACTGGACCGACGATGACATGAACGTGCGCCGTTTGGCGGCCATTGTGGCGGTGAAACATGCACTTATCGAGCGGTTTGAGCAGGGGTGCTTGCGACGAGGGGTGCACATTGAAGTCACGCTGGATAGCAACGGCTTTTCAGGGACTGGGGATATCTGTCTGTTCGGCGAAATGCTCAGTCGCTTTTTTGCTTTGTACACCGATATCCATCTGTTTAACCGGCTGACGCTGATCTTACAACCCACAGGGGAACGTTTATTATGGCAAGAGAAACACAGTCAGTACATTCCCGGCTAATGTCCTTACTGAAAGCCGATATTTCGACGCTCAATTTCTATCAATTCTGTCAGGCAATTGAGCGCATGGTCCCGGATCGGCGACTTCTGGGCAGTACGGATAATCCCGCCGATGACGTGATACGTTTCCGGCCTCATTCGGGGATGGGGTTCCCTATCGGTGAACTGAAAATGATGGAAACGGACAGTCGCCATCCGGATCGCCCACCAACGGTCAGCACCACCTTTATGGGGCTGTACGGCGTGGATTCCCCGTTGCCGACCGCTTATCTGAATGATATCGCTCAACATCGGGAAGGGCATGACGCGATTGAAGCCTTTCTGGATATGTTTAATCACCGGATATTCACCCAGTTTTACCGTATCTGGCGTAAGTACTCCTACCCGGCAACGTTTGCCGCCGGAGGCAGCGACCAGACATCTCAGTGTTTACTGGGGCTGATTGGCTTGGGCATACCGGGCAGTCAGCAGCAGATTACCGCGCCGGCATCCCGTTTTCTGGCCTTGCTCAGTGTGATGCGTTTGCCGACCCGGACGGCGGAAGGGGTATCGGCGCTGGTGACATTGCTGGCACCGCAGACCCGTGTCGTGGTGACGCCATCCTGCCCGCGGCAGATCCATCTGATGCAACCGGCTGTTTTTTCAGACTCACAGCCGATTTCCCTATCGCAACGTACCGTTCTGGGCAGGATCGGTACGGATATCAACAGCCAGTTATTGCTGGCGCTGCATACGGATTGCCCGGAGGAAGCGCGGGGTTGGTTGCCGGGCGGGCAATTGCATACGGATTTATTAGTGTTGTTGCGCGTTTATTTGGGCTGGCGGTACCGGGCCCGGCTGCAATTGACCCTTCAGACCCGAATATTACCGGTACCAGTGTTGGGCGGGCCGCCTGTTCAACTGGGGCTGACCGGGGTGTTAGGGTTGAAGGCAGAAGATAATCGGGGAGCGGTCCCTGACAAAATGACGGTGGATCTGGGGGATTATCAGGGGATACAGCCGGACAGTTATCAAAACACAGGAGGACACGATGTTAACTATTCCTTTATATAAAGCCGTGCCAATGATAGTGGCAGTAACCTTACTGCTGACCGGCTGCGGTCTGACACAAACGGTAACGGATGGCACGGTATCCGTTACGCACACCCTTTTTCATCGACAAGTGAAAACATTACGGCTGGATTTTACGCCCCGGGCAACGGTCAACACGGATGGTGAGGAAAATGTTGCCCTGTCCGTCCCTGCGCTGGTCCGGGTTTATCAGCTGCGGGATAACAAAGCGCTAGAAAAGGCGGATTATGCGGATTTGCTGGAGAACGGCGACCGTGTACTCGGCACTGATTGTCTGGCGAGCGGGGAGGTGGTGGTCAAACCCGGGGAACATGCCGCCCTCAATATGCCGATGGCGGCGCAGGCGAAATATGTCGCGGTGGTGGGTCTGTTCAGACGCCCCGATTTAACCGGTGCGACCTGGCGCACCATCATCAGGCGCAATGCGCTGTTACCGGATAAGCCTCGCACCATTGAGTTGAATGCCGATGGCTTGACTCTGTTGCCTGAAAAGGAGTGAATTTATGAAAAAGAAAATCAACAAACCTTCCCTGTATGAATGCCTTTTCGGCAACTTTAGAGGAGGTTTGGATTTTCATCAGGTCAGCGAAGAAAGCCAGGTGATTTTGTCGGTACTGGACAATATGCAGTGTATCCTCAATTGCCGGGCGGGTTCGCTGACCCATCTGCCGGATTATGGCCTGCCTGATCTCAGTGTTATCCTGCAAGGGCTGCCTGCGTCGTCACAGCGCCTGATCACGACGATTGAACACACGCTGTTGACCTATGAACCCCGCTTGAAGCAGGTCAGTGTCACGTTATTGCCAGAGATTGAACCGGCGCGTTTGCGTTATGACATCCACGCCGAACTGAAAGGGGTAGGGTGGGTGCATTTTGATACAGAATTTGTCCCGGAAGGGAAAGTCTTGATCCGCCATCTGCGCCAGCAAGGACGGATAGATTAATCTGCGGTGGGGCTACTATTTCACCAACGCTCTCTGTTGTCCCGCCACATTAATCACGCTGATTTCAGCAACAAACTTGGGTGAAAATAAAGTGATGACTGAAAATATTGTCTATACCGGGGATGATCCCCGGACGCAGCCTGAATTCAGTGCGCTGAAAGACGAAATAAGCAAACTGAGTCATCCGGCACGGCCTGACGTTGATTGGGCCAGAGTTGAACAGCTTTGTCTGACACTGTTTCAGGTCAACGGTGTAGAACTGCAAACTGCCGCTTGGTATACACTAGCCCGGGCACAACGTGCCGGATTAACGGGTATTGATGAAGGGTTGGCACTGATTGAAGGGTTAGTGACCCATCAATGGTCGCAATTCTGGCCTCAATCTACACAGGTACGAGTTGAGATATTTGCCGGGCTGGTCGCACGGCTACAGCAGATATTGCGGACCTGCGTTTTCGCCTATATTGACCTGCCGCTGATTTATCGTGTGGAAAAGGTTCTTGAGCATCTGTGTGAAGTGCTTCAACGTCTGGAGCTGAAATATGTCAGTCAACTCGACAGCCTCCGCGTATGGTTTCACAACAGCGCTCAACACTTAGAGCGTCTGAAACCGGAAACGGGGATGATGCCTGTTGGCTCGGTCTCCTCCGTACAATCTGGGGGGTATGCTATTTTGACGCCCACAGAACACCTTCGGCCACAACTGATATATGTCGTGCGTGAAACTGTCTCTGGTGTACATCCCCAGGGCAATGTGGCCCGGGCTTTACCTGTGTCCCGCTGGAAAGTCTGGCACGGTTTTGTCGCGGGCGTTGTGTTGTGCGTGCTAGCCGTGATCGGCGTCTGGGGGGTGAATGAAATGCGACAAGCACCGCCGTTGGTGCAGGCACTGCGGGCGACCACGCAACCTTTGCCGGGGACGTTGCTTCCAACGCAGCTTGCGGCGTTACGCCACCCGGACAAAGCAATGCTGTTAAGCCGGTTGCAGGATGAAACGCTGGCAGCCAGTCGGGAGAGGCTGGCAAGTTTGGATGCGTTGCCTGCGTTGTGGCGATGGGAATACGGGGCGCAGTTATTACACCAACTGCGAACATTGTGGCCGGCCAGCCAAACGGTGCAAGAGATGGAGAAACAGTGGCAACAGCAACGTGAAGCCACGGCGTTACCTGTCTCTGAACTGGAAAATTACCATCTGGCCCAATTGCGTCTGCAACAATTGGCTGCCCAACTTGATGCGCTGGACGAAAAACGCGGTCGTTATCTCACCGGTTCTCAATTGAAATCGATGGTATTTGGCATTCAGCAACCGTTGATGAGGACACCGCCATTGGAAGAATTGCTGCGCCAACTGGCCGAACAGCAAAAAAGGGGCGCGGTTTCCCCGGCATTGTGTCAGCAAATTAACACCCGTATCAATCAATTACTCAATCGTTATGCACTGCTCACGCAGTCTGTTATCCATTAATCAATGTTTTATCGCCACAGGTTATTTAGCGTTTTTGTTTATTAGCACTGTTTGTTTAACAGGCCAGTTTTCATTTTATTTTTGTTGAAAAGTGAAAATTTATTTAAGTATCTGCAACGAAAGCTATTAGCCGTTGCTAATAGGGATCATAAGAAGCCCCCACTCGAGTCATTGGTGACTTAGTGGTGGGAGCAAGTCACGGTGATTGGTAGAATGGTACGCTTATTCAGCGCCTAAAAATCCCCTAAAGAGGGATTGAGTACAGAGAAAGTTTGTGCTTGGTGCAGTATTATTTATATATTAATATCACGTCGAAAATTTTGCTCAATAATAACTTTGTATCTTCCAGCGTCATCGTGTTTAATTTTTGTTTGAGTTTATTAGCATCGGTGTATGAAGTTGAACTCGATGTGTCTAAGCCTAGAATTAACCACTCAATTGACGTATTGCTGGCGTGTGCAAGTGCAGCCACTTTATCAATTGATGGGTAAGTTAAACCGTTTAAGTAATTCCAGATTGCTGTTTCTGACAGACCACAACGTCGGGCAAATGTGGCGATTGGTTCATCTTGCATGGCTTCACGTAAACGTTGACCAAAATGAGTGGTTCTATCATCAAGGATCCCTAAAATTAACCATTCTATTGACGTATTGCTGGCGTGTGCAAGTGCAGCTACTTTATCAATCGATGGGTAAGTTAAACCGTCCAAATAGCTCCATATTGCTTTATCGGACAGACCACAACGCCGGGCAAATTTGGCGGTGGGTTCATCTTGCATAGCTTCACGTAAACGCTGACCAAAATGGGTGACCCTATCGTCAATGATCATGCGATCTGGCTTATTACTTTTTTTACCTTTTTGAGTGGTTTTTTCTTCGTGTGAATCTGTCATTGAGTAGTTTCTCGCAAATTTGAGAAAAAAAGTGGTTTTGGCTTTACATATTCTTTTTTATTCAATATTGTCTACCTATAAATAGTCATTTATGGTTCTTATTAGAACGCGTAAGCGTATCATGCCCATATAATATATGCGAGCAGGCAGGATTGGTATTGCATACTGAAAAAGTCTTGGTGGAATTTTATGCAAAAGTGTTATTTGTGAACAATCGGATAGACAGTGAAATTAGTTTACATGTAAAAATATAACTATATGTCACCATAATAAGAAATTTCATTGTGAAATAATATCATCTTTTATTTTATAAATAGAATAAAATCATCGTGTTTTTTGACGAATAAATTATTGTGGCCTAATATTTCTTCAAAGAATATATTATTTAATAAGTGAGGATTTTCTATGTCAAATAAGAGAACTAATCAGCCGAATAATATCGATCCGCAATTAATTCATATGTGGGAAAAAAGTCATGAACCTTGGGGAGCTAAAGATCTGCAATCAAGGTTTATCTATGCTAATCCGGCTTTCTATCAACTGCTCAACTTGCCTGAATATTTCGATATTACAGGGCTTTCAGCGGGAGAATTACCCTCATCTACCGCAGAACATGAAGAGGAATTCTGTCGTCAGGATCAAAAAGTTATTCAAACTATGCAAACAGTTACGTCACTTGAAACTCACCTGTTTGGAAAAAATAACATCAAGCAAACCTACCGCTGTGATAAATACCCACTTTGTGATGAAAATGGTCACTGCATTGGTATTATTTTTCATATGTCCAAAGTTCAAAACTTTTCTACTTCTTACTACTGTGAAAGAACATCTCCAGCAGATCTGGAATTCACACCGCCTAACGACATACTGACGCAAACTGAGTGGGAAGTGCTCTTTTTGACCTTGCGCTCACTGGATGAAGAAAGTATCAGTGAAGAGTTAATGATGAGTACAGAAGATGTTGTTAGTCATATTCAGTCAATTTACCAAAAATTTAATCTGCCACAGCAGATAGAATTGAAAGATTTCTGCAAAGAAAATAACTTAGATCGTTATGTTCCTGAAAGATTCGTTACTGTTGGTAGTAGGGAATTATAAATTTATCACTAACATAACTGTACAATAGGATTTTACTATGAAAGACACTAATCAGATAACTATTTCATCGCAAATAGTCAACACTATGGGAATAAATAATGATCCATGGGGAGTCAAAGACAAAAATTCATGCTTCATTTATGGTAATCTGGCTTTAAAGTCTCTCAAGAATTTCTCAGACTCATTTGATTTTGAAGGGCTTTATGATGATGAACTCCCCTGGAATGGCGCTGAGTTTGCAAAAGAATTTGTTGCACATGATAAAAAAGTGATGGAAAAAAATAGAAGAATATGTTCACTTGAAACTCATGTTTTTGGGAAAGAAAAAATTCTGTCGTCTTATTTCCAGGAAAAATTTCCAATTTATGATGATAAAAATGAATGCATTGGGATCCTTATTCATGTATGGAAAGCGCAGGATTTCTCATTGACTCGTCTGTATCATGGAAAACTTCCTGCATCTATTATGTTTCAGCCGCCAACTGATTTATTTACACAACGGGAATGGGATGTTATTTTTCTCTCCTTGCATAAATACACCAGTAAACAAATCGGAAAGATATTGAATATTTCCTATCGCACTGTTGAAGCCCATATATTTCGGATATATAAAAAGATCGGCGTAAATTCCTGTTATCAATTGGAAGAATATTGTCGCCTTAATGATTTTGATCTCTATGTACCAGAAAGATTTGTGCACCCAGAAAGCAGAATGTTTATTTAATCCCTTATAGTGGGCTTTTTATGAAGAAGAACTATATGATATCGCCTCAGATTATCAATACAATAGAATTAAGCAATGAACCGTGGGGAATAAAAGATAGTTCTTCATGTTTTATTTACGGTAACTTAGCATTAAATTCTATTAAGAATTTCCCTGGCTCATTTGATTTTGAGGGGCTTTATGATGATGAGCTCCCTTGGGATGGCGCTGAGTTTGCAAAAGAATTTGTTGAACATGATAAAAAAGTGATGGAAAAAAATAAAAGAATATGCTCACTTGAAACCCATGTCTTTGGGAAAGAAAAAATTCTGTCATCTTACTTTTTGGAAAAACTTCCAATATATGATGATAAAAATGAATGTATTGGGCTTCTTTTTCATGCATGGAAAGCTAAGGACTACTCATTACTCTATTTGTATCAATATTATGATAAACTCCCCCCATCCATTCTGCTCCAACCACCGACAGATTTTTTTACTGAATGTGAGTGGGATATTATTTTTCTTTTTTTACAGAAATACACAAAAAAGCAGATTGGAACAATATTGAACCTTAACTCTAGTGCAATTGAAAACCATATGATCAGGATATATCATAAAATAAACATTAACTCCCGTCTTCAATTAGAAGAATATTGTCGAGTCAATAATTTTTATCGCTATGTGCCCGAAAAATTCTTATTATATTAGCGTCCTGTATTCTTTGGTTACTCTGTCTATCGTATTAACATGAAGTAATCTTATCTTGAATGCCTAATTGACTGAGGTAGAAGGAATATAACCCGTAATCCTTATCGATTATGTTTATTTTTGCCTTCTTTTATACCGTATTTTCCATTATTTTTTAAGGTCTGCTTATATATGAATCAATCGAGAGGCAAAAATTCTCCTTTAATTACGCATCAGCTAACAAATATGTGGGATAGAAGCTCTGAACTGTGGTTTGTAAAAGATAGAGAATTCCGTTTAATTTATGCGAACAGGGCATTTATTAAAGTTAACAAACTCCCTAAAGATTTTGACGTTATTGGGTATTCTGAACAAGAATTATTGACGCCGTTTCATCATTTTGCCGATTTGTTTGAAGAACATGACCGTAAGGTTTTAACACAGATGCAGCGAATCTCATCCATAGGGATTTACCCTTTTGGCAAAGGTGAACGATTTAGATTTTATTTTTATAATAAATTCCCATTAATGGATGAAAATAATCAATGTATTGGTGTCGCTTCCCATGCAAGAGAAATAGAATATTTTGCAATAGCTCATTATATTAAACATCATATATTTACCCCTGTTAAGCTTAAGCCGCCGAATAATATATTAAGAGCGAAAGAGTGGGTGGTTATTTTTCTGTTTTGCTGCGGTCTCAGTAATAAAGATATAGCAGTCGAAATGGGTATTTCATGCCGTACTGTGGAAAAGTATTTCGAAGATATCTATGAGAAACTTTCTGTTGGATCAGTTCTGGAGTTAAGATTATTTTGTAAAGAAAATAACTATGATCTTTATATTCCACCAAGATATTATAAACCTATGGGCTATTTTTTATTAGATTAACATTATGGCCTGCCACGTTTTAGAGGTTAAAAGCTAGGGGTTAAAAATAAGAATATCGGCTTGTCTATCAGTATCCCGTAAATTCAAGCTTGGTTTTTTAGGTTGGCATGTATAAGCAATTAGATCGGCGGCGATTTCCAGCAGAAAACCGAGCTGACTGCGATGCCTTGAATGCTCTATCTGAAAAATATTTTTAAGCTGGTTGATGACCGTCTCTATTTTATACATGTCTGAGGATTCTCCACGATTTTGTTTTCTTTGACGAAAACGGTGATCGTCCCTCAGGCACTTTAGTTCCCTTCTTAAACGAATCTCAGGTTTATTAATAACCCGCTTTTTCCATAAGCGGCTGAAAATTTAACGGTATTCAGCAGATGGGGCAGGAAACGACGAACACGCGCTGGCGAGTGCCAGCGCCAATGTTTCCCATGCCAGGACAAAGGCAACCAGAACCGCCATCCTTTTCTGCTGCAACATTCTGGCGATATTGAACACCGAAGTCATACCCGAGTAGAGCGCAAGATTTTTGAGGCGCGCGGCCGGGAGTGCACTTAAGTTGTCAGCGTGCAGACTAAAGTCAGTCAGTGTTTTCCAGCGTTCAACCGTCTCATTAAACGCGGGACCATGCAGTTTTTTTACATGCTTATCAAAAAGCAAGGCGATAAACTGATCGTCATTGAGATAATGGCTGTCGGTCAGACGACGTAAAACGTGCTCTACATCATCCATTTTTTCTGTGAGTCTGGCCAACTACCGGTGCATATCACCAGATGAATAATTCTTTTTTGCCAGCAGAGATACCGCATAATCATACAATTCCTGTTCAGTCATGCCTGACTCCTTTCGTAGCGAATCCCGTTTTTCCCCACGGATAATCCCTGAATTTTCTCCGCCATCGCCGACCAGAGTGATGTTTTACGCTTGTGTTTTTCGTAGAGGACTCTGAGATAAGTTTCTGTTCCTGGGAGCTGCGGACTCTCTTCCAGACCTTCGCTGTAATCGATGGCTTTTTTCATGTCTGATGCGGCATAGCTGTAATATTTGCTTTTTGCCTGGTGAATCACATCTTCCACCAGAATACGACGTAACCGCGTGGCTGTAAGGGCATAGCCGTGTTTATACAATGTGCTGGATAATGTTCGGATAAATGAGTTCGTCAGATATGCAAGGGAACTGATGAGTTCTTCTTTGGGGGTGGCTGTAATACAATTGTCGATTAAATCAAATCGTGCTATATCTGAGGCGAAACATATATAGGAGGTTAACCCTTTTTCTTTTGCAATATTCAGGAATGACTGAATATTATCGTTTCCTTTCCCACTGGCTTTTGTGTACAACCGATAGAAACGGGTATCACATCGAAAAGAAAAGGCTGCAATTGATTTATCCATGGCCTCATCACTTTTTCCGTCTTCAATCAGGGCAGTAATAAATAACTCATCCCATGTAGCCTTGTCTGAATATTGTTTATCGTCTTGCTTATCCATATATAATAACAGTTCAATGGCTTCCCCGGGACGCACCTCATCCATGAGCAGCCTTGCATAATCAAAATAATGCTCAGGTTGACAGAACTCTCCTTTTTTTAAGGATTCAGACAGGAAATCGATATCCCTTATTTGTATGCTGATATCTAATGCTTCTCGGTGGCATTTTTTTTGATAATACATATCCCGTACTGCGCGTAAAACATCTGAGCCAAGTAAAGCGCGATACGTTTTGAAAATTCCAGATCCAAAATAAATTTCATTGGCAACAAAATCAAATATCTTTTTTGCAAGGAATACGGGGTCACTGTTTTTTTGTGCGGCCAGTGATTTCATCCATGCGTCCAGCATAACGGAGTAGTAGTCCATCCAGCTTCCACTGGAGGTGTCTGAGTTCTCACTGAGTCGCTCAAAATCAAGCATGATTTTTACACTCAGACGTTCCACTTGATCCGGGAGTGTACCTGCTACTTTCTCCAGTGGCTGCGCAATACTGCGTGTCAGATCGTCATAAAACGCATCCGCTTCGTAGTAATCATAAAAACATTTACTTTTAGCCCGCCGGTTGTACTCCTTCTCGATAGCTTTGAGTATGTCCGGGGCGGATAACAGATATCCGTTCACCAATGTGGATTTGGCCTGCTTATTATCCTGTATCAGGTCGTGGATAATATTAACCAAAGTTTCATGGTTCATGCTACTTAATAATTCACTCTGTTTTTTATTCAGTTCGGTTTCCATGTTACCTCCATATAGATTCATTCTAATTAAAGCGCAAATACGTTATTTGAAATAACTACAATCGGACCCTGTAATCAATCTGTCTCTTAGTCACATTTGCAGATCAACTGACTTGGCAAGCAAGTAACCGTCCATCAGCGTTTGTAGTAAGAACCAGCCCTCCCAGAGTCTTTCCCAGCCTACCCGCCCAGTATGTTTAGAATCAGACCAACCAGCCAATTTACCCAAACTGATATACGCCCAATACAGACTCGGCGCTTTCTTTGGCAGATATCGTTTCTCCTGCTTTGACCACAATAACTTCCAGGCCAGTGGGTTGAGTATCTCTTCACAACATTGCTTTTACAAGCGAAGGCTCTCCCCTTGTTTCCATTTCGGCACTTTCAGACTCACTTCTGAATAACAAACCTCACAGTGTGCCACACGAGCTTGACGTCCGCCTTTCTGCTTAACGCCAACCTGTCGGTCCCCCGCACTTTTTAATGTCTCAACAAAATCATAAAGTTTATCTTCGCTTTCTTCATCCGCAGAGGAATTTAAAGATTGCACGAGGGATTGTCCTGTCTGGTTGGCGAGTGAACCGGCGAGCTGAACCAGACGCTTTGTGCATCGTTTATCGCCTAATTCAGCGTGTTGAAACGTGTTTTTTGCCAATTGCTCGGTGTTGGCTGAAAACATATCGGTTAGCTTATCTGTGGTTTTTTTGTTGAGATCGATGACTGGAGCAAGAGTTCAACAGGAATGCAGGAAAATATCAAAATATTTGTGTAGAAGAGACAGGGTAACCGACGGGTCTATTCACCTTAGACCCCGTTTACTAAATCACCTTTAGCAGCAATAGGCACGCCTTGATAAACCCAATCATCAATGGCGGTAATAACTTTACCACCATGATCGGTTAGGTCGTTTAAACGGATTACAGCTCTGTCTGTCATATTTATAACTCTGTCATTAATGGTAGTATTTGTAGATTCCGCAAGCAGATTTCAATATCATTGGCTTTATTGATATGTTCTTGATTTTCGATATCAAAAATGTCTTTTGTCGTGATAATCAATGAGCCTTTTTTGTCATTTTTATCAGAAATAGATATTATTTCTTCCGCCATTGGGACTAAAGTTGGATCTATTTCTATTGGTAAATAGAGCATCCAGCCAGCACTTAAACGATCTGGGAAAACCTGTTTTCTTTTTATTCTATATGTATTGTTTTCTACCATAATATAAGGTGCACTATGAGTAGAAATCAGAAAATTAATAAAGTTGATTAATCGTGATAGCTGAAACTCATTTTCTTCAATAGATATATGAAAATCTATTTGGGTTTGTCCTAACCGATCTCGGCGATAATTCATATAACAAATTGAACATGAATGGTCATCATCTTTTCCATCCCAAATTCCTTTAATAACTATAGGATTTTCTTCTGTATAATCTTCTTCAAACTCTTTTATTGCTTCCTTTGTTGCTCCTTGCTGATCAAAAGCAATATGTTGTAAAGATTCTTGACGAGTATCTCCTGGTAAATACCAAGTTTTATAGCGTCCAAAAAATATATCTACTTGTTGTGTGATTTTATATAAATCGGTAAGAACTATTGTTGGAGTTAATGGTTCTTTCCAATCTGTATATAATTTCATATTTAATGATAACGTAGTCATTTATTTTCACCCTTACTTAAATGTTAAATAGTATGAAATACTTTAATGTTGGGATAAATAGAAAATTTTTCAAAATAATAGGTATAGCTTATAGGTTGCATAAAATGCCAGTGAGAATTTGGGATTCCATTTAATGTATTGCATACTTCTTGATGCTTTTCTACTTGAGTTGTTATGGATCTATCCCCGCTTTTACTTATTTTCCACCAATCCACAATAGGCACGCCTTGATAAACCCAATCATCAATGGCGGTAATAACTTTACCACCATGATCGGTTAGGTCGTTTAAACGGATCACGGCTCTGTTTGTCATATTTATAACTCTGTCATTAATGGTAGTATTTGTAGATCCCGCAAGCAGATTTCAATATCATTGGCTTTATTGATATGTTCTTGATTTTCGATGTCAAAAATATCTTTTGTCGTGATAATCAATGAGCCTTTTTTGTCATTCTTATCAGAAATAGATATTATTTCTTTTGCCATTGGGACTAAAGTTGGATCTATTTCTATTGGTAAATAGAGCATCCAGCCAGCATAAACTCTATCTGGGAAAACTTGTTTTTGTTTTAGCGAGTAGCCTCTTGTATCTACTAAAACAAACGGAGATTTACAATTAGATATTAAATTTTTAATGAATACTATGAATTTCTCAAAGTTAACATCTTCTTTTTTAAGACTAATGCTAATTGATATATTGGTTTTCCCTAACCGGATAGGGTTATTATGAATTTCATCTTCGCTTGTATATAAAATACTATTATTATCTTCATCATTTCCATCTGATAAAGATTTAACAATAAGTTTAGATTCTTCATCAAAAGTTTCTTCAAAATGTTTTAATGCGTACTCAGTAGGTCCATTTTCATCAAATGCTCGGTACAACAATCTCTCTTCCAAAGAATTCTCAGGTAAATGCCAGCCACTTTTCTTATTTGATAATTTATTTACTTGTTGCACCGCCGGATATAAATCACTTAATGCCACCTTAGGTGTTATGCTCTCGTTTAGATCGTGAAATAGTTCTATTCTTGGGTATATCGTTGTCATGTCTTTACCTTTTTACGAAAAGCAAAATTAATATAATTAAACAACTATCAAATCACAGTATTAAATACTCTAATGTTATTAAGTTTAGTAAATGCTCTAGAGAAATATGCATAAGATACAGGTTGCAAAAAATGCCAATATGATTTCGGCACATTGTTTAAAGTTATACATACTGAATTTTGTTTTTTAGCCTGATAAATCATACTGTCATGCCCAGACATATCTCCTTTTAATTTTACATCTTTATAGAAATTTTTAGGCTCTCCATTTTTAAAAAACTGGTCATACTTAGCCTTAGCCTCAAGAAATAAGCATTGTGCAGGTTTCCAACCATCAAAATTTGTATCCATGCATAACCAAGTCTCAATGATGCTTAATTCAGGGTTGTATATCGTCCCGGCAATTTTTGTTTGATAAGCAATAGTTATTTCCGAATACGATGTGGTTTTTTCCCAAACCATCATCACTTTCCCAATTGCTGGACACTTTTCACACTTGGTTCTGGATGAAGCAATCGTTTTTGTTCTATCTTGTTCACCTTCTTTATCTTTGGTGCTTTCCATCACACCAACGGCGACTAATCCCGCAGTACAAGCAGCCAATGTCCATTCAGCAGCAGCTAAAATAGCGGGAGCCGCTGGCGCAAGAAGTGGTAATGGCATATCAATTTCTCCTTTTCAATAAATTATCCATGACCTGTAAATAGTCACGGTACTTTTCTCGGCTCTCCGTTTTTCCAGATTAATGTATTAGCTGGGTAAACGGAGAAGAACAAGTGCAGCGCGTCAGTGTTGTCCTAAATAGGCCAAAGTGATTTTTCGTCTAATTAAGCGAGCAAATCTTTTTGGCTGGCAATCAGTTTTGCGCCACATGCCGTGTGCATCCCCTCTAATGCGACAGGTTTTCTTTGATGCTTTAAATCATCACTGCCTTCCACAATAGGAAAAACCCCTTTGCACTTAGGGCAGTTTACTAAATCACCTTTAGCAGCAATAGGCTCGCCTTGATAAATCCAATCATCAATGGCGGTAATAACTTTACCACCATGATCGGTTGTGTCGTTTAAACGGATCACAGCTCTGTTTGTCATATTTATAACTCTGTCATTAATGGTAGTATTTGTAGATCCCGCAAGCAGATTTCAATATCATTGGCTTTATTGATATGTTCTTGATTTTCGATATTAAAGATATCTTTTGTCGTGATAATCAATGAGCCTTTTTTGTCATTCTTATCAGAAATAGATATTATTTCTTCTGCCATTGGAACTAAAGTTGGATCTATTTCTATTGGCAAGTAGAGCATCCAGCCGGCACTTAGGCGGTCTGGAAAAACTTGTTTTTGATTTAATCTATAGCCTCTAGTCTCTGTCGTAATAAATGGAGAATATCTATGAGAAACCAAATGTTTAATAAAATCGATAAAATTTTTAAGGTTGAAATTTTCTTTTTCAAGTGCAAGATTAATAGATGTATTAGTTTTTCCCAATCTCTTGGGGTTAGAATAAATATCATCTTGACCAATATATGTAATGTTATTTTCTAATTTTTCACTTTCAGGATTATCAATTATAGGATTGTCAAACAGCGACACTATAATAGATCTTCCGTCATCCTCATAAATTCCCCTGAATTCTTTTAAAGCATATTCAGTAATGCCATTTTCATTAAATACATGATTTTTTCTAATTTCTTCTTCACTATACCCAGGTAAATGCCAACCACTTGAATTATTACTGAGGTCATTAATGTTATTCATTAATTGATACGTATCGGCCAATGCTAATTCTGGTGTGATGGCTTCTCTAAGATCATAAAATAATTTTATTCTTGGGTGTATAATGAACATGTTTCAATTCTCCTATATATTATTTTGGTTATTAAGACATCGTAGTATTAAAAGTTTTAATATTGAGAAATGGAGCAAAAGCTTCTGTAAAATATGAATAAGATACAGGTTGTAGAAAATGCCAGTGAGATTTTGGAATGTTATTTAATGCGATACATACTTCGTTTTGTTTTCTGGCTTGCCTCAATATGCTATCATATCCAGACAGTTTTTTCTTACCTAACTTTACCTTACGATAAAAACCATTAGGTTCCCCATTTTTAAAAAATTGATCGTAATTTGCCTTAGCCTCAAGAAATAAGCATTGTGCAGGTTTCCAACCATCAAAATTTGTACTCATGCATAACCAAGTCTCAATGATGTTTAATTCAGGGTTGTATATCGTCCCGGCAATTTTTGTTTGATAAGCAATAGTTATTTCCGAATACGATGTGGTTTTTTCCCAAACCATCATCACTTTCCCAATTGCCGGACACTTTTCACACTTGGTTCTGGATGAAGCAATCGTTTTTGTATCCGCTTTTGTTCTATCTTGTTCACCTTCTTTATCTTTGGTGCTTTCCATTACACCAACGGCAACTAATCCTGCTGCACAGGCAGCAAGAGTCCATTCAGCAGCAGCTAAAAGAGCGGGAGCCGCTGGCGCAAGAAGTGGTAATGGCATCTCAATTTCTCCTTTTCAATAAATTATCCATGACCTGTAAATAGTCACGGTACTTTTCTCGGCTCTCCGTTTTTCCAGATTAATGTATTAGCTGGGTAAACGGAAAAGACAAGTGCAGCGCATCAGTGTTGCCCTAAATAGGCCAAGTGATTTTTCGTCTAATTGAGCGAGAAAATCTTTTTGGCTGGCAACCAGTTTTGCGCCACATGCCGTGTGCATCCCCTCTAATGCGACAGGTTTTCCCTGATGCTTTAAATTATCACTGCCTTCCACAATAGGAAAAACCCCTTTGCACTTAGGGCAATTTACTAAATCACCTTTAGCAGCAATAGGCACGCCTTGATAAACCCAATCATCAATGGCGGTAATAACTTTACCACCATGATCGGTTAGGTCGTTTAAACGGATCACGGCTCTGTTTGTCATATTTATAACTCTGTCATTAATGGTAGTATTTGTAGATCCCGCAAGCAGATTTCAATATCATTGGCTTTATTGATATGTTCTTGATTTTCGATATTAAAGATATCTTTTGTCGTGATAATCAATGAGCCTTTTTTGTCATTCTTATCAGAAATAGATATTATTTCTTCTGCCATTGGGACTAAAGTTGGATCTATTTCTATTGGCAAGTAGATCATCCAGCCGGCACTTATTCGGTCTGGAAATACTTGCTTTTTTTTCAATCTATACCCTCGTGTTTCAGTCATAATGACTGGAGAATTACGAGTAGATGCTAAAGCTTTAACAAACTCTATAATAGTTCTAGTTTTCAATTTTTCTTTCACCAAGTTAAGATCAATTGATATATTGGTTTTTCCTAGTATATTATTATAAACTACATCACTACTTTGATAAAATATTCGATTTTTAAGTTCAATGTCACCTGGAATGTCAAATAAAGTAGCTATAAGATATTTTGCATCTTTATCATAATTTTCTGTAAGCTGGTTTATAGCATATTTAGTAAAACCAGTATCAGTAAATACATTATTTCCCTCTATTTCCTCTAAATTATACCCGGGTAAATGCCAATAACTTAGGTTGCTACTAATGTTATTTATTTTTTGCATTATCTGATATGCATCTTTTAACGCCAATTCAGGTGTTATTGGCTCATGAAGGTCATGAAATAATTTTATTCTTGGATGTATTAAACTCATAATCATCAATCCTGTTTGAAATCTTCAACAATAGTTATAGAATTTTTCTCAACTCATTGGCGTATGAAATGTTTTAATGTTAGTAAAAGGAATAAACATTTCAGAAAAATATTCATAAGATATAGGTTGCAAAAAATGCCAATGAGACTTTGGAATATTATTCAACCCTATACATACCCTATTTTGTCTTTCTGCTTGCCAAATCGTACTTTCTGCCCCTGTTTTACTGGTAGGTGTTTTTCTAAACTCACCAAAAACCCAACTTGGTTCACCATTTTTAAAAAACTGGTCATACTTAGCCTTAGCCTCAAGAAATAAGCATTGTGCAGGTTTCCAACCATCAAAATTTGTATCCATGCATAACCAAGTCTCAATGATGTTTAATTCAGGGTTGTATATCGTCCCGGCAATTTTTGTTTGATAAGCAATAGTTATTTCCGAATACGATGTGGTTTTTTCCCAAACCATCATCACTTTCCCA
>NZ_PUJU01000069.1 GCF_011189505.1 Photorhabdus tasmaniensis
TATGCGCCGTTGCGTACAGTGGAAGCTGTTCCCGGCATTCACCCTGTATCACTGGCACTGCCGGCCCGATTGACCACATTGTATCCCTCTGCGCCGGTGATAGTCTCCCCGTTAGGGGGCTGGGGGGGGGATAACCTCGCTGTGGTGGCGTTGAAAGTGCGTAACACCCACCGTGAGAACGTGGTGCTTGATCCACGCAGGTTACAGGGGCAATTCATAGCAGCGACCTTTCAGCATCGTTGGCTGGGACCGTCAGGCACGCCGGAAGACACGACTACCGTCTATCTGGTGGTGAAAGGTCGACCTGAGCGTGCCTTTCTGCCCGAGCCGGTGATATCAAGAAATTCAGCCAAGAAAAAAGGAAGCCGCCATGCAAATTAAGTCAAACGGCCTGGTGAAGTGGGTGGTGCCTATTTTTGTTATCGCGGGACTGGCGGTGGGTATCAAGAGTTGTCGGCAATCAGCGACGCCCGTCAGCCAGACAGTGAGTCATCCGGCCCTGGCGGAGCTGTCTCCCGGGGAGCTGCGGGCATTGGGGATTGAAGGAGATACCCCGGAAGATACGTTGCGCACCCTGATTGGGGCTTTGCGCAGTATCCGTATTCAGCAGGCGGCGTTGGAAAAACAAAACGCACAATTACTGGCGGACAATGAGAAATGGCGAAACGGCAGTCAGAGGATGACTGACCAGATTAACCAGGTGGTAACGGGCACCCGTGAGGAAACAGAAAAGCAACAGCAGGTACTGAAAGCGGAACAGCAAACGCTGTTTAACCGGCTTGACCAGCTAACCCGTCAGTTAGGCAATAAAAGCATGAGTACAAACACCCCTCTGGTTGAGCGCGATATTCCGCTGGGATTAGGATTGGACGATACCGGCCAAAATACGACCTCAGACGGGGACCGGCTGGTCTGGATTACCCCCCAGGATGCGTTACCGGCTGACTTACAGGTTGCAATGAGCGGTCAGCCAGCGACTCCCCGTTTTCCCGTGTCATTTCTGGAGGACAATGCACTGAGCCGTCAGAAACTGGAATACGACGGTATAACTAAAAATCAGCAAGCCATTACCGAGGGTGATACAAACGAGGCTATCCGGCCCGTTTATACCCTGCCCGAGAATACGACGCTGGTCGGCAGCCAGGCGATGACCGCATTATTAGGCCGGGTGCCGGTGAATGACAAAGTCACTGACCCGTATCCTTTTAAGATACTGCTAGGTAAAGATAACCTGACTGCCAACGGCATTGAACTGCCGGATGTGGAAGGGGCGATTGTTTCGGGTACAGCGACCGGTGATTGGACTTTGTCTTGCGTGCGCGGCAATGTCACTTCTTTAACTTTTGTCTTTGCAGACGGTACCGTCAGAACTGTGCCGAAATCGGATAATCGCACCAATGGCAACCATCACGTTCAGGGTAATAGCGGCGGCGGTATTGGCTGGTTGTCTGACGACAGTGGTATTCCGTGTATCAGCGGGACACGGAAATCCAATGCAGCCAGCTACTTGCCAACCTTATTTGCGCTTTCTGGCGGTACCGCCGCCGGTGATGTGCTGTCACAGAGCCAGCTTACCACCCAGACTAACGGTTATGGCGGTGCGACGTCATCACTGACCGGGGATGCCGGTAAAGCGGTTTTGGGACAAGCTGCGGCCGGAGGATTGAAGGCGGTGTCGGAATGGGTCAAAGCCCGTTACGGCCAAACCTTTGATGCCGTCTATGTGCCACCGGGAACCAGCGTGGCGGTACATATTACCCAACAAATACCGATTGATTACGAAACACAGGGGCGCAAGGTGAAATACCCCTTTAGCCTGGGACAGGAGAACAGTGATGGGCTGGACTGAGAAAATGCATATCTGTGGAGCCGGTATGTGCAGCGTCAGATTGAAATCAGGTTGTTGGGTTTGCCTGTTCGTAGTGACGGCGGTCCTGACCGGTTGCAGCACGTCCAAAGAAGACATGTTGCCCTCGGGAGACCAGACTATGCTGGCATTGTGGCAGGGAAAAGCCGCGTCGTCACAGACCACGCTGGAAGCCCGTCAAGTGCTGCGCCGGGGGCTGAACGAACGGGAGCAGCAGACCATGTTGGACTACACTGAAAGTTACAGTCGGACACAGGAAAATGAAATCAGTCAAACCTTCCCACGGCTACCCAATCCAGACATGGTGATGTATCTCTTTCCCCATTTGGTGGCGGGAAACTCGCCGGTGCCGGGATATAGCACGGTGTTTTCGTTTTACAGTCAGGTGCAGTACGCCCTGCCGGGTGAACGGACGGGGGCATTGTGATGTGGACGCTGTTGAATAAAGCCCGCTTGCGTAAACGGAGTCATCTATCGGAAGTTTTGGGTGAAACTGAGGTCATACTACCGTCGTCTTCCACTGTTGTTGGGCGTGAACCTTTGAGGCGTTCCGGCAAAATGACGAGCACGGATGAAGCTGCGTTGTATGACATTTGGCCGTCTATCATTGATTACCTGCCTTGGGCAGAATATTTGGATGATGAGAAGTGTTTGTTGCTGGATGATGGTCTTTCTGTCGGGGCGGTTTATACGGTTTCTCCGGTATCGACAGAAGGGCGTCCCGCTGCCCGTCTGGAAGAGATCCGTGACCAGGTGGAGGATGCGTTGCAGGACAGTCTGGAGGAAGAAGATATTTCTCCCTGGGTGGTACAGTTTTTTTGTCAGGATGAAGATGACTCGTCGTCATCGCTGACGCAGCTTCGTCAATATATCAAGCCCTGGGCACAGGGCACAGCCTTTACCGAAACGTGGCTGGCTGAGACTGAACGTCATCTGCGAGGCATTGCCCGGCCTGAAGGGCTGTTTAACGACACATTGGTCACCGGTCAACCTTGGCGAGGACAGCAACGCCGTACCCGAATGGTCGTTTATCGCTGGGTCCCGGCCGGCCAGAAGGATGCTCTGTCATCGGCAGCGTTGCTTAATCAGGTCTGTAACCGACTAACGGCCTCGCTGGCGAGCGCCAGCATTTTGTGTGAACGACAAGATGGTGAACAGGTTCATCACTGGTTACTGCGGTTATTCAATCCCGCTCCAGACTGGATTAATAAAGCGACGCTATATTGGGAGGCCCGCTACGCGGCCTGGCAGGCGGGTAAATTGCGTCCGGATAATGACTTCACGGAAACCTTGTGGTTTACCCCGCCACGTTCTGACGTGAAAAACGGTATATGGTGGTTTGATAATATTGCTCATCGAGCGGTACCGGTTGAACGGCTGCGTCGCCCACCAGAACCAGGGACGCTGACCGGTGAAGTGACCCGGGGTGAACATATTAATGCGCTGATGGATTTATTACCCTCGGGTACCCTGGTGTCACTGACCGTTGTCATACCGGCCCAGGATACCCTGGAACAGGATTTTGACCGGTTGTCAAAAAATGCAGTGGGAGAAAATACTGAATCAGGGCGAGTACGCGCAGACGTAAAAGAAGCTAAGGCTCATCTGGGGCTGAGACATAAACTGTGCCGTTCTGCACTGACCTTTCTGTTACAGGGGGCTGATGTTGACGATTTGAACCGTCGGCATCAGCAACTGGCCGCAACCCTGTTGGTCTCGGGGTTGCAGCCGGTCAAACCCGAATGTGATGTGGCACCGTTAAACGGTTATCTGCGTGCCTTACCGATGTGTTTTAACCCGCAACGAGACAAGCATCACTGGTATACCCGGTTGACTTGGGTGCAGCATGTGGCTGGGTTGTTGCCCGTGACAGGGCGGGCGACCGGCACCGGTAACCCGGGTCTGAGCTTTTTTAACCGGGGCGGTGATGTGCTGACCTTTGATCCGCAAAATAAACATGACCGCACCCAGAATGCGCATCTGTTGTTGTTCGGACCGACCGGGGCGGGGAAGTCGGCTACGCTTTGTGCGAGCCTGTCGCAGCTGATGGCGGTGCACCGTCCCCGATTATTTGTGGCGGAAGCGGGCAACAGTTTTGGGTTGTTTGCTGATTACTGTCAACGCCTGGGGCTGAGTGTCAACAAAATCGGCATTAAACCGGGCTGTGGGGTCAGTCTGGCACTGTTTGCTGATGCTCACCCATTGCTTCACATGGCATCTTCTCAGCTGGATTTGGCGGGTGAAAAGTCGGCGGAGGAAATTGAAGACGACGGGGACGATGAGCAGCGCGATATTCTGGGCGAAATGGAAATTGCGGCCCGCATGATGATCACCGGCGGGGAGAAAAAAGAGGAGGAGCGTCTGACGCGGGCGGATAGGGGCATGATCCGCGAAGCTATCATGATGGCGGCAAAAGCGAGTGTTGACGATGGCCGACAGATGATAGCGGAAGATCTGCAAAAGGCATTGTCTGTGATTGCCCGGGACAGCCGGCGGGATGAACAGGGGCGATCATTGCGTACCGAACAGCGTCGTGCCCGTGCCGAAGAGATGGCGGGGGCGATGTCAATGTTCACCAGTGGTTTTGAGGGAGAATTGTTTAATCGTCCGGGAACCCCCTGGCCAGAAGCCGATGTGACGCTGATTGACCTCGGTACGTTGGCGCGTGAAGGGTATGGTGCCCAGATGTCGCTGGCGATGGTGTCTCTGGTCAATACCATCAACAATAGGGCGGAGCGTGACCAGTTTGAGGACCGGGAAATTAATTTTGTGGTGGATGAGGCGCATATACTGACCACTAATCCGCTGTTGTCGCCCTACATGACTAAAGTGGTCAAGATGTGGCGAAAACTGGGTGCCTGGTTGTGGCTGGCGACTCAGAATTTGGCGGACTATCCGGATAGTGCGGAGAAAATGCTGAATATGGCGGAGTGGTGGTTGTGTCTGACCATGCCGCCGGATGAAGTCGAACAGATAGCGCGTTTTAAAAAGCTGTCTGAAGAACAAAAATCGGTGTTGCTGTCAGCCAGCAAACTCCCGGGCTGTTACACCGAAGGCGTGGTGTTGTCGAAAAAAGTGGAGGCGTTGTTTCGGGTAGTGCCACCCAGTGTCTATCTGGCGCTGGGTATGACGGAGAAAGAGGAAAAGGCCGAGCGCAGGGCGATTATGAAAGCGCTTCATTGCAGCGAATTGGATGCTGCCTTTGTGGTAGCGCGCAGGCTGGACCGTGCCCGAGGTCTGATATCTGGGGAAGAAGCAGATGGGCGTGATGAGGATCTCTTATCCATGCAGGGGTGCAGGTTATGAATATCAGGATATTTTGGCCGCTTTTCCCGTTGTTAATGCCGGTATCCGTGTTTGCCAGCACAGTGATATATACCGACACCAGCCATCCGCCGCGCAATGCTGATCAACGTGTCCGGGTTGTGTACCTCGATGGGGCCGAGCAGCTGCAAGCACAACAGTTTGGTCAGTTATCGGCTGATCCTCCACGGGCAGTCAAGCAGGCCCGCCAGATTTTACAGTCTCCATTGTGGCATCAACAGGAGCAGCATATCAATCAGGCTTACCAGGGGTTACTGAATGCCTGGACTTTGGGTCTTGAGAAATTCCCGGCAGTGGTTTTTGATGATAATTATGTTGTGTACGGTACGTCAGACATGAAACAGGCCTGGTTACTTTGGGATACCTATCAGCAGGAAAACCCGCCATGAAATCTTTGGATTTACCATCATTAACATGGCATTCCCGGCTGAAAAAGTTCGGCATGGTCCTGCTGCTAACGGTTGTTCTGGCACCTGTGGCCGTTGCCAGTGTGAATACGGCCCAGATTGTGGCCAGTGCCGCGTCAGTATCGTGCATCAGTTGGCGGATAAAAGGTCTCTGTTACTGGCTGCTGTGTTCTCCCTGGGGGTGCAAAGTGCGTACCTCGATAAAAGTTGAGCATTTTATTCCTCAGGCCGTGGTCTCTGTCTATAACACGCCTGATGGTAATCCCTGGACAGAAATGTCGCTGGTCAGCCAGGCAGCCGGTGGGGTGGAAAATACGGTCACCGGTGCACTTTCCGGGATAGTCATGGGGGGTGGTAATCATCAGCTAAAAATCCCAGGCAACCGAAAAAACAATCTGCATTTTAAATATGTCGATGCGATTGGGCATCCGGCCACTGCCATGATGGGCGGGAAAATTTCGGGGTATGCGTGTAAAAGTGCCGCCACGCCTTTTATGCCTTACTTTTTGAGTACTCTGGATAGCTTAGTCTGGCGGACTGGTGTGCCGGAATCATTTTATCCCGAGGCGCTTGTTCCTGGTAAACGTGAACTGGGTTATTCGTTTCGGGGCACTATGTGGGGCAATATTTATCCGCGAAGCGGGTTTGCGACACAACAGGATGATAATAAAGCGGCTGCGGTGGTAGCGCAACGGGTAGCAGACATTATCACCCGTACCGGGCAGGGGCATGTTTATCAACCCCTGCAAGGAAACCGTAAACAGGGTTACTGGCCGCCAGGCGCAGTCGTCGAAAATACGGGTAACCGAAACCATCAATGGCAACGTATAGCGCCTAAGATGAGCGCATCTTGTGCTGTTTTTCCGGATAACAGCGGGGAAACCGCGAGGGACGGGAATTATGCCTTTGCATTGTGGCAACCGTACAGTTGTTGTCAGCGACGCGGACAGACTTTTCTTTACAGTACTGATTTTTGAGACTGGGATCATGGGATGAGACAACGATTATTTTTGCCTGGATTGATAGCACTGGCGTTTATGCGTACTCCTGTTGTCCAGGCGGCAGGTTTTGCCATTGCGGACAGCCCGATAGGTTACGGGAAAAGCCTGAATGGGGCGGTATCGGACAAACTGTTTTACAACCTGGGGGGCGGATCAGTGATATCGCAGCCGGCGACCCGCAGCCATCTGCAACATCTGGGCGGATTAAACCTCGGTTGGAGCAGTGACCTGATGTGCGGTCACTTTGATTTGAAAACGACGGTAGGGAATCAGCTTAATGGCCTGACTTCGGGGTTTAAAAACCTGATGGGGGAAGTGGTGCAGGGGGCGACGGGAGCCGTCGCCAGTTTGCCGGCAATGGTTATCCAGCGGGCTAATCCGGGATTGTATGACATGCTGACCAACGGGGTGTTACAGGCAGGTATTGCGTTCGACAAATCACAACTCAGCTGCCAGAACATGTCACAGCGTATGATGGATTTCTCGGACAGCAGTAAATGGACTAAAGCGGCGTTGATGGAGGAATATAAGACGCTGGTGAATACCAGTAATGGTGATGCGGTTGGCACGACACAAAAAATGGAGGTTGCGGACGGTACACAAGGTTCAAATTGGATTGGGGGTGAAAAACGGGGAGGAAAAGGGCAGAAAGCCATTCAGCCTGTCCGGGATCTGGCAAAAGCCGGCTTCAATATGATGAACAACCTGCCGGCGAATAGCCATGCCAATGTCAACCGCACCCAATGTAATGGCGCTGCTTGCCAGAAATTCAAGAACAGTGAAGAAGCCGCCGCTGCGGTCGTCAGGGTGTTAGGTGATCGTTCGGTTCGTACCTGTACTGACAGTCGTCAGTGTACCCGTGGGGGTACCGAAGACCAGCCGGGTGCAAGTGTCGCTGGGACGGGGTTTGCGCCGATGCTGGAAGAGGCGACCAGAACCAACATTGAGCAATTGATGAAACTGGTCAGCGGGGAAAATGCGCCTACGGTAGTCAATCTGGCAAAACTTAAAACGGGTAGCTTGGCGGTGACTCGTGGGGTTATCCAGGCACTGAAACGTGATCCGGATAGTGGTGCGCTGGTGAGTCGGTTGGCCAGTGAGTTAGCGATGGCAGACACCATTGAGACTGCGCTCACTATGCGGCGAATGTTGATGACCGGGCAGGCAGAACCGAATGCCGCTGCGCAGGCGCAGGCTATGGCAGAGAGTGATCGTCGCATTGCGACACTGGACAGAGAAATCACTGCCCTGAAGAATGAAATGGAGTTGCGCCGGGCGATTGCACAAAATACCGCACTGACTACGCTTGAGCGTGAGCAAAATCGGGTTGAAATGAATCTGCAACGGCAATCCACCGATAATACCGACAGCCGTATTCACACCTTGTCTGTGCCGCCGAAAGGGCGTGAAGGACAATAATGATGTCTGAGCAAAGTGAAATCCGGGTACCTGCTGGCACTACACAGAGGTTGATAGTAGGACTGAAACGGCATTTCAGGCGGGGGTTAATCGTCACGTTGATGATGGGAGGCATGTTACTTGTTGCCACAATTGGCCTGGCGTATCCGTCTCAGTTCAATGCCTTACAACATTGGATGGACACGACCCGTTACGGCTGGCTGGCCTGGCGATTGGCCATGTACAGTGTTATTGCCTGTTTTATGTGGAAGTGTTGGCGACTTCCATTGCCGTTAACACAACAAGCTGCTCTGAAACGGATTGCACTCATTTCGCTGGGATTGGTGGGATGTTGTGAGTATGCCCTGTTCTTCGTCTCCGGAGAGCCGTCATGACAACTTACAGCTATCTGGAATATTTTCTGACCCTGCTGGGCTGGATAGTGAATAATGGCTTGTGGAATATGCTGTTGGCCACCGGGTTATTTGTGCTGCCGCTGACATTCAAAATGATAGGTATCTGGCTGAAAGTCCGGGAAGAAGGGGAGGATGAAGGAAATAAGGGCCTGCTCTCAGTGACCCGGATTGAAAACACCTTGTATGGCGCTTTTCTGGTGATGATTGTTTGCTGTGTGCCGTTGGTCAATGTGAGTCTGAGTACCATTACGTATGATGACTCGCGGGCAAAAAGTTGCGGCACCTGGACACCGAAACCGGCTGAAACAGGTTATGCGTCCGTGATATCGTCGCTTGATGGTAAAACAGCGGCGGCTCCGGTTTGGTGGACATGGGTTCATCAGATTTCCAAAGGGGTGACTCAGGCCGCAATAGCTTCTCTTCCCTGTCGTCCCGACCTGAGGCAACTGCGTTTTGAGGTCCAGCATACGCGGATTAATAATCCGGCCCTGGCGCAGATATTACAGGATTTCACCCATGACTGTTATGCGCTGGCATTGTATCAGTGGAAACGCCGGGACGAAGGAAGAACCCGGGATGAGGTGGTATTACGGGATATTGAATGGTTGGGGTCAAAAACGTTTCTGAATGGTGCGGGTTATTATGATGTGCTTCAGTCAAAAACGCCTCGTTCGGATTTTCCCTGGAAACCGCACCGGGATGATGGTTTGGCTAATACGGGGCAGGGGGGATATCCGACCTGTAAGGAATGGTGGTCAGACAGTCAGGTAGGATTGGAAAAACAGGTGATGGCACAGGCTGAGCCAGGCATGTGGTTTCGGCTATCGGCGGCATTGAAACTGATGGGCAAAGAGACGTCAGAATACAAAGAAGCGGTGATACGGCGTTTGGTGAGCCCGGAAAGCTTGACCGCATCTCAGGGGGGACATGTCTATGCAGGTTACGGCGGTAACGCGGATTTTACCCTGATGAATTCAGTGGGCCGTCTGGCCTCATTGGGCGGGATGTCGTTGGGAAGCTTGGCGGCATTTCCGGCGTTTGATGCCATGCGCCAGGCTTTACCGATGGTGCAGGCTGTTATATTGATGGCGGTGACTATCATATTACCGTTGATTATAGTATTTGCGGTTTACGAATATAAGACGGTTATTACGCTGACCTTTGTCGTGTTTGCGCTGAACTTTTTGACATTCTGGTGGGAATTGGCACGCTGGCTAGACAGTTGGCTTCTGGAGGCATTGTACAGTTCGGATACGCACAGTCGCTGGAATATGGCTGGTTTTCAGAATAGTACAGACGATATCATTATGAGTTTTGTGATGGGGACGATGTTTATTGTGCTGCCGGCATTGTGGATGGGAGCGTTGTCGTGGGCGGGAATTAAAATGGGTGACGCAGTAACAAATGCAACGAAAAATGGTTCTGCTGATATTCAGAAATCGGGTGGGAAATTAGGAGATAGAATAAGTAGGTAACATAATTATATTAAGGAGGGGAATCCCTTCCTTTATGAACTATTCATCTTTATTGTCGACATCAATATAACCGGTTGCATCATACCAGCCCCACCCATAGGGACCATCACGATATTGATTTCCGTAACCTTGTTCATCTGTAAGTTTTTTATCAATTACACCTTTATTCAGTGAAAAACCTAGGATTATTCCAAATATTAGCATAATAACCCCAACTACCATTAATGTACCCATCAGCAAAGTGGTCGCCAGACTGGCAGCAAGTAAGTAAATGGGCAAATGCCCTACCCATGTAGGGAGATTATGTTTGTGGGCTTTAGTAACACAATTTGCATCCCAGGTACGTAAACGTTGGCATAAGTTGAGATAAATTCCAGCAACTTTTGCTCCCCGAATCTGAGCACGCACATTGTACGTTGTGTGTCATGATTGTCAGTCATTGAGTAACCTCTTGTTGAGATGGTATTCATAAATAACATAATTATTTCTTGGTTAGGTTAGCCAAAAATTTAAGCGGCGTCTATGGTATGAATCGTAAAACGAGTTGTGTGTTATGCACATTTGCACGGCTGATAAAGCTCATTCACCTGACCCCATCAAAGGGTCGGGTGAATGGAAGCGGTTGGTGAGCTGGGGAGGCGAACCAACATCAGCGGTGTAACTGTGTATAACGCTTATTAAACGAAAGATGGGTAGTTATATTTTTAATCATTATGACATATATAGGCACAAATTTTTTGGTTGGTAAGGTATTGTAGCTCAGCTTATCCTTTCGTTTGTCAATATATGGTAACCCTAAAGTTCCCAGAATGGATCTGTATGCCAGATTTCTGGAAAACCAGCAGAATGTAACAGTGGTATTACTCTTGGGAATTCATGTGTTAAAGTGTAAATATCTTGGCCCACGTTTACTCCCAGTTTTAAGATTTTGCTTAAATGGTGAAGGATTGCAAGAAAAACATAGATACGATTGTTATTAGCTGGAGGTATAGAAAGGTGTGGGATAATTTCTGCTGGGGCTCTTAAATTTGAATTCCAAAGACGATTATGATGTGCACATCTGTTTCTCACATCTCTTAGTCCACTAATCCACCCAACCAGCGTTTCAAATTTTTTTACGCCAAATTCTTTGGCTAAATTGTTAAGGGTGTTTTCTCGTTCTGATATTTGAAAACGACGTTTGTCCAAGCAATCGTAAATAACAAATATATTTCCCAATGTTGCTAATTCACCGATAATCCAAAAAGGGGGTAGGAATTTATAATTATCATTTTTTTCATTATAGTACTTTTCCTTATAATGAGTGGCATATTTTTCATTACAAGATGTAAATGAATTTGATAATTTTGAACGTAATAAGTTTATTTTATTTGTTTTTTTATTAAAGAAATTTTTATCGTCGAGATACCAAAATGGATCATCTGTATATTCTGATATAGTGTGATCTAGCCTACTGCGAAATTTTATTTCGAGTCGAGAAATTATGCGAAATATGTAATTGCGTAATGATTCATCGAAACGATAAATATCAAGGCCATTTTCAAAAAAAACGCCATCACGAAATTGTTTTTTTCCTTCTTCATCTTGATACATGAACTGGAATAGGTAAATTTTAAAATGATAATAGCTGATAAATGATAATATGTGTTCGGCTAGTGCTTTATCTTTGAAATTTAGCCCCTTTTCCTCTAAATCACTAATAAGGTCTATAGGTTTGCGATGCAACTTTGCGTAGGGGATATGAACCATGATTTAAGATTCCATAAAAAAAGCCCGCTTACGTTCCCGGAGGAAGGTAGCGAGCGTTGTCGATGCTTATGCTACCAGAGAAGAGAAAGATGTCAATAGCATATCAATGGGTTTTTGCCTTAATAGTAGGTGTTTGACGCTATCTGTTTGTTGCTGTAGGATCCCTGTTGCTGATTGTGGCTATTGTTGCCAGCAACGTGCTAGGGTCACAGATGATGGAAATCATGCTGCTGATGCCGAAAGATATTTGGGGTAAACCCTTTGTGGAGAAATCAACAGGGGTTTTCTCGCTTTTTTAATTAAAAAGGCAAAATTAGTATACGGAAATCCTATATACAGGCATTTGTTAGTACTATAATCAATCGTACATCTTTTTTGTCTCAACAGAAGGTATATTCATAAGAAAGCTTTAAGTCATACGGTTTCTCAGCATCGTGAACATCAGAAAAACACAGATTTTTGGTTTTTATAGCTGTAGTACTAAATGATGATAGGGGAAGGTTATGCAATCAAAACGCCGAATTTCCGAACTTAAGCAAATGTCCGTAAAAGAGCGCAAAATTGAAGGCATGCGTCGAGCTAAGGCTGCTTTTTCTGGCTGAACGTACAGGTATGTTAACAAAGCGTCCTGTTATCGTTGAGTGCTGATTTCTTCGTTAGATTGATAAAACTTTGTCAATGACTTCCTTTTGAGTGGTGGTAAGTTTTTAGGTTGGTTTACCTAGTTTGCAATTACTCTTCCGGTGTTTTACCCAATTGACCCACACACTTAGTTCTCCGTGCTGCTTTCTTAATGTACTGCATGTTTGCTTGGTTATCCAGTTGGCTAAGTGAGAATTGAAAGGTATCGTCATTCTATACCTTGTGTTTACTCTACACTATTATGATCACTAATTGACGGTGTTTAATTTTTTTCTTGACTTATCAGTGTAGTAATGTAAAGAAAAATTTCTTTATCTGTTGATTCATTCCCTGCTAAAGCTATCTTTATTGCTTGTTTAAGAGTTTCTCTAATAGGCAATTCATTGATGGTATCTTCAATTGTAGATGTTTTGGTTTTAGGAGGTTCAGCAAGTATCCCTTCTATACCTTTGCGGTGAATTAGTCTTATTAATGCATCTACATCTTTATCTTCCAATGAATCTAAAATAGATTGCCATGCTGTGCTTCTTTCCGTTGAGCTTTTTAGTTGTTCATGAATGGTTGTGGTTTGATTGTGAGGTTGTAACTGATAATCACCAGTTGCAAGCCAATCTAGGGTGACACCTTCAATATCGCAGATTGATTGAGCTACATTGAGAGCAGGGATTGAGTCCCTTATGATGTAGTTATTCAGTGTTGAATACGATAATCCCCATTCTTTAGCTGCGGTTCTTACACTACGGCTGCCGATAAGATAAAGAAGTCTCTCCTTAAAGGTTTCTTTTTGGTCTTGTTCAAAAGAATCCATATTATGCTGTGCTTCCTTTCTTTTTTTAACCATATAACCACCTGAAAAAACAGATTTCCTGAAATTAATAAGTGAAATTATCTCAATTGAGTTAATATTTTCTTTCCAAGGTCTCAATTTAGATCTATACTATACTCTAGTACAAGTAATCCTATAAATAGGGGTAGCTTGCACTGGTAACCTTTTAGGGTAATTGAAATACAAATTGAAGTAAAACGTGCCATCAAAATTGTATGTAGCACGAAATATATCTTATTGGAGAATTCTTGTGGAGAAAAAAGATTGGCATTCGGCAGATATTATCGCCGCGTTGAAAAAGAAAGGAACGTCATTGGCGGCTGTTTCTAGAGAAGCAGGGCTGGCATCGTCAACGTTATCTAATGCCTTGCAAAGACCTTGGTGTAAAGGTGAAACAATTATTGCAAACGCACTGGGACAGAAGCCTGATGAAATCTGGCCTTCCCGTTACCAGAAAAGGAGGAAGAGATCTTGATCTCCAAGCGAAAGAATATGGTGACAGTTATAGGAACCATAAAAGCAACGCTCTGAAAGTGCTGCAACACAATCAGAGCGTCTAACCACAACATTACAAGAACTAATGTATGGCTAATATGAATAGTAACATATCCTCATACTCAAAGCGTTATACATTTAACGCGCAATCTAATGTAGAAACCGAAGCACATACCTTGCTTACAGACTTTTCTTTGGTTTTAATTTTTTCTAAATCAATTGAGAAGCAATATTATGCACAGTAGCATCCCAGACATTCTCGACGACAGTAATATACCTGATCTGGATATCTTATGGTCTGCCATGTCGGATGCAATTGCATCACTGGATTTTTCATGTATTAGCGATACTGTACTGTGTCAGTTAATTGAATCATCCAAAGAAAATACTATGGGCATGTGTCATAGTGTAACTTTTCTTGGTGACTCAATGTTGTCGTTTGCCAGTAATAATATCCATGAATTTACTCCAGAGAGTTTATGTCAGCTCGGGCATAGTCTAGCAGCGGTGAGTTCTCTATTACCGATGTTGTTTACTCTGCATGAAAAAGCGAGTGGTGAATATCATCGTAGGGCTTTGAAAAACGAAATAAAATAGCCTTGTCGAATGAAACCGGAAAATTTTTGGATGGTTTTCCGGTTTAAAGGCATAAACTATGGCCAACAGGGTGTTCGATACTATCGGTACTCATCGGGGTCGATTTTTCCCTTTCCTGGGGCTTGAACTGGTACCGGGATGTCGTCACCAGGCACTTTGCCCGGCATCATCACGTACTGACGAGTTCGTTGACTGTCCCTGATCAGCGACCCAGCGTGGTGCGGTGGCCGGGGTTTCTGTCCAGTCATTTTTTCGTTAACATCGCTGAGTAAGCCCCGGAGACAAGCGAGACTGAGTTGTTGCGACTGGTAGGATGAAATAAGGGAGCCAGACAGGCATATGTTGGCTGGGCATGGCATATTGGGCACCTTTCCATATTTTGAGGAAAAGAAAACCATGCGTCATCATAACGTAACAGATATTACGGTTGTAGTACTAAGTTTCCACATAGTTTAAGTATAATTCCCACTAACCCCGATTAATTTCTTTAAATTTCTGGATAGTGTGTTTGATGGCTTGTTCTGTTGGCAAACGCTCCATTGAACTGGCACCATAGAACCCATGACAATTGGGACAATGAGCCATAATATAGGCGACATCGTCCGGTTCCGAAATTGGGCCGCCGTGACACAAAATAATAATGTCATTTCGGATAGTTTTAGCTGCCAAAGCACAAGCATTAACGATTGGTATACAAGATTTCAGATCATATGATGTATTAGCACTAATATCACCGCCAGTGGTTAGCCCCAGATGTACGACGATGATATCAGCACCTGCCTGTGCCATCGCTTCAGCCTCTTTTGCATTGAAAACATAAGGAGTGGTAATCATTCCTTTTTCATGTGCCAGGCGGATTAGCTTCACCTCCAGGGCATAGCCCATGCCTGTTTCTTCCAGGTTTTTTCTGAACTTTCCATCAATGAGTCCTACTGTTGGGAAGTTCTGAATACCAGCAAAACCTTGAGCCTTCAGTTCATCCAGGAAAAGAGATAAATTACAGAATGGATCAGTACCGCAGACACCCGCCAATACAGGTGTTTCCTTAACTATTGGCAATATTTCATTACCCATTTCTCTGACAATTTCGTTTGCATTACCGTATGGCATTAATCCGGCCAATGATCCTCTGCCAGCCATTCTGAAGCGTCCAGAATTATATACGATAATGAGGTCTGCCCCTCCTGCTTCTTCGCAACGCGCCGAAAGACCCGTGCCTGCACTTGCTCCAATAATAGTTTCGTTACGTTCGATTTTTTGTTTTATAGTTTCAATAATCTGATTATATTTTTTCTTCATAAGAAATTCCCTGGTGTTCTACAATTTCCTTGAATTGTTGTATTACAAGAGTACAAAATTGTGGTGAATTGATGTGAAAAGGTGTTTTTATAACTTTTCGCAATTCTGTTTGTTTTATTGTTTTTTTTAGTCCATGACAGAAAGCCTGCGTTGATGCAGGTAAATAAAAAGGTTGTTCAGGGCAATCTAGCGCAGAGAATCCGCCTTCCGGAATAATGAATCGAATAGGTCCATTACACTTATTAAGTTTGTTCCCTATCCAGATACCAAGCTGATAGTTTTCTTCAGGTGTGGTTCGCATCAATGTCACCTGAGAATTATGTTCGACAAATAGCCTATTGCTGTAGCGTTCTGGAACCGTGTCCTTTGCACCAAAATTAACCATGTCCAAAGCACCAGTACTGCCGATCCACGGAATGCTTTTTTTTGCAATGACGTCTAAACGTGTGTCAGGACAACCCAAAACACCCCCAAATAACAGATCGGCAATTTCTGTTAATGTAATATCCAAAACACAAACTAATTCGTCGTCCTTAGCCAATTTCTCCATGCTTGCTCCACCATTGCCGGTAGCATGAAAAGCCAGGCAATCGTATTGAGTATTTAACTCAGTAGTGAGCTGATTAATGCACGGAGTCGTCATACCAAACATCGTCAACCCTAAAGCGGGTTTATGAATATCAGCCAATGGCGTAAAATAATTGACAGAGCCCGCCATCATATTTGCCGCATTAGACAATACTGCACGGGAAATACGGTTTAGTCCGTTGAGATCGGTTACCGTATACAGCATGGCAATATCGCTGCCCCTAACGTAGGCTGAGATATTCCCTGACGCCATAGTGGATACCATGATTTTAGGCAAACCGATCGGCAGGCTTTGCATAGCCGGAGCAATCAGCGCGGTTCCGCCTGAGCCGCCGATACCAATCATCCCCGCGATATTGTCGATTGAACTGTTCAGGAAATGCGTGAGGGCGACAGACATCGCTGTTATCGCTTTATTCCGCACGCCACAAAAAACGGAATCGATGCCAGCGGGATGAGACTCAGCCACCTGAAGTGAATGAATATCTATCTTTTTATTCTGATGATTTTTCCCGGGCGCTGATGTAGACACATCAATGATGACTGAATCAACTCCTGCGAGGTGTAAACAACACTTCAACCAGACCAGCTCGTCCAGTTTTGTGTCTGCTGTGCCAACGACAACCACAAATCGCGTCATAATGTTCACCCCATGTGGCATACCTAGTCCAAAGACAAATGTAAACCTAATTGTAATATTTTACAACATACAAGCTATTTTTTATTATTAATGATATTTTTTATTGTGAATGCTATCCGGTTAAAACTTTAAGGGGGTTAAATGATCCTGTTTGATGAAGAAAATTTGTCACCAGTCCGGCGTCGTACTTTGGAACGTATCACTCACTCAGCGCTGAAGTTATATCGTGAAAAAAAATTTCCGTCTCCTGAAGAGATTGCTAATGAAGCTGAATATGCAAAGGCCACGTTGCGCAGCTACTTTTCAACCCACAGTGATTTTGTGGAATATGTTGTAAAACAGGTCATTGGAGCATTCGTTATCCCCCCGATGGGTAATGATGCAGAGGAAAATATTGAGAAATTATTAAGATGGGGTTATGAAGAAATAGAAGCCAATGAGGCACTGATGAGGGATGCCTTACGCATTTCTCAGTTACGCTGGCAGGAATCTTTATCCGGTGAAGATAACCACAAACGACTTGTTTTGAAGAAAAAAAGTAACCGTAAAGAGACACTTTCTACCGCGTTAGCGCCGCTAAAAGGTCAGCTTAAAGATGACACAATACATAAGATTATTATGTTGATTTCAGTTTTATATGGTACAGAGGCGATGACAATTCTGAAAGATACTTTTGGTTTAGAAAATGACGAAATCATCAACTTAACGAGTTGGGCTGCAAAGTTGATTGTTCGGCAGGCCATTAATGAAGAGCTAAAATAATCAGAAGATCATTTTTTAACATAAAGGGTAAAAAACCGGGCACGAGGCCCGGTAAAAGTTTCTTTTGGCACCGATAATTTCTGTCACCAATCCTCTGATTAGATATAACCTGAATTCTGGATAAAAAAATTGAACTAACTGCCTGTTCGAAAAACAGAGTTTTCCACCAAGAAAAAACCGTCCCTGACTATCACTGTTTCATTTTGGTACAATTGATGCCACGTGGGACGTCCATTGCATCAGATCAGGCCTGAGCTAGACACTTTTAGTGGGCGCGGGTTGAAGTGTCAGATGCTTAGTTATATCGTTATTATCGCTATCCGGTACACCAGTCTTATCGGTACCTGTCGGCTAAATAAAGTGGATCCCGAGATCTGGCTACGCCATGTCATCAGTCATATCGCGGACTGGCCTGCAAACCGGGTGCATGAACTGCTGCCCCTGGAAGGTCATCTCACTGTTTAGCCACCGTCAATACGGTCTGAATGCGTCGCTTACATAGGGGGAGCGGGAGTATTTGAATATTCATCATTATCAATAAATCAGAGTCATTACCAAAGAAAGCGCTACCGACCTTGATTAAGAGATATAAATAAAGGTTCAAAGGTAGCGCTTAAATTATATTTACAACTTTCTCATGTAAATTTTAAAAAGAATTTTAACCAACCCTGGATTATTAATAACATCAGCATCTTTTTCCTCATTATACGCGACAAGAGTACGATAAACTTCTTTATTTATATCACACGCCAATGTAATAAGACCCGACAAGGGTTATAAACATTCTTTAGCTACTTTTTCAAGGATCACCTCATATAAAGAAGTTTCCAGAACTGATATATGCATATCATTGATCTAATGAAACCTATTTTTTATAGTGCCCTCGCTGAGTACACAAAAATAATAGTGGATTTAAATTAGGACTGGATAGCATATCGACTATTATAATTAGTTCTGTTACTCAAATAATTTTGAAAATTTTACTTAATGAGATCCCCATTCTTATTAAAATATCGACTGGGCCAAATTTCTGAAGGATGTACTCCTAGTCTGTCCGCAATAATCCTCTCCCCTTTAGGCCACCGGCGTATTAATGCATTAGATAGTGTCGATGAACTCAGTCCCGATTCCCTTGATAATGCGGCAAGTGTTGTACCGCGTTTACGCAATGCAGCAATAACATCTGCCGGATGCCAGTCATTTTGAATCGTTATCATCTCTGTTTACTTCCCCTAATTGATTTATGGTGGCTATTCAAATAGGATGCATGAATCAGTGTTCATTTCCGGCAAGCAAAACCAAAACCTCTCCTGCCAGAACCGCCATGAAAAGGCTAATAACAGACACCGGCAAAAAATTTCTTACCAATGTCCATGAACACAGGACCATGATTCCGAGTTATTTATCAAATTACTATTACTAAAAAACATCCTTGTTCATTCATGACCATTACTGTTGCAAGTAATGTTTTGCGTTATTACCCTGTCAAAATAATTTTCATTTTGATCCCAAAAAGTTTTTCACTTTATTATGAGATACGCTGGGATTATTGGTGCATTTTAAGGACAGGACTAAAGCTGAACATTTTTGTTCAAAGTGAACAATGCCTTTAATGCCCTGAAGTACATAAACGTCCAATCCCAAAAATATCGGATAATTCCGATGGTTTCATCAATGGATCTCGCCTGAGCCGTTTTAAAGTTTTTTTCTGATTATCTGACATATCAAATCATTAAAACCCCTGTTTTTGCGTAGATAATTTTATTTCATTGATGAACAACAGTAAAAACAGTATTTCTATTTTAATTAGAATAAAAAATCGTAAATTTCATTGTGGGAATTTTATATTAAAAAATGCGTTCAGCTTGTTTCCATGCTTTATCGTCAACCCTAAAGCGGGTTTATGAATATCAGCCAATGGCGTAAAATAATTGACAGAGTCCGCCATCATATTTGCCGCATTAGACAATACTGCACAGGAAATACGGTTTAGTCCGTTGAGATCGGTTACCGTATAAAGCATGGCAATATCGCTGTCCCTAATGTAGGCTGAGACACTCCCTGACACCATCGTTGATACCATGATTTTAGGCAAACCGATCGGCAGGCTTTGCATAGCTGGCGTAATCAGCGCGGTTCTGCTTGAGCCGCCGATACCAATCATCCCCGCGATATCGTTGATTAAATTGTTCAGGAAATGCGTGAGGGCGACAGACATCGCTGTTATCGCTTTATTCCGTACGCCACAAAGAATGGGATCAGCGCCAGCGGGATGAGACTCAGCCACCTGAAGTGAATGAATATCTATCTTTTTATTCTGATGATTTTTCCCGGGCGCTGATGTAGACACATCAATGATGACTGAATCAACTCCTGAGAGGTGTAAACAACATTTCAACCAGACCCGCTCGTCCAGTTTTGTGTCTGCTGTGCCAACGACAACCATAAATCGCGTCATAGTGTTCACCCCATGTGGCATACCTAGTTCAAAGACAAATGTAAACCTATTGTAATATTTTACAACATGCAAGTTATTTTTTATCATTAGTGATATTTTTTATTGTGAATGCTATATGGTTAAAATTTTAAGGGGGTTAAATGATCCTGTTTGATAAAGAAAATCTGTCACCAGTCCGGCGTCGTACTTTGGAACGTATCACTCACTCAGCGCTGAAGTTATATCGTGAAAAAAAATTTCCGTCTCCTGAAGAGATTGCTAATGAAGCTGAATATGCAAAGGCCACGTTGCGCAGCTACTTTTCAACCCACAGTGATTTTGTGGAATATGTTGTAAAACAGGTCATTGGAGCATTCGTTATCCCCCCGATGGGCAATGATGCAGAGGAAAATATTGAGAAATTATTAAGATGGGGTTATGAAGAAATAGAAGCCAATGAGGCATTGATGAGGGATGCTTTACGCATTTCTCAGTTACGCTGGCAGGAATCTTTATCCGGTGAAGATAACCACAAACGACCTGTTTTGAAGAAAAAAAGTAACCGTAAAGAGACACTTTCTACGGCGTTAGCGCCGCTAAAAGGTGAGCTTAAAGATGACTCAATACATAAGATTATTATGTTGATTTCAGTTTTATATGGTACAGAGGCGATGACAATTCTGAAAGATACTTTTGGTTTAGAAAATGATGAAATCATCAACTTAACGAGTTGGGCTGCAAAGTTGATTGTTCGGCAGGCCATTAATGAGGAGCTAAAATAATCAGAAGACCATTTTCTAACACTCCCACACAAAGGGTAAAAAAACCGGGCACGAGGCCCGGTAAAAGTTTCTTTTGGTATATGGGCCTGTACATTTTGTGAGGGGTTATGTAATGTTCCGGTCATCTCACCTTGCAATGCCCGCAGCTCTTTGGCAACAGTAACGCCTGAACAAGTTGCTATCCGCCCCTGAACCTTGTCATACTCCTGCCGATATTTATCCCTAACGGCAGTTGGTGTCACCCTGACAATTAACCAGTTCCTCACTGCGCGATTGATTCTTCTCTACACTTAGGTGGTTATTGTCCACCTTTATTTTCTTTTAACTTGGACAGAATCCAGATACCGATTCCTGTGGGAATACCTGTACTAGCACCCATTTTAAAAGAGTAATAAACATCTTCTAGAGAGAAGAAAAATTGTCCATCTGTGAAATAAAAAATTGTTGCTAAAATAAGGCTGGTAATAAAAACCATACAGAAAAATAATATAAACCATAGACTGGTAAGCAATAAAAGAGCCTGATAAGTG
>NZ_PUJU01000070.1 GCF_011189505.1 Photorhabdus tasmaniensis
GTGACGTTCACGCAGGATTTTTTCCACAATTTCCGGTACCGACATCTTTTGATAAATCGCGAATTGGTGGCTTCGTGACAACAGGGCCAGTCGCGGCTCCAGGGTCACTTCGTAATGGCTTTCATCCAACGAGGTGGACAACAGTTTAAATCCACTGATCACGCCGTAGATTGTGCGCAACGGTGCCGGCGGTATCACCGGCATGCCTCGAATTCCCGGATTAATCGCAGGCGATGTCAGGGTAAACGCGGCGTCCCGCATCAGCATCTGCGCCGGTTTGATATCCTTCACCGGGCTGGTGAATTCAATGGCGTAACGAAAAGGCTGGCTTAAGAATTCCTGCCCGCTAAATGCCACCACATCCAGTGGCGCGGTATTTTTCCACACGTTCAGTTTGTAGCGGCTGTGATCAAAGATGATCGCCGGGGTTGTGTTGTTCATCATTTTCTCCTGCTTGCTACTCAGTCGCTTCAAGTACGCTACCGCCCATAGCCGTGTACCGAGGCCCATAAGGTGATAATTTGTATTTCAGCGGCAACTCAACTTTTTTCTGCGCACCACCAGTGTGTATATCTAATTTGATATTAATACGCGCTTTAGTGGGCTCTTTTTGAAAACGCCGCATCACCAGTAATTCCTTAAAAAATAAAGATGGAGTGAATGGCATGATGGCCATGCCATTATGCACCTCAGAAACAAAAAACCGGATTCAGATATTTAAAAGCAGGCAGATAACCAGACAACAAATAAGAGAAAACCGACAACGCCTGTGCCAATAAATAAATGAATTTACCAGACAAGCCATTTCCTAGGAAAAGGCGATTTTCCAAACAGTTTTATATAAAAGCAAGACATTTTTTATCCTATAGCACTTTTCGTACAAGATAAATCAGTCATAAGAACTGATCTATGGCAGAAAAAACACATAACATATAAACATAACCTAAACGACATGGCGTTTTTTTAAAAAAAATATTGCATTTATTTTCATAAGGTGATATCGGGTTATCTGTTTTATTATTAATAGGGCAATTTAGCTCAGCGATATATTAATATTTTATTACTTATCAATTAGTTATGAAAAAACCTCACACACCAAAAGTCATTTTTATATTCACAACATATATAAGCCACGTACTTAGTAGAAGAAGTAAAAAAGAAATCATTATCAGTCAGGTTAATGCGAATGAGAATAAATTCTATGATGCATAATATGTATGATGGGAATAGTCAGAAACAATGGATTAATAAGGATATTATTAGTGATGTTTTTGCAAAATATCTACTATACTGTGGCTCAGATAAAGCGATATATTCATCTTCACAGCACACTGAATAGTAATAATAATGATGAAAGTATAAGAACTCTGTAAATAAGGGATAATTTGCTTTTCTAAATAGAGCAATACCCTCCATGCTTCTTAATCGGTTTAACAATTAGCGCATTTACTTGGGAAGAAGTGTCCGGCCATTATATACGTCTTTAACCGGACAACATCCGCCGTCAATAATCGCTTGCTATTCCTGCAATATCACCGATATTACACCGCCTCCATTTCACAATTCATTGCCAACGCCATGCTTAAGGTTTTAGCCAAAATGGTTTTATTTTCACTGTCCTCCATCAGGCTAAAGTGGTCGCCCGGTACAGAGGTGAGCTGGAGCGAAGAATCAGGCACGACCTGCTTCCAGCCTAACGACGGTTCCATACTCAAGGAGGGCAATGTGGCTTCCGTCACGAAAGGGATCTGCGGATAAGACTCCATCGCATAGAACTGGTGGAGCGTTATCGCCAAGGCTTGTGGTTCATATTCTTTGACCATTTGCACATAATTTCCCATCTGTTCCCAACGTTTTGCGATTAAGTCAGGACGCAGATTTGCCGGGTATAATTCCAGTTCCTGCGCCGCAGCAATAAATTGCACCAAATTCAGTTTATCGATTCTCTGATGCAATACCGCAATCTCCTCTTCATGTTCCCCACCCGACTGTTTTGCCAGTTCGGCAAGAAACTGGAGTTTCGGTTGAATGACCTGCTGCTTGAAGCAGTGAGGGGCAGGCGTATCAATCAAACCCAGGAAATCGACGGTCTCACCGGCGTTCAACAGTTGCTGGGCAATGGCATAAGCCAATACACCACCAGAAGAGTAACCGTAGATCCGGTATCGGCCTTCCGGTTGAACCACCTTCATGAAGGTGATCATTTTGGCGGCCAACGCTTCAATCGTTGATACCTGTTCCTCGTTGATGGACGGCCAGGGCAAGGCATAAATCGGATAGTCTGACTGAATATGTTGAGCCAGTCCGAAGACATAAGAATAATCATCCATGCCGCTAGGCACAAAGAATAGCGGCGGTTCCATGCCGTCAGGTCGCACGGGTATCGCACTGCTTTGCGGCTGAGACAATGGATCCAATGTGATTTTTGATACCAGTTCAGCCAGCACAGGGTATTGGAATAGATTATTCAATGTACACATCAAACCCCGACCTGCGGCGAGGTTTATCATCCGCATGGCCAGCAGCGAATGTCCACCCAATGCAAAGAAATTGTCATACCGGCCTATTTGCTCAACTTCCAGCAATTCACGCCAGATAGCCGCTAATGCGATCTCAACTTCCCCTTGCGGCGCTTCATAGGCTTGATGAGCAAACGCATTCTGATCAGGTTCCGGCAGTGCCCGGCGATCCAACTTGCCGTTAGCGGTCAGCGGGAATGCGTCCAGACGGACAAAAGCCGCCGGTACCATGTAGTCAGGCACCCGTGCTCTCAGATGGCTGTACAAACAGGTCGCCAATCCATCATCCGCTGGTGCCGCCACATAAGCCACCAGCCGTTTATTCTGCCCGTCACCCAGAGCCAGTACGATAGCCTCACGTACCGCCGGGAACTCCGTCAGCCGGGCTTCGATCTCACCCGGTTCAATACGGAATCCCCGGATTTTAACTTGCTGGTCGTTACGGCCAATAAATACCAGGTTGCCATCCGGCAAGTAGCGGGCCAAATCCCCGGTTCGGTACATCCGTGCATCCGGTGTCTGACTAAACGGGTCAGTCAGGAAACGTTCAGCGGTCAGGTCAGGACGATTGAGATAGCCACGCGCGACACCATCACCACCAAGATATAATTCCCCTACCGCTCCCAATGGGGCTGGCTGGCCGCAGGCATCCAGCAGATAAACACAGGTGTTGGCCGTCGGACGTCCGATGGGAATTAATGTATCTGTATAATCTGCCGGACAACGCCAGGTGGTGGCACATACCGTGATTTCTGTCGGGCCATAAGCATTGAACAGCGTGGCCCGGCCACGCAGTGCCTGGAGCAGCGCCGCACTGGGCGCTTCTCCACCCAGTATCAATGTTGGTCTTATGGTTATTTCCGGTAAATCGGCACCATCCCGCAGCAGAGCCGGTGTCAGGCAGGCGTGAGTCACCGCCTGTGCTTCCAGATAATGCCAAAGGCGCAGCGGATCCTGACGAACCGTGTCGGCAGGAATGTCCAGAGTGGCACCACCACACAATGCCATCATGATTTCCCAGACACTGGCATCGAAACCAAATGAAGCAAATTGCAGCATCCGGCTATGGGAATGAATGTCAAACTGGCTGATTTTATCCCGGATAAGGTTGACCAACCCACGATGTTCAACCATCACCCCTTTCGGCATCCCGGTCGAGCCGGAAGTATAAATCACATAGGCCAGATGCCGTGAAGTTAACACAGGAACCTGCGGGTTGTTGTCCGGCTGGTCAGGTAGAGTATTCGGGTCAAGTACGGTTAATTTCCCAAGCGCTTCTTCACCCAGTGCGGCACACCCGGTATTATCCGCCAGCACCACCGATGGGGTAGCATCATTGAGCATGTAAGCCAGACGATCACCCGGATAAGCCGGATCCAGCGGCACGTAGGCACCACCCGCTTTCAGTACTGCCAATAGCCCGGCAATCCTTGATGGTGAACGCTTCACACAAATCGCCACCCGTTGATCAGGCTGCACACCCAGTGCAATTAATTGATGAGCCAGCCGGTTGGCACTGGCGTTCAGTTCCGCATAACTGAGGGTTTGTTCTTCATAGATCAACGCCGTGGCATCAGGGGTTTTCTCCACTTGTTGTTCAAACAGTTGATGAATGCACCGTTGGTCAGGATACGCTGTTTCAGTGGCGTTCCAGATTTTCAGCAGCAAATTCCGCTCTGCTTTAGGCAGGATTTCCAGCATCCGCACCGGCGTTTCCGGGGCCTGTTCCAGTGCCTCCACCAAACTTTCCAGCGCCTGTTGCATATAACCACACACTCGCTCCGGGTCAAATGGCTGGGCAATTTGCGCGGTTAAACCCAACGCTTCACTAAAATCTTCCACTGACAGCGTAAACGGATAGTTGGTCCGCTCCTGTGCGCCAAGGAATTCAACACCGTCCATGATTTCATTCGAAGCCGTCGGCAATGCATTGTGCCGGTAGTTCAGCAAGGTACTGAACAGTGGAGTTCCACCCTGTACCCCACTGCAACGTTGAGCCAGCGCCAGTGATGCATGTTCATGCGTCAGTAGCCCCGCCAGCCGGCTATGTGCCGCCTGTACACTGTCCTGTACCGGCGTGTCATTTATATCCAGCCGCAGCGGTAAGGTATTGATAAACAGTCCCATACCATTATCAGCCCCTTCCCCTGCCGCCATGCGCCCGAACAGTACGGTACCGAACACCACTTGTTGTTGTCCGCTGGTTCGTGATAATACCTGCGCCCAGGCCAAATGACACAAGGCGGCCAGGCTCACGCCCAGACGCCGGGCCTGCCCGCGTAAGCGGTCATTCAGCTCTGCGGTCAACATCCGGTGCGATTCTGTCATTTGCGAGCCATCATGACGTACTTCGGTCAATCCGAATGGCAATGTGGGTTCATCCACTCCAGCCAACATGCCGGTAAAGAAGCGAACATGCTGCTCCTGACTCACTCCCAGCCGGGCTTGTGCCACCAGATTGCGGAAAGGTGCCGGCGCAGGTAGATTGCTTTCCTGTCCACCAAGATAGGCCTGAACTTCGTTGCTCATCACTTCCAGCGCGGTATGGTCACCAATCAGATGATGCATCAGTTGCAGGACAATCCAGCGGCCATCGGTCTCCGGTGCCACGACAAAGCGCAACAACGGCGCTTGTCCCAAATCAATCCGATGCTGGCGCGGATCAAAATGTCGCGATAACTGGTCACTGACCGGCCCGTCAGCCGGATCCAGCGTCAGTTCAATCACCGACAATCGCACTTGACGGCAAACCACCTGAGCAGGAGCCGATAATCCTTCCCAGATAAAAGCAGTACGCAGGATGTCATGGCGGTTAATCACCTGTTGAACCGCCGCCAGATAACGATCCAACAAAGGCCGATCAGCGAAAGCCATCTGACCAGCCAGCAAATAGGGGTCACCTTCGTTTGCCAATAGATGATGGAACAAAATACCGTCCTGTAACGGCGATAATGCATAGATATCCTGAATATTACTGATCCCACCCGGAACTTGCCCGACGATGTGATCAATCTCAGATTGAGTGAGATCAATCAGCGGTAACATTTCCGGTGTCAACACCGTTGTTGCCGGTGTAATAACGTTGGCCGGTACGACTGTGGTTTGATCCAACCTCAATGTTTGAGCCAGTTCAGCCAGCACCGGCGATTGGAACAGATCACGGATTGCCAGCGTTAAACCCACATTACGCAAGCGTTCAACCATCCGCACAGCGAGCAATGAATGGCCGCCCAAGGCAAAGAAGCTGTCATACCGGCCTATCTGCTCAACACCCAGTAATTCACGCCAGATAGCCGCCAGTGTGGTTTCTGTTTCCCCTTGCGGCGGCGTGTAAATCTGACGGGCAAAAGCATCCTCTCCCGGTGCCGGGAGCGCCCGGCGATCCAGTTTGCCGTTAGGCGTCAGCGGGAATGCATCCAAACGCACAAAGGCCGCCGGCACCATGTAGTCAGGCAATGACGCGCTCAGATGTTCACGCAGACGGTTAACCAGCCCGTCATCCGCTTCTGCCACCACATAGGCAATCAGACGTTTATCCTGCCCATCACCCAGCGCCAATACCAATGCTTCGCGTACTGCGGAATATTCTGTCAGTCGAACTTCGATTTCCCCCGGTTCAATCCGAAAACCCCGGATTTTAATCTGCTGGTCGTTGCGGCCAATAAAGACCAGATTGCCATCCGGCAGATAGCGAACCAAATCCCCGGAGCGATACATCCTTGCATTGGCGGCGTCACTAAACGGATCAGCAAGGAAACGTTCGCCGGTCAGTTCAGGGCGATTAAGATAGCCGCGAGCCACACCAGCACCACCAATATACAGCTCACCCACCGCTCCCAAAGGCACCGGCTGACTAAGGGCATCCAGCAGATAAACACGGGTATTGGCCGTCGGACGTCCAATAGGAATGGATCCATCCTGATAGTCTGATGGATAACGCCAGGCGGTGGCGCAAACGGTGATTTCTGTCGGGCCATAGGCATTGAATACCGTTGCCCGGCCACTCAGTGCCTGGAGCAAAGCCACACTGGGAACCTCACCGCCCAGTATTAATGTCGGTTTGATGGTCATCGCCGGTAAATCAGCGCCATCCCGCAACAGGGCGGGAGTCAAACAAGCGTGCGTCACCGATTGCGCTTCCAGATAATGCCAGAGGCGGCGCGGATCCTGACGAACAGCATCGTCAGGGATCGCTAGGCTGGCACCACTGCCTAATGTCATCATAATTTCCCAGACACTGGCATCGAAACCAAATGAAGCAAATTGCAACATCCGGCTATAGGAATGGATGCCAAACTGGGCGATTTTATCCCGGATAAGGTTGACCAGCCCACCATGTTCAACCATCACCCCTTTCGGGGTACCAGTCGAACCAGAGGTGTAAATCACATAGGCCAGATGACGGGAAGTCAATGCCGATATTTGTGGGTTGCTGTCCGGCTGATCAGGTAATGAATTTGGATCAAGCACCGTCTGCTCGGAAAGCATTTGCTCATTTAGTGCTGAACGTCCGGTATTATCTGCCAACAAAATAGCCGGTGCCGCATCGGTCAAAATATGGGCCAGACGTTCACCCGGATAGGCCGGATCCAACGGTACGTAAGCACCACCCGCTTTCAATACTGCCAACAGCCCGACTATCCGCGCTGGTGAGCTTGCCACACAAATCGCCACCCGTTGATCCGGCGCGACGCCCAGTGCGATAAGCTGGTGGGCCAGCCGGTTGGCGCGCGTGTTCAATTCCGCATAGCTGAGGGATTGGTTTTCATCTACCAACGCGGTGGCATCCGGGGTTTTCTCCACCTGTTGCTCGAACAGATGATGAATACATAATCGGTCAGAATACGGTGCTTCGGTTGCATTCCAGGTTTTCAGCAATAATGTTCGTTCTGTTTCCGGCAGGATTTCTAACGTCTGTACCGGCGTTTCCGGCGCCTGTTCAAGCGCCGCCACCAAACTTTCCAGCGCCTGTTGCATATAACCGCATATCCTTTCCGGATCAAATGGTTGTACTACCTGAGCAGTCAGCCCCAGATCGGAACCCCCATCCTCTACCGACAACACAAACGGGTAGTTGGTCCGCTCTTGTGCGCCAAGGAATTCAATACCGCTGATGATTTCATCCGGCGTGACCGGCTGGGTATTATGTCGGTAATTCAACAGCGCATTGAACAACGGTGTCCCACTGGCTACCCCACTGCAACGTTGAGCCAGCGCCAGTGAGGCATGTTCATGGGCCAGCAAACCCGCCAATCGGGTATGGGCAGACTGTACACTCTCCCGCACCGGGGTTTCATCCATATCCAACCGCAACGGCAAGGTATTAATAAACAGTCCCATGCCATTGTCCGCGCCCTCGCCAGCCTGCATACGCCCAAACAACACCGTGCCAAATACCACTTGCTTCTGACCACTGGTACGCGACAACACCTGCGCCCAGGCCAAATGACACAGCGCCGCCACACTGACGCCCAAACGTCGGGCCTGATGACGCAGACGGTTATTCAGTGCAAGCGTCAGCATTCTGTGCGATTCCGTCACCTGTGAGCCGTCATGATGAACTTCCGTCAATCCGAACGGCAACGTCGGCTCATCCACCGCCGCCAGCATATCGGTAAAGAAACGGGTATGCTCTGGCTGGCTGGAACCCAACCGGGCCTGCGCCACCAGATGACGGAAAGGTGTCGAAGCCGGCAAGCGGTTTCCCCGTCCGGTAAGATACGCCTGCACTTCGCTGTTCATCACTTCCAGCGTGGTATGGTCGCCAATCAGGTGATGCAACAGTTGCAGCAGGATCCAGCGGCCATCAGTATCCTGTGCCATGACAAAGCGCAACAACGGTGCCTGACTCAGGTCAATACGATGCCGGCGTGGGTCAAAACGTTGGGCCAGTTGGTCACTGATCGATCCGTCAGCCGGATTGAGTGTCAATTCTGTGATGAATAAGGGAACCTGACGACAAACCACCTGAGCCGGAGCTGATAATCCCTCCCAGATAAAAGCGGTACGCAGAATATCATGGCGGTCAACCACCTGTTGAACTGCGGCCAGATAACGGTCCAGCAAAGACCGATCCGCAAAAGCCTGTTGGGTTATCAGCAGATAAGGATCGCCTTCGTTTGCCAGCAAATGGTGGAATAAAATGCCATCCTGTAGCGGTGACAAGGTATAGATATCCTGAATGTTGGCAATCCCGCCCGGGACCTGCTCAATAATGCGGTCAATCTCAGGCTGCGTCAGATCAATCAACGGTAACATTTCTGGCGTCAGCGTAATAGTATCCGATGTAATACGGTTGTCAGGTACCGGGATTTCATGATGTTGAGCCAGAGACTGAGCCAAGACACTGAGTATCGGATGCTGGAATAACGTTTGAACCGATACGCCCAGCCCCCTATGCCGCAAATGTTCAATCATCCGCACAGCGAGCAACGAGTGACCACCCAACGCAAAGAAGCTGTCGTGCCGGCTAATCTGCTCAACCTCCAGCAATTCACTCCAGATAGTGGCGAGCACGCTCTCAATTTCCCCTTGCGGCGCTTCGTAAACCTGACGGGCAAAGGCGTGTTGATCCGGTGCCGGCAACGCTCGACGATCCAATTTACCGTTCGGAGTCAACGGAAAAATATCCAGACGCACAAAAGCCGCCGGTACCATATAATCAGGTAAAATATCACTCAGGTGTTCACGTAGACTGGCGGCTAGTCCGTTATCCGCTTCTGCCACCACATTATTTGCCACTACATAGGCAACTAAACGCTTATTCTGACCGTCACCCAACGCCAGTACCAACGCTTCACTCACCGCCGGATGTTCGGTCAGATGCGCCTCTATTTCCCCCGGCTCAATACGGAAACCACGGATTTTAACCTGCTGGTCATTACGACCGGCAAACACCAGATTGCCGTCCGGCAGGTAACGGGCTAAATCCCCGCTGCGATACATCCGGGCATCCGTTTCGTTACTAAACGGATCAACGAGGAAACGTTCGGCGGTCAGATCAGGGCGATTGAGATAACCACGCGCTACACCGATACCGCCAATATATAACTCACCTACCGTGCCCAACGGTACCGGTTGACCGTGTTTGTCCAACAGATAGACACGTTTGTTGACTGTCGGGCTACCGATGGGAATTAATCCCCCCGTATAGTCTGACGGGCAATTCCAGATGGTGGCGCAAACCGTGATTTCCGTCGGGCCATAAGCGTTGAACAAATTGGCCCGACCACACAATGTCTGGAACAGGGTGGTAGCTGGCGCTTCTCCTGCGAAGATTAATGTGGGCTTGATGGTTATCGCTGGCAAACCGGCACCATCGTGGAGCATGGCCGGTGTCAGGCAGGCGTGCGTCACAGCATGTTCTTCCAGGTAATGCCAGAGACGGTGCGAGTCTTGCCGGACTGTTTCAGTCGGAATAACCAACATGGCTCCACTGCTCAATGCCATCATGATTTCCCAGACACTGGCATCGAAGCCAAATGAGGCAAACTGCAACATCCGGCTGGTTACATCAACATCAAACCGGGCAATTAGTTCCACCGTCAGGTTAACCACACTCTGATGTTCTATCATCACCCCTTTCGGTCTCCCCGTAGAGCCGGAAGTGTAAATCACATACGCCAGATGCCGTGATGTCAGGTTAGGCACCTGCGGGTTGCTGTCCGGCTGATCCGGCAGGATATTTGGATCAAGCACGGTTAGCGTCGCCAAAGCCTCTTCACCCAGTGCCGCCCGTCCAATATTATCCGCCAGCAAAATAGCTGGCGCAGCATCAGTGAGCAGATAAGCCAGACGTTCACCCGGATAAGCCGGATCCAATGGCACATAAGCCCCGCCCGCTTTCAACACCGCCAGCAATCCCACGATTCTCTCCAGTGATCGTGTCACACAAATGGCTACGGGTTGGTCCGGTATTACGCCTAATGCAATCAGTTGATGAGCCAACCGGTTAGCACGAGCATTCAGTTCAGCATAGTTGAGCGTCTGGTTTTCATACCTTACCGCTATGGCATCCGGGGTCTTCTCCATCTGTTGCTCAACCAACTGATGAACACACAATTGTTCAGGATACGGCGCTGCGGTCGCATTCCAGGTTTTCAGCAATAATGTCCGCTCAGTGGATGACAAAATATCCACGGTCGTGACGGATTGTTGAGGATGGTTCACCATCGCCCGCAATAGAGCCAGCAAATAGCCGACCTGCCTTTCAATCGTTTCAGGGTCGAACAGGGCAGAAGCATAATTCAGTTCCCCAACAACCTCACCCGCCTTCTCCGTCAATTCCAGTTGCAGATCGAATTTAGCAATATCATATCCCTGTACCACTGGTGTCACCGCTAATCCCGGTAGCTGCCACTCTTCTGTATCACTCTCCTGCCAAGCGAACATCACCTGAAATAGCGGGGTATGTTCTGGTCTGCGGGGCGGTTGGACGATCTCAACCACCTGTTCGAAAGGCAGATCCTGATGTTCCTGTGCGCCCAGTGTCGTCTGCCGCACACGCCGGAGCAGCGTGACCACATCCGGTGTATCGGACAAATCAATGCGCAATGCCAGCGTATTGACAAAGAATCCGATCAGCGGCTCAATTTCCCGCCGGTTGCGGTTGGCACTCGGTATGCCAATCACCAGATCATCCTGCCCGGACAGGCGCGACAACAGCGCGGCCCAAGCAGTCAGTAATGTCATAAATAATGTGGCACCGTGCTGTTGTCCCAACTGTTTCAGGGCCTGCACCAACCGGGCATCAATCTGTACCGGTACCCGACCACCGGTAAATGATTGCTGGGATGGACGGGGCCGATCTGTCGGCAATTCCAGCAATACCGGCGCATCCACCAGCGTACGGCACCAGTAATCACCCTGTGCCTGTAAGCCCTGACCGGAGAACGCCTTACGCTGCCACGCGGCGTAATCAGGATATTGAATCGCCAGCGGCGGCAACGGATCAGGCTGCTCATTCAAACAGGCCGAATAAAGCGAGCCCAATTCTGTTTGAAGTATTTCTAAAGACCAGCCGTCAGAAACAATGTGATGCTGAGTCAGCAAGAAAACGTAATCCTCGTCGGCCCGTTGTATCAGTGCGCAACGGATTAAGGGACCGCAGGCAAGATCAAACGGCGTTTCGGCTTCCTGTGCACACAGGCGCTTAAGTTGCTCATCCCCTTTAGCCGCTTTACGCAGATCGTATTTTTTCACCGGCAAACCAAATTCCGCAGGCAACAGTTCAACCTGAGGCTGACCATCAACCGTGATAAAGACCGAACGCAGCGCTTCGTGGCGGGCAAACAGACGATTCAATGCCTGTTGCCAGGCAGGAAGGTTAAGCTGCCCCTGTAAACGCCAGGCCAGCGGAATATGATAGGTATCACTGACACCATCAAACTGCGCCAGGAACCACAGACGCTGTTGAGCAAATGACAGCGGTAAAGCGCTATCACGGGATACAGGAATAATCTCAGACAATCTATCCCGTCCCTCATTGCGTTGGACGCTGATCCTCTCCGCAAAGGCCGCAAGCGACGGTGAGGTAAATAAGGCAACCAGCGGCAGCTCAACACCGAAAGCGGCGATACGATTCATGACCCGTACCGCCAACAGTGAATGACCACCCAACGCAAAGAAGTTGTCATACCGGCCTATCTGCTCGATACCTAATAATTCACGCCAGATAGCCGCCAATGCAGTTTCTATCTCCCCTTGTGGTGCTGCGTAAACCTGACGGGCAAAGGCATGTTGATCCGGCACCGGCAGCGCCCGGCGATCTAGCTTGCCGTTTGGCGTCAACGGGAAGGCGTCCAGACGCACAAAAGCCGCCGGCACCATATAATCAGGCAAAACAGCACTCAGATATTCACGCAAACGGGCAGCCAATCCGTTATCTTCTTCCGCCACAATATAAGCGACCAAACGTTTGTCCTGCCCGTCATCTAGCGCCAGCACCCACGCTTCGCGCACCGCAGGATACTCTGTCAACCGGGCTTCGATTTCACCCGGTTCAATCCGGAATCCACGGATTTTAACCTGCTGGTCATTACGGCCAACAAACACCAGATTGCCATCCGGCAAATAACGGGCCAAATCCCCGCTGCGATACATTCTCGCATCAGTTGCATCACTAAACGGGTCAGCCAGGAAACGTTCGTCAGTCAGGTCAGGGAGATTGAGATAGCCGCGCGTCATACCGGCACCACCAATATACAACTCCCCCACTGCCCCCAATGGCACTGGCTGCCCGTAGTCATCCAGCAGATAAATCCGGGTATTCGCCGTCGGACGCCCAATAGGCACCAAGGCATCGGTATAGTTTGACGGACAACACCAGTGAGTGGCACACACGGTAATTTCTGTCGGGCCATAGGCATTGAACAGCGTGGCCTGACGGCTCAATGTCTGGAGTAACGCCGGGCTGGGCGCTTCACCGCCCAGTATTACGGTCGGCTTTATCGTCAGCGCCGGTAAATCAGCCCCATCCCGCAGCAGAGCCGGAGTCAAACACGCGTGCGTTACTGCCTGTTCTTCCAGATAATGCCAGAGGCGGTGCGGATCCTGACGAACCGTGTCGTCCGGAATAGCCAAACTCGCGCCACCAGTCAGTGCCATCATGGTTTCCCAAACACTGGCATCGAAACCAAATGAAGCGAACTGCAACACTCGGTTACCGGAATGAATACCAAACTGGATAATTTTATCCCGAATAAGATTGACCAACCCACGATGTTCAACCATCACCCCTTTGGGCACGCCGGTAGAACCGGAGGTGTAAATCACATAGGCCAGATGACGGGAAGTCAACGCCGGTACTTGCGGGTTGCTGTCCGGTTGATCAGGCAAGGTATGCGGATCAAGCAGAGTCAGCCCGGCCAGCGCTTCCTCGTCCAACGCTAGCCGTCCGGTCTGATCAGCCAATATTATTGAGGGAGCCGCATCATTCAGAATATGCGCCAGACGTTCCCCCGGATAAGCCGGGTCCAGCGGCACATAAGCGCCACCGGCTTTCAGCACCGCCAATAACCCCATCACCCGCGCCGGTGAGCTTGCCATGCAGATCGCTATCCGCTGATCCGGCACGACTCCCAGTGCAATCAGTTGATGGGCCAGCCGGTTGGCATTAGCATTCAATTCGGCATAGCTCAGGGTCTGTCCTTCATACACCAACGCTGTGGCGTCAGGCGTTTTTTCTACCTGTTGTTCAATCAACTGATGAATGCATAACTGCTCAGGATACGGGGTTGCGGTCGCGTTCCAGGTTTCCAGCAATAATGTTCGTTCAGTTTCAGGCAGAATGTTCAGTGTCCGTACCGGCGTTTCCGGTGCCTGCTCCAGCGCCTCTGCCAGACTGACCAACGCCTGCTGCATATAATTGCACACTCGATCCGGATCAAACGGCGGTACCACCTGCGCCGTTAACCCTAAATTAGCACCGCCATCCTCCACCGACAGCACAAACGGGTAGTTGGTCCGCTCCTGTTCGCCCAAGAATTCAATACCCGGCACAGTCTCATGCGGGATCAGCGGCTGCTCATTATGCCGGTAGTTCAATAGGGCGCTAAACAGCGGCGTACCGCCCGCTACCCCACTACAACGCTGGGCCAGCGCCAGTGAAGCATGTTCATAATCCAGTAAGCCGGCCAGCCGGGACTGTGCCAGCCGTACACTGTCATGCACCGGTGTGTCATCCATATCCAGTCGCAGCGGCAAGGTATTGATAAACAGCCCCATGCCGCTATCAGCCCCTTCCCCCGCCGCCATGCGCCCAAACAGTACCGTGCCGAACACCACTTTCTTCTGCCCGCTGGTCTGCGACAGCACCTGCGCCCACGCCAAATGACACAATGTTGCCACACTGACGCCCAGACGTTTTGCCTGCTGACGAAGGCGGTGGTTTAACGCCGGCGATAACATCCGGTACGATTGTGTGACCTGCGAACCATCACGATGCACTTCGGTCAGGCCAAACGGCAGCGTCGGTTCATCCACATCAGCCAGCATGTCGGTAAAGAAGCGGGTATGCTCTGCCTGATTGACATCCAGCCGGGCTTGCGCCACCAGATTGCGGAAGGGAACCGGTACCGGTAAGTTGTCATCCTGTCCGGCAAGACAGACCTGTACTTCGCGGTGCATCACTTCCATTGTCGTATGGTCGCCAATCAAGTGATGCTGCAATTGCAGCACATGCCAGCGGCCATCGGTCTCCTGCGCCACCACAAAGCGCAACAATGGGGCCTGACTCAGATCAAAACGATACTGACGTGGGTCAAAACAGTGAGACAGTTGCTCGCCAACCGGCCCGTCAGCCGGGTTCAAGGTCAGTTCAGTGACCGATAAAGGTGCCTGACGCCAGACCACCTGCGCCGGTGCAGATAATCCCTGCCAGATAAACGCGGTCCGCAAGATGTCATGGCGATCAACCACCTGTTGCATCGCCGCCAGATAGCGGTCCAGCAGCACCCGGTCAGCAAAAATCATCGGATAGGCCAGCAGATAGGGGTCACCTTCCTTCGCCAGCAGATGATGGAACAAGATACCGTCCTGCAACGGCGACAAGGCGTAGATATCCTGAACATTAGCAATCCCGCCCGGCACCTGTTCAACAATGTGGTCAATTTCAAGCTGAGTCAGATCAATCAGCGGCAACATCTCCGGCGTCAACGCCATGGTTGCTAATGTGATGATATTGGGCGGCATCACGACAGCCTGATGTTGCTCCAATGTCTGGGCCAGTTCTGACAACACCGGGCACTGGAACAGGTTACGGGCGGCCAGAGTCAATCCGAGGCTACGCAGACGTTCAATCATCCGTACGCCGAGCAGAGAATGACCGCCCAGTGCAAAGAAGCTGTCATGCCGGCTAATTCGCTCAATACCCAGTAATTCGCACCAAAGGGCCGCCAGAACACTCTCCCTCTCTCCTAGCGGCGCTGCATAAACCTGACGGGCGAAAGCGTCCTCCCCCGGTGCCGGCAACGCCCGGCGATCCAATTTACCATTCGGCGTTAATGGGAATTCATCCAGACGCACAAAGGCCGCCGGGACCATATAATCCGGCAACCGCGCACTCAGGTATTCACGCAGGCGAACGGCCAATCCGTCATTCTCTTGGGTCAGCACATAGGCAACCAGTTGTTTGTCCTGTCCCTCCCCTAACGCCAGCACCACTGCTTCACGTATTGCCGGATATTCCACCAGCCGGGCCTCAATTTCCCCCGGTTCAATGCGGAAACCGCGGATTTTCACCTGCTGATCGTTACGGCCCAGGAATTCCAGATTGCCGTCCGGCAGGTAACGGGCCAAATCCCCGGTCCGGTACATACGCGCATTCGGTTTATCGCTAAACGGATCTGTCAGAAAGCATTCAGCGGTCAATTCAGGACGATTGAGATAACCGCAAGCCACCCCGTCGCCACCAACATAAATTTCACCGGTCATCCCCAACGGCACCGGCTGACCATCAGCATCCAGCAAATAAACCCGGGTGTTGGCAATGGGGCGACCAATAGGGATGGAAGTCGTGCCCGACGTTAACGGGTCAATACGGTAGATCGTGGTAAACGTGGTTCCCTCACTTGGACCATAAGCATTCAATAGCTGTTGTGGCGGGCTCTTACGCAGCACTTGAGCAATGACATGCGGATCGAGGACATCCCCCCCGACCAGCAACATTTTAAGTTGAGGTAGCACCGGAGACAGCTCCGCCGCCAGTCGGTTAAACAGCCCGACGCTCAACCACAGAACAGTAACCCGATGTACCTGTAACAATTGTGCAAAATCCGGCGGTGTCAACAACGTAGTGTGGTCGATAACCACCAGCGCAGCACCGTTGAGCAACGGGGCCCAAACTTCGAAGGTGCTGGCATCGAAAGCCGGGTTAGCGGCGAAGGCAATTCGATCATTGGGTTCGATGTCGGCATAACCATTATTGATGACCAGACGGACTACAGCCCGGTGAGGCACAATGACCCCTTTTGGTGTACCCGTCGAACCGGAGGTGTACATGATATACGCCGGCTCGACACTGGAACCTAATAAATCGAGATTGCCACTGCCTTCTTCCCGGATTGGTTCTGTCTCGGGGGTAAGACGGAGACGCGGAATAACTAAGCCAACCGGGATCTCTGTCTGCCTATCAGTCAGCAGCAACTTGGCGGCACAATCGTTTATCAGCCAGCTTTTCCGCTCATTCGGTACATTGGGATCAACAGGGACATAAACCGCCCCAGCCTTAAGGATAGCCAGCTGAGACACGACCAGTTCAACTGAACGTTCCAACAGGATCGCCACATGGTCATCCGGGCAAATCCCCTGCTCAATCAGTTGACAGGCCAGCTGGTTGGCAAGGGCATTCAGTTCCGCATAGCTCAGTGTCTTATTTCCCGCAATTAATGCCGTGGCTGCCGGGGTTTTCTCTACCTGTTGCTCAAACAACTGATGAATACATAACCGGTCAGGATAGGCTGTTTCCGTTGCGTTCCAGGTTTCCAGCAACAATGTACGTTCAACCTCAGATAACACATTGAATTTTCGGTCAGATATGTCATTACCCACCTTTTCTGACGACATATTTACCAACGCCGTTTCAAGGGCACTTTCTTTTCTAGTCATACTCTCTTCCATCTACTGACGACCTCAACGAATCTGTTAGCTATTTGAAAACTGTCATTCCCAACAACCATCACCCATGTTTTTCTTTTATTTTTTGGAGAAATAACAACAAGCACGCCAGGCATCGGAAAATACTCAGGCAATATTTTCTCTCAGGCGCGGGATGTTATAGTCCGGTTAATAACTGCATAATTAACAATTATGTGACGATAATTTCCCAGATAGCGGAATAAATGGTTCATTTGATGAACCAGAAGAAGATATTCCATTTTTTTCCCGTTTTTTAGATACGCGTCTTTGATCTACCGCAATGTTTTATTAACTGACGCCGAATTCCATAACCAAATAAAAATGGATCTACTGAATATATTCACTGGCATGAGCGCTAAGTCCTTGCTGTATTTCGTCCATTTAGTATTAATATCTGATTGAAATTATTTCAGATAAAATTAGGTATTTATAAGTATCAACACCCTCCAACAACCAAGGAATAGAAAAAACAATAAAAACATTATTTATCATTATGTTACAATAAACACATGCATATTCCCCCATATAAAACGTAAACTAACTTCACTACATATTATTTTATAATAATCAAATTACACAACTAATGTAAACGCTAATTATATTTAACACCGGAATGAAATAATTTCAAATAAATACCAATTTACGTATATATTTATCTATAATAATACGAAAATATAATCAATATAAAAATTAACGTTATTTAATAACTAAATAAATCATTTCCAATTAAAAACAAATTATTTGGATATTATTACAAGATAATAAGATCACATAATTAATTACTTATTCAAATATGTTATTAAATTCCATCAACGGAAAAACGCGCTACCCGGAATTATAGCTTCCAGCCAAAATTTATAAATGATCAGCACGTTAATCTGATAAAGGTTGGCATACAAATTAACTATTCCTACTGTGCCAGTCGCGAATCGAATGCGAAATCGATTCCCTTTTATCAACAGGGTGATTTTTTACCGGCTGATCCCAGCCATCATTCTCACCTTGAAATGTGGCTTCCCATTCAAACCTGTATAGAGATTGCCAACACCTTGCCGTAAGTCTTTGTCCAATAGGCTGTGCCGGCTTAGAGCCCCTGTCTGGTCGTCAGTTTTATTCATTTATGCCGGTCTGCTGCGTCTGTATGAATATTTTTCTATAAACAGAGGGGGTCATGCCCGTATTTTTAACAAAGGCCCTGCGCATCACATCGCTGCTTTTGTATCCACAAACTCCCGGTATTGCCTTGAGCGGAAGCCTGCCTGCTTCAAGTAACATTCGCGCTTTCTCAATACGTGCATTCTCCAGCCACACTCCTGCCTTCATATTGAGCTCCTGGCGGAACAGGCGTCCCAGATGCCTGATGCTCAGGTTCATGTGGGTGGCCATGTCCTGTAGGCCACTTATGTCCTGTAGGTTTGCCTGCGCCCAACGTTGCAAATCCTGAAAAGCAGCTCTCCCGGATAGGGATAACTGACTCCTGCGGATAAAGTGTCCCTGACAGACTGGTCGCCTAAAAAACATGACGAGACTTGCTGCCACCTCCATCGCAAGCTCGCGGCCCAGATCCTCTTCAACCAGCCGGAGCGCCAGATCCAGCCCGGATGTCACCCCCGCGGCAGTTCGCAGCGGTCCATCCGCCACATAGAACATGTCCGGTTCAACCGTGATTTCGGGAAAACGCATCGCGAGCAGTTCAGCACACTCCCAGTGGGTTGTCACCCGACGCTGTTTCAGCAATCCGGTCTGCGCCAGCAGCAGGGCACCAGTACAGACGGAGCCGTAACGCTGACTGCGATGACACATTTCGATGATTGCAGCGCACTCCTGTTCTGAAAGGGTATGGTTATGCGCATCCGGCGCGCCAGCCACAAGAAACGTGTCTGCCAAGTGGTTGGCGGTATGGCTCAAAATCACATCGGCCATCAGCCTAACGCCTGAAGAGGAAGTGATGATGTCTGAACCGGTCGCCATCACACTCAGGGAATAGACCTGCCGGTGCAATATGCGATTCGCCTCAGCGAACACATCCAGAGGGCCTGAGACATCGAGCAGCTGAACGTTAGGCACAGCCAGTATGGTGATGTTGTGAATCATTGCTTTGCAGAAGTCTTATTTAATCTTAATGTCCTGAATCATCGTTATAAGTTAATTCAGGACGAGTGTCATGTGTTTTATGCTTACCTTCACTCAATCAACCGGAGACAGCATATGAATTTTTCAATTAATAGTGTGAGTATTCCTGATACCCAAATAACCCGTGACACAACCACGTTCATCCGCGATACAGAATCTGACCTGCTTTTTCATCATTCGAGTCGTGTTTACTACTGGGGGGCACTTGCAGGTCAGCGTCTTGGGCTTAACGTGGACCATGAACTGCTCTATGTCGGATGTATGTTTCATGACATCGGCCTGACACATGAGCACTGTAGCTGTGACAAACGTTTCGAGGTTGACGGAGCGAATGCGGCGAAACATTTCCTGCAAGGATATGGCATCGCTCAGGCTGATATTGATAAAGTCTGGACGGCGATTGCCTTGCATACCACGCCGGGTATTCCGGAGTTTATGGCACCCGAAATTGCGCTCGTCACTGCTGGCGTTGAAATGGACGTGTTGGGCATCAATTACGAAGCGTTCAGCGATAGTGAGCGCAGTGCTGTTGTACAGCAACACCCACGCACTGACCGCTTCAAGGAAGATATCATTCAAGCTTTTTATGACGGCATCAAGGACAAGTCCCAGATAACGTTAGGTGACTTCAATACGGATGTCAGACAGGATAAAGAACCTGGACTTGTTCCCCTCAATATCTGTCACATAATCCGCAATTCCCGCTGGAGGGGCTAAGTGCCCTGCGGTGGCAGCTGGAGGATAACCTGCGACTCTTAAGTGTAGGTTATCCGTTTTGAAGCGGTGTCCTATCCATTTCCCCCTAATCTCAAACGTTCGTTTCATTTTCAATGAGAATTTAGCGGGAAAATTCCGCAGTTTTGTTAAATTGATATTTGGGTTTTATCGTTTTTCCTGTATTTGATTTTTCAGGTTTAAAGCCAGAGAGGGTAATAGATATACCAATAGTATTAAAATCAAAGCCCATTTCTTTAATCATTTTTAATACTGCTAAATGCTATTTTTTCACTATGCGGTCAATCCTGTTAAATGTTTTAATCTAATCCCATGTTTTGTTATTTGGTTAACTCTGTCATCTTATTAATCCGTTTAAAACCCATTTTTCATGATGTTTTCTCTATTCACTTTTAAAAGGCATTAATCACTGCTTTTAGCTAACCTGCCCTGATCATTTAAAAATGCAAATGAAAAGGTATTAAAGCTTTTGGTTTTTATATCAAGGGCGGATTTAACTCAGTAAATGCAATTTTTTAGCCGCGGATTTAATGGCATTTAAGCGAAAATGATTAACCGTTAAAAGAGAGTTGAAAAGAAATCTGCATGTGAAAGAATATTATCCGAATAGACGGGTATTTAAGTGCTGAAAAAGGAAGTGATTATCGGAAAAACAGAAAGGGATATTTTTATATTATCAGGTTATCTATTTTCTGATTTATGAAGATAAAATAAAGGGGGGTGATTGATTAAAAACGGCGGATAAAACAGCGTTGGTAAAGATAAAAAGTGGAGAGATTTAGGGTTTGTTAAACGTAAAACATGATAGCGGATGATGATTAAATGTAATAAAAAGCAGGCGTTAAAAGGGGTAGAAAAACGGTTAAAACTTTATACCGATTAAAACCTCCAGATTGGACAGCACCACTTTTTGGGCTGAAATAGGCTATTTTTGCCCATCCCCCGATAGGTTCAAAGTTACTTTTCAAGCCCTTCCACTGTTTATGACTTTAATCTGTAAATAATGTCGTCAGGTCAACCGACTTGACGAACTCACCAACGCTAAATGTTGTCGCTATGTCATTAAACTCAAATCGA
>NZ_PUJU01000071.1 GCF_011189505.1 Photorhabdus tasmaniensis
GCCAGAGACAGATAGTCTCAAGCGCCCGCCCAGAATATACCAAAGCAAAATACATATATCTATATATTACATTATATTTCTGAGTTTATTTACCGTAAGCCATTCCTGGCTTGTGATTTACTGCTGAAATTAATATACACCGGATTTTATAGATTTGAATAAAAGGAAGTTTTTATTTATTTAGATATTAATTTCTTTGATATAACTCGATATTTAAATTCATCAGATATATAAACAGATCACATAAGCAATGATATTATAAAAATATGAATCAAATGACGGGATAGCCATTAATAGTTGGTGATCGGGCGCTTGAGAGCCATGCTCAACAACAAGCGATGGCGGGGATTGCTCCCCGCCGTTGCTCTTACCTGGGTTCGTAATCCATGAAAACAGCAACCTCCGTTTGGCCGCTTCGGATGCGAACCTCACAGAGATCTTTCCTCGTAACCAGCACAGCCGCTAAAGCGGCAATACAAATAACGATAATAACGATAAGTACCGCTTTTTGCTGTTTCATAGTTAGCGTCTCCTTGCCTTTCGGCGTGTAAGAGGCTAATCTTATGTTGTAGAGCATAAGAACTGGCCTCAAATTGATTGAAAGATCATTTGGGGCTTTCTTCTATCCACTCCAGCGCGCCAGAGACAGATAGTCTCAAGCGCCCGCCCAGAATATACCAAAGCAAAATACATATATCTATATATTACATTATATTTCTGAGTTTATTTACAATAAGCCATTCCTGGCTTGTGATTTACGGCTGAAATTAATATATCCCGAATTTTATAGATTTGAATAAAAGGAATTTTTTATTTATTCCGATATTAATCCCCTTAATATAATTCACCATATCCATTCTATTCGACATTTAAATTCATCAGATATATAAACAGATCACATAAAAATGATATTATAAAAATATCGATAAAATCTATAATCAGGAAGACTATCGCAACTAAATTTAATACATAAAAAAAATAACTTTTTCACTTAATGAGTAGGTTATTTTCCATAAAATAACCTACTTTTATTTTATCCAGGCAAAATTGACGTAGTTAACCGTGAGGTGCAACACAAGTGTTGACGTTCATCAAAAATATCGATTCGCCATACTTGGTGATTGCGGCCAATATGCAGGGGCTTACACACCCCTTTAACTTCACCACTGCGAACAGACCGGATATGGTTGGCATTGATTTCCAGCCCAACAACTTTTTTCTCACCTTCGGAACAGAGATACCCAGCCAAAGAACCGAGTGATTCTGCCAGTACAACAGATGCCCCACCATGTAATAAACCAAACGGCTGACGGGTACGATGATCAACCGGCATTGTGCCTTCAATAAAATCATCACCGATATGCGTGATTTTTATGCCCAGATGGCCCATCATACACTGGCTATTTACTTGATTCAGGCTATCCAGTCCAATATCACGTTTCCAAATCATGGGATTATCTCCAATAAAGCTTGCAACGGATGCTTAAGTACTTGCCCTTCTACCCGCTTAACCTGACTGCGGCAGGAATAACCAGAACTCAGGCAACGCTCCAGAGGTAATTTCTGCAAGGCAGGTTGCCAGGATAATTGATAGATACCAATAGAGTGTTTTATGTTTTTGTTTTCATGACCATATGTTCCAGCCATTCCACAGCAGCCTACACTGATATTATCTAGCTTACTACCCACCCGCTGGAAAATTTTTTCCCACTGTTGACTACTGCCTGGTAGCATAGTCACTTCCGTACAATGTCCGAATAGATACCATTTGTCACCGGACACGACCTGATTATCCTTTTTCTCCGGCAAGATGTTGATCAGCCATTCATGAACAAGCTGAACCTCAAACTTACCGCGCTGCTCACCGAGAATTTCTTTATATTCATCTCGATAGCACAATACCAATGCAGGATCGACACCGACCATAGGAATGCCCAGCTCAAATACCCGGCTGAGAAAATCTGACGTTTTTTGGGCCGTTTTAGCAAAGCGAGATAAGAATCCTTTGATATGTTGGGCCTTACCGTTAGGGGAAAATGGCAGCAATACCGGCTTATATCCCACTTTTTCCACCAGACAGGCAAAATCAACCACCACTTTCGCATCGTAATAACTGGTGAACGGATCCTGAACAATCAACACATATCCGTTACGATGAGCCTGATCCATTTTTTCAAGCTGTTCCAGTGTAGTAGAAAGCGCGTAATGACCAGCAAGCTGTTGGTGCAGTGTCGGGCTGGATAACAAGGGCAGATCCACCATCCCGATAGTTCGGCGGCTCAATTCCTGTACCCACGACTGTTTCAGGAAAAAATTAAATGCCCGCGGCGCTTTAGCCATTAATGGCGTACTACTTTCTGCACCTGCCACAATATAATCACGCAAGGGACGGAGATAACGTCCGTGATATAACTCAAGAAAACGGGCACGGAATGACGGCACATCAATTTTGATCGGACACTGGGTTGAACAAGCTTTACATGCCAGACAACCCGACATTGCCTCTTTTACTTCATGGGAGAAGTCATACTCTCCACGCCATGCTTGCCAACTATTACGCGTCTTTTCAATCAAACCACGCAAGCTTGGCCGTTTTTGTTCCAATCCCTGCTTCAACAGTTGCGGATCCATACCCTGTTCGGTCAAAAGCCGAAGCCATTCACGCACTAATGTCGCCCTGCCTTTCGGTGAATGGATACGCTGCCGGCTAATTTTCATTGACGGGCACATCGGGCTTTTCACATCGAAATTAAAACACAACCCATTACCATTACATTCCATCGCACCACGGAATGTATTTCTTACATTGACCGGAATTGTCCGGTCATAAGTCCCCCGCTTGACGGCATCAACTTTCATCATCGGTGCATCAACACCAATCGGTGGGCAGATTTTACCCGGATTCAAGCGGTTATCCGGGTCAAAGGCCGCCTTAATTCGGCGCAACTCCTCATACAAGATGCTACCGAAAAATTCCGGACTATATTCAGCACGAAAACCTTTACCATGTTCTCCCCACAACAAACCGCCATAACGAGCGGTGAGACTGACAATTTCATCAGAAATTTGTTTCATCAGTATCTCTTGCTGCGGATCGCACATATCCAGTGCTGGCCGAACGTGCAACACACCGGCATCGACATGACCAAACATACCATAATTCAGCTGATGGCTATCCAGTAGCTGGCGGAATTCCACAATATAATCAGCAAGATGCTGTGGAGGCACACACGTATCTTCCACAAATGGGATCGGTTTCGCCACACCTTTACTGTTACCCAGTAATCCAACCGATTTCTTGCGCATTGCATAAATACGCTCAATATCAGCCAGCTCCCGGCAAATCTGGTAGCCAATAACGCCCTGATGACCTTCGATCAGTTCATCAAGGCGCTGACAAAGCATGTCTACCTGCTGGTCTATCAATTGTTGATCATCACCACTGAATTCAACAATATTCAACCCCTGCATATCCTTGCCAGGAATATCGGTGATCAATTCTTTCACTGAATGCCAGACAATATCCTCACGCGCTAAATTCAGAACTTTTGAATCCACGGTTTCAACAGATAGCGCTTTTGCATTCACCATAAAAGGCGCGTTACGCAGTGCTGAATCAAATGAATCATATTTTACGTTCACCAACCGCCTGACTTTCGGCAATGGTGTAATATTCAGAACCGCTTCGGTAATAAAAGCCAGCGTTCCTTCTGAACCAGTCAATATACGACCCAAGTCAAACTTCTGCATATCGTCACTGAAAACATGACGCAAATCATAACCTGTCAGAAAGCGATTGAGTTTGGGGAATTTTTCAACGATAAGTTCACGCCGCTCACGGCAGCGATTAAGTACCGTATTATAGATACGGCCTGTAGCAGAATCTTCCTGAGCCATTGATTCCGCCTGTGCTATGTCCATTGAGCGGGTATCAAGTAATTCGCCACCTAATAAGACTGCCCGTAAACCAAGAACATGATCGGATGTTTTACCATAGACCAGTGAACCCTGACCGGAAGCATCGGTATTAATCATTCCGCCCAATGTTGCACGGTTACTGGTTGAAAGCTCAGGTGAAAAGAAATAACCATATGGGCGCAAATATTGGTTCAGTTGATCTTTAATTACGCCCGCTTCAACTCTGACCCATCCCTGCTCCGGATTAATCTCAAGGATACGATTCATATAGCGGGACATATCCACCACGATACCCTCATTAAGGGCCTGGCCGTTTGTGCCAGTACCGCCTCCGCGCGGGGTGAATGTCAAATTCTGATATTTTTTTTCGCCGGCGACACGGGCCAGTAAAACCACATCTGCGCCGGATCGAGGGAAAACGACAGCCTGCGGTAAGAGTTGATAGATACTGTTATCTGTCGCCATCGTCAGGCGATCGGCATAGCTGCTTGCGGTATCTCCGGTAAATCCTTGTTCCTTGAGTGTATCCAAAAATTCCTGTGCCACCTCACTCACGTGAGGTGCTTGTAATATGCGTGGGATCATTATCGTTTTGACCCTTTTAAAATGAGTGTCCACATTGCTTCATTTATACTATCTTTGAATTGATGCCCGAGTCAGCCGTAATCATTAACCACCGTTAACTGACTTGTCTGAGAAGGCAAGCGGTTACCTTATCATAATATTCACCTATTTTGAGTAACCTGTAGATAACATCCTATTTATTCATTATCTTTAGCGCCACTAAATTCCTTAGAGAAATTAACTCATGGACAAATCTCAACCGTATTATGATCTACCAAAGCTATTGTTTACTTTAATTTTTCTTTCACTCTTAATTGTTACCAGTTTCTGGGTGATGAAACCGTTTATCCTTGGTTTTGTCTGGGCAGGAATGGTGGTTATCGCCACCTGGCCTTTACTGGAAAAAATACAAAACAGTTTATGGGGTAAACGGTGGATTGCAGTTTCCATCATGACGTTATTATTAATTCTGTTGTTTGTGATCCCCATCGCATTACTGGTTAGTAGCTTATTGGAAAACAGCGGGCCATTAATCGAGTGGGCTAAATCCCCGGCTAATTTTCAAATGCCGGCAATGACTTGGCTTGACAGCATTCCGCTGGTTGGCGATAAACTTTACAGCGGCTGGAACTCATTGATTACTGATGGTGGAAATGTGCTGATTGCTAAAGTCCAGCCCTATGTCGGAGAGGCGGCAACCTGGTTCTTTACTCAGGCGGCCAATGCCGGACGCTTCGTTTTCCATCTTGGCTTGATGGTGCTATTTAGCGTGCTCCTATATCTGAAAGGCGAACAGGTGACGATGAGTATTCGCCATTTTGCCGTTCGCCTGGCAGATAAACGCGGAGATGCCGCCATCCTGCTGGCAGCACAATCCATCCGCGCTGTCGCACTCGGCGTCGTCGTTACTGCGTTGGTTCAAGCCATTATCGGGGGTCTTGGCCTGGCTGTTTCGGGGATCCCTTATGCTACGTTACTGACAGTACTTATGTTTGTCTGTTGCGTTGCCCAGCTTGGTCCATTGTTGATTTTAGTGCCTGCTGTCACCTGGCTTTACTGGACAGGTGATACAACCTGGGGCACCGTGCTATTGGTCTGGAGCTGTATAGTGACAACAATGGATGGATTTCTTCGTCCATTTTTAATCCGTTTAGGCGCTGATTTACCGATGGCCCTGATATTAACCGGCGTTATTGGCGGAATACTCTCATTTGGCATGATTGGCTTATTTATCGGGCCGGTTGTATTAGCCGTTGCTTATCGTTTATTAATTGCCTGGATGAACGAAGTCCCAGCACCTGAAAATGATTTAGCCGAAACTGAAAAATATCTGGAAAAAGAATTTTCAGAATAATTTGTATGATAATTAATTCTGTCTCACATAGCGAAAGAGGGTTAACTCTTTCGCTAAGCCATAATTTTAAAAACTAATCATTCATTTGAAATACTCATTTGTTTTTATTTGCTAGATATAATTATTGTGATCATAATGTTAAAAAATGGTTAAATTTGGTTTTTTATAGCCATAAATAATTCGTAAATTAGGACAATTCTTAATGAATAAACTATTTAACTAAATTAATATAAGCGGGCTGTAAACGAGACGTTTATTTCTCCTTTTGATGGTTCTATTTATTAGAAACGCGTATATTGCTGTGTGTAGTCCTTGCCTATCACGCCCATGGTAGGCTTTTTTTTTCACTATTTTTATCCTTATTCTGTGGCATTGTCATCAGTTACTTTATCCATTAAAAAACCCGCCATTTATTCTGACGGGCCTTTAGTTTCAATTGCGGATTATTCTCAGTTAACTCTCTTTCGCTAATCCCAGCCAAGTTTTCACCACGGTATCTGGGTTCAATGACAAGCTATCAATTCCCTCTTCCATCAACCAATGAGCGAAATCCTGATGGTCTGAAGGCCCCTGCCCACAAATTCCCACATATTTGTTTTGACGCTTGGCCGCCTGGATAGCTAATGAGAGCATCGCTTTGACCGCATCATTGCGTTCATCAAATAACTCAGACACCACGCCGGAATCCCGGTCCAAACCAAGAGTAAGTTGAGTCATATCATTAGAACCAATAGAAAAGCCATCAAAGTGTTCAAGGAACTGTTCCGCCAGAATTGCGTTGGACGGAATCTCACACATCATAATGACTTTCAACCCGTTCTCACCACGCTTCAACCCTTGTGACGCCAATTCAGCAATAACTGCCTCAGCCTGAGCGACAGTACGCACGAACGGGATCATAATTTCGACGTTGGTCAGCCCCATATCATTACGTACACGCTTAACCGCTTCACACTCCAATGCAAAACAACTGCGGAAACTGTCAGAGATATAACGCCCTGCACCACGGAAACCCAACATCGGGTTCTCTTCATCAGGTTCGTAAATGTCACCACCAACCAGATTGGCATACTCATTAGATTTAAAGTCAGACAGGCGAACAATAACCCGCTTCGGCCAGAACGCAGCCGCCAGCGTTGCGATCCCTTCTGTCAGGCGTCCAACATAGAACTCAACCGGATTATCATAACCCAACATCAGAGATTTTATCTCTTGCTGCAATTCCGGCGTTTGCTGATCAAATTCCAGCAATGCGCGAGGATGAACGCCAATCATTCGGTTAATAATAAATTCCAAACGGGCAAGACCAACACCTTCATTTGGTAAGCAGGCAAAATCAAATGCGCGGTCAGGATTACCCACATTTAGCATAATTTTCACATCAAGCTCTGGTAATTGATCGACCTGAGAACTTTGTACAACGAAATCCAGCTGATTTTGATAAACAAAACCTGTATCGCCTTCCGCACAAGAAACCGTCACGGGTTGATTTTCTTGCAAACGTTCCGTTGCATCACCACATCCAACAACTGCGGGAATGCCCAATTCACGGGCAATAATCGCGGCGTGACAAGTCCGTCCGCCACGATTAGTGACGATTGCAGCCGCCTTTTTCATAATCGGCTCCCAATCCGGATCGGTCATATCAGTGACCAGCACATCACCCGGCTGGATACGATCCATTTCATTTAAGTTATGAATAACTTTTACTACACCCGCACCAATACGATGACCTATGGCGCGCCCTTCCACCAATACCTGACCTTGTTCATTCAGTTGATAGCGTTCCATAACCTGTTGGTTTGAGCGGACAGTCTCAGGACGCGCCTGAACAATATATAACTTGCCATTATGACCATCTTTGGCCCATTCAATATCCATCGGCCGGCCATAATGTTTTTCAATCAACAACGCCTGACGAGCTAACTCTTCAACTTCTTCATCAACTAAAGAGAAACGATTGCGTTGTGCTTCTGGCACATCTTCGATGCGTACCTGCTTACCATGCTCTTTATTATCAGAGTAGATCATATGCAGTTTTTTAGAGCCCAAATTGCGGCGAACAATGGCGGGTTTCCCCCTATTCAGCGTTGGCTTATGAACATAGAATTCATCCGGGTTCACTGCCCCCTGAACAACCATCTCACCCAATCCGTAAGCAGAAGTAATAAAGACAACCTGATCAAATCCTGATTCAGTATCAATAGTGAACATCACACCGGAAGAGGCGAGATCAGAACGCACCATACGCTGTACACCCGCTGATAACGCAACCCCCCGATGGTCATATCCCTGATGGGCACGATAAGAAATAGCCCGGTCATTAAACAGTGAAGCAAACACATGCTTGATGGCAATCATCACCGCATCAATGCCTTGTACGTTCAGAAAAGTTTCCTGCTGCCCGGCAAAAGAAGCATCCGGCATATCTTCAGCCGTTGCCGAAGAACGCACAGCAAAAGAGGCTTCCGGCTGCCCTTCAGACAACTGTTGATAAGCCGCCTGAATATCTTTTTCCAATTGCGGCGTCCATGGCGTATCAATCACCCATCGACGAATTTGTGCGCCCGCTTTGGCCAGTTGATTCACATCATCAACATCAGTTTCATCCAGCAAGCGATAAATACGCTGATTGACACCACTTTGCTCCAGGAAATCATTAAATGCCTGTGCGGTGGTCGCGAAACCATTCGGGACAGCAACCCCCAATACTGACAGGTTAGTGATCATTTCTCCCAGGGAGGCGTTTTTACCACCAACCCGGTCAACATCATGCATACCTAATTGGTTATACCAAAGCACATTACACGGGGGGAGGTTATTGTTAGGCATTAAAACAATCCTTTTAACATTCGTGAGGTACAAGTCGGAAAATTGGCACTGCATTTTCAGCAGTCATAAACAGACTAACACAATGTTTTGACACACATAGAAAGGTGAATCGATCAACCCAACACATTATTTTTTTCTCAGGTATACTTTGCAGAAAATTGATGCCCGGTCTCATTTAACTCAACGACTGGAAAGATAGAAGACCACTATAAATATCATGACAAAATACAGATTAGACATATCAGCAGAAAGTAATAGTGTTGAGAGTAGTGTTGAACGCACCGTTTTCTTTATTTCTGATGGAACAGCAATTACCGCAGAAGTATTGGGCCATGCTGTATTATCACAATTTCCCATCAAAGTAACCTCATATACCCTCCCTTTTGTCGCCAGTGAAACTCGGGCAAAAGAAATAAAGCAACAAATAAATCAAATATATCAAGATACGAGTATAAGACCTTTGGTTTTCTATTCCATTATCTCTTCTGGAGTGAAAAATATTATCACCAGCAGTGAAGGTTTCTGTCAGGACATTGTCCAAACACTGGTAGCTCCATTACAAAAAGAGACCGGACTGGAACCCAAACCTGAACTTAACCGTACTCACGGTCTGACCGCAAAGAATCTCAGTCAGTATGACGCGCGCATAGCAGCGATTGACTATGCCCTGGCACACGATGATGGTATCTCTTTACGTAATCTTGACCAGGCGCAGGTTATTCTACTGGGTGTGTCTCGTTGCGGAAAGACGCCTACCAGTCTCTATTTAGCCATGCAATTTGGTATTCAAGCTGCAAATTATCCTTTTACCGCAGATGATATGGATAATTTACAATTACCTGCAACATTAAAACAATTCCAGCATAAGTTATTCGGTTTAACTATAAGCCCTGACCGGTTGGCCGCTATCAGGGAAGAACGCCGAGAAAATAGCCGTTATGCATCATTGAGGCAATGCAGAATAGAGATTTCGGAAGTTGAAGCTTTATTCCGTAAGAATAAGATTAATTATCTTAATACCACCAATTATTCTGTTGAAGAAATCTCGACCAAAATAATCGATACGATGAAACTGAACCGTCGCATGTTTTAGAAATATATCAATATGAATAATTGAAAAAAATTTATGATGTAGCTAACTATATTGTTTGTTTAATTTAGTCATTTTCGTTTATTGTAATTTCAATTACCCACAGGTATATCCGCTAGCGTAAAACGAACTTTGAGAAAATATATGTACAAAACAGATGGTTTAAGGACTCACCGCGTCGATAGTTTGGTAACACCTCAAGCTCTTGCAATTCAATATCCTGTATCTGAAAAAATCGCCAACAATGTGACAACGTCACGAAAACGTATTGCAGATATTCTATCCGGGAATGACCCACGACTTATGGTTATCGTTGGTCCTTGCTCTATTCATGATATTGATGCTGCTTTAGATTATGCTCAACGACTGAACACATTACGTGAAAAATACCAGCACAGGCTGGAAATTGTTATGCGTACCTACTTTGAAAAACCGCGCACAGTCGTGGGCTGGAAAGGTTTAATTTCAGATCCGGATCTTGACGGCTCTTGCCAGGTTAATCGTGGTATTACTTTAGCGCGTAAGTTACTGATTGATGTCAATGAGTTGGGTTTACCTACAGCAACCGAGTTTCTGGATATGGTGACCGGCCAATATATTGCTGATCTCATTAGTTGGGGAGCTATCGGAGCCAGAACAACAGAAAGTCAGATTCACCGGGAAATGGCATCAGCCCTCCCCTGCCCGATTGGCTTTAAAAACGGCACTGATGGCAATATCCGTATCGCTATAGACGCTATCCGCGCATCCAGTGTCTGTCACACATTTCTATCGCCGGATAATCATGGTCAAATGACCATCTATCAAACCGAAGGCAACCCATACGGCCACATTATTATGCGTGGTGGCAAACAACCTAATTACAGTGCCAGAGATATTGCCGCAGCTTGTGATCAACTACGTGAATTTGATTTACCAGAGCACTTAGTTATCGATTTCAGTCACGCTAATTGTCAGAAAATACATAAACGCCAACTGGACATTGCGAAAGAGGTAGGACAACAAATTAAAGATGGTTCTGCGGCGATTGTCGGTGTAATGGCTGAAAGTTTTCTGATTGAAGGTGCCCAAACAATCATTCAGGGGCAACCACTGAATTATGGTCAATCTATTACCGATCCTTGTCTGAACTGGCAAGATACAGAGCGACTTATTGAAACGCTTGCCGAAGCCGTTAATTATCGCTTCTGAACCCGCTTCTGAGTTAGCCTTTTATTCACAAAAGGCTAACTTACAGCAGATTAATAAATCACGCTAATATATTGGTTCTGAACAGCAAAAATATTGCTTGAAGTCATCTCTCCATATAACGATAATGATTCTCACTATAATAATAGTTAGTATTCGCTAAGTGGATTTATGACTAAAGTATGTCACCAACATTCCTGCATTGCACTTGAAGAACGGTGCAATACTTATCCTGATGAAATCGTGCAAATTGGTTACATTGACAGTAAACAACTGTTAGGTGAGTCAGGAATTACCCGAATTCGCCACCAAGGGGAACTTTACCAATTGCGCCAAACTAAAGCCGGAAAGCTGATACTGACTAAATAAAAAAATAACTCAGCCAGCCACCCAGATCGCGTATCGGGGCAGCCAGCTATATCCATAAATCATAAAATATTCTTATGGAGATTCGTCTGATGTCTCAAACAGCAAGATCAACACTCAAGCTATCAGTATTAAGCCTGGCAGTTATTAGTAGTTTTTCAACCGTGTATGCAGCAACAAAATCGTCCGATTCTGATAGTAATAAATCACCCCGCGATGTGATAACTGTTTATGCAACAGGTAATGAAAGGGATAGTTTCGAAGCACCCATGATGGTGACGGTGATAAATAATAAATCAGCACAAAGTCAGACAGCCGGTAATGCCGGCGATCTTATCAGAAAAATACCCGGCATTAATATAGCCGGTACAAACCGTGCTAATGGGCAAGATGTCAGTCTGCGTGGCTATGGTCCACAAGGTGTTTTGACATTGATTGACGGTATCCGTCAGGGCACAGATACCGGTCATATTAATGGTACATTTTTGGATCCGGCATTAATTAAACAAGTCGAAGTTGTACGTGGTCCCTCTGCCCTGCTCTACGGCAGCGGTGCCTTAGGGGGGGTTATCGCTTATCAAACTGTCGATGCCGCAGACCTGCTGCAAGCGGGTCAAGATCACGGATTTCGCGTTTTCGCTCGCGGTGCAACCGGTGACCACAGCATGGGTTTTGGTGGTGCAACTTTCGGGAAAACAGATTCTCTGGATGGTTTATTCGCTTTTAGTACCCGTGATGCAGGCAATATCCGCCATAGTGGTGGTTTAACAGCTGATAATGATGAATTTATCAGTAACCTGATAGCGAAAGGCAGCTGGAAAGTCGATGAAAACCAGTCCCTGAGTAGCCAGTTACGATATTACCGTAATGAAGCTGACCAACCTAAAAATCCACAAACGCTCATCGGGAAGAATGAAAAATCTGACTCATGGACTGATCGGACGACAACTCAACGTGATGCCCAACTCAGCTACCAGTTAAACCCGGCAGAATATGATTGGTTAAATGCCAAGGCTGACCTTTATTATTCGGATGTGACTATCGATGCCCGCACTCAAGAAAAGGGGTTCGAAGGCCGCAAGCAGAAAACCTATGGCGTAAAACTGGAAAACCGCTCCCGCCTGTGGACAGACAGCCCATTGGCACATCAACTTACCTACGGTGGTGAAACCTACCAACAGAAACAAACCCCAGGCGGTAACACTGATAGCTTCCCTGATGCCAATATCCGCTTTTCTTCCGGTTGGGTGCAGAATGAAATAACCCTGCGCGGCCTGCCAGTATCTATTATCGCCGGTACCCGTTATGACAACTATAAAGGGACAAATTCCAAATATAAGGATGTCAGCGCTGATAAATGGTCTTCCAAAGGGGCTATCAGTATTACACCCACTGATTGGTCAATGCTGTTTACCTCTTATGCTCAAGCGTTCCGTGCACCGACAATGGGTGAAATGTATAACGATTCCAAACATTACTCAATGGGGCCAATCACTAACTACTGGCTCCCTAACCCTAACCTTCGCCCAGAAAGCAATGAAACATGGGAATCGGGTTTTGGGTTACGTTTCGATAACCTGCTGGCAGACAACGACGAACTGAAATTCAAAGCCAGCTATTTTGATACCAAAGCCAAAGACTATATTAAGTCAGATGTCATTAATCCTCTTAGGACAAAATCAGGTGAAATAATCAGGTCAAGAACCGGCCAACCTATATATACGAATACAACATCCACTAATGTCCCCAAGGCCAAGATATGGGGTTGGGATGTTTCTATGAACTATGAATCTAATCTGTTTTCTTGGGATCTGGCTTATAACCGCACTAAAGGAAAGAACGAAAAGAGTGGTAAATCTCTCGACAACCTCAGCCCAGATACCATCACCAGCACACTGGACATCCCTGTTGCACAAACCGGTTTCTCTGTTGGCTGGATAGGTCAATTTACCAAGCATACTGATTTTAAAGGGCAAGATAAACAACAGGCTGGCTATGGCATAAATGACTTCTACATTAGCTATCAAGGCGAAGGGATGTTAAAAGGTGTGACCACTACCGCAGTTTTGGGCAATGCCTTTGATAAAGAATACTACTCACCACAGGGAACACCGCAGGATGGCCGCAATGCCAAACTATTGGTGAGCTACCAGTGGTAATTAAATATAATGTATTTTCAAGGAGTTAAGTTGTGAATTCATCACTTTATGAACGTTACCTGCAAGCCAAAGCTGATAATAAAGCCAAATATGCCCGCGATCTGGCTGCTTATCTGAATGTCAGTGAAGGTGAGTTACTGCACAGCCGCGTTGGGATAGATGCCAAGCGCCTTGACATTGACGCACCAACTTTACTGGAAGAACTGGCTGTTGTTGGTGAAACTAAAGCGATTACCCGCAATGATTTTGCAGTCCATGAACAAATTGGCCGGTATGAAAATACACGTTTCAGCGACCATGCAGGGTTGATCCTGAATCCTCGTGAACTCGATTTGCGGATATTCTTTAATCACTGGAGCAGTGTGTTTTATCTGGTCGAGCCCGCAAAAAAAGGGATGCGCCACAGTATTCAGTTTTTTGATCATCAGGGTGATGCGCTGCATAAAATTTACACCACGGATAATACCGATATAGCAGCCTGGGAAACACTGATCGAAAAATATCAGACAGAAGAAAACCCGGCACTGGTTATCAAACCTATCGAAGAAACCAGCTATTCAACCATAACCAATGAACTGAAAGTGCAACTCGATAAAGAATGGCGAGCAATGACTGACGTTCATCAATTCTTTATTATGCTTAAACGTCATAACCTGAGCCGTCAGCAAATTTTCGACGCAGTACCGGATGATCTAGCTTACAGAGTAGAAAATTCTGCACTGAATGAGCTCATTAATGCCGCTTATAGCGATCAGAATGAAATCATGATTTTTGTCAGCAACCGTGGTTGCGTACAAATTTTCACCGGCAAGCTGGAACGCCTGATGCCATATCAGGAAGAAAACTCAGATCAGAAATGGATTAATATCTTTAATCGTAATTTCACACTACATTTAATAGAGAGTGCTATCGCTGAAAGCTGGGTAACCCGTAAACCAACGGTTGATGGTTTCGTCACCAGTCTTGAGTTATTCGATGCTAACGGCAATCAGATTGCTCAACTGTTTGGTCAGCGTACAGAAGGCACTCCTGAACAAACTCAGTGGCGTGAGCAAGTGGCTGCTCTGCCAAAACTGCAACCAGCACAGGAAGAGCATATAGCATGAAAAAATGGCTTCTGACATTCGCCCTTGCGGTATCGTTCAGTACTTTTTCCACTGAACGGCTCGTCACCATTGGTGGCGATGTATCTGAAATTGTTTTTGCACTTGGTGAAGGTAACAAAGTTGTCGCCAGAGATAGCACCAGTCAGAAACCAGCAGAATTGCTTGCCTTACCCGACGTCGGCTATATGAGATTGCTCAATCCTGAAGGCATTCTTTCTATGCATCCGACACTGGTTCTGACCAGTGAGCTGGCAAAACCTTCACTGGCACTTAAGCAACTCCAGGATTCTGGTGTAGACGTTATTCAGATAACCGGAAAAGCATCGTTAGAAGCCGTTCCCGAAAAAATCAAGACCGTCGCCAAGGCGGTCAATCAAGCTGAACGCGGCGAACAACTGATTAAGCAATATCAGAAAAAACTGGCAGACATCCCAACCACCAAATTACCAACCCGTATTCTGTTTGTGATGAGTCACGGGGGTATCATGCCAATGGCAGCCGGGCAAAAAACCGCAGCCGACAAAATGATTAGTGCTATTGGCGCGACTAATGCAATGCAAGGCTTTAACAGTTATCGTCCCCTTTCGCAAGAGGGTGTTATTGCCAGTGCACCAGATTTATTGCTAGTAACCGAAGATGGCATTAAATCAATGGGCGGCCTGGATAAAATCTGGCAATTACCGGGCTTGAAACATACCCCGGCCGGTCAGAAACAACAGATTTTAATTGCCGATGATATGGGCCTGCTTGGTTTTGGCCTCGAAACCCCTACAGTGATGAAACAACTACGACAGGCGGCGGAGAAGGCCCAATGAGCCGTATGAAGTCTCCAGGATTGGGTTTGGCATTTCTTTGTCTGCTACTGTCCGGGTTGGCTATTGGCTCCGCCAATCTGGGCGCATTAACATTATCTTTTAAGACATTGTGGGGATCCTCGATCAGTGATCCCCAATGGCAAATCTGGCTGAACATCAGATTACCAAGAGTATTATTGGCGATGCTGGTTGGCTGTGCTTTAGCCGCTTCCGGTGCGGTGATGCAAGGGTTGTTTCGTAACCCACTGGCAGATCCCGGCTTACTGGGTATGAGCAGTGGAGCGGCGCTGATGGTTGCAATGGCGATTATTTTGCCCGTCAGCCTGCCATCTGCCATTACCGTATATGGCCATATTATTGCCGCATTTATAGGCAGCCTGTTAATTTCACTACTGATTTTTTCACTGAATAAATATAACCAAGGAAATTTGGCTCGTTTATTACTGGCCGGGATCGCCATCAATGCGCTCTGCGCATCCGCTATTGGTGTCCTGAGTTATATCAGTGATGACCAGCAACTACGCCAATTCTCTTTATGGATGATGGGTTCACTCAGCCAAATAGAGTGGCCGACACTGGCAATTGCCGCTTCCTTGATTATTCCGGTTTCCATCCTGACATTCAGTCAGGCCCGTAAACTGAATCTGTTGCAATTGGGAGATGAAGAAGCCCACTATCTCGGCATTAACGTCCAGCGCACCAAATTCCAGTTATTACTCCTCAGCGCCCTGCTCATTGGTAGCGCCGTTGCATTAAGTGGGGTTATTGGATTTATTGGGTTGGTTGTCCCCCACCTGATCAGGATGCGGTTTGGTGGCGATCATCGCTGGCTGCTTCCCGGTGTCGCATTGGGTGGTGCCTCTCTTCTACTTACCGCAGATACACTGGCAAGAACATTGGTCTCCCCGGCAGAAATGCCCGTAGGTTTAATGACGGGTTTGATCGGTGGACCATACTTTTTATGGCTGATACTCAAACAGCCAGGGAGCCAGATATAATGGAAGCCATAAAAAATAATATTTTTCTGCAAGCACAAAATCTAAGTTATTCAATCGGCAACCGGAAAATTATTGATAATGTTTCGCTCTCGGTAAATAAAGGTGAAGTTGTCGCCATTATCGGCCCCAACGGCGCAGGAAAATCCACATTACTGCGACTGCTGACGGGATATATGAAACCTGAACAGGGGCAATGTTATTTACAGGGAACACCCATTGAGCAATGGCCGGCTCAACAGCTGGCCCGAACCCGGGCCGTCATGCGTCAGTACAGTTCACTCTCTTTCCCTTTCAGTGTGGAAGAGGTCATTGCTATGGGGCGTTCTCCTCATGGCATTCATCATCAACAAACAGCCATTGATACCGTCATTGAACAAACGGATTGCCAGGAGTTACGCCACCGTGACTACCGACAATTATCTGGTGGTGAACAACAAAGGGTACAATTAGCCCGTGTCCTTGCGCAGCTCTGGTCTCCGGCACCAACAGAGTGTTGTTTGTTTCTTGATGAACCAACATCAGCCTTAGATCTTTATCATCAACAACATACGCTGCGTCTGCTTTACCGGCTGACACGGGAACAACCGATGGCAATGTGCTGTGTTTTGCATGATCTCAATCTTGCCGCTCTCTACGCAGATAAAATCTTTCTGTTACATAAAGGAAAGCTGGTCGCAGCAGGTACGCCAGAAGAGGTACTGAGTGATCAAATTCTAAAAAAATGGTACCAGGCAGATCTTGGTATTACCCGCCATCCTGAGACTCAACAGCCTCAGATTTATCTAAGGCAATAACGACAAAAAAAAGCCTGACAGGCAAATTATTTTAGCTATTTGCCTGTCTTACTTTTTACTTACGAAATTTTATTGCATCAGGCAGATACCAGAAAGTTGCAATCAAGCACAAACAATAACCCAAAAGTTCGCACCCTTCTTCAGCCATATTTTTTACAATTCGATCAAAATTTTCCAGCATTAAACCTTGCCATAACACGCCCATACCAAACAGACGGGAAAAAACCAACACACACAAGATACCTGAAACCATCATGCCGTAACTTTGATGACGGGCAAAATGAACAAGCCCAACCAATGTAACCCGACCGCAGTAAACAGCGTAAAAAATACAAATCAACGCCAGCGGAATAGCCACCCACGCCCAGGCACCATGAAATATTTCATCAAATATGGAATCCAACTCTCTTATCAATAAACAAGCAAAAAAACCTGATATCAAGACTAATGCAGGACGCAATTGACTATTCTTTTTTGCTTCCAGAAAAAATGCAGCAGAAATAACAAACAGTATACTCTCCTGAGAAATTTCAGTTAATGAACTCTCCTTCACTGCATTCTGCAAATAGACAACATCAATAAAAAGTAAGCCGATAACTATGGACAAAATCAGAGCATAAAAAACAAAAAATGCCAGTTTTTTAGTTAAAAAAGTCACGTCCGATTGCATTACAACCTCCATTAAATTAAATGACGCACGATAATACTGCTTTAAATAAATTGGTGAAGATCATTTGATGCTACTTGTTGTTAAAGCAAAGGAAATTTACACAAATAAGGGTAATAATCAATTATAAATAGCACTTTTCGCCTATAGATATTTCCGATTTATCTTAAAATACTCACAATAATAACTATCGTTATTATCATTACAGGAATAGCTAATTAACACTAATATTTTAGCAACTAGCCCACCATTAGTGGGAGGTGAAAATGTCAGAAACTGTAGTAAACGATATTGTCAGATGGCTTGAAACCCAGCTTCAATGTAACGAAGGTATAAAAATAGATACCATTGCTAATAGGAGTGGTTATTCAAAATGGCATCTGCAAAGGGTATTTAAAGAGGTGAAAGGCTGTACTCTGGGTGAATATGTCCGCAAACGGCGTTTGCATGAAGCAGCAAAATCTCTGCGTGAAGAAGATCTGCCGATTCTTGACATTGCTCTACAGTATGGCTTCAGTTCTCAAGCAACATTTACCCGGATCTTTAAAAAACACTTTAACACCACACCTGCCAGATTCAGAGAGAACGGTAATCTACCTGAATTAAAGTTCTTCTTAAGTTGTGAGTGATAGCCGATTTGCTCACGGTCTTATTGATATTGTCTTCCTTAATGGTCAATAATTTTATTGACCATCTCTCTTTTATGCTATTTGAGTTCACTAACGCTCCCAATGGAACAAAAACCAGATAAGAATTTCCCAGATAGCTAACTGATTAGTTTAACATTTATTTCCCTTGCCTAAATAAGCGTACCTAATATCATTTTACCTTGGCTAATCCCTATTTATTTCTTCAAAATAGAGAACAGATTTCCATAAATCTTCTAGCTTTCCTTAACCGTTACCACATATATCAGCATACGTAATTTCAGATAGCAATTTCATGAAATGACAATAAAACCCGCTCTATTTTATTAGCCCATGTGAATAAACCAGTTAATATAATTTCAAAATAAATAGTATAAGGTAGATTCATATAATACTTAACAACCAAAAAACAAAGCTAAGAAAAAATCATCTATAGGGATTTTTCTCCTAAAATTTAGTGTATATGTAACTACAAATAAATATAAACCCTGAAGATTGAACATCAGGGTTTTATTTAAAATTAATTTCAACTTACTGCTTATCCAAATAGGCCTTATTCTTACAAATAGTTTGAACACTGCCCAGGCTTAAAATGGCAAATAAAATAACCTAATGGGATGTGCTCTTAGTATTTTAATGCAAATAATAACGAATAATATTTTTCATAGAAACTCTTATTATATCATTGTCTTACTTATCATTCTTTTAAGAACTTGATCCTGTTTTTGGCTTAAGTAATACGCCGTTGATGTATCCATAACCTTTGTATACATATCCGGTAGTTCTAATATCGACTTTTTTCCCACCAATGTGTGCAAGAATCAAAGTTATGAGACTACCATTTCCTTGATAACCGCCAGCAGAGTTATCTAGAAGAAATTTTTGTGGCTTACCCCCTTCGCCTTCAATAACGACTACATGAACGTTGTCTCTGGCTATATCTGGAGCAATTTCAATGGAAGATACAGTGACATCAGAAATAAATTCCTCAGAAGAAACTATTTCAGTAGAACTATTTTGATCGGTCATAATATATTAACCCTTATAATATTAGATTTAGCATCAAGTTATAAATATAGAAATTCATATTACACCAAAAAACTCAACCACTTTATTAATATCCATATTCAATTATCATAATCCATAAACTTATAAAAACACTTTACAACATTAAAAATAGTGTAGAAATAATAGTTAGTCAATGAAACACCAAAGAAAATCAAACTAAATAAAAACAAACATTCAACATTAATTAATAATGACAAAATTAAAGGTAGATTCACATATCATGTCACTTGATAATTATATAGCCCACCGGAAATAAAAAGCCAAGATGAGCCAGATATTTCTAATAGCGTAATCTGGCTCACTTCCTACTATTTCATAGTAAACTCAACTGACCATGCGTAGGTAAAAAGATTAGTAGAGGTGATAGTTGCATTACAAACAGCCCCCCCACTCGGTGTTGCTCCCTTATTCCACTTCGGAATTTTAACGCCATTGACATATGTATTCACGAAAGTGGTCATAAATTCACAGCTCTTAAATCCTATTTTATATCGTACCATTGCGTAATTTACATCAGGAGATAGCGGACTTTGAACCTGATAGTTATTGATCCCCCCTTGTCCTACACTTGAATCAGGTTTAGGTGTTGCATTGGCATATGTTCCGGCTTCATTATTAGTGATAATAGTGTAAACAGCATCAGCACTTCCCGGCGCACCAAGGTGCTTAAATGTCACTGTTACGGGCGGACCTGCATGAGCGACACCTACAGCAGTTAAGGAAGCAGTTGCAAACAGGGCCAACAACGATTTACGTAGTAACATGTTAGATATTCCTTATGTTGTTTAGAATGGCTGACTGCATTTTGATACAACTTTTTTTCTATAAACTTATCTGACGCACGATATATACGCCAAATTCATAAAGCAAACTTCTGCTTTATATCTTTATAATATAGACCATTTTTATCATAATTTATTCAAATAGATAAAAGATTCTTAGTTATAAAATCCGCAAATATTTTGATCTTAAGGGAATAACCAGGGTGAGAGCGTGAGTGTTCATTGTTTAACCATCGAGCATAATCCTGCTATTAACACCTTGTCCATATAGGCACTATTCATACTGGTCATCTTCCGTTTGCGCCGAATACTGGCTTTTTCACTGG
>NZ_PUJU01000072.1 GCF_011189505.1 Photorhabdus tasmaniensis
TGATGCGAACCATCACCTCAGTCGGGAATGGCGGGCGTCCCCCTTTGGGAGAAATAATACGTGGTGCGACACGGTCTATGGTGTCAGCCAGTGCCGAGAAATCAACATACTTATCAAGAACAAGCAGTGGATCACCTCATTCATCGATTTTTCGACGGTGATATTCGGATGCCAGCTTGTCTTTTTTTAAAGCAGAACGAGGCGGTATCATGACGGGGTTACCTTGCAGAGAGGTGTTGTGTCTACATTTTACTCAATTTTGTGGCTGTGAAAAGTATTTAGAGGTTCCCTTTAGTTTAGTGTTACCTCGATCTTAGGCAAGCGCTAAATCTAAGCAGTAATTGTAGAAGAAACCGTTGCTGCTATGATGTGAATCCGCCTACTCAGTTAACGGATCACCGAAAAAAATTTGTATTCCCCGCAATCGGGTATTGGAAGGGGTGCACAATGAGGAAAAACGATTTTATGGCTTTAAACTTCATCGGGTTATCAACGATTGCGGTGAACTTTTGGCCGTTTCATCAATATCCATCTTTAAATCAAATCGGGTAACAGCAGTCATAAGTATTTTCCTATAAATACAGTAAATTAACGTACCCAGCATTTTTCTGTATAAAATTTGAGTAAGTAAGTTTGAGTATTGAGTCGATAACGGAAATCTTTTGAATACCCAAAACAGACAAAAGTCTGGTCACTTTTTTACATAAGCAGAGCAGGAAAAATACTAAGATGTCCCTAATTAACTCAACCTAATTTTGGAAAAGATAATGCCAATTTCACCCATTAGCGGCCATATGCCACTTAGCCAAATGCAGGCTTCTCAGCACACTGCTGCCTCTCCTCTGCTCGAACAGGGCAATCGTCTGTTCGAGCAGTCTGTTCGACGCGGCCCTCTGCATTTCCAGAGTTCGGATCTCAAACAGTTGATTACCGAACTGCGTCAGTTGCAGAGTGCCCCCAATAGTGCACAGGCCCAACGGGTACAGGATGCTATCCAGCACTGGGAGAACCACCATCCCAAAGAGGTGGAGGCCCGGGGCACCCGCCTCACTGAACTCAAACAGGCTCTGGCGGAACAGGGCGCTATGGTGCGTGCTCACCAGCCAAATGTGGTCGCGCCCGGTATCAAGGCCGTGTTACAACAGGCCATGCCAACCTTGCAGAAGATGGGAACCTATGCATGCACCGATGCAGGCACCTTCGTTAGCAAGCAGAATCCCCAATATCAGCAAATCATGGAGAGATTACGGTTATTCAATGATAATCCTGAGCGCCAGAAGGTTAACGGCCAGGCCAACATGATGTCCAACATGGCAGCCATCGCCGCCAAGCGAGGCAACGTCAGCCTCAACCAATTGCAATCCATCGCCCACCATGTCGCTCAGGCTCAGGCTGGTTGCTGCACCACCCTGGCCTACTCTGCGGCAGCCGAATTGATGAAACACAATCAAGACGACCAGCAGCGCATTGAGGTAGTCGCTCATCGTGGCTCTAAGGGGCATACTCAAACCCACTGCTTCGTAGTGGTCGGTCGCGATCCCAACAGTGAGCTCAGCAAACCCGAAACCTGGGGTTCACAAGCACGCGTCATTGATCCTTGGGCTGCGACCATAGGTGGTGAGCTGCAAGGTACACCAAGCAAGCCTCCAATCGCCAACCTGTGGCCGCCGACTGAATCCGTGTTTGACAACCATAAAGAGTAATCATGTTTAATCTCCTATTATCGGATCTGTGCCGGCTTCTTGGACAGACCGAGGAGTCCCTGCACCCAGAGGGGCTTGATCTGCCGCTTGGCCCTTTTAGCCTGCATATCCGTCAACGTGATGAGCTGGTGACGTTGTTTATTCCGCTGGGTGATGTCGAGCCCCGATCTTTGGCTACATTAGGCGATTGGCCGCTGTTGCAATTGAGTCGTAGCGGTGAGGGTGAAACCCTACTTTGGAGCCGTGAATGGCTGGAAAGGCTGGATGCTGAGTTGCTGGTCAGTTTGGTTGGGCGAATGTTACAGCAAGCCAGGGACCTTATGGCTGTATTCCCCACCACTGAAAGCCAAGGAATGGCTGCCATTAGGCATTTAAGGGACCTCGTGGCACAAAGTTTAGCAAAAATCGCCGTAAGCCTCCGCCCAATGCGGGCGGAAATATCAGGTGGGAAAACGAAGGGGGTGTCGATGCCTGCGCGTAGAAATGAACAAGGGCGGTTTCCCGCCCTTTACAGATTTAAGTGGATTTCAGCAGATTAAAGAATGCTGATCTGCGTTGACAAAGTATTATGAGGCCAGTTAGTGGAAGTATTTTGGTATCTGAAAATACCATTCTGGTAGCCGTCGAGGACGTATTCCTTAAGCCAGCCAGCTACAATTTGGCCCGCAGGACACGGCCAAGTGTAGTACCCGCCTGTAATACAAACTGGTGTAGAAGAGTACATCGAGCCTGGCAGCATAGCGCCGTTCATCCCAGCAATGGGGTTGAATCCGTAGCCAATTTCCAGAACGGCGGCGCGAAGCAGGCTCCCGCCGTGATTGCAGTTCGTCACTGGCAAGTTGGAAGTGTATTCCCATCCGCAATTCGTCGAGCCAACGGCATAGACCCACATATTGGTTAGCGGTGGGGCGGGGATGTAAGCTATCTCAGACTTAATGTCGAGCTCCTTCCCGTCGGCACGGATGGGGCTCTTAGGGTTAGGTAGCAGCTGGGATTGCGCTGTCAGGGCATTTTTAGCAGCAGGGGCTTCCTGTGCTTTCTCTGTTTGGGCATAGGCATTAACGCCAAACAGGGAAGCAAGTAACAAAATGGCAAGTTTATTTTTCTTCATGATTGAACCCTCTTAGAAATCGAAAGGCACAATTCTAGGGAAGTGAGAAAAAATCACATTATTAAATTTTATTTATGTGATGAGTGAAATTTATCCTGCTCTTATCGTGTTTTTGTTTGTTTCGCAAACGGTAAATGTGGGAAAACTGTGATACCATTGAGCACATATTGTACAAGGTTATATGAAGATGAAAGATACCCGTACTGTGCTCAATAATATCACTACCGTCGCGTGGAGATTGTCTCCTACTGACAGCGACTAACCTGTATTTCGCATTCCTGCCGCTACACCGGCTATTGTGACCATTAGCGCCTGTTCAAGCTGTGGATCAGGGTGTTGTTGCTGACGGGAACGTAGCAGAAGTTCTGCCTGCAAAACATTTAATGGATCGGTATAAACATTACGCAGGGCGATTGATTCTGCAATCCACGGTAAATCTGCCATCAGATGTTCATCTTTGGAAATGGTTAATACCGTTTTAATATCCGCTGAAAGTTGCTCACGCAGCTTCTGACCTAATGGCCACAAACTCGGATCTACCAAGCGGTGATCATAATATTCCGCCAGCCATAGGTCCGCTTTAGCGAAAACCATCTCCAGCATACCAATGCGGGTGGTAAAGAAAGGCCAATCGCGGCACATTTCTGCCAGTACACCCTGTTTACCATCATTCACGACTGTTTGTAGTGCAGCACCTGCGCCTAACCAAGCTGGCAACATCAGGCGGTTCTGTGTCCAGGCAAAAATCCACGGGATAGCTCGCAAACTTTCCACACCTCCTGTCGGGCGGCGTTTGGCTGGTCGAGAACCCAAAGGGAGTTTAGCCAATTCCAGTTCTGGCGTTGCAGCACGAAAATAAGGCACAAAATCAGGTTGTTCACGTACATAATCACGATACATCCTGCAAGAAACATCAGACAAAGTATCCATTATCTGACGCCATTCCGGTTTAGGTTCCGGTGGTGGTAGCAGGTTGGCTTCCAGAATTGCGCTGGCATATAACGCTAAGCTACTGATAGTGACCTGTGGCAGACCGAATTTGAAGCGAATCATTTCACCCTGCTCAGTGACACGTAGCCCACCTTTTAAGCTTCCCGGTGGCTGGGAAAGCAGCGCTGCATGTGCTGGTGCGCCGCCACGGCCAATGGTACCGCCGCGACCATGGAACAAGGTCAGCGTGACGCCTTCTTTTTCACAGGTTTTGATTAGTGCATCTTGTGCGCGGTATTGCGCCCATCCCGCAGCCATCACCCCGGCATCTTTTGCCGAGTCAGAGTAGCCAATCATCACCATCTGTTTGTCCTGAATTAGAGAGCGATACCATTGAATATTCATCAATTGTTGAATGACATTTTCGGCGTTGTTCAGGTCATCAAGGGTTTCAAACAGCGGGGCAACGGGCAAGGTGAACGGACAACCGGCTTCTTTCAGCAGCAGGTGAACCGCTAATACATCAGAAGGCACTTTAGCCATTGAGATAACGTAAGCAGCGATGGCGTCTTGAGGTGATTCTGCAATCACCTTACAGGTTTCGAAAACTTCTTGAGTTTCAGCGCTTGGTTGCCAGTTGTGTGGGATCAGTGGGCGTTTGGAATTCAGTTCATGCAGCAGGAAAGCTTGTTTCTCTTCTTCGGACCAGCTTTCGTAGTCGCCTAATTCCAGGTATTGCGTCAGTTCAGACATAGCGGTTGTATGGCAGCTGCTTTCTTGACGGACATCAATGCGTACCAGTGACAAGCCGAAGCAACGAATACGGCGCAGGATATCCAATAATTGGCCATTGGCGATGATTTCCATGCCACAGGTTTTCAATGATTGATAACAGGCGTAAAGGGGCTGCCAGAGCTGTTCATTATCCACCAGCAGATCAGTGGGTGGCAGAACTTGCTCCCCTTTCAGCCGTTTCTCTAAATATTCCAGTGTATTGCTGAGTTGTGTTCGCAGTTTTTTGGTAATTTCCCGGTAAGGTTCCAGAATTTCATCACCACCTGCCAGTTTGCGAACTTCTGATGTGCATTCGGACATGGATAATTCAGAAACCAGAACCTGAATATCTTTCAGGAACAAATCGGCTGCTTTCCAGCGACTAAGTAGTAATACATAGCGAGTAACTTTAGCCGTGACATTCGGGTTGCCGTCGCGGTCGCCGCCCATCCAGGAAGTAAAACGGATGGGAACAGCTTCGACCGGCAAGCTGTAATCAATAGACTCTTCCAACTGTTCATTGAATTCACGCAGGAATGCCGGCACACCATCCCATAAGCTGTTTTCCACCATAGCGAAGCCCCATTTAGCTTCATCAATTGGAGTAGGGCGGATTTTACGGATTTCATCGGTATGCCATGACTGGGCAACTAACTGGCGCAGGCGGCGCATAATGTTATTACGCTCATAATCCGCCAAGTCATCGTGATCTAATTGTGACAGGCAGGTGTTAACGGCCACCAGTTTGTGGATCAAGGTACGACGCGCGATTTCAGTTGGGTGAGCGGTGAGAACCAGTTCAATCGACAGCTCATTCACCGCTTTTTTCAGATCGTCGTTACTGAAATTTTTTTCTTTTAACTGGGTGAATAATTTCGCCAAAGCAACGGGATTGCTGGCAGCTTCACCATGTGGGGATATGCTGTGATATTGTTCCGCGACATTTGTCAGGTTGAGAAATTGATTGAACGCGCGGGCAACCGGCAACAATTCATCATTGGATAAGTTTTGTAATGTGGACAATAGTTGCTGGCGGTGTGCTTCATTGCCGGCACGGGATGATTTGGATAATTTGCGGATAGTTTCAACTTTATCGAGAATATCTTCCCCTAAAGCTTCTTTGATCGTATCTCCCAGCAGCTTACCTAGCATGCTGACATTACTGCGCATTGCGGAATATTGTTGGTTCATGTGACTTTTGGCCTTTATTGCTGGCAGAATGTTGATTCTGTTCCTGTAGAAAAATTTCATTTAAGTGGCGGGAAGTTATTTTTTGTGGTGCCACAGTCTGACACTTACCCTAAGACTCATATTCATATCAGAAAATAATCAGTTTGGGCGAAATTTCTAAAATTTAATACTGAGCTGTTTTCTATAAGTTTTACTTATTATCTGAGCTGTGTTTATGTGCAAGGTACTTGGGAAAGGTTTGTTTCTTGTTCTGATGCTTGAGTCCCCCCTGATTTTTGGGGGGAGAAGTTGAAGCAATTAATTATTGCCCAGACAAAAATGATCTATTAACTGAGAGATTATCTTTCTGGTAGGTTCAATAAATGCCGTATCAATAAACTCATCCGGCTGATGTGCCTGTTCAATCGAACCTGGGCCAAGGACTAAAGTTGGGCATAATTCCTGAATAAATGGCGCTTCGGTACAGTAATTCACGGTTTCAGCCTTGCGGCCTAGCAGTTTTTCTATTACATCAACCATCTTGTGGTCTGTTGGGCATTCATATCCGGGAATGGGTGGATGTAATTCATTGATGGTCAGACGGCCAGGCCAACGCTGTTTCACCGGTTCCAGGGCCTCGTTTAACAGCCCATTCAGATCTTGTAATGTCAGCCCCGGTAATGGGCGAATATCCATATGCAATTCACAATGTGCACAAATCCGATTTACCGCATCACCGCCATGAATATAGCCGAAGTTCATGGTCGGGTACGGAATGGCAAATGCCGGATTGTTGTAACGCTCTTTTAGCGTGTCGCGCAATTCAATTAGATGACCAATAGATTCATGCATCAAATCAATAGCATTGACACCGCGGGCTGGATCACTGGAATGCCCTGATTGGCCGACAATGCGGATAGCATTCGATAAATGCCCTTTGTGTGCACAGATAGGCTGCAATGCCGTCGGTTCCCCGATAATCGCGAAATCCGGTCGGATAGTGGTACTTGCCGCAAAATAACGGGCACCTGCCATTGTTGTCTCTTCATCCGCGGTAGCCAGAATGTACAGCGGACGGGTTATTTTACTGACATCAATATCCCGCAAGGCATCAATGATAAAGGCGAAAAAGCCTTTCATGTCTGCCGTACCTAAACCATATAGTTTGTTATCACATTCTGTCAGGGTGAAGGGATCTTGAGTCCAGCGCCCTTCGTCAAAAGGGACGGTATCGGTATGACCACACAGTAGTAATCCACCTGGGCCACTTCCCAGAGTCGCCAGTAAATTATATTTCCCGCTGACTTTGGGTACCGGTTGTATCTCAATCTCGAAACCTGTTTCTTTTAACCAGCTTGCCAGCAGGTTGATTAAAGACTCATTACTTTGATCGATACTGATATCGGTGGCACTGATTGAGGGAGTCGCGATTAACTGCCGAAATAGCTCAATAAATGGAGGTAATTTAATATTCACTGTTGACAGCCTTTATTCATGATAGTATCAATATTCATGCATTTTTTTTGAATAAAAATACATTATCCCGTTTAAATACTGAGCACAAGGTAAAGAGATCCCATGTTGAATACGCTGGTTGTTGGTGCAAGTGGTTATACCGGAGCAGAACTGGCAGCATATCTGCATCGTCACCCACATATAAATCTGATTAGGCTAATGGTTTCTGCTCAGAGCGTTGATGCAGATAAATGTTTCTCAGATTTACATCCACAGTATAAAGGCATCGTTGATCTACCACTGCAACCGCTGACTGACATCACTGATGCTACTAAAGGGGTTGATGTGGTTTTCCTTGCCACCGCCCATGAGGTCAGTCATGACATCGCGCCGGTATTTCTGGCAGCAGGTTGCGTTGTGTTCGATCTGTCCGGTGCCTATCGCGTACAAAATGCTCAGATTTATCAACAATACTACGGATTCAAACATAAGCATACTCAATGGTTAGCACAAGCTGTATATGGACTTGCTGAATGGCAGGCTGAAGAAATTAAACAGGCCCAGTTGGTTGCTGTCCCGGGATGTTATCCAACGGTTTCTCAACTTGCTCTAAAACCGCTACTGGAAAAGGGTTTGCTGGATACCGGTCACTGGCCGGTGATTAATGCGACCAGCGGCGTGAGTGGTGCAGGTCGGAAGGCCAGTATGACCAACAGTTTCTGCGAAGTTAGCCTGCAACCTTATGGAATATTTACTCATCGTCACCAACCAGAGATTGAGGAACATCTGGGGACCAGGGTGATTTTTACTCCGCATCTTGGTAATTTTGCACGGGGTATTCTTGCCACGATTACCTGTAAATTGCAGCCAGGTGTTACCGCAGAACAGATAAGTGAAGTTTATCAACAGGCATATAAAGATAAGCCTCTAGTGCGTCTCTACTACAAAGGGGTGCCAGCTCTGAAATCGGTTGTTGGATCACCGTTCTGTGATATTGGTTTTGTTGTACAGGGTGATCACCTGATTATTGTCGGTACTGAGGATAATCTCTTGAAAGGCGCGGCCGCTCAGGCAGTTCAGTGTATGAATATACGTTTTGGGTTTGAAGAAACTCAGGCATTACTTTAATTATTGGCGTGAGGGAGTAAATCAGATGGAACCTTTAGTCATAAAGTTAGGTGGCGTGTTATTGGACAATGAAGAAGCACTGGAACGCTTGTTTACTGCATTACAGGAATATCGGCAAACACATAAACGCCAGTTGGTGATTGTTCATGGTGGTGGTTGTCTGGTAGATGAACTGATGCAGAAGTTGCAACTGCCGGTAGTGAAGGAGCAAGGATTACGGGTAACACCCGTTGATCAGATAGGGATTATCACCGGCGCATTGGCAGGTGTAGCCAATAAAACTTTGTTGTCGTGGGCGACTAAGTATCAGCTTGCATCAGTTGGATTATATTTAGGAGATGGTAATGTGGTCGTGGTTTCCCAACTGAGTGAAGAGTTGGGGCATGTGGGGAAAGCAATGCCGGGTGATGCTAAGTTGCTGAGAATTTTACTGGATGCTGGTTATATACCCATTATTAGTTCGATTGGTGTAACTGATAAAGGGGAGCTGATGAATGTGAATGCTGATCAGGCGGCAACGGCGATAGCTCAAACGCTAGGGGCTGATCTGGTATTGCTCTCTGATGTGAGTGGCATTTTGGATGGTAAAGGGCAGAAGATCCCTGATATCACTGCTCAGAAAGCTGAACAACTTATTGTGCAGGGCATCATCACTGACGGCATGATCGTGAAGGTAAATGCAGCTTTGGATGCAGCTAAAACATTAGGTCGCCCGGTGGATATTGCCAGTTGGCGCCATGCGGATCAGTTAACCGCGCTATTTAACGGTGTTCCCGTCGGTACTCGTATTCTGGCTTAAATCAAGTTTGATTAATTTTCGGCAAAGCTTTGCTGATGAACAACAACGGAATTTCAAAGGGTAACTTCATGCATACTAAAGATATTAAAAAAATAGTTCTCGCTTATTCTGGTGGTCTGGATACTTCTGCCATTATTCCCTGGCTGAAAGAGCATTATGACAACTGTGAAGTTGTTGCATTTGTCGCTGATGTGGGACAAAGTCGTGAAGATCTGGAGGGCGTGGAGCAGAAAGCTTTACGCTCCGGCGCATCAGAATGTCACGTTGTGGATCTGCGTGAGGAATTCATTAAAGATTATGTTTATCCAGTACTGAAAACCGGTGCTCTGTATGAAGGCAGCTACTTGCTGGGAACGTCAATGGCGCGGCCAATTATTGCTAAAGCACAGGTTGAACTGGCACTGAAAGTGGGAGCAGATGCACTTGCTCATGGCGCGACAGGTAAGGGTAACGATCAGGTTCGGTTTGAAAGTACTTATACCGCGTTAGCGCCCCATCTGAAAGTAGTGGCTCCGTGGAGAGAGTGGGATTTACGTTCCCGTGAAGCGTTGTTGGATTATCTGAAAGCACGGGATATCCCAACGACGGCAACACTGGAGAAAATTTACAGCCGTGATGAGAATGCATGGCATATCTCTACAGAAGGTGGCGTGTTGGAAAGCACTTGGAATGCATCCAATCAAGATTGTTGGGTGTGGACAGTGGAGCCGGAAGAAGCGCCAGATGAAGCTGAACTGGTAAGCATCACTATTGAAAAAGGCGAAGTTGTTGGGATTAACGGCAAGGTGATGTCGCCATATCAATGCCTTGACGCGTTGAATGTGTTGGGGGCAAAACATGGTATCGGTCGGATTGATATCGTGGAAAACCGGCTGGTGGGAATGAAATCCCGTGGTTGTTATGAAACACCGGGAGGGACCATCATGATGGCCGCATTGCGTGGTGTCGAACAACTGGTGCTGGACCGTGATAGCTTTAAATGGCGCCAGCAACTTGGGCTGGAAATGTCCTATGTTGTTTATGACGGACGTTGGTTCGCACCGCTGCGTCAGTCTATTCAGGCAGCCGCTGAGACGTTGGCTGCGGATGTCAGTGGTGAGGTGGTACTGAAACTCTATAAAGGCCAGGTGACAGCAATCCAGAAGAGATCGACGAACAGCCTTTATTCGGAAGCGTTTGCAACGTTTGGTGAAGATGAGGTTTACGATCACAGCCATGCAGAAGGGTTTATCCGTCTGTATTCTCTGTCTTCACGTATTCGGGCATTAAATAGTAAAGAGTAATTTCATCGTTCGTAGCAACGGGGATAATGGTCAGATTGTGCGTCCGTTCCTGGATTGGCTTTTCTGGCCCATTATCTCCACTTAATGCATAAAATTACGGCTTATAAAAGGCACTCACTCAGGCATCAGATAATCAGGAATAAAAATATGACACTTTGGGGCGGGCGTTTCAGTCAGGAAGCAGATCAACGGTTCAAACAATTTAATGATTCACTTCGCTTTGATTACCGACTGGCGGAGCAGGACATTACAGGCTCGGTTGCATGGTCGAAAGCGCTGGTAACTGTGGGTGTACTGACGGCTGAGGAGCAACAAAAGCTGGAGATGGCATTGAATGAGTTGCTAAGTGAGGTTCAAACGAGTCCACAAGCCATCCTGCAAAGTGATGCGGAAGATATTCATAGTTGGGTGGAAGGGCAGTTGATCAGCAAAGTCGGTGATCTGGGTAAGAAGCTTCATACTGGTCGTAGCCGTAATGATCAGGTGGCAACAGATCTCAAACTTTGGTGTAAAGAACATATTACCTATATTCATCAGGCAATTGTGGAATTACAGCAGGCATTGGTTATTACCGCAGAGAATAATCAGGATGCGGTTATGCCAGGTTATACCCATTTGCAAAGAGCACAGCCTGTTACATTTGCTCATTGGTGCCTGGCTTATGTAGAAATGTTGGCTCGTGATGAAAGCCGGTTACAAGATACTTTAAGACGGCTGGATACCAGTCCGCTTGGATGCGGTGCATTGGCCGGAACCGCTTATGATATTGACCGCGAACAATTGGCGTCATGGCTGGGTTTCGCTTCCGCGACCCGTAACAGTCTGGATAGCGTTTCAGATCGTGATCATGTACTGGAATTGCTATCTGATGCCAGCATCAGCATGATCCACCTTTCCCGTTTTGCTGAAGACCTGATTTTCTTTAACAGTGGTGAAGCGGGTTTTGTTGAACTGTCAGATAGAGTGACTTCGGGTTCTTCCCTGATGCCACAGAAGAAAAACCCGGATGCGCTGGAGTTAATCCGTGGGAAATGTGGTCGGGTACAGGGAGCATTGACCGGTATGATGATGACCCTGAAAGGTTTGCCTCTGGCCTATAATAAAGATATGCAGGAGGATAAAGAAGGGTTGTTCGATGCGCTGGACACTTGGCTGGATTGTTTGCATATGGCAGCGTTGGTACTGGATGGTATTCAAGTCAGGCGCTCACGTTGTGAAGAAGCGGCTAAACAGGGTTATGCCAACGCAACTGAATTGGCTGATTATCTGGTCGCAAAAGGTGTTCCATTCCGTGAAGCTCACCATATTGTCGGGGAAACCGTAATTATGGCGCTTGCGCAGGGTAAAGCGCTGGAAGAGCTGCCATTGGCAGAGTTGCAGAAATTTAGCTGCACAATGACTGAAGATGTATACGATATTTTGTCTCTGTCATCTTGTCTGGACAAGCGTCTTGCAAAAGGGGGGGTATCGCGAAAACAGGTCATGCAAGCGATTGCAGATGTTAAGCAGAGATTAAAGCTTAAGTGAGTCATCGTTGGGGGGGATAAATATCCCCTGTAAAATAAATGAGATCTTTACATATAAGTTTTTAAGGATTATCTGATAGTCTTCTCCTCACATTGATATAATTATCTATTGGTAGTTTCTATCATTTATATTCAATATGTTGAGGTGGAAATGAATATCCGCGATCTGGAATATCTTGTGGCTCTTGCGGAGCATCGGCACTTTCGCCATGCTGCCGATTCATGCCACGTCAGCCAGCCTACGTTAAGTGGGCAAATTCGTAAACTTGAGGATGATCTGGGTGTCATGCTGTTGGAACGCACCAGTCGTAAGGTTTTGTTCACGCAACAAGGGATGTTATTAGTAGAACAGGCCAGAACGGTTCTCCGTGAGGTTAGGATCCTGGAGGAAATGGCATCGCTTCAGGGAGAAAATATGTCTGGTCCGCTGCATATTGGTTTGATCCCAACAATTGGCCCATATCTGTTACCTCATATTATTCCTGAACTTCATAGTTTGTTTCCTAAGTTGGAAATGTATCTGCATGAAGCTCAGACGCAAAGTTTGTTAGCCCAGTTGGATAGTGGCAAATTGGATTGTGCGATTCTGGCGCTGGTTAAGGAGACAGAAGCCTTCATCGAAGTGCCATTGTTTGAAGAACCCATGAAACTGGCAATATATGATGCCCATCTTTGGGCAGATCGAGAAAAAATTGCTATGGATGAATTGGCTGGTGAGAAATTGCTGATGCTGGAAGATGGTCATTGTTTGCGTGATCAGGCTATGGGGTTCTGTTTTCAGGCCGGCGCGAAGGAAGATATACATTTCCGTGCAACCAGTTTGGAAACCCTGCGTAATATGGTTGCTGCCGGTAGTGGAATCACGTTATTGCCTGACTTGGCAGTCCCACAAGAGAGAAAACGTGATGGAGTCTGTTATCTGGGATGTGGCAACCCTGAACCTAAGCGGTCTGTTATTTTGATTTATCGGCCTGGTTCACCTCTGCGTGGTCGCTATGAGCAACTGGCAGAGGTTATCAGCGCTAAAATGGGCGCTTATTATGGGCAATCAAAATAGCCGATTCAGGCCATTCAGGGCCGCGACACGATAGGCTTCAGCCATAGTTGGATAATTGAAGGTAGTATTGACGAAATATTCGATAGTATTACTTTCACCTTTTTGTTCCATAATCGCCTGGCCGATATGAATGATTTCAGCGGCACGCTCCCCGAAACAGTGAATACCAAGAATCTCTTTGGTTTCTCTGTGGAACAGTATTTTCAGGCTTCCGACATTCATCCCGGCAATTTGTGCGCGTGCCAGATGTTTAAACTGCGCGCGCCCAACTTCATAAGGCACTTTCATGGCTGTTAATTGTTGTTCGGTTTTACCCACAGAACTTATTTCAGGAATGGTATAGATGCCCGTTGGAATATCTTCAATCAGATGAACTTCGGCGCTTCCTTTAGTCATCGCTTGCGCGGCAATTCGGCCCTGATCATAAGCGGCGGATGCCAGGCTTGGATAACCGATAACATCTCCTACGGCGTAGATATTTTCGTTGCTGGTTTGATAGATCTTATTGACTTTCAGTAACCCGCGGCCATCGGCTTCCAGACCAATGTTTTTCAGCCCAAGAGTATCGGTATTGCCTGTCCGGCCATTAGCATAAAGCAGACAGTCGGCTTTGACTTTTTTACCGGATTTGAGGTGAACGATAACACCATCATCAACACCTTCAATTTTAGAATATTCTTCATTGTGGCGGATCACGATGCCACTATTCCAGAAATGGTAGGAAAGTGCATCTGACATCTCTTGATCAAGGAAAGCCAGTAAATGGTTTCGGGTATTGATCAAATCAACTTTCACGCCTAATCCACGGAAAATTGACGCATATTCACAACCAATCACCCCGGCACCATAAATAATCACATGCCGTGGTTCGTGATCCAGTTTCAGAATGGAATCGCTGTTATAAATACGGGAATGGGTGAAATCAACATCTGGTGGACAATATGGGCGGGAGCCGGTCGCGATAATAATCTTATCTGCGCTTAAGATATCGTAGTTATCATCGGCATAGCGCACACTTACCCGGTGGTCATCAATAAATGTTGCTTCCCCGGAAAACATACGACATCCATTGCGTTCATAAAATCCCTGGCGCATTTTAGTTTGCTGATTAATGACGATTTCAGCGCGGCGTAAGATTTCAGCAAATGAAGAACGAAGAATGCGGGAATTATCACTGTACAGCGGGTTTTGGTTAAATTCGATAATACGGCTGACGGCGTGGCGGAGGGCTTTGGACGGGATAGTGCCCCAGTGAGTACAACCACCGCCGACGTTGTTATAGCGTTCGATAACGGCAACGCTTTTACCCTGTTTCACTAATCCCATTGCTGCTCCTTCTCCACCGGGGCCGGAGCCAATGACAATGGCGTCAAAATGAATATGTTGCATAGAGGAAAGACCTGTTTTTACACAAAATTACAACGCCATATTAACATTGGTTGAGTTAATAACCCAATCGTCATCAGGATTTTATGTCACAGTTTAATGATGAAACAAATCCGTATCAGTGACATGATAAGAGCATGATTATAAAATTTGATATATTTCTTCACTATATTCAGACAGAGATATCAGGATTCGTGTGAGTAACATTACTGGCGTCAGAGCGAAACAGAAAGAAAGAACCCGTCGTTCACTGATTGAGGCAGCATTCAGTCAACTGAGTGCTGAACGGAGTTTTACCAGCCTTAGCTTGCGTGAAGTGGCTCGTGAAGCAGGCATTGCGCCAACTTCATTTTATCGCCATTTCCGTGATGTTGATGAATTAGGGCTGACTATGGTGGATGAGAGTGGCTTGATGCTACGTCAGTTAATGAGACAAGCCCGGCAACGTATTGCTAAAGGTGGTAGTGTCATCCGCACATCTGTCTCAACTTTTATGGAATTTATTGGTAATAATCCAAATGCATTCCGCTTATTATTACGTGAACGCTCAGGTACCTCTGCTGAATTCCGTGCCGCTGTCGCACGGGAAATCCAACATTTTATTGCTGAATTGGCAGACTATTTAGAGCAGGAAAGCCGTATGCCGAGACATTTTACTGAAGTACAGGCAGAGGCAATGGTAACAATAGTATTCAGTGCAGGTGCAGAAGCATTGGATATTGATTTGGAGAAAAGACAGCGTTTGGAAGAACGTTTAGTCTTGCAACTACGGATGATTGCTAAAGGTGCATATTATTGGTATCGCAGAGAAATAAATCCACCGGACCCTAAACTTAAATAACTATGAAGAAGGAGAACGAAATGATGGAACAATACCGCCAGGACAAAAGTACATTGTTACTCGCTTTTATTGTCGGATTAGCAACTAATGGAACGTTTTCAGCAGTTTTTAGCTCAGTTGTTTCTTTTTCAGTTTTCCCACTGATAGCACTGGTGTTATCAATTTATTGTCTTCATCAGCGCTATTTGAATCACTCAATGCCTGATGGGATTCCTAAGCTGGTTGTCGCCTGCTTCCTCTTGGGATTATTTAGTTATAGTGCGATTATCAGGGTGGAATACCCTGAAATTGGTTCTAATTTCCTCCCCGCAGTAATAGGGACTATATTAGTGTTCTGGATTTACAGAAAAATAAAAGTCCGTAAAGACCAGTCCATTGCAGAAAACAGCCATTGATTGATGAAAAACGCCGGAGAGATAACTCTCTGCGGCGTTTTTGTTTTGTATGTTGGTTAAGTATCAGTTTAATTTTTCCAGAAGTACGCCGCATTCCATATGGTGTGTATAAGGGAACTGATCAAACAGAGCCAGATGGCTGATTTTATGAGTTTGGGTTAATGTTTCCAGATTATGGCAAAGGGTTTCCGGGTTGCAGGAAATATAAAGAACTCGCGGATATGCCTGGACCATCTCAACCGTTTTTTCATCAAGGCCGCTACGTGGTGGATCAACAAAAATAGTTTCACATTGATAGCTTTTCAAATCGATTCCCCGAAGGCGATTAAATTCGCGTTCGCCATTCATTGCTTGAGTAAATTCCTCTGCCGACATTCGAATAATTTGCACATTATCAATATTATTAGCCGCGATATTGTATTGAGCTGCTGCAACGGATGGCTTGGCAATTTCTGTCGCCAATACTCTTTCAAAATTTTGAGCTAACGCCAGAGAGAAGTTGCCATTTCCGCAATAAAGCTCAAGTAAATCGCCTTGTGAACCTTTGGTAATATCAATCGCCCATTCGAGCATGTGAGTATTGACGCTGGCATTTGGCTGGGTAAAACAGTTTTCCACCTGACGATAGATTATGTTCTGGCCTGCAATAGATAAAACCTCATCAATATAATCATGGTTCAATACGATTTTAGTTTTAGCTGCCCTGCCAATCAGCTCAACGTCAAACCCTTTATTTCTTAACTCTTCACGCAGTTTTAACGCCTGTTGTGTCCATTCATCACCCAACTTTTTGTGATAAAGCAGAGAAACAAGGATTTTATTACTGCTAGTGGACAGATAATCAATTTGAAATAGCTTATGGCGTAGGATCTGTTCGGATTTAATGGCATCAATTAACACTGCCATCATGTTGTTGATTAATTTACTGGCAACAGGAAATTGTACAATGCGAATACGCTGTTTTGTCTGTTGATCAAACATAATATGGTACAAATCATCCTGCTCATGCCAGATGCGGAATTCTGCCCGCATTCTGTAATAAGATACCGGTGAGCGGAAAACCTCTGGCTCCGGAGTTTGGAAAGGTGCCATCATGCTTTTTAAACGGCTTACTTTTTCTGCAAGTTGTTGCTCATAGCTTTCCGTTGGCAGGAGATTTTGCATTATGTTTGTTCTCTTATATCTGTAGTAAGAAAAATTTTCGTGCGAAATTGTAGGGAAAGAACAAAGGATGTCCAGTTTTCTTATTACTCATTCATAATCTTGTCTATGCTTATATTCTAAACAGGTCTGATCCTTCATCGTAGCATGGAGGTTTGGCCTTCTAACAATCGTTGCTGGATGTTTTCTCTATATGATAAATAAAAACCGGTTTTTATTATCCGCAATTTCAGTTGCAGTGATTTCTGGTTGGAATTCTGTGGCTGTTGCGGAAGAACAGCAGGATTCATTGGTTGTTACGGCAAGTCGATTCAAACAGCCTGTTTCAAGCATATTGGCTCCTCATTCCGTTGTGACACGAGATGAAATTGAGCGTTGGCAGTCAAATAGCGTAGCCGATATTTTACGCCGCTTGCCCGGTGTTGATATTGCGCTGCATGGTGGTATTGGGCAGTTAAGTTCTCTGTTTATCCGTGGTACTAATTCTAGTCATGTATTGGTGCTGATGGATGGAATACGTCTGAATCAAGCGGGTATTAGTGGCTCCTCAGATTTAAGCCAAATACCTGTATCGTTGATTCAGAAAATTGAATATATCCGTGGGCCACGCTCTGCGGTTTATGGCTCTGATGCGATTGGCGGCGTTATCAATATCATCACGACCAGAGAAAAACCGGGAACCAGTTTAAACGTAGGTATCGGTTCACATGGTTACCAGGTTTATGATGGTGCAACCCAGCAAAGATTAGCTGAAAACACCTCACTGACAGCAGCAGCCAGCTATACCTATACTAAAGGATTTGATGTGGTTTCTGCGGGTAATACCGGTGGTTTCAGGCAACCTGACCGTGATGGTTTCATGAGTAAAATGCTCTGGTTGGGGGTTGACCAGAAATTTAATGAGCAATTCAGTGGATTTGCCCGTGCTTATGGCTATGACAATAGAACATCTTATGATGCGGATATTAACTGGAGTTATCCATATGCCAGGCCAGATACCCGTGAACTTTATAGTCGTCACTATGACGCAGGGATCCAATTTAACCAAGGGATCTACTCGTCCCAATTAATTGCAAGTTATAGCCATATAAAAGACTACAACTTTGATCCCAAATATGGGCGCTATGACAAATCCGCGTCTCTTGGTGATTCTGAACAATATAACTTGCAATGGGGAAATACTTTCCAGCTATATCAGGGAATGATGAGTACGGGTGTCGATTTCCAAAAACAGTCCATTGACGCTGGAACAAGTTATATTCCGACGAGTGAAACAGTACGTAATACCGGGATATATCTAACAGCACAGCAGCAATTAAATGATTTTATTCTGGAAGGTGCGATTCGGTCGGATAAACATTCAGAAGCTGGCTGGAATACTACATGGCAAGCCAGTGCAGGCTGGGAGTTTATTGAAGGTTATCGTTTGATTGCTTCTTATGGTACAGCGTTTAAAGCACCGACTCTTAGCCAGATGTATGGTTTTTGGGGAGGTAATCGAGATTTGAAACCTGAAGAAAGTAAACAATGGGAAGGAGGTATAGAAGGCGTAACTGGTTTGTTGAATTGGCGTCTTTCTGTATATCGTAATGATATTGAACAATTGATCGATTATGCAAATAGTCGCTACTACAATATTGGAAAAGCAAAAATTAAAGGTGTTGAATGGACTGGTTCAATGGATACTGGAATATTCCAGCATCAATTGACATTGCAATATATCGATCCACGTAATGGTGAAACGAATGAGATTTTAACTCGCCGCGCGAAGCAGCAAGTAAAATATCAACTTGACTGGCAGCTATATGATTTTGATTGGGGATTAACCTATCAATATCTTGGGCAGCGTTATGATAAAGATTCCAGCACATCTCCTGTTCAAAAAGTGAAATTAGGTGGAGTTAGTTTTTGGGATTTAACGGTTTCATATCCGGTCACTGTTCATCTGACAATTCGTGGTAGAATAGCCAACCTGCTTGATAAAGATTACGAGACAGTTTATGGCTATCGCACTCCAGGACGTGAATACTACCTCACTGGGAGCTATAACTTCTGATTTGAATAAACCTGCCCGCCCGACAGTTTTAGTTTTTGATTCTGGCGTCGGTGGTTTATCCGTTTACCAAGAGATCCGGCAATTGTTGCCGGATCTCCACTATATATACGTATTTGATAATGAAGCATTCCCTTATGGTGAAAAATCGGAAGAATTTATTATTGAGCGAGTCGTTAAAATTGTTGATGCTGTTCAACAAAAACACTCTCTGGCAATAGTTGTTATTGCATGTAACACCGCAAGTACCGTCAGTTTGCCCGCTTTGCGCGAACGGTTCCATTTCCCGGTGGTTGGTGTGGTGCCCGCGATAAAACCCGCAGCGAAGTTAACTCGTAATGGCATTGTTGGGTTACTGGCGACGAGAGCAACAGTTAACCGATCCTATACAAAAGAACTTATCGAAAGATTTGCGATAGATTGCAGAATTGAATCTATAGGTTCTGCTGAGTTGGTAGAATTGGCTGAAGCTAAACTGCATGGTGGTAAGGTATCTTTCGACGCTTTAAAAAAGATACTGAAACCTTGGCTCAGAATGAAAGAACCACCTGATACGGTGGTATTGGGTTGTACTCATTTTCCACTATTGGCGGAAGAATTAGTTCAGGTACTGCCTGATGGTACTCGTTTAATTGATTCCGGTGCCGCTATTGCCCGAAGAATAGCTTGGTTGGTTAAACATCAGGAGAATCTTGTTTGTACTTCAGCAGATAGTCTTGCTTATTGTATGAAAATGGGTGCTGGTACTGATGCATTAATCCCTGTTTTGCAGGAATATGGATTCTCAAAACTGGAGAAATTGGTAACTTAAGTTAAATTTGCCGCAATAATCAGCAGTCGTTAACTTTTTTCAAAATAACTATTGCCAGCGCCGAAGAACTCCCTATAATGCGCCACCACTGACCGACACAACGCTGACAAAGCGTGTGAGGCCAGGCAGAGCAAAGTGAATTAAGCGCTTGACTCTGCGGGCGAAAAGCGTAGTATACGCAGCCCGGCTGAACGAG
>NZ_PUJU01000073.1 GCF_011189505.1 Photorhabdus tasmaniensis
ATGTCCAGCAGTCTTATTTCCTGGCTGCCTTCACGAGAAAACAGTGTTTGCAGCATATCAACTGCCTGAAAACCTTTATTCACTAACCCCAGTTTTTTGCGCTTTGTTTTAAACGCCTCTTTCAGTTTATGAGTTAATTTTCCGGAATAAGGGCCCAGTGTATAATCAAAGCTTCCTTCAATCGCTAACGTGTCCGTTAATTCATAACCGGCCGTGCGTTTATGCCAGTTTTGACCCGGCCTTTTCGCCTGCGGATTGGTTTTTTTCCTGTCCTCAAGCGCCTCGGTTTTTCTTTCCGCCACACTTCTTTCCCGTATCGCCTGCTCTGCCCCTATTGTCACCGCCAGCGTCCATTCATATTGAGGCAAAACATGGATTTTCGTATAAAGCGCATCGACCGTGCCCAACAACAATGCCTTCGTCTTACCGTTCGTCAATCGAAATGAACGCGTGACAAAAGGCTGGCCGTAACATTGTGTCAGCTCAAGAATATAATCGGTATGGGGCAAATGACTCAGCTCTCTTGGCTGAAACAGTGACGATGCAATAAAGCCCAGCGGATCATTTTCTATCGGATCCTCCGGTAAGGTGTGGCTGGAAAAACGGATTTTATCCTCGCTGCCTGGGCCGTTTATCGGGTTTTTAGCCCATTCATGAAACTGAAACACTGGATTATCCGGGCTATAAAAAATCGCTTTCGGGCATTGTGGATTGTCAGATATACACCGTTTCCCCACCAGGGAAATCATCACAGGGATGCCGTCGGTTTCATCAACCACCCAAATATCCCCTATCGGTTCAATCTGGTTATAAATAAAAACCCGTTTTCCGATTTTTAAGGTTAATTTGTGAATGCAAGGGTCCGGGATTTTACAATCGCATACGGCGCTTTTCATGTTAACTGAGAGCATGTTTTTTCCTTAGCCAATATTGACACTACCACCACCCATCACTATTCCGCCACAATTCACCGCATCACCGGTTCTCGCAGCAGGTTTACCCTCAATAAAAACGGTGTTGGAGCCACCGGCAATTACTCGTGAATGGGACGAATGAGACGCCAAAATATCCCCCTGACGAGCCAGAGGAATACCATCGGCTTTTACACTGGCAGCGCCCGAAATAACTGGCGTTGCTTGACAATCATCATGCGCCGTACCGATATCACCTATTTTTACCGCATTACCCATATTCTCCTCCTCATATTTCACCAGGTTAAAAATAATTAGTCCTTAAACTGGAACCAAGGTGACGATGATCTCTTTAACTCCTGAAATAACAGTTTCTCAGCCCGAATATGCCCCGGTTCACCGATATTATTCAATATACGTTTATAGCGGACAGGCGATTCTTCAACAGATCGGTATCTTTGTGAAAAGAATAATTTTAAGATCCCTCGGATACTGTGATCATCCGTGATACCGATATTTTTTAATTCGGTAATCAGGGCCCGGATATAACCAACGTAATCAAATCCCTCAATAACTTCCCATTCGATAATTAATGCCACTAATGTCTGTACATAACGCTCAGCAAAAGCAGCATCAATTTTTTCCAATTGTTCTGGCGTAATCGACAATAGCTTTCTTTTATTACTGGCACCTTGTGGATATTGTTCTCTGGCCGCGAGAAAATCATGGCATTGAATATTGCCCTGATAATCAGTGGCAATTTTATCTATCGGCCCCATAAAGCAGTGAATTTCCCAGTCACTGAGTACGTTGAGAAACTCCCAGATATTGCGCGGATCATAAAACCGGAAGAAGACCGGTTTATCCTGACCGGGTAATAATACTTGTAAATGCTTACGCAGATGCCGACGTAATGTTTTCATGTCCGCCTGAGTACTCAAGTAAATTCCCCAGGGGGTTTTCCACTCTTCCAAGTAGAGTTTAAATTTTTCTGTTACCTCCACTAAATAAGGCGCAACCTTAAGTAATTCAGGCGATAAAGATTCATCGTAAAGACACGTGTAAGGGGGCTTAAAATGCCCCAATATAAGCAGCAACTTCGATTCTGTTGCAGCGTCAACGACAGCATAAAGTTTTTCTTTAACCATTGTGACTTTTCTCCATCGGACAATGTGCAACAAACATCGAACCGGCATGAGCGGCACTTTGCAAAATAGCCGGATTAACCGGTTGTAATAAGACGCCGGGATTACCCCCCGAATTCAGGTTAATAGACGCCCCCTTAATATCCACACCACCCGCATGAATGACAATAAAATTACTGCCCACTTTCAGGGTGATTTTGCCGCCGCTTGTTACGGTGATGTCATCACTGGTATCGATACTGAATACGCCCTGTATTTTCTGTATCACATCGCCTTTAACCTGCAAGGCTTTGTCACCGTCAACCTGAGCAATATAATCACCGGTGGTTTTATGATCCTGTTGCCCCTCAACGGTCACTTTACGGTTATTGGCAATTGCCAGTTCGTCATCATGTCCAATCGTGGTGGTGCGGTTGTAATTAATTTTTTCATCCCGGGAATTACGCACCTGGATCGCCAGATTTTTCTGCGCATGAATAAACACCTCTTCCCGGTCTTTTTCATCCTCAAACCGCAGTTCATTAAACCCCTCGCCTTTATGGGTTTTTGAACGAATTGACATCTGGGTTTTTGCTATCGGCAACCGGTTCGGCACAATATTGCTGGCATGATAGGTGCGCCCAATAATAATCGGCTGGTCCGGGTCACCATGTAAAAAATCCACCAGCACTTCCTGACCCACACGCGGAATGGCAATCATGCCCCAGCGCTGGCCAGCCCATGCCTGGCTGACTCTGATCCAGCAGGAGCTGTTATCATTAAATTTGCCGTATTCGTCCCAGGCAAACTGCACCCGTACCCGCCCATACTCATCACAAAAGATCTCTTCCCCTTCCGGGCCAACCACCGTCGCAATTTGCAAGCCGTCAATGCGCGGTTTCGGGTAAGGTGACGGACGCCATACCCGATTACAATCACCAAAGGTGAAGCTGTTGGTTAACGTGGTCCCTGTCTCACCAAAACGGGACTCATCGGCCTGCGGTTGCCTGCCATGGTGACTGATTTCAATCACTTGCCAGAGAACATTAAATTTCTCTTTCGGGTGATCGGTAAGCGTAAACCCCGAAGCCGCCGAAAGGGCAAAACAGTCACTTTGCCCATGACCGAGCATGGCGTCACGGCGAAGAGCTTCCAGACGATATTGACTGATCCGCTGTCCTGATTCGTCTTTATAGCGCCCGGGAAAATCATAGTAATAGTAACTGTGCAGATCTGAGCGTTGATGGTTAAGCTGACGTTCGTGATAGAAATATTCAGCCGCCCAAACGGGATTTTTAAAGGTACGATCGCGCAAAAAAACACGGGCAATGCCAACCTGTTCACGCCAGCGAAATTGATTGATACTGCATTGGCTTCCTGTCGCATCCCATCCGGGATGATAAGGCAGTGAATGGTTGCCGTTTGTTCGATAGGAATCAAAAAAAACCACTAACGGTTCACCCGGCTCCTGGTTGAACGCAAAGTAATAAAATATCCCTTCATCCGCCAATAAGCGCTGGAGAAACACCAGGTCGCTTTCATCATACTGAACACAAAATTCCCGCTCAGGATGTTCATAACGCAGGTTACACACGAAGTTCCTGACACCATTTTCTTTCAGCAATTTTCCAACAATATCGGTCACCGACTGGCGCTGAAAAATACGGGAATTAACCCGTAATCCCGCACGCCATAAACCCGGATGCAGGGTCAGGGAATAATGACTGCGATGACGACCAGTCGTGCTTTGTTCAAACAGCGTCACAATGCCGGTCACACTGCGCTCCGGTTGCCCGTCGCGATAAACGGTCAGTGTGGCGAAATTATCCAGCACATCAGCAAAGTCAATATCCGGGTCAGCGCTGGTTAACGTGGCTTCCAGGCAGAATAACGTTGACAGCGCTTCATTCAGGGTAAATTCAACCACAGCAAAAGTTTGCGCCGGGAGATTACCTACGGTGAGGGTAAAAACCCGTCCTGGATCTGCCATTATTGACCTCCTAACTGAGCGAGGTTGACGCCCAGGAAATGAAAGAAATTATTAACCGCCATCGGTTTAGTTAATAACCCTATGAATGGGAGAATAGAAAAGGGAAGAAATAAAACACTTATTTTATTTTAATAACGAAATTTTATTCTGTAAAAATGAGTTTTTTTGCGGGATGTGACAAATAACGATAAGAAATTTAACGGGTTAGAATTAACTGCCTCAATGTGATTAAGCAGGATCGCTGACCTGAACCCGCGATAAAACACAGTAGCAGACCTTTAGCACTTCTACATATATCGCACCTTACCAATACCACATAACGCTATTTAATCTGAGATTTTCTTAGATAATGTCGTCATAAACGCAAAAAATAAAGCTAACTAACCCGAATTCTGGATAAGAAATTGACGTGAAGCCTGTTCCTGGAGCAATGTTTTGGTGCACACCTAAACAGCTCCGGGGAGGAACAGGCCATGGTTTACGCCGACAAGGATTATCTCAGCCAGGAACTCGCTGACGATTTAACCAAAACCGGGATCACCTTTATCACTAAAAAACGCCGTAATATGAAAGCCCACCGCCTTGCTGAATGGGATAAGATAATGTTATCAAAACGATTTATCATCGAGACGAGCAATGGGCAATTAAAAACCCTTTCTCAAATAGAGCATTCGCGCCACCGAAGTATAAAAGGATTTATGTTGACCGTGTTAAGCGGTTTGATTGTTTACTGTCTTAAATGGAAGAAGCCATCACCGAATGTTTTCTATTCGGAAGACGATTTTTCAGTGACGGCTTAAACAGAATTCGGGTTAACTAAATGCACATACCATTTATTACGCTAAAATAGCCATTTAAATGAAGACAAAACAAAAAACTATTAACCTATTAACCCGTAAAACAAATCTCTTTTTAAAAAGTAAAAACTTTTTATTTAAAACTGTGCTTTGAGAAATCTGTAACATCAAATCCAACCTCAAATACGTGGCTTGAATTCACAATGACCATTACTCTGCAAGCACAAGACATTCATGTTGTAACGATCATTCATAAACCCAGAAACTTCACAAATTTCCGTCACCACTCGTCCCGGTTCCGCCACTATCTTTTCTATCACTATCACCAGATTCACACTCTTGGCGATCATCCAACCGATCGTCTCAGGCGTGAAACTCTGCGCGGCTTCATCTTCATAAATGTAATGCGAAAGTTTTTGCAGCCCCTCCTCAGATGAGTTGGCATGTATTGTTGTTACACCTCCAGGGTGCCCGGAGTTCCAACTCTTGAGCAATGTATAGGCTTCACCACCGCGAATTTCGCCTACCACGATGCGGTCCGGACGCAAACGCATCGTCGTCCGCAGTAAGCGGCGCATATCCACATCCTTACTGGTTTGTAACAGTGCACGATTAGCATTGTTAAGCTGCAATTCCATCGTATCCTCAATCGCCACGATACGGTCACTCGGGCATTGCAGACTAATCTCATGCAAAATAGTATTTGTCAGCGTCGTTTTCCCGCTACCGGTACCGCCAACGATCAAGATATTCTTGCGCATAACTACAGCTTCACGAATTGCCTCAATCGGGTGCTCAAAGCTGCGTTTGTGGATCGCTAACCCGGAAGTCTGCCGCATGGCGGTAGCACCTATCGGCTTAATAATGCCGCTTTTCCGGTAATCAGACAGCAATAATACAACGGGAGAGTGTTTGCGAATGGCGATAGCAGGCGCATTTGCCAACGGAGGCAGTACGCCGGCAATGCGGGCGCACCCCAACGGGAATTCACCTTCAATCAGGCCCATATCGGTACCAATAGCCGATTTTTGTAATGAAGCAGAAATAAGCAAAATCCGCTTCGCCGCCTCTGACGGAAAATCGGATTGAGCTTCATTCATGCTCTGGTTATGCAATTCAATCCACAGTTTTCCATCAGGATTAATAATGATTTCTATCACATTCTTGTCATCAAGCGCTTGAAGGATAATCGGTCCGCAAGCCTGTCTAAGCTCATCCAGCATTTCCTTACAGCATGTACCATCCGCTCCCTGACCTTCACGGGTTTCAGTTTCAATGTCCTGTCTGATTTTCATCGTTAATCCCAATATTAGGCAGATGGTAAAGATAGCGACTGTTCAATGGCATTTTCAATGCCAGACACCGCCGTGACGACCAGCATCAACATGCCACCAATCATCAGGATCGAAGCCAGCAGGAATCCACGGGTGACTATCTGAACCTTGACTATCGTTTCATCCAGCCAGTGCCGGGCAAACTTCGCCATCGACTGATCAAAACCCTGCAACCGTGACAATAGCCTCAGATAACTGATCGCCTCGTTATCGGGAAAACGATAACCCGTATCGCGCAACGCCTCGCCAAAACCAGCCCCCATTGAAATATGTTCAAGCGTGGCAGCAATACGTACATACAACCAACGCGAACCCGCCTGTTCCAACAGCAATTCCAGCGCCGATTGCAACATCATCCCTGAGCGGATCAGCAACGATACATTCAGTATGAACATGCTGCCATGAATAGTTCTGTACAGTGACCACGGTGGAAACCGGTCAAGGACTGTTCGCAACCGCCCGCCCAAAAAAGACATTGATAATGACAATAGCACTATCAATATCACCAGAAATATCAGCGAATACAGCCCATAGTCATTGACAAATGTTCCCATCACATAAAGGGTATAAGCGGCACCATCCCAAGTTTCCGGCTTAGAAACAGCCGCCAGTTTGGGAACCAAACTACCCGCCACAATGTGCAACAAGGCGCATATCATCCCAATCAGCACCGCCGGATAAATAGAGGCACCGATAACCGCATTGCGGATCTTACTACCCGCTTCGATCATGGCGATCGCATCCATGAAAGCACTATGTATGTCGCCAGAGCGCTCGCCCGCAGCAATCACCGCGACTTCATTAGGACCAATCCATTGCTGCAAGCTCTCTGCCAAAGTGCTGCCCTGGCTCACAGATTCATAGCAACTACTCAAGACCAACGCATAACCACTGTTGGGTTTCTGGCCTTCATCGCTGGCGATGTTATACATCTCGTGTAACGCATCAATCAGCATGACACGATTTTCCAGCATCATAATAAGATGCCCATAGAAACGAACCCGCGCTTTTTTACCGAACTGTATCTTCGCCATTCGATAGTGCAGTCTTTCAACAAAATCGGTCAGGAACATGGTGTTTTACTCCATTTGATGGATCGTGGGGATAATCGGCCCCATTACGCGTTCTCCAGCACGAGGATCGATGATTCCGTCATTTATTTTGCGAATAAGCGCGTCAATCTTGCTTAAGCCATCCATCTCCGTAATCCAATACCGGGTTGCTGCGTGATGATGACCGGTTCGATAGGCTTGCATTAAGCCCGGAGAAGTATGTACCACTTCAGCGACTACCGTTCGCCCCATGATGCCGCTCTGCTTGCAGTAATCACAGCCTTCCCCCTGTAAGCAAACCGATTCCGGCCGGCAATAAAGATTCAGCCGTTTTAACAGACGCTCGGAGACTTCCTGTTCATGCCCTTGTAAGGAAACTTTGCAATGAGGACATAACACCTGAACCAATGATTGACTGACTAAACCAATCACCAATCGCGGATCCATCAACAGTGATTCCATTACCGCCTCATCCTGCAAACGGGGCAGGATCGCTAAAGCATCGTTTGCATGTATCGTGGTCCAAATGAGATGGCCTGTCATTGCGGCGCGGAACGTCATCTTTGCGGTAACTGCATCACGTATCTCGCCGACCATGATCACATCGGGATCGAGCCGCATAGCATCAGCGATTGCCATTGCCCATTCTTGTTCAACAACCACGCTATCACCACGATCGCCGGTTATGGGCGACTGGTTAGCGCCTTCAATCTCATATTCAGGTGGATCTTCAAGCGTGAGCAAATGAATCCCCGCTTGTTCAGCTATCAACTTCTGCATCACAACTTTCAGGGTAGTGCTCTTGCCGCTGCCAGTCGCGCCGGATAAAAGGACAACCCCGGCCCGATGGTCCATCAGCTCTTCCAATATCTGACACTGTTCCGGCAAATAGCCAAGATCGCTCAAGGTGCACACCGTACCGGGACTATCCGCATACAGCAACCTCAGTACCATTAACATGCCACGATCAAGCGGACGGGTATTAATCCGCGCCCCAGAAAGCCCGCATTCGGTAAGAAATTCATCCTTCATGCGCGCACGCTGTGCCTGCATCGGCTTAAAAGTCGGCTCTGCCACGTCACACATACTTTGGTAAATCGTCGCACACAGTCGTAATCCTTCTTCCGGACGCAACTGCTCCACAGGCCGCAAATAACCATCAATACGACACCGGATCTCACAATAATTATGGCGAGCGACGATATGTAAATCCGATGCTCGCTCCTGCGTGGCTTCACTGATTAAGCGAATGATATAACGCTGAACATCGGACTCAGTGCCTCCCAACCCATGGCTATGGTGATGACTCTTGCTGAGACGGTACAACTCCAATATGTTCCCCATCCCACAGGTGACTATCTGATAAATGAAACCGTGTCTTTTAACCGTTTCCTCATAAGCCAGTACATGGGGATCGAGCCGGTGAGAGGCGGACACAGCAAGTACGCATTGCCCCTGTTGCTGAGGTAACTCAATAAGACATATCAAACTGCGATTCGCCAACTCTATTTCAAGTGCACCGCTCAAAGCGGATAACACTTTCGCCCCCTGCCTGACCATACACAGCAGATCGGAACTTGTTATTACCATAGGAATTTCCACCTATCAGCAATTAACGACTTAACGGCAACGGCGGTGCAACCGTTAAATCCAGACTATCCAATAACGATGCATCATTCGTCGCAGTCAGTCCCACATCATAAAATCGCCCCTGTTTGGTAAAAGTGACCACTCCGTTATTAATGCGGATCACTTGGTAACCATTCGGCAACCGATCACCGGCTTTCACATCCATAATGCCTCCCGAACGAAACCGCAGCGTGGCAATCAGAGCATTGCTGCGCCCAAAGATTGACTTAACTAAAGGCAGATCATTATTAGCCGCACCGCTTTTACTCACGACGCTGGAAATTTTATCGAGTTCAGCCTGCGCATTTGCTCTAGCCGTCTCAGCTTTAAGTAACATCACCTCGGTCTGTAACTTTGCCAATTGTTCAGCAACACTGTCAGTCGTTGCTGTCGGCAATGCCGGTTTCTGCACAACGGGTTTTGCCTGAACCGTCGAGATCTCAGCAGGTGATGTTTGTGCATATGCCAGGGAAAATACCGACACCACAAAGACACGGATCATAAACTGACTAATTTTTTGCATAGAAAACTCCACTAAGCTCCCACTGAGGAAAACCATCAGATAACACAATTCTGGCACTGGTGACCCTCAATCCAGGGAGTGGCTTACCTGAAAACAAAGCATCTGGCGGTAATTGAGAAGAGAGCGTCCAGCTATAAGTCTGCCAGTCAGGGTTAGCCCACACATGAGTCTCTCCTTCTACCTCAGGAGGAGGGGGTGGCAGAACAGAAGCACTTTCAGTTAAAACCGGAGGCGGCAAACCCAATGCCTGGAAATAAGACATTAACCCAATCAGCGCCTGATCTGACGACGGCAATGCGTCGTCGTCGCCTTCCGGCAGATCCTCACTCTGCTGATTGAACGGTATTAATACTTGTGCCTGCTCTCCCCCATTGGAAATCACAGGGCCAGACCGGAATATATTGATAGCAGCAACCTGAAAAATATTGATCGGCATCCCTTCATGACGCTGGTAGCTCACGGAAACCGTATCCGTATCCAGGAGAATGGATTCAACCTGCCAACCAGCAAGGAATAAGGGAACCCTGGCTAAGGCTCTCTTCCATGCGGAGAACTGCCATTCCATTCGTGGCTGTGCAAGCCACGGATGCGGCGGCGGAATTTCCACTTCATTGGGTAAATCCGGGATGATCAATACCGTATTCTGCTCATAAATGTGCCACCCCCACCAGCCGCCGACCAGCAAAAGCACTAAACCTGTGATCATGCCAAAGAGCTTAATTTGATACTTCGACATTTCACCCGTTAAACTTTCCAGCTGACCGACAGATTTCTTCAATGCGGATTTCGGCAACAACTGTACCAACGGCATCTCCGGCCACAACGATTCAAACTCTTTCGGTGCATAAATCGCATTCCATACCCCGTTAGCTCCCTCTACCAACTGGACCGTATCACGCAACTTCGCTTCGATCTCTTCGCGGGGTCCGATCAAGTCACGCCCAGCCATGATTGCGCCCTGATGTACCGCGACTAATGCATAATGCCCATCAGACAAACGAAACGCGCCGATCCAGTTAGGTTTATCTACCACTTTGGCAAGGGCCGCAGCCAATGAATAATCACCCGGCACCCCAGCCTCCTTTGGTATATAACCGACCTGAATACCTTGCCCGACACGATGCCGGACAGCCAAGGTAAACCCCGCCGCAATCCCATTTCTGCGCATGTTAGAACGCGCTAACACAGTTACCGGTGGTCGCCAGATGATGCCTGCCACCAGAGTCTTACCATATAACTTGATTTGCATGACGTGCTCCACGTCTGTCTCTGTCTTGGTCAACTTTCAATCTACCACTATAGGGGTAATCATGACCACGATCACATTATGATTCCTTTTACCCTCGCGGCTTCCCCCCAGGAACTGATTATCCGGGCTGCCCAAGCCACTGCGTTCACTGGTATCTGACTGTTGCTCGAATCCTGACAGCACCAGGGTTTCACCTGAATGCAGCCGCACCTTCTGACTGAATGCACGTAAATCTATTGTCGGCAATTGCACCTGACCGGTCTCTTCCTTGCCAAATTTCGCCAGCTTTTTCAAATCGCTCAAACTAATGTTGTATTGCAACAATATTTGCTTGTCGGCCATGGCATAAGGCAGCATCAACATATTAAAACCGGTCGTCACTGTCGCGGGTTCAATCCCCACCGAAGTACCGATTTGTGGTGTCAGCGTGCTAGAAATTGATGAAACATAACCGGTCTGGGTTGCCACCTGCATCGGTACCGCCTGCAAATTCAATGTGGTAACCGAGGGTTGCGTCACTATGGATACTTTGCCTTGAGCCGATAACGCCTTAATCAGCAAAGTGCTGTCACTGAATGGTCCTTTGAGAATGTGGATATTGGTATTGATACTTCCCTCATCAATCACACTCGAGTTCTTATCACCCAATCCTATGTGAGCGCTTTTATAAGCCAACGACCAATCGACACCATACTGATCATCCCGATCAAACGTCAGATTAAGGATCTTGACATTAAGCACCACCTGCGTAGTCAGCAATTTATTCTGCTGATCAATATAATCCTTAACTCTGTCGAGTATTTCAGGTGAGTCAGTTACTGCCAATGATGCTGTTGCCATAGACAAGGTTAGATTACCTCCATCCGGCGTCAGCATCCCTGACACTGTTTTTTGGATCTCATCCATCACTGAACGTGTCAAAGAAGTCGCAAGGGTTTGAGTACTACCGCTGTTACCACTATCAGTCCCACCGGCTCCACCACCGAACGTCGCACTGGTCGTCGCGGTCACGCTGGAAGACAACGCATCTGTACCCGGCAATGCATATATTTGAAACACCCGCGTCTCTGTTTTGAAAATATACACTGCGCCATTATGTACTTTCCAATGCAACCCTGATGATAAAATGACTGAATCGAGCAAACCCGCCAGAGATCCATGCCAATTGACATTGATTTTCAACGCTTCCGGTTCACTACCTTCAGAGACTGACTGTGTACCTGAATTAACAACCACCACTCCCCGCTCACTTCCCTTTTCACCCGATGACGAACTGGGATACGCCGCAAGCCGTGCATCAGCACTGATCACGACCGATACACCGCAAATGCGTTTGACCTTGCCGGCAAATTCATTCAACGTCATCGGCTCTGCTTCCTGCAAGGTCAAGTTACAGGAGACAGTTTCACTCTCCTTCTTCGATGGGATCTCCTTGGTTGACACCCAATAACCATGCTCATGAACATGTACCGCAGTGGTGGCGGCACTATTGCGTAATCCCTTAATAATTTCGGTCGCATTCGCCATCTCAGTATCCGCCTGATGATCGACTTTGTTGATTGCCGCACAACCTGACAGACCCGCGGCTATGCAAGACAACAATATCAATCTGGGAAACGTCAAAAACTGGATATACATGTTATTACCCCTGAGCTTGTACATGAACAAGCCGCTGTTCCTGATAAATATCAACAGTAAAAGGACGGTTCGCCATCGTATAAGCGTCGAATAGCTCACTCATCGCCTGAATAAACGTCCCCTTAAAATGCAGGCCAGCCCGGATCGGAAAATCATAAGAGGCATCCCATACCACTTCATAGCCGGACCTACTCGCCCATGCTTGCGTAACATCACGCAGAGTTTGCCCCGGAGTTGCTGTCCACTCCGCAGCCAAAGGAGCCCGCGTTGGCACAGGTGTTGCGTAAACGGCGACATTTGATAGACAAACAACAGCCGTAAAAACATATGTGATTATTTTGTTCATGAGATCTTCCCAAAAAAAAGAAGCATAAAAAAACTTATCAATCAGTTAGTTAGTTGAAAAACCCATTTACCGAACAGCAATTACAGTATTTCCACCAACGCGCCGTCAGACACAAATTTCCGGACACCATCGGGTAATTGTCTGGCAAGCGGGCTGCCTATTCGTTTTCCCCTGCCATCGATCAGCCTGGAACCGTTCTTGAAACCGATCTGATCGGGTTCCGCCCCCCATCTCAGCAATTCCGCAAAAGCGCCATGTAGCAACACATTGTCACCGTAGCTGATATTTTTGCGGAAAATATAGACATGTGACCCTGAGATAAATGCTCCCCAGAGACACTTACCAGAAACGTTGTCACACCAAGCATCGGTGTTCACCCACTCCATGTGCATCGCAGTCAATACCTGCCGCATCTTCCGACGCCTGACCTCTCCCTGAGAATGATGATGAAGCAATTGCTCACTGGCTGAAGCATAACTACGAAACAACGCAGCCACATCCGTTCTGGCACGCACCGATTGCACACGGACTTCATGCAATAACTCGCCAAAAATCAGTTGCATAAAAAATACGATGACGATCCCAACAATAGCTAATGACCACATTTTTGTTCTCCTGCGAGTTAAAGACAGCAGAAATTCACTAAACCAAATTCATCAATTCCAAATAACAAGGCGCACGGGATGCGCCTGATCATCCGTTAGCATTTCCCAAATAGGGTCGCTGTTTTTAGCAGAGTGAAACACGCTGGTAATGTTATATTTGCGGTGCGGCCCGGCAATGAATGTCACAGCACAAGTCCCGGCATGCTGTAGGTTTATATTGGTACTACCTTCCAGATAATCCGTCAATCCAGAACCCTGAAAAACTATAGGTAAATCAAATGGTTGACTATTACCATTTTTATCCGCTTCATACACTGCTAATACGCAACGCATATGATAACCATCAGAAAGCGGTGGCATGGAGGCGGTGACTGGCACCGAAGAATCCGAATTATTGAAGAAAGGCTGACTGTTTGCCTTACCCCCACTGCTAACATAAGAGGTCGCTATCTCCCCCGTCAATTCAGGTTTCACCCCCGCCGCAGACCAATAGCCGCTGCCGATGACCGTCTGTTTCGCAAACAACCTCCTGCCGCCTCCGGTAGCCTCTCTCCATTGCAAAGCCGGAATACGGGCGCTTATTTGCTGACACACCAACAAATCTCCCTGCTTACTCATGGATACACTACCCAACGCCGGACAATCACCACCGGCAACGCTTCCGGTTTTGGTGTTTATCACTAAATTGTTGCCGACAACCACATCCTTATCTGCATGAACATCACCAACGGCCAAGGTACCTTTCTTATTAGAACTGGCGTTACCATCCAGGATAAACAACGTACCATGCGCCGGATTGACAACCATTTCCCCATCATCACCTTGCGCGACATAAGATTGTTTTTCCTGAGAGCGGGAAGAAAAAGCCATTTTATTCACACCATTAACAACACCAGCACCTTGCATCGACAGCGTATCCACCTGATCGAGTCTATTGCCGCCCATATTGATGCTGGTTTCCATCCGATTCCACTCAGGATGAGCGTCTATTTTTTGTCGATGAAGCAAATCACCGGCTAATGTACCTGGCCCATAGGTTGACGCGTCCCGGATGAACGGAGCATAAAAAATGCGTCCGATTTCATGAGGTTGCTCATGGAAAAAACCGGCAAAAGATTCAGGCGCATTGACCTGACCATAGCTGTTCCAATAAGTAGCCGGATTATGGCTGTCACGATCCCTGTAATCCAGGTAGAGACCGCCAACACCAATCAACTGTGCAATTTTCATCGAATGACCCGCAACATCCGGCGGCTTGCCGTCAACCATTGCCGGAACGGTGTAAATCAACGGATCAATGCGTTTCTTGCCATTAGGCAACATGACAACACGTAATACGCCATCATATTTCTGACCCAGCGGATTGACCGTATTTTGGTCCAGTCCCGGGGGTAAATAGGGGAGCATCTCTGCCCAATTGATGGGTGCCGGAGTGGGCCCCTGACTTAAAGCGGTGTAATTATCATTCACATAATCCACCACTGCATCGCCTAGATGTTGGATCTGCCCGGCAACCACCTGATTAACCAGCATATCACTCTGCCTGTTCAGATAAACCACACCAACCACCATCATTGACGCCAGCACCATCAGTGCAACCGTCACTTCCAGTAAAGTGAAACCGGCATTACGGCGACGTATTGTTAATATGGACACAGATTCATCATGCATAAATAGCCCTTCTTAAAAGTATGAACATTTATTTCATCCGATGAATTCTTTACCCAAAAGAGATCCCACCCAAGAGCGCTGCGCCAAGCTCATATCCGGCTATCTATGGAAAAACGCCACAATTAATCCAGCCATCGCCAAACCTGGCCCGAAAGGTATCTGCGGGACCGTTTTAATTTTGCGTCGCCAGCGGATCACCAGACAAGTTATCAGCGTAAACTCTGCCGCCAGCAAAACCACTGATGGAAGCGCTTCCACCCCCAACCAGGCACCCAGCGCCGCCAGGAATTTGGCATCCCCCATTCCCAATGCATCACGTTGAGTCAATTGCCGGGCCACCCACTCAACCAACCTGAAAAACAGATATCCACAAACCGCGCCACACACGGCCAAAGGCAGTGCCACAAATCCGGTAGATTGCAGATTGAACAGCAACCCTAGCCACAACAAAGAAAGTGTCAGTTGATCAGGCAGCAACATATATTCGAAATCAATGACTGCCAATGCCACCAACAGCGAACTGAACACCAGCAACCCCAACAACGAATAGCTCCAGCCCATATCTAAAGCCAGCAAGGAAAAAAGCACCGCTACCGTTCCCTCAACCAGCGGATAACGTATTGAAATCATTCCGTTACAATATCGACAACGCCCTTTCTGATATACATAGCTCAACAGCGGAATATTATCGCGGACCGCTAACGCATGACTGCAACGTGGACAATGCGAACCAGGAAAACAGAGGTTAAAGCCAACCGTCTCATGATTGATTTCAGAGAAAATCATGATCGGCAGACGGCAGATCACCACATTCAAAAAACTGCCGACACACAATCCCAGTAACCCCGACGCCAGGACCAAACACCCCACAGAAGATTGCAGCCACCCTATTACCATGATGATCTCCCGACACATTTAGCGCAAAACGCGCCCCATTCAGTAAGGAAAATAAGCAGTGAGGAAACCCCAACAAAACCAAAGCAGACCGGCCATTTTCCTACACCACAGAAAGTGTAGCTTGACAAGACGACCAAGCTACACATCACATAAAGACTTAATCAATGACCTAACTGGCAGAAATAAACGTCACCGTATTAGCATCATTGGCATTACATGCGGTATTAATTTGAGCCAAAGTTGAATCCGGCTTAATTTCCGTGGCCGACTGTTGCCCCTTCCCGCCACCACCACCGACGGTCATTTTCGACCAACCCGCCACCCGCAACTTCAACGAAAGTTGCTGGCAAGCTTCATCAGGCACATTCTGATACTCAATCTTAAACGTCTGAGCGGTAGCATCTCCCGGCGAAATAAGCACCTTGCCATTCCAGCTATTAAAAATAATCCCGCTGGTCCCATCCTGAGTCATATTGGCCGGAACAACCTTATAATGGATGGCAATCTTGTTATCCAAGCTGTCATAACCTTTAGCGCCGTTTTTAATTGATTTCAAATTTGCGGCCATCTGAGTAATATTCGACGACTCTGTTGAAATTTCCGACGCCCGGAACAACTTACCAATCCCCGCTGCGGCTGCGGCCAAAATCACAATGCCAACAATCATCACAACCAATGCTTCAATCAGCGTAAAGCCCGATTGATGCTTGGTTCTGAGTAACACACTGACTTTCTTATTCATGCTGATAACTCCAAAATCAAAATGATAGACGCGCTACAACGCGCGACTTCAGAACTGCCGCCTGAACCGAAAACTCACATGCTTACAAAAAGAAATAAAACATATACGTTATAATCACATTAATCAAAATATTTATAAAACTTAAATATTTCAAATTGAAATAAATCTTATGCGTTATAATTTGGAAAGTAAAATTGTTTAAAACGTTCAAAAATCACACGATCGATCGTTAAAAACTATCAAATATATTAATTTCCATCGTGAGTATCGATTAAAATTAATGGTATAGCTCATTAAAAAACCAAAGGATTTTATTCTGTCAATTAGTTAGAAATGATTATTTATAAATATTTTTAATTTATTTAGCGGGATTGTTGTTAAGCGTTACTGTTGTGACGTATCTGTCACAGATCACATTTTGGTGAAAATGGGGGTGGGATACTGGCCTATTAAATGATGTTTGAGATTTTCTATAACTAAAAAACAAACCCTATCTTTTCAATAGGGTTTGTCAACAGTCTGAGATATCAATTTGCTATCGATACCTTTCTTTGCAGATTATTATCACCGACTAAAACGCCACCAGCAAAAAGCAAAGCATCTTCAGGTAACAATTCACTTTTATCATCTGTTTTTTCTAACACGAAATTATATACGTTTAATGGATCTGTGTTTCTCAATTTAACTGAGCTAAGAGTAGTTTGACCATCACGTGTATATATTGTATCACCAGCCTTAAGTTCATCGGCTTTGACTATTCCTCGTAATCTTTGCCTTACATGCACCACCAGTCTCACGTCCAATCAACGACAAATCCGCGCCTATTGATAACCTATTGGTTCCCTTAGGCTTTTTATTCTCATCAATCAGAAAGTGGATCTAATAACAGAGCCAGATACAGAAAATAAAGGGTGCTTATAAGGGATTCAGAAAATCAAGTCTTTTAAAAAAAGGAGTTCAGGTACAAAATGATGCTATTGATTTGTTGGAATCAGACGTCATTAGATATAGTAAGTTGCCCGATAAATGGAAAGTTCCCGATCAGGGATTTGAACTAATGACGGAAGGAACCAGTGATGGTCGGTTTGAAAACATTTATAAGTTACGTACTGATAATACCGGTGTCAATATGCAGACAAACTATTATATTAAACAATACGGAGATTTCTGGCAGGTACGTTGGGATAATGATAACCGAACATGGAGGATAATGAACCCGGCCAATCCCGGTAGATTTAATTATGCAATTCCCGTTAAACGAGATAATAACGGGCTCTGGATTAAACATTCAGATGTTGGTTTAAGAGGTGGTGCTCTGCGGAGCAAATCGGCACCAAAACATATACAGAATATCGAGAAATCCCAAGCTAAAAGTATTAGAAATTTAATGTCGGATGCAAAAAGTAAGGCAATAAGAACATTAGAAAATAGTATAGAGACAATTGGGAAGAAGGAGCCAGAAACGATAAAAAAAGTGAACCGTGTGTTTGATATATTCCTTGGTGATCATTCTGATGGAGTTAAAAATAAAATAATGGAAAAATTAGAAGATCAAATCTCCTTTTTAAAAAAATTAAGCACAAATGATAATACTTTATATTCAGGGGGCTATGATAGTGATAAACCTATTACGATTCTTCAAACTACAGATAATTCTGCCGCATCTTCATATTTCCAAAAAAGAGAACCCATATTGACAGTTTATGCAGATGCTCTCGTTGATGGAAATAGACGGCTGGGTTATTTTGAGGATAAATTTAAAAATTTTATGTCTACTGCATTAATACATGAAAGTTATCATGCAATTAATCAATATGCGCCAGATATTGCTTACCCTAGAGTAAAAGATTCCTCACTGGATATATCTGATATTGTAAAATTATCAGAGCCTAAGCTTAGAGGAAGAGAAAATAATGAAATTATGTTAAAAGAAGGATTAACAAAGGAAGAACTTAGCAATAAATTAGAATTTTCAAATAAGAGAGTGCTAGAAAATCCCGATAACACCTCATATATGACAACTCTTATCAGCTATATCGACAATAATGATCCTCTGTATTTCGACTTTATTAAAAACTACGAAAAATGGAAAGAAAATACAGAATTGCCATTATTATGGAATTTTGAAGGGAATACAGCAGGCAAACCGTTAGTACTTAAAAATACCGATCTTGGTGAGTTAAGACACGGTAATATAGCACCTTTGATAGAAAAAGGTTTATTATCAGAAAATAAGATCTATAATATTGGCCTTAATTTTGATTATATAAGAAATGACAAGGTTGCAAGTACCATGGAGACTGCTAATCGTTTTTCAATGGATGATATTACTCACGTTACAGATAATTTACACGGAGTTTTAAGTACACGGAAGCACTAATAACCCAAGATTAGGGCCAGGGTGAGAGCGTGAGTGTTCATTGTTTAACCATCGAGCATAATCCTGCTATTAACACCTTGTCCATATAGGCACTATTCATACTGGTCATCTTCCGTTTGCGCCGAATACTGGCTTTTTCACTGG
>NZ_PUJU01000074.1 GCF_011189505.1 Photorhabdus tasmaniensis
TCTTTTAAGCTGGAAACCTGATATCTTTCTGTTTCGGTCAGTTGTGTATAGGCCATAGTGCATTTTCCTTTGGCGAGAAAGATGCCTACTATAGCAACTGACCGCCCTTCTGAAAAATTGCACTTATCAGTCGAATCCGCCTTTAGCTATTATTAGCGTGGATATAATCTTTCTACAGGGATCAATGGTAAGCACGAAATGGAAATATTATCAGCCCATTCAGCGTTGTTATACAAGAATTCAGCATCATTTACTGTTTAAGGTGAAACCTCTCGTTGTAACCAAATTATTCAGAGAGGTGATCATGCGCTAGTAGGGATAAGCCTCTTTAACTCGCGTTTTTCAAAGGACTATGTTGTAGACCTTATTCAGTGGTCACGTCATTATTTCCGACAAGTCGACATATTGTTACCTTGTGAACGTGAAGCTTCACGCCTTTTAGTTGCTAGTGGGACTGAGGATGATAAGGCTATCAAGAAAACGCAACGTGAAATTAAACGTCATGTACGTCGCCTTGACGATATTATTTCTATAGCAACACTAAAAAGTAAGCAAATCAGAATCATTCAATTTAGCGACTTTGCATTAAACTATGATTACCAATCTCTTAAAACACAAGTTGAAAACGCTTTCAATGAATCAGAATCCTTTAAAAAAAGCTGCCTTGATATGTCTTTTCAAGCCATAAAAGGGCGACTAAAAGGTATTGGACAATACTTTGATAAAATTGACCTACAATGTATATATAAAGCGTTGCCATATATTTTCGCTGAAATTCCCTTTTATCTCAATACCCCTCGATTACTTGGAGTAAAACACTCTACATTGCTCTATCACCGCCCTTGGCCAATCGGAGAAGGGTTATTTAATGGTAGTTATCCTATACAAGTAGGAGATAAACAAAGTTACGGAATTGTCACTCAATTAGTTTGATGAGATAGCAGCTGTGTTTAAAATCAATAGATTCTTAGTCATCAATATCATTAGAAAGGAAGCAAAATAATGGCTAAATTAAGTTCTTTCAACATTCACGATCCCAAATTTATAAAAAACCCTTACGATTTTTACGACACCTTGCATCGACAAGATTTAGTGTATTTTGACCAATCCCCAAATAGCTACTTTATCGGCAAATATGAGGATGTTGACGCTATTTTAAAATCCCCAATTTTCAATACGCGGCCATTAACTGAACGTGCGGAACCTGTTATGGGAGATCGCGTTCTTATTCAAATGGAGGGTGAAGAACACGCATGTAAACGAAAACTCATGATGCAAGGTCTTTCAAGAGATCATTTTAATCGTTATCACAAACCCATGATTCGAAAGATTACTGAAGATCTGCTACAACCTTATGTAGCAAAAGGAAATATAGATATTGTTAATGACTTTGGTCGAGATTACACCATATTAGTTACATTAGGTATTCTTGGACTTCCAAGTGATAACTATCGTGACATAGCTGAATGGCATAAGGGTATCACCAATTTCATTACCCAGTTTGACCAAACAGAATCAGAAAAAATACACAGTCTTGAATGTAGCCAGAAATTGATTCGCTTACTAAATCCTATAATAGATCAGAGACGGTGTAATCCCTGTGGGGACTTTATATCGATACTTTGTGGTGATAATGGGCAAGATACAGGGATGTCTACAAGTGAAATTACAGCATTGTGTTTAAACATTCTATTAGCGGCCACAGAACCTGCCGACAAGATATTAGCAATGATGCTTAATCACTTAATATCTAATCCGAATATGCTTGATGCAGTGGTTAAAGATCGCAGTCTAGTTCGAGATGCATTTGAAGAAACTTTGCGTCTGACGTCACCCGTACAGTTAATTCCAAGAGAAGCGGGTGAAAACGTCACTATTTCTGGTATTGATATCCCTAAAGGTGCTCTAGTATTTTGTATGATTGGTGCAGCTAATCGCGATCCATCAGTTTTTTACAAACCAAATAAATTTGATCTATATCGACGAAAGAATACAACTTCACACCAGAATGCAAATCGAAAAAGACATTTAGCTTTTGGTGCAGGTACGCATTCTTGTTTCGCTGCTGCATTTTCACTTTGTCAGTTGGAAGTTTCATCCAATATTATTTTAGATCGCCTGCACAATTTACGTTTTGCGGATAACTATAATTATCAAGAAACAGGAGTGTATACACGAGGGCCTTCCAAACTTCTTTTGAGTTTTGATCCAATAATATCTTCTACTCCGGGAAATGGTTGTCCTGATCTGAAAATCACTCTGGAAACGATGGAATAGGAACCTAAAGCTCATGCTATGGCGTAACGAGGAACACTGTCACCTATACAATACAGTGACACAATAGTGAGTATGTGTCAGTTCTGGAAAAACACCAGATTTGTGTGAAATAGTTCAAAAGATCCATCTGAAATATTGAAGGGATGCCAGAGGTGAGCATCCCTTGAAACAGTGATACTTAATCCCGAAATAGAGAAAATACCATCAAAACAAACTGCTTTAAAATCAGCTGAGACAACAACCTGTATGTTTACCGGTAACTATCTTGCCAATTTGCGTTCAGGTAAAAAAACTTTATTGGCAACGGAGATCTATCATGACCAAAAATAGTTATTCTGAACAGTCAACACCCTTAAATCGATACCAACTCTGGGTTATTACATGTCTTGTAATCGGGATTTGTTTGCCTCTATTAGATGCAACAATCATTGGCGTTGCCATTCCGTCTCTGACAGTCAGTCTTTCAGCTTCAGTTGCACAGCTACAGTGGGTTTCAACGCTGTATACCTTGAGTGCGACAGTCACAGTGACAATTTGTGCTTGGGCGACCCGCCGCAGGGCATAGGTGCCGGTATTCTGATGCCTGTGATGCAAACAGTATTGGTTAATGCAGTCGGCAAACAAAATTTAAAAGGGGCTATGGCAACCATTGCTGTACCCACAGTTATCGCTCCTATTGCTGGGCCTATCGTCGCAGGCTATTTATTGCATATCGGTGATTGGCGTTTGATCTTCTTTATCAATGTACCCATTGGGATAGCAGCCATTATTCTCAGCGCCGTGTGTATCATCAAGAATGATAAATCGGAATCTATACGCTTTGATCTAATGGGATTTTTATTGCTAACACCATCGCTATTATTCATGATTTACAGTCTGTCATTGCTAACGAAAACAGATACCATGAGCTTCCTCCATTGGTTAATTATGGTTGGGATCTTACTTGCAAGCTTAATACTCATATTACTTTTTATTTGCCATACACGAAATAAAGCCTCCGATGCTTTAATTCAACTCGCACCGTTTAAAGTGAGATCTTTTACCGCATCCATTTGGTTATTACTTCTTTCAAGTATTAGTTTTTATGGCGGCCTTTTTGCTTTACCCATTATGTTTATACATGGCTTCCAACAAAGTGAATTACTTGCCAGCATTTGGATAGGCACTCACGGAGTAGGTGCGCTTCTTTCACGCTCTTACCTTAAATCATTAAGCGAACGTTTTGGTGTAAGTAATACAGCTCTGATTGGAACAATGATGGCTATATTCGGCACAGTACCGCTATTTTTGCACAATATCCAATCTCATCCAGAAATCATTGTGGTAACAATGTTGCTTAGAGGTGCTGGTATAGGTTTACTTACATTGTTTGCGATGTCTCATGCTTATCATGAGTTACCTGCCACTCAAGTTCCGGATGCGAGCGTCATCACCAGAATAGGAACCTTATTTGGTGCATCGCTAGGTACGGCAACTGTCGCTGTGCTTTACAGCATTGATCCAAGTCGTGAGGGTTTTTCCCTGATTTTACTTGGGCTACTGTTTATTACTTTCTGTTGCACAATTCCAGCACTCAAACTACGGCATTAATCCCAGTTATAGTACGGGCACATAACTCTGTGCCCAGATTTTAGGGAGAAGAATCAAGAATCAATAATAAAGTAAATTATAAGCATGTCGGTTAGTCCATTTTTTGCACTAACCCTATTAGATCAAAGTCCTAACCTTTTGGTTAGGACTTTGTCAGCGGTCTGATACGCCCCAGAGGGGCGTATCGAGTTAAACAACAAATCCGTAGTGAGTTCCGTCCGGGAGCTCGACATCAAGACGCAGCTTACCACCAGAGGCCTCAACGTAGCGCTTGAGAGATGACAGCTTTAGGTCCCGACCCGGCTTCTCCATATCGGAGACTGTCGGCTGTTTGATGCCTAGAGCAACCGCAATATCCCCTTGTGTCAGGTTCATGCGTTCACGAAGCTCGGCCAGGTGGATGTTCAGCAACATTTCGGTGGCCGCCTCCTGTGCTTTGGCGACAACGTCCGGCTTTTCTGCTGCCAGCATTTGGTCAAGAGTTCTTGCCATAACGTTTACTCCTTCTTCAATTTGTCCAAGTGCGCCGCAAATTCTCGGTCTGCAATCGGAATCATTACTTCATAAAACCTCTTCTCGTCCCCAGTCTTGTTACCGGCACAGAGAAGAATCCCCTTCCGCTTTGGATCGAACGCAAAGAACGCTCTGATCGGGTCTCCTTTGCTTTGAACCCGCAGCTCTTTCATGTTGCTGTAGGATGAACCGTTCACGGTGTCTGCGTATGGCCTTGATAGCATAGGCCCTCGATCTCGAAGCACCATCATAGAAGCCAGCACGTTAGCCCGGTCAGTGTCATCCAGAGCATCGAACCACTCATCAAAGGTGTCGGTTGTCTCAATGGCCCACATGATTTCTCCTTACTTAATATAGGTGCAATGCTATATAGATTCAAACCTATAATCAAGAAAGAATCGACGGCCTGGGTAATTTAATTAAGCGAACGGGGGGTCAATGGCAGGGCGACCATGATTAGGGCAGTAAAGGTGTGCGACGGCATCACGAACAAACTCAAAATCCATAACGGCATCGATTTTACGAACAAGATGGTCTTCGGGAACGAGTTCATCAAGCGTGATAGTTTCAAACTGATATTGCTGAGGTGAAGGTTCTTTAAGCATGTCGGTTAGTCCATTTTTTGGACTAACCCTATTAGATCAAAGCCCTAACCTTTTGGCTAGGGCTTTTCTGATTTCTTTAAGTTCGCGGAACTACTTGTTGAGCATCCCCAAACTATTATCTGGTCGGCGAGAGAGGATTCGAACCTCCGACCCACTGGTCCCAAACCAGTTGCGCTACCAAGCTGCGCTACTCGCCGAAAACGAGGCGCATCTTACTGCGCTCGTTGTAGGCCGTCAATACCTTTTCGATAATCATGGGTTAGTTGCTGATAAAAACAGCATGAACGCCGCACTTTCTCACGGATTTCACAAAAATACGTCAATTAGGTAAAAAATAATGTTGTAGCTAAATCTGGACTTTCTTTTTCCTAACTAAGTTAATTTAACCTGCTACCCAGTACCCCCAGAAAGGTTTATTCATCAAATAGGTCAGAGTGTCTTCCTGTTCGTTCAAACCTAACGACATCACCAACTACTTTGTAAATCAATAACCAATCAGGCTCAATGTGAGCATCACGAAACTCCTTCCATTCACCACGGAGAGGATGATCCTGATAGTTAGCAGGCAATGGTCTATTATCAATCAACAAACTCATTAGGACCTTAAGTTTGTTCATATCTTTGCCACGTTTTCGTGCAGATTTCACATCACGCTTAAATTGACTTGAATATCTTGGCTGGCGCATCAGATACCAAGCTGATCAAATAAATCGTCAGCATCCTTTGCTTGATGAATGTCTTCACCACGATCACTCTTAGCCAAAGTTTCGGCAGTCAATTTATTAGGTACTCGCATTTCAAACGGTAATGCTTTTTCCTTCGCAACTTTAGTCAAGGTGATACGCACTAGATCAGATATGGTTAACCCCATACCAGCCAAAACCTCGGTAGCTTCTGCTTTTAATGTCTCATCGATTCTTGCCCGAACAAACGCATTTGCAGCCATAAATCCCCCTTTTAATTTATAAATAAAACGTAGCTCGAATGAGCTACAAAATCAAGGTTAGAGGTATTAAGTTCCAGCCATTGCATTTCACAACAGCCGGAATTAGCTATTTCAGCTTATTATTGCAGTAACGAAATATCCGCAACTTTCAGGAACAAATCACGCAATTCACTTAACAAAGTTAAGCGATTCACACGCACCTGCTGGTCTTCATCCATCACCATCACATTGTCAAAGAAAGCATCGACAACTTCACGCAAAGAGGCTAATTCAACCAGTGCTTCTTGATAACGGCCTTCAGCAAACAAAGGCGCCAGCTTATCCTGTAAAACCACCAGATGTGTTGCCAACCTCACCTCTTCAGGCGCTTTCAGCACAGAAGCACTGACTTTTTCATTCAGTGCCTCTTCTGACTTCGCCAGAATGTTAGAAACGCGCTTATTCGCGGCTGCCAGCGCTGTCGCTTCATCCAATGTACGGAAGTGAGTCACCGCCTTAACGCGGGCATCAAAATCAGCGGGTTGGGTTGGACGACGCGCCAGCACAGCTTGAATGGTATCAATGCTGTAACCCTGCTCCTGATACCAGGCACGGAAACGACCAAGCATAAACTCAACCACGTCATCAATGACGTTGGCATTGGTCAGCTTGTCGCCATACAGACGAACCGCTTCTTCTGTCAATGCCTGCAAATCCAGCGGCAGTTTTTTCTCAACGATAATACGCAAAGCACCCAGCGCAGCACGACGCAGTGCAAACGGATCTTTATCGCCTTTTGGATGCTGACCAATGCCAAAAATACCCGCCAGAGTATCCATTTTGTCAGCAATGGCTAACGCACAGGAAACACCCGTAGAAGGCAGCTCATCACCGGCAAAACGCGGCTGATACTGCTCATTCAACGCCAGAGCGACATCTTCCGCTTCACCGTCATGACGGGCGTAATGCATTCCCATCACACCCTGAGTATCGGTGAACTCGAACACCATATTGGTCATCAGGTCACATTTGGACAACAGACCCGCACGGGTAGCGTGATTAACATCAGCACCGATTTTCTCTGCAATCCAGCCTGCCAAGGCCTGAATACGATCCGTCTTATCGCGCAAAGTACCAAGCTGCTTCTGGAACAGAACTGTTTCCAAGCGAGGCAGGTTGTCTTCCAGACGCTGTTTACGATCTGTCTTAAAGAAGAACTCCGCATCAGCCAGACGCGGGCGAACTACTTTTTCGTTACCAGAAATGATTTGTTGTGGATCAGAGGATTCAATGTTGGCGACAAAGATAAAATTCGCCATCAACTTGCCGGCATTGCCATAAACCGGGAAGTATTTTTGGTCGCCTTTCATGGTATAAACCAATGCTTCTGCTGGTACTTCGAGGAATTTTTCTTCAAATTTCGCCGTCAACACAACCGGCCATTCAACCAGTGAAGTCACTTCTTCCAACAGGCTATCACTAATATCTGCAATGCCACCCAGTTTAACAGCCGCCTGTTCCACATCTTGTTTGATCTGCGCCTTACGGGTTTCATAATCCGCGATCACTTTACCGCGTTGCTGCAAAATCGCGGGATACTGTTCCGCATTGTCAATCGTAAATTCAGGCTCACCCATAAAACGATGACCACGAATGACCCGCGCAGATTTAATGCCCAGAATGTCACCGTCAATCAGTTCATTACCGAACAACATCGTAACGGTATGCACCGGACGAACAAACTGAGTCTCTTTATCGCTCCAACGCATTAATTTAGGTATCGGCAACTTACTCAGAGCATGGCTGACCATACCCGCCAGCAACTCTTTTACACTGCGGCCCTTGACCAACGCACGATACAGTAACCATTCGCCTTTATCTGTCACCAACCGTTCAGCCTGAGAAGCTGTAATACCACAACCGCGAGCCCAACCTTCAGCCGCTTTTGTCGGTTTACCTTCCGCATCAAATGCCTGAGCAATCGCCGGGCCACGTTTTTCCACTTCACGATCAGCCTGCGCTTCATCCAGATTGGCTACTTTCAGCGCCAGACGGCGCGGAGAGGCAAACCAGCTCACTTCACCATGAGCCAAATTAGCGTTATCCAGTTCTGCCGCAAAATGAGCTGCAAATGCTTCAGCCAGTGAACGAAGAGCCTTCGGCGGCAACTCTTCTGTGCCGATTTCCACCAGGAAAGTCTGTTGAGTCATGACAGCCTCTTAGTTCTGATTCTTTTTACACATAGGGAAGCCCAATGCCTCACGGGAGGCATAATAAGCTTCGGCAACAGCTTTAGTCAGGGTGCGGATACGCAGGATATAGCGCTGACGCTCAGTCACCGAGATAGCTTTACGGGCATCCAATAAGTTGAATGTATGACCCGCTTTAAGAATACGTTCATAAGCCGGCAGCGGCAGCGGCGTTTCCAGCGCCAGCAACTCCTGAGCTTCTTTTTCATATTGCTCGAAGCAGCTAAACAGGAAATCTACATTGGCATACTCAAAATTATAAGTAGATTGTTCTACTTCATTCTGATGATAAATATCACCATAAGTGGTTTTACCTAGCGGGCCATCGCACCAAACCAGGTCATAAACACTGTCCACGCCCTGGATATACATCGCCAGGCGCTCAAGACCGTAAGTAATCTCGCCAGTTACCGGCTTACACTCAAAACCACCTACCTGCTGGAAGTAAGTGAACTGCGTCACTTCCATGCCGTTAAGCCACACTTCCCAACCCAAGCCCCAGGCACCCAATGTCGGGTTTTCCCAGTTATCTTCAACAAAACGGATATCGTGAACCGTCGGGTCCAACCCCAACTCTTTCAGAGAACCCAGATATAATTCCTGAATATTGTCTGGTGACGGCTTAATCATGACCTGAAACTGATAGTAATGTTGTAAACGATTCGGGTTTTCACCGTATCGGCCATCCGTCGGACGACGGGAAGGTTGCACATACGCAGCGGCAACTGGCTCCGGGCCAAGTGCACGCAGGCAAGTGATTGGATGAGAAGTACCCGCGCCGACTTCCATGTCCAGTGGTTGGACAATGGTGCAGCCTTGGCGCGCCCAATAATCCTGTAATGTCAGGATCAGCCCCTGAAAGGTCTTGGTATCAAACTTTTGCATGTTGGATCCGCACGCGATACATATGAATTTGAAAGGAAGTCGGTCAGTATACCCTTTGACCTTAAGATATACAGCCCTGAATTCGTTCTCAATTCCACCCTGAAATAAAAAAATCTTAATCTGGCTATTTTGCTTGTATATATATACAGTTAAAGTACAGTCAATTATTAACCATCAACATCGGGAATAATCATCATGGAATTAACACGCTGTAATTGGGTGACTTCTGATCCTGAATATCTGGCTTACCATGATAATGAATGGGGAAAACCACAAAAAGATAGCCAGAAGCTGTTTGAAATGATCTGTCTGGAAGGCCAACAATCCGGGCTGTCATGGCTGACTATCCTGAAAAAACGCGCTGGCTATCGCCGATGTTTTCATCAGTTTGACCCGGTAAAGATTGCCGTCATGGATGAAAATGATGTGGTACGGCTGATGCTTGATCCCGCTATTGTCCGTAATCGTGCCAAAATTAACGCGATTATCAACAATGCGCGGGCATACCTTAAAATGCAACAACAGGGAGAGGAATTCAGCGCCTTTATCTGGCGTTTTGTTGATAACAAACCGATTATTAATCAGTGGAAAACCACCACAGAGGTGCCGGTAAAAACAGATATTTCAGATGCGTTATCACAAGCACTGAAAGAAAGAGGGTTCAAATTCATCGGCAGTACGACTTGCTATGCATTTATGCAAGCAACAGGTTTGGTCAATGACCATATAACTGACTGTTTATGTAGAAAATAAATTCAGTGAATTACAATAGCCCCAAGATTAATGCCAATAATAAAGTTGGATATTAACCAAACATTTAGCTCTTTATTTTAAATGTTAAATTAAATGCCAGATTAAATAATCAATAGTCATAATTTTCCAGATTGCACCCCGATAATGCGCGGGGTATGGTGTTATTTCTTCTAACTTAAACAATACACCGGCAACGAACACGGCTATGATTTTTTCCCAATTCGGTAACAAGTTTACACAAGACTCAGGTATAACCCGCCTGATGAATGACCTGAATCAAGGGTTGAGGACACCCGGTGCAATTATGCTGGGCGGTGGTAATCCGGCACATATCCCGGAAATGGATGACTATTTTCAGCAATTACTGATTGAGATGGCCACAAATGGTCAACTCACTGACACACTATGCAACTATGATGGTCCTCAGGGGAAAGATACGCTAATTCGAGCGTTGGCAGAGATGCTGCACGAAAAACTTGGCTGGGAAATTGGTACACAAAATATTGCCCTGACCAATGGCAGCCAAAGTGCATTTTTCTATCTGTTTAACCTGCTGGCTGGACGCAGTGAAGATGGCTCTAGCCGTAAGGTACTCTTCCCACTGGCACCGGAATATATTGGTTATTCTGACTCAGGGCTGGATGAAGGCTTATTTGTTGCCAATAAACCCAATATTGAATTATTACCAGAAGGTCAGTTCAAGTACCACGTTGATTTTGACCACCTGAATATTACTGACGATATTGGCCTGATCTGTGTTTCTCGCCCAACGAACCCAACCGGTAACGTCATTACTGACGAAGAGTTACAACGGCTGGATTATTTGGCTCAACAACACCAAATCCCACTGTTGATTGATAATGCTTATGGCGTACCCTTCCCGGGTATTATTTTCAGCAAAGCCACACCATTGTGGAATCCCAATATTATTCTGTGCATGAGCTTATCCAAATTAGGACTGCCCGGCTCCCGCTGCGGGATTATTATCGCTAATGAGAAAATCATTAATGCGGTCAGTAATATGAACGGGATCATCAGCCTTGCACCAGGTGGTGTTGGTCCAGCAATCGCATTAGAAATGATCCGACGTAATGACCTTCTTCGTTTGTCACAGGACGTGATCCGCCCGTTCTATCAACAACGGGTTCAAGACGTTATTCAAATTATCCGTCGTTATCTGCCGACAGAAATTTGCCTTATCCATAAACCGGAGGGGGCTATTTTTCTGTGGCTGTGGTTTAAAAACCTGCCGATAACAACAGAAACGCTTTATCACAGGCTGAAAAAGCGCGGTGTGCTGATGGTTCCAGGCCACTATTTCTTCCCAGGGCTTGAACAAAACTGGTCACATGCTCACGAATGTATGCGCATGAATTATGTTCCTGATCCGGAAAGTATCGAAAAAGGAATTGCGATTCTGGCGGAAGAGATTGAATTGGCACATCAGAAAGTCGCCTGAAACCAGCAATAAAAAAGCTCCTGCATAAAAATGCGGGAGCTAAATGACAACGAGGACTTTTACATGATTATTATCAGAATTCGTAGAATGCTTGATGCATAAGGAGGAAAAAGACATTCCTTGTCTACCCACTCTCCTCAAGCTGTATCTATTTAATCAGAAACTTCTCTATCCAATAGCTCGAATAGACCGGTTTTTGTGCGTTTACTGATGGCTAATACAAAAATAGAAAAATCCAACATGACGCACACATACTCTATAAAGTCGAAAAAAGAACCGCTAATTCTGTCAGAAACTGAACTGTCATTATGTGGTTTAACCCACAAATTGTAAGGGATTATTGTAATATGGAACAAGATAGTCCTTCTTGAAATAACATTACGGATATATAAAAGCCAAATCAGTTTTATACTTAATAAGCATTTAAGATATAGGCCATTCAAATCATTATGATGATTTGTATCATTCCTTATTAATCAGAAGAACAGAAAAAAATAGTGTTACATAAAAAATTCACTACTTTTTGGTATCAGTGCTATGGTCAATGTTGCGTGGCGTGATTATAGTGATGACGTAAAGGCTCTTAGCTAAGGAACTTAGGGGAATAAAAACTACCCAACAAACCAACGCAAGAGTGAAATATTCCGGCTGTTTGACCATACGAGATCAATAGAACCAATGAAGAGTAATAAATTAATTCTATTTTGCGTCACATTAGGATGGCTGTTAACCAGCGGGTGCACGAGCATTATGACCCATTCAGGGCCTAGCTATGGTTATTATTCCGGCGCAAAAGCGAATATTGAAATGCTGAAAGATAACGACACTGGCTGGGTAATGAAGCCACTATTAGCGATTGACCTGCCTTTTTCTGCCCTGCTGGATACCATTTTATTACCTTATGACTATATAAAATCTGATGAGGATCAATCAGCAAATTCACCAAAAGAGCGAATTGAAAAAATAGAAAACACACAACACCAGATCAAAGCCAACTAATAATTCGTTCCGGTTTATTTATTGCCACCAGTAAATCGCAAACTGGCGGCAAATATATTTATTTGATGCCGGTTTCCACCAGGAAAATTTGCATATAACCATCAACTTCACGCATAAATGCAATATGATGGCTATCTGGTGAAATCACAACTGCATCCGCAGAAGGTGCCTGTTCAGTACGTTCAGACAGTCGCTGCACCTGCCCATTTTGCACATCACACAGCATCACGCTGTTATCACAAATAAAAGCAACAAACCGACCGCTACCCTCCCAGCTAAAAGCGGATTGAATACCACAATTTCCCCTAGTTATTTGACGAGGTTCTCCACCATTTGGCGATATTGTCCACAATTGCACAATACCATCATCATCTTTCATCAGAAAACCAATCTGCTCACCATCCGGTGAAGCACGTAGCCAGTGACGTGGGTTATTCATCACCCCCGGCCAGCGTTTGTGACCGGTAAATGTCAGACGACGCTGTATGACACCGGCAGGTGGTGCCGGTAACGTTGTTTCCGTGCCTTGCAGCGGTTTTTCCCCTGCTATTGCATAATCAACATCCTGTTCAGGCAGATCAACAACATAGACTTCCGGTACTTTTTCTCCTGTTGCAGAAATGGTATCGCCAATAAATGCCAGTGCCCAACGCTGCCAATTGCCATCCGCTTTACGATATCCTACCTGACCTACCCAACCCTCTTCATAGGCGCGGTTAATATCATCACTGCCCGGCTCCGGCTGAAAAGTGGTACTACTGACCACAACGGAGAAATAGCTACCATCATGTTCACGAGGATGGTGTTTAGGCGGCTTCACTGATTTGAGGGGCACAGCCACGGCGATATTCCGCAAATCAAGTGCCGGATCAAGCTCATGCATAACATGGTCATTATAAGTAAAACTCAGACAGCTACCCTCCGGGCTGAACACATGAACATGACTGCCTCCACGCAACGCTCCAACTGTATAAGGAGCGGTAATATCCATAGCATCCAGAGTGACCGCTTTTCCGGGTAAATCCTCACTGACAATCACCCCTCGCCGGTGATGAAAGTCATAATGCCATTGCTCATCCGGGCATTCTGGCCCGTGAATAAAAGCATACCGGACAGGTTCTGTTGGACTGACGGTCACTACACCAACATGAGCGCCCTTCTTCGCCTGATAAATAATGTCTGTTTTACCACTTTTCACATGAATTTTTTCTATCGTTAAACCAGTAAACGAAGCGCCATGAGGACGAACATCATAAGCTAACCATTGGCTGTCTGGTGTCCAAATATGGGTATTGGTAAGCTGGTGGTTGCGATTGCCAAACGTGATTTGTCGTTCCTGAAAGAACACTTTATTATCCTTATGTCAGTTTTATTCGAATAACTATTACTAATCCAAAATGGATAAAGAGAAAAAATTTCAGTCGAGACTTTACCATTTCGACATTACCCTTACCTTTTTATACTGCACACATCGAATAATCTATGTTACTGAGTGTTCTTTATATTATTGGGATTACCGCTGAAGCGATGACAGGCGCTTTAGCCGCAGGCCGCCGTAAGATGGATATGTTTGGCGTGATCATTATTGCTTCCGTCACTGCCATTGGCGGGGGTTCCGTTCGGGACATACTTCTGGGACATTACCCTCTTGGTTGGGTCAAACACCCTGAATATATCGTGACCGTCGCCTGTGCCGCCGTGATAACCACCTGGGCTGCCCCCATGATGAAGCATTTACGCCGTCTATTTCTTATCCTGGATGCCATTGGTCTGATTGTCTTCTCCATTATTGGTGCGCAGATTGCGCTGGACATGAACTATGGCCCGATAATCGCCTCCATTGCTGCGGTTATCACCGGGGTTTTCGGTGGCGTGTTACGCGATATGCTGTGTAACACCATTCCGTTGGTTTTCCAGAAAGAGATTTATGCTGGTGTCTCTTTTACCGCCGCCTGGTTATACATTGGCTTACAGCACACACCGTTGCCACAAGACGGCATTGTTCTGATTACCCTGATCGCAGGTTTGACCGCAAGATTGGTTGCTATTCGCTACCGCCTTGGATTACCTGTCTTTAATTATGAACACTCCGATCACTGAACTATACCCACGGGGTTAACTACGACCCCGTTTTCCCGGTCAAACCCCTTTATCCCTGCCACTGACAGTTTTTCTGCAATCATTTTAATCTGCTCATCATTGATAAAATCAGACAACTTTTTCAATTGCCCGGAAGTAAGCTGTTGCTTTAACTGTGCTTCGGCTAATTTCTGCTCCAGTTGCTGCCAGTGATCAACATCGTCAGATAGCTTATCCATATAAGGCACCCCAATGCCTTTCATCCAATAGGAAAAAGGCTGATTTTTTGCCTTGCTCAATTGTGAATAAATAGCCTGTGCCCGTTTATCGCCTATTCCTGGTAAAGCTGCAATATCTTGAACTGAAAGTGTTAACCAACCGGTTAAATCAGTAACTAACTCCTGCTCGGTCAGCATTGCCCAACTACCGCTACTGACACCTGTCATTTGCAGATTTTCACCAAGCCATTTCAGCCGAGCATTAAACTGTTGTCCACAACCCGCCGTTAACTTCAAGCAACTCAGGGCATGATAACGCTGCTTATCGGGTGGATGAATATATTGACGCTCTTTTATTCGCCACACCACTTGATCTAATTTCGGGATACCATGACCTGCCAACGTGAGAGCTACCCGATCCCCCGGTAACACATCCAACTGTTGCCAACGACGAACAGAACCAATATTGACTCTGCTTATTTGCCGGTCATCCAGTTTTACCTTATCCAGCCCAAGCACAACTGAGATTTTGCCCGTTCTGCCAATGGTAAAATTAACCTCCCTGACTTGGGTGACCTGATAGCGTAAAGGGTGCTTCCATGCCACCGCCCAACTGTTAGATCCGGGCTGCCATTGACTTCCTCTGGGTTCAATTTCCTGTTTCAGCACGATACCATCTGTAGCAAAAGGTATAGGTTGTGCAAAATAGTGCATCCGCAATTTCTGTATCTGCTCTGGTATCTCTATTTTATGGCTATAGCGAAGCGCTAATGGGAAACCCATATTCGCCAGTTTCCGCAATTTACTTTCCATCTCAGTCGGGCCATCCGGCCAGCTCCAGATAAACACACCAACTTGCTTTAATTCTGGCACGTGCTCTTTGCGCATCATCAGACCAGCAACCCGACTACGAGCGCCATCACTGCCAGATAACTGCTGCCTATGCGCCTCTTTATGCAGAAAAAGCTCTCCTTGCAACACCATATCAGGTGGAGCATTTTCTATATTCTGCGGAATATCGGGAATATATTGGCTTTTCGCTGTCCAGTCTACGCCTGCGGAACCATTCCCCCGGCTGATTAATGAAACAAGTTTCCCCTTCTGGTAAACCAGTGTTACCGCTACACCATCAACTTTTGGCTGTAGCCAGACGGGTAATCTGCCCCGCAACCATCGGTTCAGTTCCTGTTCACCTTTCAGTTTGCTTAACCCGGTATGAGCAACGGGATGAACAAGTTTATTATCAATGGTGACTGCTAGAGGAAAATGTGGATGAGGCGCTTGTTTCAGGCAGAGCTGCCAATGCGTTAACTCCATTATTAATTGATCATAAACTTCATCATCGATCTCGCTGATCCCTTTCTGATGATAGAGTTGATCCCATTGGGCTATTTGCTGCATCAGACTTTTTGTTTCACGTTGTAATGTGTCTTGCGACCATGCAGGACAATTTTTCGCTGTATTCGGTGTTTCAGCCGCAACTGTCGGTGAATTGAAAACAATGAACAGAATCAATATCAATAAATTAAGCATCCGTTGCTCCCTGGCTATCCATGCATAACAGCAAAATAGGGGATAAAAAGATTCCGTCCAAGGAAAAGATAATAACTTTGCGAAGCAGTTCGGAAAACAACGTTAACTTCTGTGATTCATCAATTATGATTTTTTTAATTTCTGCCTCAGTAGTGTCATTACCGTCGCAAAGGAGTAAGCCCTCCCACAGGATAAGTACGGCGGTAGTCCTAGAACCAGAATTCAAGCTAATTAATACTCTATTATGCCCAAACCCGATTTTCAAATAAAAATTAAAAGCAAATAACTTTACGAAATAGTTCGAAATATAAATATTAAAACCCCAAAAATAACTGAATTTTTATAAATCACATAGAATTGGTATTACGATAAAAATTTAACAATTTCTTATTTCCCACCTTACAATTAATTGTTAGTAAATTAAGTTACTCATTCACGTAACAATAGCCATAAAGATGTATATTCGCGCTAAACTCTTCCGTTCAAACCTCATTATTATCACTCTTTTAATCTGTTTGTGGAAAATAATCTAAGAACCACGACTAACAATCAGATTTAGTGTTAACCTAAAGTTATCAACTGATAACTTTTTTCTATTAGCTTTTTTTAAAAAGATAGCTATTCTTATTTCTGTCTTCATAGCAATAAAAAGTCAGCTTAACCCGCAGGGAATAAGTTTTATGGCATAGGCTAGTCGGAGGAAATAACCTGATTAAGAATACTGCTACTGTTTCTATACGGTAGAACAACCGCCTTATTATTGCAGCATGGCCGTATAATCGAAGACCCAAATAGCCCAGGGTGAGAGCGTGAGTGTTCATTGTTTAACCATCGAGCATAATCCTGCTATTAACACCTTGTCCATATAGGCACTATTCATACTGGTCATCTTCCGTTTGCGCCGAATACTGGCTTTTTCACTGG
>NZ_PUJU01000075.1 GCF_011189505.1 Photorhabdus tasmaniensis
TGATTCTAAGCGTACGGGACGGGTAGGCTGGGAAAGACTCTGGGAGGGCTGGTTCCTGCTGCAAACTCTGGTGGACGGTTACTTGCTGGCCAAATCGGTTGATCTGGAGATGTGACTAAGAGACAGGGCGCAACCGGGGCGGCATGTAACGCCCCGACTCGGGCAATCCGGGTAATAATCTCATCACCAAGTGACATATTTCACCTCCTGTCAACTCATCCGGCGGCCTGGAAGCTGTCGATAACCGCCAGTAACGCTTCGCGCTGGCCGGTCGGCAATGTGTTTGGCACTCGATGGCCTGGGTTGATTTTTCTGGAATGACATCACGCCTCCTTAAATTATTCATGAGGATATTCAACGCACAGACCCTCGGTCCGGCGGTTTTTTGCGTGTAGTCAGCAAATAATCAAGGGGTCAAAGGGACCGCCCTGAAGAAAAGCATTAAGGCAATGAGGTTGCTAGCAGTCTGTTGCTGATAGTCTTGTTGATAACCGTCATTGAGCACATCAAACAGGTAATCTGGGCTGCTATGCCATGGGTTACCTCAGAGAGTAAAGACAAAGAATGAATAGTTTTGCTTATATAATATCTGAGCGAAAAAATATAACAAAAAATGTACGGTGTCGCGGCTATTTGATTGGTGAATATCCGATTAATTTTAAAAATGTGATGTAGATCACGATTTTTTTGTGGTGCGGTTGTCACGCAGTTAGCGCTTCAAGCCTAACAGGCGAGAGTGGGATGGTATTGCCCAATGTTGCATTAGTGTTGCCATGAATCTGTTTGAGTTTTTCCTTGTTCATCCGTAAGCAATCAGGCAATTTGAAACTGGCGTGAGGATCCAATGTGTCGTTTTACCGCCACGATATGGGGTTAATTTATTGATTAAATAAGATTTCAAAAGAGTAGATCACTGGAGGGAACTCAGTCCGATTTTGACGATCTGATTAATCGTCACAAATCACCAAACGACCAGCGTTATGCCTATCATCGCATCGATACTCTGAAATGAACGACGTGACACGGAACCACTGTTGTCAATTTATGTGGCACATGTAAAGGTATTCATGGAACGCTGCATCATGACAACAGCAAAAATCGGGAAGGGTAAAAATGGGTGTATCACTATTATGAAAACCTATTTATCAACGACAGTGAAAGATTGGGCTGATTAATTAGCGAGAAAGGTTATAACGATTAGATGGATATTTTGGCGTTAACAGAGCGCGAAAATAGCTTGAAAAATAACGATATGAATTTATTTTAAATTAAAGGCATAAAAGAGAGGGAGAGTTTAAATCAAATCGTAGAAAAGAAAAGCGTCTGGCGTGGTTAAAGTGGTGTAAAGCAAGTACATCACCGGAAGAACTCAACACTTGGGAATGAATGCATATTTTGAACCTATTATGTTGATTTAATGATCTTTCTAACAAGGTGTAATGCAAATGCATTGTAATGACAATTGATTTATATTGCCTTTAAGTGTTGAGATTTTCAGTTTATTACTATTAGATAACGATAAGATTAATCAGCAAAAATTCGACTAAACCCCTCTGCTAAATCATCAATCAAATCCTGAATATTCTCCAGCCCGACATGCAGTCGGAACAGGGTGCCTGTTTTTTGTGGGGAATTGTACTGGCGTATCGTTTTTATCTCTTCGGGTTGATAACCCAGGATCAGCGATTCGAAACCACCCCATGAAAATGCCATTTTAAAATGGTGAAAATTATCCAGATAATTTGAGAATTGCGGGTGTGTTAATCTTTCTTTCAATTGAAAAGAGAACAGGCCATTACTGCCGCTGAAATCGCGGATGAAATTGTCATGGCCGGGGCAGGAGGGTAGGGCCGGATGATAGACTACTGCAACCTCGGATCTTTGTTGCAGCCACTGTGCTATCTCGATACTGCTTTTTTCATGCTGTTTCAGGCGAATTGCTAAAGTCCGCAACCCGCGATTTGCCATATAAACAGTATCAGCATCGGCTATCTGTCCCATCAAATAGGAATTTTCTCGCAACTGCACCCAACAGCGCTCGTTAGCGACAGCAATACCTAACATAGCATCCGAGTGACCAATAATATATTTGGTACCGGATTGAATTGAAATATCAATGCCGAACTCCAGTGCTTTAAACAGCACACCCGCCGCCCAGGTATTATCGATCATGATGACAATATCTGGATTGACTTGCCGTACCGCGCGGACAATCGCCGGAATATCCTGTACTTCCATGGTTATCGAGCCTGGAGATTCAAGAAACACCACTTTGGTATTGGGCTTAATCAGTTCAGCAATCTCCTCACCAATCATCGGATCGAAATAATCGGTAGTTATATTCATTCGTGACAATATCTTGTCACAAAAGCCTTGTGTCGGGTCGTAAGCTGAACCAGTCAACAGAATATGATCGCCGGCGGCGGCAAAAGAGAGAATGGCGTTGCTGATCGCGGCGGCACCAGAAGGATACAGCGTACAGCCTGCGCCCCCTTCCAGTTCAGCCATGGCTTCCTGAAAAGAGAAATGGGTCTGCGTGCCACGCCGGCCATAAAACAGTTCGCCATTGGCGCGGTTGTGTGTCGCCTGTCTTTTGGATGCGACAGAATCGAAAATCACAGATGATGTTCGCTGAATAATCGGATTGACGGCACCTTGCGTAAATTTACGGTTTCTGCCCGCATTGACCAGTGAAGTTTCCAGTTTTTTTTCTGTCATGATCCATTGCCATCTTAATTTCAAAATTTGAAATGGTGTAAAAAAAGAGAGTTAACACGTTAAAAGATTTAGTCCTTTTTGTACAAAAGGATTAAGCCAACTTGACGAAAATTCATCTGATTACCGGTGTGTGAGGTTTCTTTGACTTGATTTTGTGAAAGGGTGACACTTTTTTATTAAACAATAATGATAATTACTATCAAATCACTTAATGTTTGATATCATCAGCCTTCATTTTCATTCAATTTGGTGAAGATGAGTTAAGACTCAGCGTAAATAAGGTTAGTGAGATGACGAAAGGTAATTCACTGCTAAATAACAAGGTTTATAAGAAAGGGAGTAAAGGCCAACTGATGCGTAATTTGACTGCTTCAATTATCTTGGCGTTCGGGCTGGCAGGTTCAGCGTTGGCTGATACAACACCCGCATCTGCAACAGATAACAGCACCACGACCAAAACCGCACAGATTGCAGCACCTGCTGCGGCTACCTCAACCACTTCGGGTACAACGGCACCGCCGGCAAATCAGGTTGCGCCACAAACTGCACCCGCAACAGACGCTACCCAAGTGACTCCGGTTGCCACTGATATTGCTGCCCCTAACGTTTCAGCCGATGAAACCAATCCTTCCAGTGGTTTTGCTACCGATTTGTCTATCTGGGGCATGTATAAGAACGCTGACGTTGTTGTTAAGACCGTGATGATTGGCTTGGTGATTGCTTCTGTTATTACTTGGGCGTTGTTCTTTTCAAAAGGTGTTGAATTGTGGGTTGCCGGTCGTCGTTTACGTAAAGAGCAACTAGCTTTGGCGGAAGTTAAGAGCCTTGATCAGGCTGCGGAAATTGCAGAAGGTTTCAGCAAACTCAGTATCAGCCGTTTACTGCTGAGTGAAGCACAGGCAGAACGCCAGTTATCTTCTGAAAGTATTGATCTGAATAGTACAAAAGAACGTGTTTCTTTCCGTCTGGAACGCTCAGTTGCGGCTATCAGCCGTCATATGGGGCGTGGTAACGGCTATTTGGCTACGATTGGCGCGATTTCTCCTTTCGTTGGTCTGTTTGGTACGGTGTGGGGGATCATGAACAGCTTTATCGGTATCGCACACTCACAGACAACTAACCTCGCTGTTGTGGCACCGGGTATTGCGGAAGCATTGTTAGCGACCGCGCTTGGCTTGGTAGCGGCGATTCCGGCCGTTGTGATTTACAACATCTTTGCCCGTATGATCGCATCTTACCGTGGTCAGGTTGGTGATATGGCGGCACAGGCATTATTACTGCTTGGCCGTGATCTGGATTTGACAAATAGCAAGACAAGGTGATTTATGGCAATGCGTCTTAATGAAGATTTGGACGATAGCGGCGAATTGCACGAAATCAACGTCACACCATTTATTGACGTGATGTTAGTGCTGCTGATTATCTTCATGGTAGCGGCACCACTGGCAACCGTTGATATTAAAGTGGACTTACCCGCGTCGTCGGCAAAACCGCAACCCCGTCCTGAAAAACCGGTATTCCTGACGGTTAAGGCTGATCGTCAGCTTTACGTCGGAGATCAACAGGTCGATCACGATACTCTGGCGGCGGTGTTGGATCAGACAACCCAATCCAATAAAGAGACAACCATTTTCTTTCAGGCGGATAAAACCGTGGATTATGAAACACTGATGAGTGTGATGGATGCTCTACGTAAATCGGGCTATCTGAAAGTGGGATTGGTGGGAATGGAAGCGGTTTCACCGGGTTAGTTATCACGGATCCTTCCACTAAATAACCGCGCTGGAAAGCGCGGTTGAGATTAAAGTGATAATGGGTTCGTGTAATGAGAGCCTGATTTGATCAGGGTAGGGAATAATCACGCTATTTTGGATCGATATGAAAACATTGAAATGACGTTCACAGAATCGGTCTGATTCTTGAGCTCATAGAGTGAACTATTGTTAGCCAGTTCAAGCAGCATTGGCACTGTAATTTTCAAACGTTTGGCTAGTGCTTCAATATCGATACAAACATCATTAATAAGCACTTTTATTGCTCGATGAAATAATTCAGGTTTCTCATGGGGAATAAGATAATCCTCTTTCTCCTCGATAGCTTCGCCCTTGCGTTTAAGCCCCAAAAAAGCCGTTTTGTATTGAGTATCGGTTAAAAGAGAAAGCTGATGTGCCCGATAAATAATCGCTGCTTTACTTACCTTCCAGGTTAATTTGAACTCACTTAGACCTCGCCAGTTAATTCTCCCGCCTATCGGGGCGGGGAAATATTTAGCCATTGCACTTCGTGGTAAAAGTAGGGCAGAGGCAAATTGGTTGGCTTGAGATTCGGTTACTCTATCACCAGTAGATATTCCTCCGTGTAGCACGAGATGTCCAATCTCATGTGCAATATCAAACCGTTGTCGGCATGGTGACTTTTTGGCTGTATTTCTGACAATGAAAGGCCGATCTAATGGAACGGATAACGCGTCAACATCATCAGATACTGAGTCAAATGAGGTAACAAATGCACCTAGCTTTTCAGCCAGGCGTGTCACATTTTCAATTGGCCCAAACCCTAATCCCCAATCAATCCGACATCTTTCTGCTGCTCGTTCAACTTCTTCCGGGGAGTTTGCTTTTAATTCGGGAAATAACACTGGGGGTAAATTGAGGTTTTCTTCGAAAACGACGATTAATCGCCTATATAACTCAGCCTTTGCAAGTGCTGCTAATTTTGTTGCTACTCTAATTGCACTGCGTTTACGGAAATGAACGATCTCCTCGTTCACAGGAGATTGCTCTTGGGTTTCAAAAAACGTAGGAGTGACCTGCAATACAGTCGCTAATTCATTAGAAAGTTCATTAGTTGGCACAGCAAAGCCGGATTCCAGCCGCTGAATATATTGGCGGGTTTTATTAACCTGCTCAGCCACTTGCTCAAGAGATAGCTCGTGATACAGACGAGCTAACCGCAAATTGGAACCATTGAACACTTTTCACCTACTACTTGTTGTTACGCTTGTTTTCCCTGGATTTATCAGTCACAGCAGCACTGATAGGATCCAATTCGATTGTTACCGCAGATGGCGGTGTGTTGTCTGTAGAATGCTGCTCATAAGTATGATCTAGCACATTGAGTAATTCTTTTGCAATAATACTTAAACGTTCTTCACTTAACTATGGATGGAATTCCCAAGGGTAGCGGATGTTTGGCATTTGCTGTTTTCTCTAAGAGTGCAAAAATTCAGATTTGTCAATCTTGATCTTGGTGCAACTTTCTGATTTTGTCAACCCAACATTATTTCAATAGTTTCTTTAATGCATCTCAAATTGAGCTAATCACACTGATGTTGATAGCCCGCTTTATAAAATTGCAGAATTTTCATATAAACCGTAGGCAATCAGAAACATAACCAAAGCGACGATGAAATCAAAAATTCTGGCTACTTTTATATTCTGAAAAAAGCGTGACGCAAATTTAGCGCCAAGGCCGGTCAGAATGAACCAGAAAAAAGAGGCCGCAGAAGCGCCGAGTATAAAACTGAATCTTGCTTCTAAGGGTAAACGTGATCCTATATTTCCAAGGATCAGAAAAGTATCAAGATAAACATGAGGATTGAGAAGCGAAAAGGCCAGCGTAGTCAAAAAGACGCTGGAATTTTTTGCCTTATGAATAGCTGATGATTTCTTATTGACATCTGCAACTGCATTCTCCCATCCTTTAGGTGCGCTGGATATTGCGTTGATGAAAGAAAGCGTACCGTAATATAACAAAAAGAGGATACCAGCCCATCGTGCAATAAACACGAAATTGGGAATTGTCATCATCAGTGTGGACATAAAGAATGTTCCCATGATGATTAATAGGCTGTCACAGGTGGCGGCTGTGACAGCAGAAAGAAGTACATTTTTCTTCTGTAGTCCTGTCTTGATGATATAAATATTTTGCGCACCTATCGCAATAATAAGACTCAGACCTATGAAGAATGCTTTTGAGGCGACATTGAGATCCATAGTTTAATATGACCCGAATTTGAATTTAATTGGTAATTCTGCATAAGCAATGTTTTGAGCACCAATAAACGGGTAATCAGGTGCGCTATACCGGAAAATATGCAGGTAACTACTTGGTATCATTGATGAAGCCTCTTTGGATTTATGTTGTATTAGATATTGTATGATTTTGAGATTATCCTCCTGTTATCGTTTTTAATTGCATATCTTTGGCAATTTTGAGCGTTGCATTCTCGGCATTGTGAAGAACTTGTGATTTGTATTCGAGCCTGGATTGAAAACTCTTTAATTCTTGCTGCAATTTCTTAATCATTTCCTTTACCCTATCCGGGCCTGTAGAACCTGCGCTGCATTGTCTTTCCATAACTTTAATAGGAGAAACACAATCATAGATTTCTTTTTCAGAGAGTGTAATTGATTGTTGGGCAAGAAATTCGCGGACAAAAGCGGTATTCCTCATATCCATTGTTTTAGTGGATAATTTTTGGGTGAGTAAACCGGTAAGACGATGTGCTTCTCTGAAAGGCAGGTTTTTTTCTCTTACAAGATAATTTGCCAATTCTGTGACTGTGGAAAAGTTTTTCCAGCATAATTCTTCAGCGCGATCAGATTTGTATTCAGAATTTTCAATATGTTGATGCAAGATGCTGGTGGTATTTTTTATGATATCAATCGCATCCCATAACATAGGTTTGTCTTCTTGCAAGTCGCAATTGTAGCCAAGTGTGACTCCTTTAACCATAGTTAATAATTGCATTAACACGCCATATATTCGGCCTACTCTTCCTTTAATGAGTTCTGCAACTACAGGGTTCTTTTTTTGGGGCATAATAGAACTTCCGGTGGCGAAAGTATCATCAATGGTTAACAGTCCAAATTCATGACTATTCCAGATAACGATTTCTTCCGCCAATCGGGAGAAGTTACTCATCAGTATTGCAAAAGTAGATGCAGTTTGAAGCGCGAAGTCACGGGAACTTGTCGCATCCAGGCTATGTATTAATTCACGATCAAATCCTAATAGTTTTGATGTCATTTCCCTGTCTATTGGGAATGAGGTTCCTGCCAGGGCACAGGTGCCCAGTACATTTAGGTTTGTTACATTAAAAGCAGATTCTAAACGTTCTAAATCGCGCAGGAACATGCTGGCGTAACATGAATACCAGAAAGCTAAACTAATAGGTTGTGCGGGTTGAAGATGTGTATAGCCAATAGCGATCTTATGTGTACATTCGTCAGAAAGTTTGAGCAGAGTATTAACAAAAGAATAAAGGCTTTTTTGTATATCAAGCAGTTCAGCCCTGAGATACATACGGGTATCGGTGACGACCTGATCATTTCGCGAACGGGCAGTGTGAAGGCGACCACCGTATTCTGAGCCAATCTCACGGATAACCAAGCTTTCAATGTTTAAGTGAACATCTTCAAGTTCAGGATCTAAAGTCAGCGTTCCCTGCTCATTTGATTCATAGAGTTTGAGAAGAGCGCTGAATATTTTTCCAGTCGCTTCTTCTGAGACGATTTCACAATTGTTGAGCATCGCCAGATGAGCCATATTTCCCCAGATATCGTAACGAATAAGCCGGGAATCAATATCTGTTGTCAGGGTGTATTTAAGAACACTGCGATCAATTTCTTTCGAGAAGCGACCACCCCAAAGTTTTTCAGCCATAAAAATCTCTCCTTACACCATTAGTTCATTATTAAGACCTTTATTTTCCAGATAGATTTCCAGCTCTTTTTTAGTAAATAACTTAGGTTCCCATTTTTCTTGAGTTGTTGGCAATTTCTCTCCGTGAAAAATATTTATGCAAATATCGTTAAAAGAAAAATGACGCAGAGAGCGCTATTTAAATGTGTTTGCAAAAAACTGGAAACGGATGGCTATGTGACTAAAAATTTCTATTTCTCGCTGATTGAACGAGAATCTATTGTATCAACCCTACTGGGAGGAGGGATTGCATTACCTCATGCATTGGGATTATTGGCAAATAAAACCGTGGTCGTGACCATATTGGCACCGCAAGGTATTGAATGGAATAAAGAGAAACAAGAAACGGCTAACGTTATTTTTCTGCTGGCTATCAGTAAAGCAGAATATGAAGAGGCTATGGCAATTTACGATCTGTTTGTGACTTTTTTGCGTGAGAAAGCAACCAAAAGATTATTGAATAGTAAGAGTTTTCATGATTTTCAAATGATAGCAAAAGATAGCTTGGGACGCAGTGTATAAAGCTATTTCTAAGCGCAGTTATACTAGACGTTTCGTGCCAAACAGAACCAAAATAGTTGCTAATAGTGCACATCCGCCGCCGCTGAGAGCGACACCACTCCATGAAAGATGCCAGGCTGCTATTGCTCCCAAAGAGGAACCCGCTGCGCCACCGGCGAAATAGCATGTCATAAAAACAGTATTCAGTCGGCTTCGGGCATCAGGTAGTAAAGTATACAGCCGCGTTTGATTCGCCACTAAACCAGCTCTGCTGCCAAGATCCAAGAAAATAATACCCGTGAATAAAAACAGAATGCTGTGACGGGTTCCACCAATCAGGCATAAGGCCAACGTCACCAATAAAGCGCCAGTAGTAACAACAGCTCTTCCCCCGAAACGATCCGTCATTGAACCCATTGTTGATGAAGCCAACATTCCAGCAATGCCCGTCAAGCCAAAGAGACCCACGATGTCACTACCCCAGCGATAAGGAGGTTGGGAAAGCAATAAGGCCAGAGAGCCCCAAAGCGTATTAAAAGCAGCAAACAACAAAAAACCGGATAAGGCGGCTTCACGCAAAAGGGGCTGTTGTTTAACTAGTTTGCCGAGTGAGGCAAGAAGTTGACCATAAGCCATAGTTTGTGGTGCTGCCGTTTCTGGAAGAACAAACCAAACCAAAAAAAACAGGAACATATCTATTAAAGCTGCCAGTAAAAACATTTCACGCCAGCCGAAATGCTCTCCGACTGCACCACTCAGTGTTCTGGCAAGTAGTGCTCCCGAGAAAAGGCCACTCATCAGATTTCCTACAACCCGACCACGTTTTTCTGGCGTTACCCACCCGGATACTGCCGGAATGATAATTTGTGCTGAAATAGAGGTTAGTCCTAATATCAGGCTACTGGTCAGAAACCATATAAAATTCGGTGCGGCGGCACATAAGATAAGGCTGGTTATATTGCCGGTTAGTAGGCAGAAAATAAGCTTGCGACGACTTAATGTATCCCCAAGAGGGCCAAAAAAGAAAAGCCCCGCAGCGTAACCAATTTGCGTCAATGTGGCGATCCAACCGGATGTTGCTCCATCAATGCCAAAGCTTGTGCCTATTGCCGGCAATAATGGCTGGTTATAATAAAGATTAGCCACAGCAAAACCGCAAGCGGCAGATAACAACATGAGAGAAATAGAAGAAGTGGGATCTTGTTTGATTGCTGTGTTTGACACGAAAACCTCCAGCATTTGATCTGTATTACCATAAAAGAATTCTGCCACTATCTCAAGATTGCGGGAATAAAGACGGCAAGCGAAATTGCTTTGCATGAAATGCAAAATTGATAGCGCTATCAAATTCCATACCTTGCTTGTAATATCAGATACGTTTAAGTATATATAGGTAAAATATATGATGAAAGATTTGCTACGTACCGATATTTTGGCAACATTCGTTAATGTTGCTCGTTCACAGAGTTTTTCTGCTACTGCTCGTCTACAGGGTATGGCAGCTTCATCTATTACACGTCAGATAGACAGCCTTGAGCAGATATTGGCGGTAAAACTTTTCTTGCGTTCTACCCGTGGTTTATCACTGACTGACGCAGGAGAGATTTTGTTTTCAAGAGCGCAAGATATTATCAATAATCTTGTCGATATCCAGGCTGAGTTAGCGGCTTTGAATGGAGAACCGCAAGGGGTACTACGTGTTGCCTGCCTGCCAACATTTGGGCGTCACCATATAATTCCTATGTTGGAAGAACTATTCACCCAATATCCCAAAATTCAGGTTGAACTTGATCAAACAGAGCGTTTGACTGATCCCGTCAGGGATCGTCTCGATGCGGTTATCCGGGTTGGTGAATTAAAAGATAGCTCGCTTTACTCAAAATGGATCGCCACACAGACTTGGGTTGTGTGTGCCAGTCCAGGTTATATCCAGAAGTATGGGGCTCCGACAACACTTTCTGAGTTATCTAACCATTATTTGCTTGATAAACGTCATGATCCTGCTGGTATTTGCTGGTCACGCTATCAGGATGCTATCAATCTCAGCAATGAGAACAGAATTTTTCGCAGTGATGACTTTGACACATTGAGAATGGCCGCCGTCACTGGGTTTGGAGTAGGGCTTCTTCCTAACTGGGTTGTTTCGTCGGATATTCGTTCTGGAGGGCTTGTTGCATTATTCAATGATCCTGATGAACGTAAGAATGGTATCTATTTATTACGGGCACTTGCGCACCCGCCAGCAAAATTAACGGTATTTATATCACTATTGCAGGAGTGGCTTGCCAGGGAGATTTAGCGTTAGAAGAGTGATCAAACTTTCTCAAGGATCATTGCGATTCCTTGTCCAACGCCAATGCACATAGTACATAAGGCCAGTTTTCCTTGTTGGCGGTGTAATTGATAGATGGATTCCAGAAGAGTTTCCCGCAGTAATTGTTCCTTTTTCTTTTCCGATTGGCTGTAATGCAGCTAGTGCTTCTAACGATGTTTGTCTTGGATGTTCGTCCTGAGAGAAGGCTATGATATTGCCTGCTTTACCAGATAGAGTAACTGGAATAATTTCATCTTTGAAAAAACCACTTATTTGTGCCTTTAATGCTCGTTGTTGACTTTGTAAAGCAAATTTGTCTTGAAATAGCGTAACGTTCAGCAAGATTCTCGGCAGTTTCTGGCATTGTGTGGATGCCATATATTGCTTCCATTCGAGGATTAATAAATCTCCATCCCATCGTCGTGTCTTCAATTTTCATATTTCGGGCAAAATTTTTATGTGCTTTTCCCATGACATAAGGGGCCCGTGTCATATTTTCCACCCCTCCAGCAATTATCAAGTCTGCTTCACCTGATTTGATAATTGCTGCATCGCATATATAAGCTTCTATCATCATTACTTTCTCCTATTTCTATCTTAGAGGAGTCTTCCAGATTGTACTCATACATTATTGAAAACTTTTTATATGCTTCTTCGAGCCTTTTGATTGGGCTATTGAACTTATCAACCTTACGAATTACGACAAAGATCTTTTCATATGATTTGCTTTTCATCAATTCGTCAAGCATATATGCACCGATAAAACCTGTTGCACCAGTCAATAAAGCATTTTTCTTGGCCATCACCTATTGTTACCTCATTATGTGTGAGTTTCATACTTCATACTTCATTCTTTTTTTAACTTTGTAAATGTATATTTAACGTATAAGTGCTTTGCATCAAATGCAAAAATACATTTCACATACATTAACTGTTTGGTGCCTTATTATTGCCTAATGGTTTTTTGTATAGATAATAAAATTAATAGTGCTATTATTATGAATATTGCTTGGTAATGGATAATTTAAAATCTAAAAGTATTTTATTAAACAATTAACATGCTAAGTATATTTATAGCGAATGTTGGTTATTTTAAATAATATATTCATTGGTAAGATTTTATGACTACATGGTTTTGCTTTATGCTATTTTATTGTTAATATCGATTTTTTCTGGGAACTTTATTTTTGTAATTATTTTAATGCTGATGTTATCAAGGAAATTACAGTGTTGTTCTTATTTTTGTTGATAATTATATTAATGTCATTAATTGGTTAATGAAATGAATTTAAAGTAATAGTTGATAACTTTAATGCGTAGTTAAAATAGATATTTAACCATTATCTAAGCATTCGCCTCATTTATTATTATTGAATTGTCATAGGGATATATTTATTCTCTGATGTTGTTTTTGATTTATAAATATATAATCTATTAATTAATATAGAGATTTATTATGACTAAAATTTTTTCTTTTAATAAGAATTGTCGAGATTTATCAGCTGGGCATAACTCGCTTCTTAAGGAAGTTAATGGTGTGAATGGGCTGCCTAAATCTCTGGTGCCTGGCTTCCCTGATTTAGATGATCAGTTTAATCAGATGGGAATCAAACATCTCCGGCTTCATGATGGTTTTGGTATTGGCGATATGGATAACTATTTCCAGGTGGACAGAAAAAATAATCAAAACCAAATGATTATCAATGTTCCAGAGGAAAATCACCCAGAGGCTAAAAAACTTGTCGCTGATATTGCAAATGTCAGAAGCATTTTTCCCAATGCTGCTATTGGGATGAGAAATCATGATGTCAATCTTGCATTAAAAGATGCTAATTATAAAATGACGGATGATTATTTGTGCGATGTTCTGAATAATCAAGCAGATCTGAATCCAGATAATATTCAGCGCCAAATCATGTTTCGTATCGGGCGTTCTCTTGATGGCGGTTATGAAATACCAGAAGACTTTGATATTTATGCAAAATTGGTTAAAGCTTTGGTAAATCGTTATGCTATAAATTATGCCAATATTGGAATGCCGAAAAAAATAATTTATTGGGAGGTTTGGAACGAGCCTGACTTACTATTTTTTTGGAATAGTGATGATCCACAAAAATATTATGCATTATATGAAAAAGTAGTGAGAGTGATTAAGGCTGTTGATCCCGATGCTAAAGTCGGTGGTGCTGGAATTTCGTTTAGTAATAATGCAGGAGGTGATTATATTGATGGATTTTTCCGATATTGTAAGAATAATAATGTACCGTTAGATTTCTTTTCTTGGCATGGGTACGTTGACACTGGAGACCCGCAAAATATTATTGATATGGGTAATACGATTCAAAAAAGTTTGCATACTTATGGCTTTACCAAGACAGAAAGTATTTGTACTGAGTGGAATTCCAGTCCTTTTGGGTCGAGAAATACATTTACAAAAGTGCAGAGCCCTAAAAATGCAGCATATATCGCTTCATCGCTTATTTATATGCAATATACGAAAGTTGACTTGGCACATTATTACCGGGGGGATGGCCTATCTTTTGGCTTGTTTAATAATCAACCTAACCCTAAAAATCCAAATATCAGAAATTTCTGTACCTATTCAGCTCAATCTTTTGGTCTTTTTGCTAAAGTGTTAAAAACACCTTATATATTGAGTGGTCATAAAGATTTTTCAACCGGTTTAACAGTTTTGGCGACCGAGAATGAATCAGGTAATAAAATTAATATTCTTGCAGCAAATTATAAAGTAGATAAGAGTTTTTCAGATGGTAATGTAGCACCAGTTCCTGCGGATTTATATCGACAATACTATTTTGATAGCAGACGATCATTGGACCAATTAACGGATACCTATAGTAAAAATAAATGGTTTGGTGGTGTTGATCCCACTACAATTCATCATAATAATGCAGTAGTACAAAATGCCCCTGTACAACAGATTCCGCTTGATACTCTTTTGAGACCTAAAAGTCGCGATTATACTGATAGTGACCAAGGTGTTACTGTGGTGATTGATCATATTGGTTGTAAAGAAGTGAAAGTTAAAGCATACCGTATTCAAGAAGGAGGATCTTTGGAACGAATACGACCACCAGAAGTAACTAACCAGATTACTGTGTCTATATCTAATAATAAATTAACATTAGTGGATAAAATGGCAAAACCTTCAACGGTGACACTATATTCATTAGAACTAAGTCATTATTAGTTCTTATGAAATGAAAATATTATAGTAAGTTATTTATTATATTGTTAAGTGGAAAATAAAATCATTGTAATTATGTGCAAGATGTTTGTTTTAATTAATAGGCTCTAGAATGGGCCTTTTTTAATAATGAATGGTTGTCATAAATATATTTAATTCAGAATCCATGCAATGCCTATTATTGGTGGTTTTCGTGTTGTTTTTATATTCAATTATTTTGTTGATTTATAGAATGTAATTTCTTGATTAATATAGAGGTTTTTTATGACTAAAATTTTTTCATTCAATAAGAATGATCGAGATTTATCGGCTGGGCATCATTCATTGCTTAAAGAGGTTAATGGCTTGAATGGTGTACCTAAATCTTTGGCACCTGGCTTTCCTGATTTAGATAATGAGTTTAATCAAATGGGAATTACTCATATCCGGCTGCATGATGGTTTTGGTATTGGCGATATGGATAATTATTTTCAGGTGGATAGACTAAGTGATCAGAGTCAAATGATTGTTAATGTTCCAGAAGAAAATAAACCCGTAGCGAAAAAGCTACTTACTGATATTTCAAATATCAGAAGCATTTTTCCCTATGCGGCTGCTGGGATGAGAAATCATGATATTAGCCTTGCATTAAAAGAGGCTAATTATAAAATGACTGACGCTTATCTGCGCGATATTATGGATAATAAAGCAGAGTTGAATCCCTGTAATATTCAGCGGCAAATAATGTTTCGTATTGGGCGTTCCGGTGAGGGGGGCTATGAAATACCACAAGATTTTGATATTTATGCAATATTAGTGGGCACCTTGGTGAATCGCTATGCTTTAAACTATACCAGAATCGGTTTGCCGAGTAAAATAACTTACTGGCAGGTTTTGAATGAACCTGATTTACCTTATTTCTGGAATAGTGATGATCCTAAAAAATATTATGAATTATATGAAAAAATTGCAAGAATAATTAAAGCTGTTGATCCTTCCGTCAAAGTAGGTAGTGCTGGTATTGCGTTCGTTAATAGTGAACTGGAAGATTATGTTGATGGATTCTTACGATATTGTAAAGATAATGATGTACCGTTAGATTTCTTTTCTTGGCATGGATACGTTATAACAGGAGATCCGCAAAACATTATTGACGTTGGGAATGCAGTTCAACAAAGTTTGAATACTTATGGTTTTACCGATGTAGAAAGTTTTTGTACTGAGTGGAATTCCTGCCCTATTGGGACGAAAAATACATATACAAAAGTGCAGAGCCCTACAAATGCGGCATATATTGCTTCCACGTTGATTTATATGCAATATATCAAAGCGGATAGAGCTTATTATTATCGGGGTGATGGCTTATCTTTTGGTTTGTTTAATAATCAATCTAGTGCTAAAAATCCGTGGGTTAAGAATTTCTGTACGTATTCGGCTCAGTCCTTTTATCTATTTTCGCGAATGTTTGAAACACCTTATATTTTAAGTAGTAATAATGACTTTTCAACAGGATTAACCGTTTTGGCAACCGAGAATGCAGAAGGTAATAAAGTTAATATCCTCGCTGCAAATTATAAAGTTGATAAGAGTTTTGCCGATGGTTATTCGGCACCTGATTATTTATATCAACAATATTATTTGGATACTAGCCGATCATTAAATAAATTAACGGATACCTGGAGCAAGAATAAATGGTTTGGTGGTGTTGATCCGACAACAATTCATCCTGATAATGCGGTAGTGCAACATGGTCCTGTTAAGCAACTTTCGGATGATAATATGTTGAGAGCTAAAAGTCGTGATTATACGAATAGTGACCAAGGCGTTACCGTGGTGATTAATCATATAGGTTATAAAAAATTTAAAGTTAAAGCATACCGTATTCAAGAAGGCGGAGGGTTGGAGCAAATTTTACCACCAGAAGTGACCAGTCAAATTAATGTGTCTATACCCAAGAAACTTCAAGATGCAGTTTTTAGTACCTGAAAATGGTCATTAATTCTAGATGTCAGCGAGTTCGCTATATCAGGTAGCGTTGTGGTGAAAAATTTGAATACTTTGTCTCGAAATTCATGTTTATCAGCGAAATAACGGTTATTTCGAACATGTTCATTCATGACCTTCCATAATCGCTCTATCGGGTTTAAATTGGGGCTATAGGGAGGAAGGTAATGTAACTCAA
>NZ_PUJU01000076.1 GCF_011189505.1 Photorhabdus tasmaniensis
TTGATGGTTGTCTGACTACATGATTGTTGCCAATCTCACTTAACCAGCATAAACCAGATTAAAGATACAAGATGGCCGGAATACGGTTGATGGTTCTACATTAGCTATAGCAGCATAAACACCAATGTAGTGCCCCACACTTAGATTTTATGCTGTCCTGAAGCAGCATGTCCACATTGTGGACGTTGCAAGTATGACGTTATATCGGAAAGTAGCAGCTCAACGCAGTTACTTTCCGAACGTGCATAAAAAACAGCAATCTTTACCTAAACGTTCTAAACAATTAGCAATGCTTTTCTAGCTCAAATAGATCTTAACGTGTCTACGATATTCGGATTTTTCTCTATTAAAAATAGCATCTTCAATGCGACCCCTGATGGTATTCTCTGGTTTTGTTCCCAACTTTGCACCAGTCTAGTGCTCACCCCTACCATTTCCGCAAACTCGGATTGTTTCATACCGAAATTTTTGCGGATTAATTTAACATTAGGGATAGCATGACGATGAACATGTTCAGGCTTAGGCTGAAATTCACCGTTTTCTATAGCGACCATCTCATTTACACTACTCAAAAGCTCTTTAAACATGTTTTCTTCCATAATTTATCCTCAATACGTTAGATCATTCCCTGAAAATTTAGATATAAAATTGGAGAAGTTAACCGCCTGAAGGCTGCATTTTATTTCATATGTTGAACAGCATTTTTTAATTGTGCTTTCTGATCTTGTGTCAGGTCTTCTTGTACATTTTTCGGATAAATAAACAACAAATACAATCGACCACTTAACGTCCTGACATAGTAAATAACTCGTACCCCACCGCGCTTACCTATCCCTTTGCGACCCCAGCGAATCTTTTTGCACCCACCAGTTTGACTAATCGTGTCGCCATGTTCGTGATACTTCAGCAAGTAAGTTTGAAGCTCCTGAAACTCATTATCTTTTATGAGTTCTGCTCTAACCTTACTGAAAGCGGTAGTTTCGATAAACTCCAAATAATCCATCGTAACTTCTCCATGCTGTCTATGATGACATCATACTGACACGCTGTGTTACTTTTCAAGTGAAAAATGACACTATGTATCAGTTTGGCTAAATTTAAATCTTTTCAATATATAATATGTGTGGTTTATATTAGACCTTCATTATTGGGGGGATAATTTTCATTTTTTTATGTTGAATTTTTTATCGTCATCCTTTCTGGTTTTGCCCAGTATGCTTCCCTGTATCGGGTAATCATATGATTAGACTCTAATCACTGTCTGAATAAGTCGCATTTTTGTCAAGCAACCCGATAGTACTGAAAAGTATGCCAGGCACAGTGCCAAATAAAACAAACAAGGATGTTGTGTTGTATGACAACTGAAATACCTCCTCTGTCGCCGTCACCGACGCCTGAAGCTGAAATTGACAGCTTGCGGCGGGCGGTTTCTCAAGAGACCCAACCCAGGTTGTTGTCGTTAAAAAAATGTCTGGGGTATCTGTCTATATTGCTTGTTATTGTCAGCATCGCATTTCTGGCATTCGTGGTACGGCAGCAACATCATCAGTTAGTAGAATTTCAGTCATTGATGCGAAATGGATCATTCCGGCATTTGCCTGATGAGGTGCAAAAGCTGCATGAACGGTTTGATAAAGCGGATACCGGTTTTGTCTCCCGTCAGGACTGGCAAATGCAAAATGACCGGTTTCATCAGGCATTGATAGCGCAACAGGGTTCCATCAACGACCAACAGAAACCGCTGGTACAGTCAGTGACTGATTTAAGTCGTGCTCATCAGGATCTTACCGAAGCAGTGAGTGTATTGAAAAATATCGGGAAACAGCAGGAAATGCGCGTTGACGCATTAATCTCATGGAAATCTCAGCAGGAAAAGCATTCTGGCAGAAAAGTTGGCACACCTGACCGGGAGGTTCTTCGAGCGAAGAAACGGATAATGGCTCCTTTCATGCTTTCTGGTATTGAACGTCGGGGAGAACAAGTTTATGCCGTTATTATTCCACGAGACACAGATCCTCGTTCCCAAATATCTCAAATGCGCTTACTGACCCCGGGTGAAAGTGCATTTGAGTGGACGTTGGTCAGTATCTCCGATCATCAGGCTTTGTTCCAGGTACAAGGGCACCGTCAAACCCTGTCAGTCAATGGAGGGTAATGATGAGAAAAGATTTTTTCAGCCAGAGGAAGGGGGTGGTGCTGATTGGCGTTGTGATGTCTCTGTCAGCTTCGGCGGCACAGGTTGCTATCTCTGAACAGACAGAAACGGGAATGAAAGCGACTCAGCAACAGGTCACGCAGGCTGAAAACCACCGTATTCAGGCGCAAATGTGGGGGCTGACAGAAGCAGAGTTTCAGCGTTATCAGCAATTGATGCAGGGGCAACGGGGCATTCAGTCTCCTGGACTCGATCCGTTGAGTGCATTGGGTATTGAGGCCGAAACAGTACAAGCGCGTCAACGTTATGCAGAATTGTGGGTTAAACAGGAATATGTCCGTACTGAAAAAGAGTTGGCGTTCCAGCGGGCGGTGGATGCGGCCTGGAAGCGTCTGGCGCCGAATATTTTGCCGGTTAATTTAGGGAAGGGGGACGGAATCGCACAGGGTAATCAAGGGCGGCTGGCGTTATTTGTGAAAGAGGATTGCGCGGCTTGTGATGCCCGTCTGGCTGCTGTCTTGTCAGCTGATCGTGAGGTGGATATTTACCTGGTAGATAGCGAAGGCAACGATGATGTTTTACGTACCTGGGCAGGTAAACATCATATTCCATCAGAAAAAGTCGGTAGCCGAAAAATCACGCTTAATCATGACAAAGGACGCTGGCGACAATTTGGTCAGGGGAAAATGCCAGCCGTACTACAACATGAGAATGACGGATGGCGTGTGGTGGCATTTTGAGTCTCGCTGTGGCGGGAAGTCTCTTTTGGGTGACAGAAGGTATGGCCGCTGCGGTAAAACAGGTCGTTCCGCTTGGGTACCAGCAGATTGCGCGGGTTCATGGCGTACCCGCTGAAATGCTTTATGCGTTGGCACTGGCTGAATCGGCAAAACGTTTGCCACAGGAGAAACATGAACGCCCCTGGCCGTGGACGCTCAATGTGGCTGGAAAGAGTTATCGCTATGCAACCCGGCAGACAGCCTGGCAGGCGTTACAGGGATTTATGCGCAGCGTACCACTCAAACGTATTGATGTGGGTATCGCTCAAGTGAATTTGGGTTGGAATGGCCATTATTTTCGCGCTTACCAGGACGCATTTGACCCCTATACCAATCTCCATGTAGCAGCCCGTATTCTGAAAGCGTGTTATCAGTCTAAGTCCAACTCTGGCAGTTGGTTGAGTGCGGCAGGTTGCTATCACCATCCGGCAGGCGGCCAGCCAGCGAGCAAGTATCGGAAAATTGTCGCACGTAAACTGAGTACGCTAGAGACCCGATATTCTGTTTTGTCCACCAATATTGCTGTGGCTAATACGACACTGACCTGGATTGAACCGAAGGAAAAATAAAGAAGATGTTAATCCATAATTTAATCCGTTATCGCTGCCGTTTATTTTTAATGATGATGATATTGACGCCCTGTTCTCAGGCTGCACTGACTATTGTGGCTGATTTAGGTGGACAATCTACGGCAGCGTATTTTGATGCCATTAACGCTCAGGACAATGAACTGACTACTTCTTTAAATACGGAAGTAACCCCGCCAGATTTAACCGAAGGGGGCATGTTACCGGTGGAAACGCCGGAATTGTCTCCCGGACCTGTTGACGCCCGTCCGTTGCAATTGCCGGGAATGGGGGCGTTGTTCATGATTGGGGATGATGCCCGGTCAAAACAGTGGTTGAAGAAAAATTTGATTGGTCTTCGGAAAAAGCAGGCGGTAGGGTTGCTGGTCAGTGTGCGGGATAAAGCACAACTGGATGAACTGCGTCAGCTTGCAGAGGGCTTGGTATTAGCCCCCGCTTCCGGCAGTGATTTGGCCCGGCGACTGAACTTGCGGCATTACCCAGTGTTGATAACCGATACTGGTTTAACTCAGCAGGTGCGTTGATGTGGCCTCGTCATCCGGTATTAGACACCGTGTGGCAGCAGGGTTGTCCAGCATGGTTACTGCTACTGTGGCTGTTGCTGACGATTGTGGTGCTGTGGCTCAACATACCTTCATTATCAGCCCGGTCATGGCGTCATCGTCACTACCGGACACAGGCTGTCCGTATTCTGGATCGGTTACCTCAGTTAGCGGGAGATGCACAACGCCTGAGATATTTACGCAAAATCAACCCGTATGTTTTTGAAGAATTATTGTTGTTGGCATTCGAGCGTCAGGGGCTGACCGTCATCCGCAACTGTCGCTACAGCGGTGATGATGGTTTGGACGGTCAGGTGTTTATCGCCAGGCAGCGTTATCTGATTCAGGCCAAACGTTACCGCCAGTTTATTGCAGCCCGTCATATTCAGGCATTTGGTAAGTTGCTGATTAAAGAGCAATGTGGCGGCTTCTTTATTCATACCGGTCGCATCGGCACGACAAGCCGAACATTACTGAAATCGCATCCACGTATTCAGCTTATCAGTGGTCAGCGTCTGCTTGATTTGCTGGCAGGGAAACGAGACTGGCTGTGCCCTTCACATTTTCAATGGTCATGTGATTGATGAGTGATCGCTATGTGATTGAAACCCTGTTGCGTCCGGCGGTAGAACTGAATACGGCTATGGTTGCAGCGGTGGCCGCAAGTGTCTGTATCGCAGCGCCTTGGGCTGTGGCATTGTCACCGTCCGTCAGTGATGTCACGGCGGCAGGTTTTGGTGTGTTATCCAGTATCCGATTCCGGCAGGGACTACGAGTACTGCACTACCGGCGTCATATCCGACGACTGCCCCGTTATGTGATGACCAGCAACCAAGTGCCAATAAGTCATCAACGACTGTTTCTGGGGAAAGGGTTTCTTTGGCAACAAAAACATACTCAACGTTTGCTGGATACCCTGCGCCCGGAAGTCGAACGTTATGTTCAGCCTCCCCGCTATTATCAATTAGCGCGGGCATTTGAGCGACGATTTGAATACTCATTACCCTCCTTATGTCGTCTGACGCAACGTGATTCTCCGTGGAACCCGTTGAGACCATTGCCGCCGGTAGGGGGCAATCCGGCCTTACATGGCATTGAGCCGGAAGAAGTGAATGTGTCAATGGATCTGTGTGAACGAGTCGGTCATATGCTGGTACTCGGCACAACCCGTGTTGGTAAGACCCGGCTGGCAGAGTTGCTCATCACGCAGGATATCAGGCGGGGTAATATTACGATTGTATTTGATCCGAAAGGGGATGCAGACCTGCTCAAACGCATGTGGGCGGAGGCGCATCGTGCCGAGCGGGAAGATGAATTCCAGGTGTTTCATCTGGGCTGGCCAGATATTAGTGCCCGCTACAATGCTGTTGGCCGTTTTGGTCGGGTTTCAGAGGTCGCTTCTCGTATAGCAGGACAATTGAGTGGGGCGGGTAACAGTGCCGCTTTTCGTGAGTTTGCCTGGCGCTTTGTCAATATCGTGACCCGCGCCTTGGTGGCTCTGGGGCAGAGACCGGATTACACCCTGATATTACGCTATGTCACCAATATTGGGGAACTGTATGAAACTTATGCTGAAAAAATTATCAAGCAACGCCTGCCTGTGTTATGGGAACAGGTGAAAAAAAGCCTGGGTCTGCTGACAGAAGATGATTTGCCACGCAATATGCAGGGGCAGGCGAATGCGGTAAAAATCTGGGCGATTGAAATGGCACTAAGCTCAGAAGCGGGGAAAAAACTCTACGATCCGATACTGGACGGCTTGCGCAGTGCGGTTCGCTATGATCGCACCTACTTTGATAAAATTGTGGCGTCGCTTTTGCCGTTACTGGAAAAGCTGACCACAGGGAAAACAGCTGCACTGTTGGCACCGGATTACACGGATATGAACGATCAGCGTCCCATTTTTGACTGGCAACAAGTGATACGTAAGAAAGGTATTGTCTATGTGGGACTGGATGCTTTGTCGGATGCGGAAGTCGCTTCGGCGGTGGGTAATTCCATGTTCGCAGACTTGGTTTCCGTTGCGGGTCACATCTATAAATTTGGTCTGGATGACGGTTTACCCGAAGGCAAAACGAGGAAACTTCCCATTAGCTTACATTGTGATGAATTCAATGAGCTGATGGGCGATGAATTTATTCCGCTGATTAACAAAGGGGGTGGTGCCGGGATAGAGGTAACCGCGTACACCCAGACCTTGTCTGATATTGAAGCACGTATTGGCAGCAGTGCTAAAGCGGCACAGGTAACAGGAAATTTTAATACCTTAGTCATGTTGCGGGTTAGGGAAAACAGCACAGCCGAGCTGCTAACCCGCCAGTTGCCGGAGGTGGAAGTGTACACTAAAACTTTAGTCTCCGGGATTACCGATATCTCCAGTCCAGAGCAGGGGAGTCACTTTACCTCTAATACACAGGACCGGGTTAGCACGATTAGAACGCCGTTAATTACCCCCGCAGAGGTGATTAATCTGCCGAAAGGTCAGGCATTTGCTCTGCTTGAAGGGGGACGGTTATGGAAGATCCGCATGCCGTTGCCAGCAGCCGATGATGATGACCTGATGCCGGCAAGTCTGCAAAAAATCGCTGATGATATGCGTAAACATTACCGTACCAGTGAATCCTGGTGGTCGGGTAGCGCAATGCCTGATGACAGACAAGTTGACCTGAATGCAGTGTTAAACACTGCTGTGTTGACCGATGATTCTGGCATGGAGGTGGCAAACAATGGCACAAGGGAAAACTGAGTCGCCGCAGACACCACCGAAAAAGTCAGGACCATTAAAAACGGTTTTGTGGGATTTTCCGTGGATGCTTATTGGCTTGTTGCTGGCCTCGCTGTTTTTCAGTCTGATGATTGAATATTTTGGCATCGCCTTTTTCTGGCCGGAGCAGGGAGAGAGACACAGCCAGCAAGTTATGATCACGGAAAGCGGTTGGTTGTCTAAAGAGTTTACCCGCAGCTTACTGTTATCAGAACCCGCTACTACGCTCAGTATCGGGTTAAAATGGGGGTATCAGTGGGTGCTGGTAGACAGTGGTACACTGGACTGGGTTAATCAACAGCATACAGTACAAGCTCGGAGCCACCATGAAATGGTGAGAGAGTTGAGCGATTGGCGTGTATGGCTGGCGGAAAGTTTGCGGAAGTACCTGCTGGCAACGGTATATGTGACCGTAACCTTTGTTATCCGGCTCACTATTCTGGTATTGTCTTTGCCATTGTTTGTGATGGTTATAGGTGTTGCTGTCGTTGAAGGACTTAGTCGACGTGACCTGCGACGTTATGGTGCTGCCTATGAATCGAGTTTTGTTTATCATCATGCCAAACGGTTTGTGAAACCGGCGTTCTGTGTACCCTGTTTGTTGTATCTCTCCTGGCCGTCGGCTGTGTATCCTAATTTACTCTTGTTACCCGCAGCTCTCCTATTAGGGCTTGCTATTACCGTGATGATGAGTACTTTTAAGAAATATCTTTGAGGTAAAAACGGTATGATGTGGATTTTTGGGTATTCCCATAGGATTAGTTTGGAAAATCAGTGTACTCGACTATGAGATTTTTAATGAGCTTAATGACGAAGATAATCTGGTGCGTAAATTTAGCATTTTTATCCAGTGGACTTACATTAGATTGACAAACTTTTAAAAGGGAGTTGGAATTGTTTTTAGAATAAATTATTCAATGACTAATAAGAATGAGTAAGATATATCAATCAAGTCTGCACGATTAGTCAGATGGTAGATTGAATATGATTTCTCCAGGTTGTGTTCCATCTGCTTTTATTTTTCAGGCGTAGGAAAAGAGATGGTAATTTACCTTCCATAATTTTCCTCTTTATCCAAAATAAGTATTTGCATTTGCTATAAGCGGTTTAAAGATTTACCGTCACTCTGTGGGTTAGTATTGACAACCCGACAGTATTAAAAAAATATTGTATAAATACCTACTTATTTGTCAAGGCATTTCATATTATGCTTAATTTCATTGAGTTATATGAGCATCAAGGAAAATAACTATTTGACTTTTTACGCCTGCCTATGTATAAGTCCTAAGGACTTATACATAGGCAGCCTTACAATGATGAATGAAACTATTCTTCTTCGGGAAGCTCTGCGGCGAACATTACTCAACAAGTATGATAACCCAGCGATCGGATTACATGAGTTCAACAGGTTTATCTACACCTTATACCGTGATAAATCATTTGAGGGTGTACGGATTGGGAAGATATCAGCTCCAGAGCCGGATAGCAGAGTCCTGGATATCACACTGAGTGACTTAAAGACTCAAGGAATTCTTTCTCCTGTGATTGAGGGCGTGGTTTACCAAATCAGTAACAAGGATCAGGCGAGCGCACAGCAGATTGCCTGTAGTACAACTCCTTACTCCTATTTGGCCTATTTGACGGCAATGGAATGGCATGGCATAACGGATCGTATTCCTCATATCGTACATTTAGTCCAATCTTCTCAAGCACAGGCCAAAAAATTGCTAAATGAACAACTCGCTCAAGAGTTTCCAGGTATCAGTGATATTTATCCTTTGCTGCCGAAGAAGGTGTCATCCGTAGGGAAGATCGATGGCAAGGAGTTGCTCATTCATAGTAAGAAAAACTTCGTGATGAAGCGAGAGCTCTATAGTTCAGGGGGGATAAGGGTGACTAATATTGGTGAGACCTTTCTTGATATGCTCAAAAAGCCTGAAATGTGTGGCGGTTTTATGCATGTGATGGAGGTGTTTGAAGAGTATGCAAAAGAATATCTGCCTTTAATTGTAAAAACCGTTGAGAAGGATGGAAACTCCATTGATAAAGCCAGAGCGGGCTATATTCTGGAAGACGTTTGTCACCTTAAACACCGAACGATAGACACTTGGAAGCGGTCGGTTCAACGTGGTGGAAGTCGGAAATTAGTGGCCTCGCAGCCGTACAAAGAGGTGTACTCAGAAGTCTGGTGCATATCTCTCAATCTTTAGAACAGAAAAAGTGGCATATGGAATACTCAATTGAGCAGTGGGTTGCAGAAGCATCGAAGGATAGGATCACTTTTCGACAGGCAGTTCATATCGTTCTTCAGGCCATTGCGTCCAGCGACTATCTTAAACCCAAGATGATCATGAAAGGTGGGTTGCTACTAGGGATCCGTTATCAAAGTAGCCGTACCTTGGGAGCATACCACAGGATGGGAGATATGCTGACTAAGTGTTTAGCACTGAGCAACAAAGGGAATAGGAGAGAACAACTGGATCGTTTCTTTCATTTCCGTACTGACACACATTCAGTATCAATCATGATAGACGGTTTCAGTTATTGCGGAAGCTCCCCCCATTATGTTGACTATCTTGGTGAGCAGTTTGCAACTATTCAATATGCCCGACTGGACAGTAATGGCATCTGCGATGAAATCAACCGCATTCTTAATGCGCATGACGGTTATCCTGGTAAGGCAAGTATTGCCATTATCGTTTCCGATCAAGAGTATTATCGTTATATGTCGCTTGGTGATACTCGCATTTACTGGCCTTCAATGCAGAAGCGTACTATTGACCATACGCTGGCACAACGGTGTGTTGAACAGGGAAAATCCCCTGCTGAGACATTAAGAACGCATCCACTGAGAAACCGCGTCACACAATTTGTGTCAAAGGACAGTACGCATCATTTCTGCTATAAGATCGACAGACGTATTCCTGGCGAGGTAATAATTATGTGTACAGATGGGTTCTGGTGTCAGTACGATGATAAGGCACTCTATCTGTTGGATTCAGAAGAGGCAATTGAACACGCTTTTCGTGAGGCATTGTCTAAAAGTCACAAGTTGCATGATAACTTTTCTACAGCCTTTCTGCGTGATAGGTAACATATTGTAGAAAGATGGCCTCCAATATGAGGCCAACGGCTATAACATTTCCTCAGCAGTATATTGGTTACTCCCCATAATGACTGTGTTTTGCTTCCTGCATCCTCGATGCTTGGTAAGCTGGATTTTAAGTCCCCTGGCAATGTACAGGTTAACTCGTAATCCGAAACTCCAATTGGCTTTTGAATACCGCGCAAGGTATATTCGGCCAGTATCTGGTCTTTGGTCTGGCATAAAATCAAACCTATGGTAGGCTTCAGTGGAATGTTGTAGCTTCTCATCGACCACCGAGCAATAGGAATTCATCTTACCGGCATGTTCAGGCTTGAACTCTCCTCGTTTCAGCTCGATCACAACAAAAGCCCTTAAAGTCAGATAATAAAAAAGCAGGTCAATGTAATAATCTTGTTCGCTTACGGTAATACGATATTATCGCCCCATAAAAGCAAAGCCCTTACCGAGTTCGAGTAGGAATTTTTCAAGGTGTTTGAGAAGCTCCGTTTCCAGCTCACGTTCTTTAAAGGGTTCTGATAGGGTGAGGAAATCAAAAACATAGGGATCTTTCAGGGGCTGCTGTATCAGCTCCGATTAAGATACGGGTAACCGGCTCTTGAAGTTGCTGACAGCCGAGTCCTGCCGGGCATAGGCATTGCTTTTGATGATATGAAGCAGGGAGTCTCGGCTCTATGTATCTGGGTCTGTTCTGCATACCAGAATCGCTCGGTTTTATCCTCTCAATCAGCAGAATGTTGTGACCCCACGGCAATTGTGCCACAGGTTGTGGCACAATTGCCGATACGGGCTTTCCGGAACCTTGTTGCTCTATTTGTGGCAAGGCGTACTCCCGGTAGGGCGTAGTTGGAGTAAAAAGAAAAAATAATGGCATTTACTCAGTTAACCATTTAGCCTGTTTTTGCACTGCCTCTTCGGCAGTTACTGTAGTAGGTGTTCTTAGTAACCTTTTATGCTATGAATTGGGAACGGATAAAATGCTGCAACTTGATTTTAGATCTTCAGATTCTTTCGAACGAGCGATATCTCCATTTGAGGAGATGGCGGCATATGAAGCGTTGTGGACTGAGCAGGGCACTACATTTAAAACTATTGCTAATAAATTTCGGCAAGCACCTAATGGTACTATACCATCTGAACTCGTCCCCGAAGAAAAAAGAGAGTCTGTCAAAAAGTTACTGAAATATATTCTTAATAAATATTCTGTGGAGCATTTAGGTATTAGAGTGCACGGAGCTAGCGAATATCCTGATAAATTGAGAGATGCTCGTTACCCAATAGCATTGTTTTATTATCAAGGTTGGTGGGATTTAGTGAATACCCGGTGTGTGGCTGTCGTCGGTTCACGAAAGATATCTGATGAAGGTCGCTGTAGAACAAGAAAGCTAGTTAAATGTCTTGTGAATGATGGGCTTACTATCATTTCTGGCTTGGCTGAGGGAGTCGATACGGTTGCTCATACGACTGCGTTGGAGTTGGGAGGAAACACAATAGCGGTTATCGGTACTCCGTTGTCTCATATTTACCCAAGACAGAATAGTGAGCTCCAAAAGGCAATTAGAGAAAGTTATTTGCTAATTAGCCAGGTACCATTTAAACGTTATATTGAGCAAGATTACCGTAGTAATCGTCGGTTTTTTCCTGAGCGCAATGTGACTATGTCAGCATTATCTGAAGCGACTATTATCGTTGAGGCATCGGATACCTCAGGAACGATGACGCAAGCTAGAGCGGCTTTGAATCAAGGCAGAAAATTATTTATATTAGAATCTTGTTTCAAGAATACTTCAATTAGCTGGCCGACAAAATATGAAGCGTTAGGGGCTATAAGGGTTAAAGACTATGAGGATATTAGGGAACATCTGTGACTTACCGTCTTGCAATAATTGATAAATTGAGTCGTAGAGATCACTACTATCTTGCAGAGGACGACACTTGTTACTTTTATGGGGAATATACAGCTAGGAAAGGTTATGCTTACAGTGAAACAAATAGGCTAATAATAAATCTAAAAAAGAGCGTATTACAGCGAACGGAAGATCATTATAAACATAAGCAGCAGGCAATAAATAAAATAGCTGAAATGTCGTCTCATATCAGCACCCTTCAACATTTGACTTTTTTTTGTTCTAGTGCCTCCATCAAAATGCAAACTAACATTAGTTAATCTCAACTTTGCTTAAGAAGAGCGAGTTCAGAACCCCGTAAATTCAAACTCGGCTTTTTCGGTTGAAAAGAGAATATAAAATCGTGCCGCTATGGTTGAAATTATAGTGAATACGTTATATTCTTGATTATAACAAATAGGCTATGGAGTCGATATGTGGGAAGTCATAACGACAGAGTGCTTTGATGAGTGGTTCCTGGCTCAGGAAAATGCTCTAAGGGAGCCAGTCTATGAAGCTATGGGGGTATTGGAAAAGTTCGGCCCAAAACTTGGCAGACCATATGTTGATACATTGAGTGGTTCTGATTTCCCCAACATGAAGGAGCTGCGTGTACAGCATGCTGGTAATCCTATCAGAGCGTTTTTTGCGTTTGATCCTACCCGCTGCGCAGTTATTTTGTGTGCTGGCGATAAAACGGGATTAAATGAGAAACGTTTCTATAAGGATATGATCCGGCTGGCTGATTCCGAGTACCGTAAACATCTTGCGAAACTGGAGAAATAATCATGGCTACTTACAGAGAACTGTTGGCTAAAGAAAGTCCTGAAATGCAGGCACGAGTCGCGGAACGGGTTGAAGAAGCCAGTATCCAGATCGCTCTTAGCCAACTGCGTGATGAGCTAAAAATTTCACAAACAGAATTGGCCGCTGTTATGGGGGTCAAACAGCCTTCCGTTGCTCGTATGGAACAAGCTGACAATGATCCAAGGTTATCAACACTTAAGCGCTATGTGAAAGCATTAGGCGGTGAATTAAGCCTTGATGTGACTCTTCCAACAGGTAAGCGCGTAGCTTTCCATCTTTAAGGGAGAAAGTCCGCAGAGCGGGCTTTCTTCAGATTATTGACAAGGTGTTGTTTTTTTATCCGGTACTTTGTTTTAATTAACCTCGGTTTCGTTTAAAAATAGCGATATCACAATCTCGTAAATTCAAGCTCGGTTTTTTAGGTTGGAATATATAAGCAATTAGGCCAGCGACGATTTCCAATAAAAAACCGAGCTGACTGCGGTGTCTTGAATGCGCTATCTGAGAAATATTTTTGAGTTGGTCCGCGACCATTTCTATCAAAAATCGCCTTCTATCTTATCAACCAGATGGGGTGTTTATAGTTTTATACCCTAAGTGCAGATATTCAAAATTTTCAAAATCAGATAAACAATTATTCACTGTAATCGTTACTCTTTTTCGTCACTCTGTTGATGTATATATCTACGCAGATTTAGGGTAATGCTATGGTTTATTTCCGTTTGTTTTCCCATAGTCTTTTTGTCCTGACGATACTAATGAGTTGGCCTGTGCTGGCCGGGGAAAAAGATGAGCTGGCCACCACACTCAAACAGCTTGACCAGGTGCAGGCTAGTTTGGAGCGTGCCCGGGTTTTGGCTGTTCAGGAGGGTCAGGCAGACCGTTTTTATTTTGATTATCTCCGTGCTAACCGGGACCTCAATATTGTCCGTGAAGGCATTAACCGCTATTTGACCCCCTCTCGTGCCCAACCTGGGATTTCTGCGGCTGCGTTGGATGTGACCGGTCAGTATCGTCAGGAGCGAATACGGTGAACGAGGTACAACGCCATGCATTCAGGGCGGCTTCCGGTAATCTCGATCCCCATGTGATGCAATTTCTCTGTATTGGTTTACTGATAGCGGTGCTGTTTCTCTGGGCTGCATGGGGAATGGTGGACGTCTGGCAGGGCTGGGCCAATGAAAAGGTCCGTGAAGCGGCGATGACCCGTTTTGTCATTCGTGTGGCGTTGTTGCTGGTGATGGCTGTCTGGATGTTTGCCAGCTAATCGGTTTTTTTAACCTGTAATGGAAAAAAGGGAAAAGGAAATGGATCTGTTAAACCGGGGATGTCAGTCACTGTTCCGCCTGTTTGCCCGTATCAATACCTGTGCCGTGTCACTCAGTGTGCTGGCTTATCTGGTTTGTCAACCTGTGACAGCGGCATTGCCAACGGTTGAACCGCCTTCCAGCGGGAGTGGTGGCGGCATTTTTAATACCGTCAAAGGTTACTTGCAGGACGGCATCGTGATAGGCGGGTTGGTCGTTGCCGCGATTGCGTTTATCAATGTGGCGACAGCGGCAATCCATACTTTTTCTGAAGTTCGCAGTGACAGAGCTTCCTGGACTAAATTTGGCGCGATTGTGGTGGTTGGCGTGGTGCTGTTAGTGGCGGTTATCTGGCTGCTGGGCAAATCGACTTCTATTCTCTTTTAACCCCAGGGAAGTGTCAGTATGGTTCAGACGATTCGTTTTTTACCTGACCGTCTTAACGCCGAACCTGTGGTGTTCCGGGGATTTACCACCCCAGAACTGGGCTGGACGGCATTAACGGGACTGATAGCTGGCACGGTCATTGGCTTGTTACTGACACCGGTAACGGGTTGGGTGATGATACCGACGGTGGCCCTGATTGCGCCATTATTATTGATTGCCTTTGGCGGCAAATACCTGGCTCGGGTGAAGCGTGGTAAACCAGAGAATTACCTCTATCGGCAACTGGAAGTGAAAAAGCGGCGCTATGGTCTGGGTGATCCGTCACTGATTGTCACATCACAACGCTGGTCGTTGCGCCGCCGTCACCGGGTAATGATCAGGATGGGGCGGTTATGAGCCGTTTTCGTCATGCGATTCAAAACCGGGACCAGCATATCCTGACGTTACGCGCGGCCTGTGGTGTGCTGGTTTTGTTGTTGTTACTGAGTCTGAGTGGCTGGATGATGGCACCGAGAGAGTTAACCATTCATACGCCGCCGGATGTCCGTAGTGGTAGCACTCGCCCGTGGTGGCAAGTACCGGTCTCCCAGGTCTATGCCTTTGGCTTTTACATTTTTCAGCAACTGAATGCCTGGCCGAAAGACGGGGAAGTCGATTACCCGGCGAAAATAGCCGCGCTTTCTCCTTATTTGACCCCTTCCTGTCAGGCATTGCTGGAACAGGATGTTCAAAACCGGTCACAAGTAGGTGAGCTAAAAGATCGCGTGCGGGTGGTATATGAAATTCCGGAACGGGGCTTTCGTGACAGCAATGTGATGGTAAAAGACCGGGATAACTGGGTTATCCGGTTAGATTTAGTCGCCGATGAATATTTTCACGCTGAGCCGGTCAAACGGGCACTGGTACGTTACCCAATTAAAATCACCCGTTGGCAAGGGGATGCAGAGCGTAACCCGTTTGGTCTGGCACTGGATTGTTATGACAGTACACCGCAACGGCTGGAAGCCGCATCGCCGCCGGTACCGGCGAAAAAGGGGATATTCCAGTGAAAAAACAGGTACTCGTCGAGTTATTGGCATTGACCGCATTATTATTCGCTGGACTGGTCATGGTTTCGCCCGCTGAGGCCGTGGAGTTGATGAAGTGGGAGCGTATCCCGCTGCCGGTTGCCCTGCATGTTGGGCAGGAGCGGGTGGTTTTTGTGGATAAAAATGTCCGGGTGGGTTTTCCCGGGATGTTGAATGGCAAA
>NZ_PUJU01000077.1 GCF_011189505.1 Photorhabdus tasmaniensis
CCAGTGAAAAAGCCAGTATTCGGCGCAAACGGAAGATGACCAGTATGAATAGTGCCTATATGGACAAGGTGTTAATAGCAGGATTATGCTCGATGGTTAAACAATGAACACTCACGCTCTCACCCTGCCAGATATTCAGGGTTATCATGCATACTCATAAATACATCAGCAGAAAATCCAAGCATCGATAACGCTTTCTTTATAGCATCGGTGAGTGATTTCTTGATGGCCTCTCCATCTGTTTTAATTCCATATTTGGTTCTGTACATGTATGGTGTCGCACCATAACTTTCAATTTCAGCACAAATGTCACATTCAACCAGATACCAAAAGAGAATTTTGATAGAGTGATTTTGTTCATATATTAATGTGCCGTCAGAATCACGTAAGAATCGGCTCCCAATTTGTTTATTTTTGTCGTCATAGATAGGTTCTGACATGGGTGCACCATTAATCAGCTTTTCTTCTGTGACATTACAGCCCCATCCATAACCGAATGGTCCGAATAGTTCTGTTGCCCGCATAAACATATAGTTACTGTTTATGCTTGTACCATTGAACCCCATTCCCTCCAATGGTTTTGTAAAGTGGGGATCGGTACGTTGGACTGCCTTCCAGATACGGAGATTAGTTTTCTGTTCATCGCCTTGTGCCTTGATAGTTTCCTCCAGCAAATTGGTTCGATGTTGGAAGTTATCATCATTGGCGTTCAGGGTAGCGACAGGAGGCAATGAGGTGACTTCATCATCCGCCGTAGTGTTGTCTTGTGCAGTCTCTTCTATTGCTTTGTCCTCTTTGGTTTGCTTGGTTTTTCTGGTCTTGAGAGACTTGGCTTCGCTTTTTTTCTCCTTAACCTGTAGTGCTGCCTGTTGGGTTTCAACTTCATCTGGAGTGACATCTGTTATCGAGGCTTCTGATGTTGACACTGGATAATTGGAAACCTTGGGTTTCTCTTCTGGTAATTCAACGGGTATGTCGGTATCACCTAAAGTACAGTTTAAGAATTCCTTCATAGCGACGGCATCGGTCAGAAATTCAGGGTGGTGTTTACCTTCACGTACGACTCTGAAAAGCGTTTCCCGTGGAATGGACAGAGCGTCGGTTCTGATACGAAATGCGGTAGACCACTGCTGCCATGCTTCATTGTTATTTGTTATCAGTTGCTTAGCCTCTTTCATACTGTGTGACATAATCGCCCAGCAATGAAAGTCACCGTCTAGTAATGCCAGTGCAATTTCCAGATCTAACGTGGCGTAAGTGTGATTAAAATCACGTGTAGTAATAGATGGGTTTTTCGTTGGTTCGAGCGTTCTAGCCTGCCATGTGGTGCCGTTGAACTCATATTCAGTAGCAAATTTTTCATCAAATTTACCAATTGGTGGGCGAGGGAAGCCTTGTATATCTTTACAAATAATCGGTTTTGATGTGTTGAAGTTGCTCATATCGTTCGCGTACTCTTCCCCAAGGTAAACAATGGCCATAGCTTTAGCCATTTTCGGAATTAGCTTCGAGTGCAATTGCAAGTGGTACGGCTCCATTTTTTTGAGCTTTTTTTGTCGGCTCAAAGACACAGATATATGTGAACATTGGTCTTGCCTCTTTAATAAATTGCTTTTTTTGCCAGTTTTATTGCTGCCTTAATCCCGGCTTTTGGCATTTTGACTTTTGGATATAATCCCTTGACAGCATTTGAATAAACCATTCCTGTCGTTGGGTAATATTCAACTCGCCTTTTGCCACCGGTAATAGATATATGCATAGTTGCGTTTGTTGTATCACTATTATTTTTATGCTCAATAGCAATTAAACCATTATCTAGGATTAAATTAATTATATCATTTATGTTTTTCATAAATACACCTGAGCCTTAATAAGGAGTTTCTTCATCAGATTTAGACATTGGTTTCTCTTCAGTGCATAACAATGATTGAATATGGCTCTCAAGTTCAGAGGCTTTAGTATGAGCTTCTGAAAGAACTTTATTTTGTTCTTTCTTTAGAGTATCAATTTGTGAATTTATAAAGTCTGGACGACTAATATTTGGATACGGGATTTCTATATCATGAATAGCGACAACTGTACCAAAGATCGATGCATTTCCGTGTTTACTTGCGTCATGTGATAAGACTGTGATGTTCATTTTTCGTGAAATATTATTTTCGATAGCGTGAACATAAAGCTTTACTTGTATTGTTTCTTGTTGTGCTTTCATAGCAGCTCCTGATATATTGTTAGCGATCAATGATGGAAATCATTGGTCTTGCCTCTACTAACGAGTTGGTCCTCGTTAGTAGAAACTCCCGGTTAGCTTTGGTCGGCGATCCGGGGTAAAAGAACCCGCCACTTCGGTGGTTTTTTTTACATTTGTTGATTCTTAGTTTTTCCCCATATTGGTATTAGTTGGTACGGATTTATCAACGATAAATACCATTCAGAGGTTATAGTTTTAATAAATGTTTCAAACAGACCGATGAATTGGCCTAATTTGATATTCTGCATATCATTACACATAAGAACTGTTGTTCGATTGGTTAATGTGCGGGTCTTTCCCCGCCGTCCGTTGATTCACGCAGTTTCTAAGAAACCCGGTAAGAAGAACCGTAACGCATCAACTGCCAGTGTTTTTTGTACCATTCCCACCGCAGGCTGGGGAATCCTGGTGTTGGTTGATCTTTCCTGTTCCACTTTCTGGTAAATACAGTTGTTATATGTGGTAATCATGACAGGTCACATTGAACCTTGCTCTTCTCCTCCCTCATAACAATTGAAACTGTAAATTCGGTTTTGAACACTTAACCTAAACGGCTGCTGTGCCGAGTTACTGATTAGCAAATCATCTACCTCTTCGTATGTCGGTAGCGACTACTACGTGGGCGTCCTGCCTGTTTGCTGTTGAAATTGAGTTTGGTAATCAATAAACAAAAAGCAAAGTAAAAATTAAACAATAAGAAGGGCTTATCAAAGTGTTAAGTTTAACCATTTGATTTATTTTAATTTTTATATCTATTTCAAGGTGTGAACTGAATGAATTTTCCCTTGGTGATAGCACTGTAAAATAGGATGGCCAAGATAGTTTTAGAGATTCTCTATGCATATAGCATGATAGTTTTTGGGTGTTGGCTAAAGGTTAATTAATTTTTGGATTGGGTGATTGAGGTTAACGGTTTATTCCGTAGGGTTCAGGGTAAGATAAAAATCTTGTTGATAAATAAGAAAAAAGTCGAGTGGCGACTTTTTTCTATGCTTTCTTTTGCCTCTTTTTATGTAATAATTCTTCTAGTAAATTATCATAATGCCGTTTTTTATCTTCAAGATTTTTTATCAGATCATCGGCATCACTATCTGGCAGTTCGTCGAATAGCTCTAGAAGAACTTTTTGCTTAGGAGTCAATGTTACTTGTAGTGGGCTTCCTAATTGGTGGGTGTTTGTATCGGCGTCTAAATAACCATCTGGCATTCGATAGTCTTGTTCTAAACGTCTCGCGGCTTTTTCGCCGAAAGATGCTTTACCATTCATAAGCTGTGACAAATAACTCTTCTCTTTTTCAGGAAGAATTTTATCGGAAAACCAATCTCTTAGGCGTTGTTGCCTGATGTTCTTCATGCTCATTTTATTTATAAGAACCTATATATCTAGGGATTTCAATATTTTTCCTACCAGTTAAATTGTGATTAGTATTCACTAAATAAGCAAATACTTGATAAATGTTTAGTATTTATTAAACTTTCTGTATTTCTAAAAGGGGTAGTTATGAAACTAAATGATTACATTTCTAATTTAAAGCGAGGTGAAGCCAAACTTCTTGCTGAGAAGCTTGGGGTATCCAGTTCCTATTTATCGCAAATGGCACATGGTTATGCTCCAGTTCCTCCCGCCAGATGTTTTGATATAGAAAATGCAACCAATGGAAAAGTGACAAGACAAGATCTTCGTCCCCATGACTGGCAGAAAATATGGCCTGAAATAAATGCTAACTGAGCAGTCAGTATAAAAACTGATTCTCAATAATCAATATTGCGACAGGAGACGTAAACAGTGGAACAAAACATCAACGCCCTGAAAGCCGAAGTTGAGGCGTGGGCGGCAGAGAAGGGGCAGGAGTATGTAGCAATAGAAATAAGCCGAATGTACTTCTTGCTTTGTGAAAGAGCGGTATCAGCCAAGTTGCATCCCATTGAAATAAATGGGAATGCTAATTGGAAAGCTATCAATAACAATAGGCAGCAAATTTTCAGGTGGTTGCGCAGTGATTCAAGGGCTGCACGGAGAAAAGTATCAGAGTTGTTACCCGCTATCCAATCAGCCCTTCCACTTGAACGCAAAGCCAGAGTTAACGGTGAAACAACTAATTATTTGATATCTGTTGCGATTCGTGAATTTACGGCGGTGATAATTGCAATCCTATTGGGAGGTTTAGGAGATAGTGACGTATCACAACAAATAACCGTTGCGATATCAGCACTGAATGCTTTGACAAACGTTTAAAAGAGGCAAGACCAATGCTTAGAACCATAGAAAAGATCACCTATTGTAATAAGTTTCACCTGGGTGGTGAGTTTGTAACTATAGAACAAATCCCAGAAATTTATGAAGGGTACAGAGAAGTTGCGTTAAATGTCTGGAAACAGTATGAACGGCAAAAGGCCAAATTGCTGGAGGAGTCTCTTACCCTTGAACGGTGTAAGTCAGTTTGCCGTCAGATTGCTAAAATACTTGGAGCTTGATTATGAGTATGTCATTGATGGTAAAAGCTATGAGTATCAAAGTTGGTAATCCACTCCGTAAATTGGTACTGATTAAGTTGGCTGATAACGCTAATGACCAGGGAGAGTGCTGGCCGTCAGTTGCTTACATTGCTGAACAATGCGAAATATCAGAACGTTCTGTTCAAAATCACATCAAGCAATTGGTAAAAGATGGCATTGTCTGTGTTGCAGAACGGAAGACACAAAATGGACTGAATCAATCAAATGTCTATTTCCTGAATCTGGATAAATCCAGTCATGGCTATAGTGAAAATGTTGCACCATATGGTGCATCTCTTGCACCCAGTGGTGCAAATTCTGCGGGGGTTAGTGGTGCAGGAGATGCACCCAGAACCAGTCACCCTTTTGAACCAGTCACGGAACCTAAAACCCCCCTTATCCCCCGTAAGGGGAAACGGGAGAAATTAAAATTCGATCCCATCACGGCAAAGCCTAAAAACGTTAGCGATGAAGTATGGGCTGATTGGGTCACTTTTCGGCTAGAAATTAAAAAGCCGCTGACAGAAACCATGTGTAAGCAGCAAGGGAAAAAACTAGCAGATTGCACGAATCCTGATTCAGTGATTTGCACGTCAATTGCGAATGGGTGGCAAGGGCTGTTTCCTGAAAAGTCTCAAAACATCAAACCTAAATTTACTCAAAATACTCATACAGGTTATAAGGGTATAACCTACGAACCACAGGATTCTTATTGGTCAGAAAATATTGATTAGGGGGAGAAATGAACTCTAATAGCTTACTTGACAGTATCAACATTGCCCCACGTTTTGAACATGCCAGCTTTGAAAATTATTAGCCTATAAACAAAGCTGCTCAACATAATCTGAAGATCTGCCAAAGTTATGTTCAGACTTGGAAAGAACGCAAAGTTGCGGGTGAGGGGATCATCATGTGTGGCCGTATTGGTACCGGGAAAACTCATCTGGCTGTTCGACATGCCGTGAAATAGTCACTCAGAACGGTATCAGTGCGTTTATTACAACCGCATCACGTATTATCAGGGCATTTCGTCGTTCATGGAGTAATGATGCTGACACCAACGAGTTCGAGACACTGAGGTTTTACAGTGAGTTGGATTTGCTGATCATTGATGAGATTGGCGTTCAATACGGCACTGTATCAGAGCGAAATATCTTGTTTGAGGTGATTAATAACCGATATGAAGATTTATTACCAACGATCCTGATCAGTAATTTGCCAATGAATGACCTGCCAGTGTTTTTAGGGGACTGAGTATTAGATCGTGTGTTACAGGGTGGGGTAGTGTTGGCTTTTGACTGAGATAGTTACCGGAGGGGACAGTAGTATGAATGAGCTCAATCTAGAGTCTGCGGTTATAAGCGGATTGTTGTCAGGTGGTGCAACGCAGGATGCTTATGATGTTTTTGCAACGTTGCCAGAAGAGGCGTTTAGTTCAAGTTTTTTGCGTCGTGTCTACGTTGAAATCAAAAAACAAGCGTTCAGTAGTTCCCTGATTGATCCGATATTCATCGCTGAGGCTATGAGTGGAGATGGTAATACATTAGCTAATATCCTTGAGTTGAGTAAGAGCCCTGTTTGGAATGCAAACCTGAAAGGCTATGCCAATAAAGTTAGTGAATATTGGTATGTTCGTCGGGTTACAGCAGTGATCAACGCTGGCCAACAGGCGTTACTGGAAACTAAAAATCATACTCAAGCACAACATGTCATAACGGGCTTTATGTCCACTATGGGGGAGCTAATACGAGATACTGGCAACCTGGTTCCCGTGCACATCAAAACATTGATTGAAGGGTACATTGACATACTGGAGAGGCGTAACTTAGGTGAGGATAGTCTCGGTATGATTATGACCGGTATTGAGCCATTTGACTCGTTGACGGGGGGATTTAACCCAACTGATTTAATTCTCATCGGTGGTCGTCCCGGCATGGGCAAAACAGAACTGGCACTTTGCATGATTGAGGGTATGACTAGGAATGGAGGGGCGGTATTGCTGTTTTCAATGGAAATGGCAGCACAACAAATTACAGAACGTATAGTTGCTGGTTCTGCCCAGTTGTCAGTTTCGAAATTGAGACGTGGTGAATTTTATGATGAAGATTGGGTCCGTATATCTAACGCAATAAGCGAGTTAATAGATCGCGATATTCATATTCTTGATGCTAGTGAATTAAGCACTGAACAGATATGTGCTATCAGTGAAACGCATAAGCGCAGGCTCCCGAATCTGAAAGGTATTTTTGTTGATTATCTTGGGTTGATAAAAAGGCCCAAAGCCGAGCGTAATGACCTTGCTATCGCTCAAATATCCAGGGCTCTCAAGGGACTAGCTAAGCGATTACATACACCTGTTACAGCATTGAGTCAGTTATCAAGAGACGTTGATAAACGGCCTATACATCAGCGTTGCCCTGTTGCAGCGGATTTGCGAGACTCAGGTAGCCTAGAGCAAGATGCAGATCGAATTATTTTTACTTATCGTGATGTTGTTTATAACCCACAAAGTCCAGCCAGAAATTATGCTGAGATTATTTTGGATAAAAATCGTCACGGTGAAACCGGAACGATATTTCAGGAATTTAAAAATGGGCATTACTTACCAACTGATCAAATTGTTGCTGCTGAAATATGTCGTACACAGCAACAGGCTAAACAAAAAGAGCACCGATATGCAGACAAGGCATTTTAACTAAAGGCCAAAAGAGGCAGACCAATATGACCATAAACAGTAAACTGATTTTATTAGATAATTTGGGTAGTTATGAATTATCCCGTTTTGGGTGCAGTTCCGAAAGCATCGCTATCTTACAAATTTAGACTTAAAAGCTAGTCGATTCAACGTAAACGCCGGCAGGATGCTGGCTTTACCAAAATAGAATTGCTGGTGGATAACTAAGAGCTGGAGATGCTGAAGCGCAATTGTACTCTTCGAAGGCCGGGTAGGGAATCTTACAAAGTCAATGAATACCTCTCTATGCTGATTAGGATGGATGATCATTGATGAAAAAAGTAGGTAGTTCAGTTGCAGAAACAGCAAAGTGAAAAGTGTGGGGGAAAGCCTTTCTGTAGCTGAATATTGTTTTTCTAGTGAAGCGGCCTGCTGGAACACACTGGGATGGTATAAGAGTTGAAGTTGTATTTGTAACGTACAAATTACATATTAAGTATATTGCTTGCGTTCAAAACGAAAAAAAAATACCATAAAATCTGCTTAACGCAATCAGGGTATCTAAATGAGCATTAACGACACACAAAGTGATATTACCGATTTGATAATAAACGCTTTCAGGCGTGATTTTTGGCTTAACGTACAAGATGCATTATATGCTAAGTATGCTGCAGCACAGGAAGTAACTGTAGGCAATATATTAAAACTTGGTGAACCGGAGCAACGTAGATTTAGGCCTCAGGCTAGGCACTATGGCCTTAATTCAGCATTGAGGGAGGCCGCAAGTCGCTCTGGTTATCTTTGTTACGATGCTGATACATCCCCGAAAGGGGAGCATTACATTATTATCGATTCAGAAGGTGTTAAATTAGTCGTATTGGGTTAAATCACGATGAGCGCCATATAAGAGGTGCTAAACATCGTTCATTGATAGCCCAATTGAATGAAAAATTTGAAGGCTATACTCCAGATCTTTTTAGAGAAGAAGATAGTAAACATCATAATGACATTGATACGTTAGGTGTGTTGTTAATAAATATTAATCCACCATATCATGAATCTCAGGCCAGCATGATGGATTTAAGGATTGTGGTTCCTTTTACCAATATGAAAGGTTTTCACTATAATAAATCTGTAACAGAGCTTTTAGCCCTCTATACTGGAGAGAAGAAGATAGTCATTCCTGATATGGTTTTACCTAAGCTCAAGAAGCGCCTGAAGGATCAGGAAAACATAGAATAGGTGAGACATTATGAGAGTGGGAATTTCTGGTTTCCAATCTGAAAGGTTGACACAGATAAGAGAAGCGAGGGGATTATCGAAAATTAACCTTGGTAGGTTAGTGGATCGTTCACCATCAACTATTACCAAGTGGGAAAACGGTAATCATTCCCCCGATGCAGAAGTATTGCATAGCTTAAGTCAGATTCTTAATTGCCCGGTAAGTTGGTTCACAAAGCCTATTGTTAAGTACGAAAAAAAACCAGTATTCTTCCGAACACTTTCAACCACGGCAAAAGACTTATGTATCGCCTCAGAGCGATACATGGGGTGGTTTCAAGAGTTATCATGTAAGATGCAAGAATATCTTGATTATCCAGAGGTTAACATTCCTCATCTTAACGTAAAGGATTACAGAGCGATAGATGATCAATTGATTGAAAGAATGGCTTTTGAGTGTAGGAAAGCTTGGGAATTAGGTATTGCACCGATAGATGATCTATTACTGGTAATGGAGAATGCGGGGATAGTCTGTTCCAGATTTGAACAAGGTAGTTCTGTAATGGATGGCTATTCTCAATGGAATGATTTAGAAAATAGACCATATGTGGTTTTAGCTAGTGATAAAGATAACTATTATCGTAGTCGATTTGATGCTGCTCATGAATTAGGTCATATAGTCTTACATCGATATATAAATAGATTTGATAATATCAATTTTAATCCAATAGAAGAGCAAGCACATAAGTTTGCGTCGAGTTTCATGCTGCCGGAAGAGTCATTTTCTGTAGAGCTTCCTCCATATCCTACATTACAGAATTTCATATCTCTAAAAAATCGCTGGGGGATGTCTGCGCAATCTATGATCCTTAGAGCGAGAAATTTAGAATTAATATCTTCTCTGGAATATCAGAGGTTATATAAAAATATTTCTGCTAGAGGTTGGCGAAAAGGAGAGCCGCTTGATGATCTTAGAAAACCAGAGTCGGTTCGTTTGTTACCTAGGTGCTTGAATCTATTATTGGATTCTGGAACTTTTAATAAAAAAACACTTCTTGAGGAATTTGGTTTCCCAAAAGGAGATTTAGAGGATTTATGTTCAGTTCCTAAGGGATTCTTGTCAGAATCACAGGTACTTGATTTCCAATCCAGAATACAATTGAAGAATAGTATTAATATATCTACTACACAACAAGATACAAACGTCGTTAATTTATTTAATAGAAAGTAAAATTGGGAATTAATACTAACACCTGTTATTCTGTTCGTATCGGCCTGAACATCTGATAACCTAAACAAAAGCTGCTGTGTCATAACTTTGAGGATAAGTAATGACGCAGCATAGTTTTATCAAAATCTCGAATGACATCCTGAGACCTGCGACTCCTGCAGCTAGGGAATACCTGCACTCCAAAGTGAAGTGGGGCGATGTGCTCTATGCGGATTTTAAGAAAGCACGTAACCCGCGTTTCCATCGTAAATATTTTGCCCTTCTGAATCTCGGCTATGAATACTGGGAACCTGCTGGGGGTACCATTTCCCCGGAAGAGAAAGCGCTTATGCGTGGCTACGTACAATTTCTTGCACACTTCGCGGGCAGTGAAGATGTCTTACAATCCGCTGCGGATGAATATCTTGCTGGCATATCTAAAAACCGAGCCCAGAATATTACTGCTACCAAATCCTTTGATGCCTTTCGGTGCTGGGTAACAGTGGAATCAGGGCACTATGACATTTACGAAATGCCCAACGGCAGTCTGTACCGTGAACCTCGTTCAGTCAGCTTTGCCAAAATGGAAGAGCTGGAATTTCAGGAACTTTATAAAGATACATTAAACGTGCTTTGGAACTTTATTTTGTATCGTAATTTCCCGAACCGAAATGCCGCTGAACATGCTGCTTCTCAGTTGTCCGATTTTATGTAATGAGAGGCAGAACCAATGGCTAAAAGTGAAAAACAATGGCTTTCTGATGTGACATTACTGGGATGTATCTGTTGTCGGAATATGGGGTTGGGGGTAACACTTGCGAAAATTCATCATGTGAGAGTGGTACAGGATATGGCCCAAAGGGCTGCTCACTTCTCCATTCTGCTGTTATATCCTCGCTATCATCAAGCGTTTTATCCCAAGAGCTTTCATGTGGCACCGAAGACATGGCAAGCAATCCACGGTATGGCAACGGAACTATTGCCCCAAGTTAAAAGGGAAGTTGAAAAGGTACGGTTATGTCGGGTGTGATATTTTCAACGGATGGGCTGCAATTGACTCAGGCACAAGAAATTTGGTTGCAGGACTGGTTATCCAAGTTCGGTGCATGGGTGTATTCTGGTAGGCTTGATAAACGTCAGAGCAGTATGATTGCTGAGCTTATGGCGACGGTAGAACTGAGAAGTTATCCAGAACGTCCGATATGCAATGATGATGACGGAATGTTAATCGCTAGGGTAGTAGACCAATATTTACCATATTGATCGGGTTGCATTTGGGATGTTGCTTAGTCGATATGTTTATTGTGTATCTGATAGAGCAATTGCCAAACATTATCATGCAACGGTTCAGCCAAGAATTATGATCCGCAGAAATGGTATGTTGCGTAAGCGAAAGCCATCAATGTCAACTTGTCGGCGTAAGGTTGAGGAAATATTAAGAGCAACGGAATATTTGATTTATCAACCATTGCAAGATGCCTTTATAAGACGGGAACAGGAAAGAAAATCAAAACTTTTGTCACTAACGTGTTGACATCTTTGAACTTATGAGCTACCATTTTCAGTATACATTGCGATAGTAGTATTCGTGACTTATAGCCTCGCCCTGTGCGGGGTTTTTTGTTGCCTGAAATTCAGATAAGACTTGCTGTTGTCATCGGTCGGAGTTACATGTGTGTCTATGCACAATAACTGACCAAAGGTTTAAATTATCATGCTAAAACATGAAGATATGACAACAACAGCCTCATGTGTTTTAGAAACCGTACCAATGTATGATTGGGTTTCTATTCCTGATGTTTCAACTCTGACTGGGCTATCAACGCCGCGTTGCCAATTACTTTTAACTCAATTTTGTTTGGCTGGCTTGATGGAAAGCCGGGACAATGACACCTTTTTCAAGCGTTGCCTCTGATGGGGTAACTTCTTAAGCGGTAAAATGGACGGCTGGTGGAGCTGACAACACCAGCCATTCGCCTGTTCTGTGCTGACCAGAGAGTAAGCCAGTATCGATTTATGGAAAATATTGTGAATTTAAGTGGTATCACATTAATTAATGACGACTCTCTACGATTTATCAAAACGTTACCAGACAACTGCATAGACTTAATCGCCACCGATCCTCCCTATTTTCGGGTAAAAGAGTGTGGTTGGGACAGACAATGGGAGGATGTAACGGCTTATCTTGCGTGGCTAGATGAAGTACTGACTGAATTCTGGCGTGTTCTGAAACCCAACGGCAGTTTGTATATGTTTTGTGGTTCGCGTCTGGCGTCTAATACGGAAATCCTTGTTCGTGAACGGTTCAATGTGCTTAACCACATTATCTGGGCAAAACCTTCTGGTCCGTGGCGCAGGCAGAATAAAGAAAGTTTAAGGTCTTATTTCCCGTCCACTGAACGGATTATATTTGCTGAACATTATCAGAGGCCTTATCAACCTAAAGGTGATGGGTATTTCCTCAAATGCCGCGAACTTAAGCAATATGTCTTTAAACCGCTTGTGGACTACTTTCGCGATGAACGAAAGGCGTTGGGTGTCACAGCAAAAGAAATTCACGTTGCCACGGTGAAACAGATGGCCAGTCACTGGTTCAGTGATAGCCAGTGGCAATTACCCAATGAAGTGGATTACCAAAAACTGCGGGTATTGTTCGCTCGAATAGCCAGAGAAAAACACCAGAATGGAGAATTAAACAGGCCGTATCATGAGTTAGTAGAATCTCATCTTACTCTGTCACGCCAATATGAGGAATTGAGTCTGGAATATGGGCTGCTGTGTCGTCCGTTCTTGGTGACGGCAGATGTGCCTTATACTGATGTCTGGTCTTTTCCACCTGTTCAGTATTACCCAGGTAAACATCCCTGTGAAAAACCAGCTGATTTGATGACACATATTATCCAGTCTAGCGGCCGGGAAGGAGAGCTGGTGGCGGACTTCTTTATGGGATCTTAGGGACTATCCCGACGCCATCATACGGTTTAACAGACTTTTCCCCCTGATTTAACAGCCTTTTTCTCCGCCGCGTTTTCCCACCCTGTTAAAGAACATACCAACTTGCCCCGACGGGCACTTTGCCGATTTTAGCTCACTTTTTCCCCGAGGTCATAACCGGGTTTCCCCCCGCTTTTCCTGCCCGAACCGGGTTGGCCGGGTGCGGGCCGGCCAGGCCCGCAGGTCAAGCATTTTAACAGGGAAGCCCCCAAAGGGCTGAGGAATCCCCAGAAAATAGACAGGCATAGCGTTGTGTGATCTACTGATTGTTCCACCAAGTCAATAAGGTCACTGCTATGCCTGCACGTAAAGTATGTCACAACTTCTTCAAAGATGCCTT
>NZ_PUJU01000078.1 GCF_011189505.1 Photorhabdus tasmaniensis
ACCGGCGTAGGCAGGCCGTCTTCCTGACCGGTAAGATACGCTTGTACTTCGCGATTCATCACATCCAGCGTGGTATGGTCACCAATCAGGTGATGCAGCAATTCCAGTAGTAACCAGCGGCCATCGGCCTCCTGAGCCACGACAAAACGCAGCAGCGGTGCCTGCCCCAAATCAATACGATAATGACGGGGATCAAAACGTTGCACCAGTTGATCGCCAACCGGCCCATCAGCCGGGTCCAACGTCAATTCAGTGACCGACAATGGTGCCTGACGCCAGACCACCTGCGCTGGCACGGACAATCCTTGCCAGATAAAGGCGGTACGCAGAATATCGTGCCGATCAACCATCTGTTGTACTGCGGCCAAATAACGGTCCAACAGCAGCCGGTCAGCAAAAGCCATCTGGCTGACTAACAAATAGGGATCCCCTTCGTTTGCCAGTAAGTGGTGAAACAAAATACCATCCTGCAATGGCGACAGGGCATAGATATCCTGAAGATTAGCCACCCCACCCGGTACCTGTTCAATGATGCTGTCAATCTCAGGCTGAGTCAGATCAATCAACGGCAACATAGCAGGTATGAGTTTCGTCGTTTCTGGTGTAATCACATTAGCCGGTACCATCACCGCACGATGTCGTCCCAACGTTTGGGCCAGTGCCGACAACACCGGCGACTGGAACAAATCACGCGCCGTCAGCGTCAACCCCTGGTGACGCAAGCGTTCAATCATGCGTACCGCGAGCAGTGAATGGCCGCCCAGAGCAAAGAAGCTGTCATGCCGGCTGACCTGTTCAACCCCCAGTAATTCACGCCAAATAACCGACAGGGCAATTTCCGTTTCGCCTTGCGGTGCCGCGTAAACCTGACGGGCAACCGCTTCACCATCCGGTGCCGGTAACGCATGACGATCCAGCTTACCGTTCGGGGTCAATGGAAACGCCTCCAGACGCACAAAGGCCGACGGCACCATATAATCAGGTAAAGTTGCACTCAGGTGGGCACGCAGGTTGTTCATCAGCGCCTCATCCGCTGTTGCCACCACATAAGCAACCAACCGTTTATCCGCCCCTTCACCCAATGCCAACACTGCAACCTCACGCACCGCCGGGTGTTCTGCCAACCGGGCCTCAATTTCACCCAGTTCAATCCGGAAGCCGCGGATTTTAACCTGTTGATCGTTACGGCCCAGAAACTCCAGATTGCCGTCTGGCAAATAACGCGCCAAGTCCCCGGTGCGGTACATGCGTGCATCCGGGTTATCACTGAACGGATCAACCAAGAAACATTCGGCGGTCAATTCAGCACGATTAAGATAACCACAAGCAACTCCATCGCCCCCAACATAAATCTCTCCGGCCACCCCCAACGGCACCGGCCGACCATACGCATCCAGCAAATAAACCCGCGTGTTGGCTACCGGCCGACCAATAGGGATGCGGATTGCTCCCTGTGCTAATGCAGTGATACGGTATGTCGTGGTAAAGGTAGTGCTTTCACTCGGCCCATAGCCATTCAATAACTGTTGTGGCGGATTCGTGCTCAGTACCTGCCCAATAACATGGGGATCAAGAGCATCTCCCCCGACAATCAGGAGCTTTATTTGCGGAAGAACCGGAGACAGCTCCGCCGCCAGCTGGTTAAACAGTCCGACACTCAGCCACAGCACAGTCATTCGCTGAACCTGTAGAACGTGTACAAACTCCAGCGGTGTCAGCAACGTGACACGATCGACCACCACTAACGCGCCGCCATTAAGCAACGGTGCCCAGACTTCAAACGTGCTGGCATCGAAAGCCGGATTAGCGGCAAAGGCCACCCGATCATCCGGTCCAATTTCAGCATAGCCATTATTGATGACCAGCCGGACCACCGCACGATGAGGCACCAGAACCCCTTTAGGTGTACCGGTAGAACCGGAGGTATACATAATATACGCTGACCCGGCGCTGGAGCGCGGTAAACCAAGGTTGAGGCAATCTTCCCCGCTGCCCGTGTCTGTCTCACCAAAGAGACGAAACAACGGAACAGTCAGGTTAGCGGGAATATCCGTCCGTGTATCGGTGAGCAGCAATTTGGCTGAACAATCGCTTATCAGCCAGTTTTTCCGTTCATCCGGCACACTGGGATCAATCGGCACGTAAACGCCGCCAGCTTTAAGGATAGCCAATTGAGCCACCACCAGCTCCATCGATCGCTCTAACAAGAGCGCAACATGGTCACCGGGGCAAACCTCTTGTTCAATCAACTGACGAGCCAACCGGTTAGCACGGGCATTCAGTTCCGTATAGCTCAGAGTCTTCTCTCCCGCTATCAGTGCCGTCGCTTCCGGGGCTTTCTCCACCTGCTGTTCAAACAACTGATGGATACACAACACATCAGGATACACAGTTTCCGTGGCGTTCCAGGTTTTTAACAACAACGTACGTTCCGCTTCCGGCAAGATTTCCAATGCCCGAACGGGCATTTCCGGAACTTGCTCAAGCGCCGCCACTAGACTTTCCAGCGCCTGCTGCATATAACCGCATATCCTTTCCGGATCAAACGGTTGCACAACCTGAGCCGTCAGCCCCAGGGATTCAGAAAAATCCTCCACCGACAGCACAAACGGATAGTTGGTCCGCTCCTGTTCATTCAGAAATTCAATCCCGTCCATCGTTTCATCCAGCGGATCCGGTTGAACATTATGTCGATAGTTCAACAGGGCGCTGAAGAGGGGCGTACCGCTGGCAATCCCACTGCACCGCTGGGCCAGCGCCAGTGACGCATGTTCATGCGCTAATAATCCAGCCAGTCGGGTATGGGCAGCCTGCACGCTGTCCCGTACCGGCGTATCATCGATATCCAGCTGTAATGGCAAGGTATTAATAAACAGCCCCATACCATTGTCAGCGCTGTCCCCTGCCTGCATCCGCCCAAACAACACCGTGCCGAATACCACTTTCTCCTGCCCGCTGGTACGCGACAACACCTGTGCCCAGGCCAGATGACACAACGCCGCCAGACTGACCCCCAAACGCCGGGCCTGACTGCGCAGACGATCATTCAACTCAGGCACTAACATCCGGTGGGATTCCGTCACCTGTGAGCCGTCGCGGTGCACCTCTGTCAGCCCGAATGGCAGCGTCGGTTCATCTACCGCCGCCAGCATCTCGGTAAAGAAATGGGTATGCGCTTCCTGACTTACCCCCAACCGGGCCTGCGCCACTAAATTGCGGAAAGGAACCGGCGCAGGCAGGCTATCCGCCTGACCAGTAAGAAGCGCCTGTACTTCACGGTGCATCACTTCCATTGTTTCATGGTCGCCAATCAGGTGATGCAGCAATTGCAGAACAATCCAGCGACCATCGGTCTCCTGCGCCACCATAAAGCGCAATAACGGCGCTTCGCTCAGGTCGAGACGATGATAACGCGGATCAAAGCGCCGAGTTAACTGGTCACTCACCGGACCGTCAACCGGGTTCAGTGTCAACTCAGTCACCGACAATTGGGCCTGACGCCAAACCACCTGCGCCGGCACTGACAATCCTTGCCAGATAAAAGCCGTACGTAAGATATCGTGCCGATCAACCACTCGTTGAACGGCGGTCAGATAACGATCTAACAGAGACCGGTCAGCAAAGGCCATCTGACCCGTCAACAGATACGGATCCCCTTCGTTTGCCAGCAGGTGGTGGAATAAGATACCGTCCTGCAACGGCGACAGGGCATAGATATCCTGAATATTGGCTGTTCCGCCCGGCACCTGTTCAATGATGCTGTCAATCTCAGCCTGAGTCAGATCAATCAGCGGCAACATCGCCGGCGTCAGTGCCGTGGCTGCCGGGGTGATGGCGTTAGGCGGCACTGTCACAGCCTGGTGCTGTCCCAGTGACCGGGCCAGTTCAAACAGCACCGGAAACTGGAACAGATCACGCGCCGTCAGTGTCAATCCCAGATGACGCAAGCGTTCAACCATCCGTATCGCGAGCAGCGAATGACCACCCAAGGCGAAGAAACTGTCATGCCGGCTAACCTGTTCAATTCCCAGTAATTCACGCCAAATCGCCGCCAGGGCCATTTCCGTTTCGCCTTGAGGCACGGCGTAAACTTGATAAGCAAAGGCTTCATTGTCCGGTGCCGGCAATGCCCGGCGATCCAATTTACCGTTAGGAGTCAATGGAAATGCATCCAGACGCACAAAAGCTGACGGCACCATATAGTCAGGTAAAATGGCACTCAGGTGGGCACGCAGGCTGTTCACCAACCCGTCATCCGCTGGCGCCACCACATAGGCCACCAGCCGTTTATCCGGACCTTCCCCCCGAGCCAGCACAGCAGCTTCATGCACCGCTGGATGCTCTGCCAGATGCGTCTCAATTTCACCCGGTTCAATGCGGAAGCCCCGGATTTTAACTTGCTGATCATTACGGCTCAGGAATTCCAGATTACCGTCCGGTAGATAACGGGCCAAATCCCCGGTGCGGTACATACGCGCATTCGGGTTATCACTGAATGGATCAACCAAGAAACGTTCGGCGGTTAACTCAGGGCGATTGAAATAACCCTGAGCAACTCCATCTCCGCCGACATAAATTTCACCGATCACCCCTGGCGGTACCGGCTGCTCATAGGCATCCAGCAGATAAACACGGGTATTCGCGATTGGCCGACCAATAGGAATGCGGGTTACACCCTGTGCTAACGCCACGATAGGGTATATCGTGGTAAAGGTGGTTCCCTCACTAGGACCATAGGCCTGCAATAATTGTTGTGGCGGACGATTATCCAGAACCTGGGCAATTACATGTAAATCAGGGATATCTCCCCCGAAAATCAGGATCTTAATCTGTGGAAGAACCGGGGATAACTCTGCCGCCAGCCGGTTAAACAGCCCGATAGTCAGCCACAGCACCGTGATGCGATGAGCCTGGAAAGCCGGTACCAACTCTTGTGGTGTCAGCAACGTGGCATGGTCGATAACCACCAGCGCACCGCCGTTGAGCAACGGTGCCCAGACTTCAAACGTGCTGGCATCAAACGCCGGGTTAGCCGTAAAAGCCACCCGATCATCCGGTTCAATTTCGGCATAGCCATTATTGATAACCAACCGAACTATCGCACGATGCGGCACTAAAACCCCTTTTGGTGTACCGGTCGAACCGGAGGTATACATGATATACGCTAATCCATCGCTGGAACGCGGTAAATCAGGGTTAAGGCGATCTTCCTCGCTGCCCGGATCTGTCTCATCCGAGAAGCGCAACAGCGGAACAGCCAGATTAGCCGAAATATCAGTCCGTGTATCAGTGAGCAGTAACCTGGCTGAACAATCGCTTATCAGCCAGTTTTTCCGCTCATCCGGTACACTGGGATCTATCGGTACGTAAACAGCCCCCACTTTGAGAATAGCCAACTGAGCCACCACCAGTTCTATCGATCGCTCCAACAGAATCGCAACATGATCATCCGGGCGAATTCCCTGTTCAATCAGTTGATGGGCCAGCCAGTTAGCCCGAGCATTCAGTTCCGTATAGCTCAGGGTTCTATCTCCCGCTATCAGCGCCGTCGCCTTCGGGGTCTTCTCCACTTGCAGCTCAAATAACTGATGAACACATAAATGGTCAGGATACGCGGTTTCCGTGGCGTTCCAGGTCTTTAACAACAAGGCACGTTCCGCTTCCGGCAAGATTTCCAATGCCCGAACGGGCATGTCCGGGGATTGCTCCAAGGCTTCCACCAAACTTTCCAGCGCCTGTTGCATATAACTGCACAGGCTTTCCGGATCAAACGGTTGCACTACCTGAGCCGTCAACCCCAGAGTAGTAGCTCCGTCCTCTACCGACAGCACAAACGGATAGTTAGTCCGTTCCTGTTCACCCAGGAATTCAATCCCGGCCATCGTTTCATCCAGCGGATCCGGTTGAACATTATGTCGATAGTTCAACAAGGCACTAAAGAGGGGCGTACCGCTGACGACCCCACTGCACCGCTGGGCCAGCGCCAGTGACGCATGTTCATGGGCCAGCAACCCGGCCAGTCGCAGATGCACCGCCCGCACACTGTCCCGTACCGGGGTATCATCCATATCCAGCCGCAACGGCAAGGTATTGATAAACAACCCCATGCCATTGCCGGCACCTTCACCTGCCGCCATACGCCCAAACAGCACAGTACCGAATACCACTTTCTCCTGCCCGCTGGTACGCGACAACACCTGCGCCCAGGCCAGATGACACAACGCCGCTAGACTGACGCCCAAACGCCGGGCCTGACTGCGCAGACGGTCATTCAACCCGGCGGTCAGCATCCGGTAGGATTCCGTCTTCTGAGATCCATCACGATGCACATCCGTCAGCCCGAACGGTAGCGTCGGCTCCTCCACCGCCGCCAGCATGTCGGTAAAGAAATGGGTATGCGCGGCCTGACTTACCCCCAGCCGGGCCTCCGCTACCAGATTGCGGAAAGGAACCGGCGCAGACAGGCTCTCCCCCTGCCCGGTAAAATACGCTTGCACTTCACGGTGCATCACTTCCATTGTTTCATGGTCGCCGATCAAGTGATGCTGCAACTCCAGTAAAAACCAGCGTCCATCGGTTTCCTGCGCGATAACAAAATGCAACAACGGGGCCTGATTCAGATCAAGACGATAGTGATCCGGATCAAAACGCCGGGTTAACTGGTCAATGACCGGGCCGTCAGCCGGGTCCAGCGTCAGTTCCGTCACCGGCAAGGTCGCCTGACGCCAAACCACCTGCGCCGACCCTGACAATCCTTCCCAAAGAAAAGATGTACGCAGGATGTCATGGCGATCAACCACTTGTTGCATCGCCGCCAGATAGCGATCCAGCAAAGTGCGGTTAGCAAAAGCCACCGGATAGAGCACCAGATACGGGTCGCCTTCCTTTTCCAATATGTGGTGGAACAGGATACCGTCCTGCAACGGCGACAGCGCATAGATATCCTGAATATTCGCCATCCCGCCCGGCACCTGCCCGACAATATGATCAATCTCAGGCTGAGTCAGCTCAATTAGCGGCAACATCGCCGGTGTCAGCGCCGTGGTGGCCGCTGTAATGATATTCGGTGGTACTATCACGGCCTGATGCCGTCCCAACGTTTGAGCCAGATCTGACAGCACCGGCGACTGGAACAGATCACGCGCTGCCAATGTCAACCCCAAGTGACGCAAGCGTTCAATCATCTGCACGCCGAGCAGTGAATGCCCCCCCAACGCAAAGAAGCTGTCATGCCGGCTTATCTGCTCAATACCCAGTAACTCACGCCAAAGGGCGGCAATGGCGATCTCAGTCTCCCCTTGTGGGGCTTCATAAATCTGCCGGGCAAAATCGGCTTCCCCCGGTTCAGGCAACGCCCGACGATCCAGCTTGCCATTCGGGGTCTGCGGAAAGGATCCCAGACACACAAAAGCTGTCGGGACCATATAGTCAGGTAAAATGGCACTCAGGTGTTCACGCAAATCGGCAGCCAATCCCTCATGTACTGCCGCCACCACATAGGCAACCAAACGTTTGCCCTGCTCACTATCCAACGCCAACACCGCCGCCTCTTGCACCTCCGGGTGTTCCAGCAACCGGGTTTCAATTTCACCCAGCTCAATACGGAAGCCGCGGATTTTAACCTGCTCGTCGTTACGGCCCAGAAATTCCAGATCACTGTCCGGCAGATAACGTGCCAAATCCCCGGAGCGATACATCCGCGCTCCGGCTACCGGGCTAAAAGGATCCGGTGTAAAACGCTCTGCGCTCAATTCCGGCCGGTTAAGATAACCCCGCGCCACCCCAACGCCACCAATATACATTTCACCCACACAGCCTAATGGCACCGGTTGACCATATTGGTCCAGCAGGTAGATGCGGGCATTTTTAGCTGGCCGGCCAATAGAATGCGTATCGGCTGGGGATAACACCTCCTTATAGGTCACCGTCACGACATTTTCCGTCGGACCATAACCGTTCAACAGCCGGGGCCGGTGGCCTTCCTGCCTGAACCAATCCTGAATGGCGTTCTTTTTGACCGCCTCACCGCCAATGATGATAAGCCGGAGACAATCCGGCAGCGGTAACCCCGTCTCTCTGGCCGCCAGTTCAGACCAGAACAGGGTCGGTAGTGACACCACCGTAATACGATATTGCCGGGTTAAATTAATAAATTCCGGCATCGACGCTAACCAACTGTCATCGCGAAGAACCAGCGTAGCCCCGTTACATAATGACGAAAAGAAATCTTCCACTGAAACATCAAAGGCAAAAGCGGCAAATTGCAACAGCCGGTCTTGCGCCGTAACGGCATAGGTGTCATTAAAACCCAAATAACGTTGATAAATCGCCTGATGCTCTACCATCACCCCTTTCGGTTGTCCGGTTGAGCCGGAGGTGTAAATTACATACGCCAGATGCTGTGGCGTCAACGCCGGGACTCGTGGATTGCTGTCCGGCTGGTCTGGCCGGGTATTCGGGTCAAGCACTATCAGCCCCGCCAGCGCAGCTTCACCCAACGCCACCCTCCCAGCCACATCAGCCAGGACCACTGCCGGAGCCGTATCATTCAGGATATACGCCAGACGTTCTCCCGGATAAGTTAAATCCAGCGGCACATAAGCGCCACCAGCTTTCAGTACCGCCAGCAAAGCCACCACCATCGCCGGAGAGCGTTCCACGCAAATCGCCACCCGCTGGTCCGGTGTGACCCCCTGCGCAATCAGTTGATGGGCCAGCCGGTTGGCCCGGCTATTCAATTCCGCATAACTGAGGCTCTGTTCTTGATATTCTAACGCTGTGGCCTGCGGGGCCAGCTCTGCCTGTTGCTCAAACAGCTGATGAATACATAACGGATCAGGATAAGGGGTTTCCGTGGCATTCCAGGTCTCCAGTAACAATGTACGTTCAGCCTCCGGCAACACATTCAGCTGCCCGACAGGGATGTCATCACCATTCCCTTTCGACAATGCCAACACCTGTAAGTGTTCGCTCATCCGCTGAACCACTTCCCCACTCAAACGGTTTGCATCGTAGATCCAGCGAAAACCACCCTGTGCATTCACCTGGAGTGTTAGCAATTCACCGGATACCTTCTGATCACACTGTTTGTCATCCTGTATCACCGAGACGGCTATCTGCCACGGCCAGCGGGTTGTTAATGCCGGAATAGCCTGCAACGAAGGAAAGCGAATAAGGAGATCATGACTAAATGTCTGGTGCCACACCAACTGAGCAAGCAGGTTATCAATCCCGTCAGCTACCGCCCTCCACGGCTTATCAAACGCCACCTCAACAGCCATAGGCACCACCGGTGCCAACTCTGTCAGGTTATCGTTTGCCTTCACGCCCCAACCGATTTGGAATTCAGTTTGCTGAGTCAGGCGCGCAAGGTAAATAACAAATGCCTGCAACAGCATTTGCAATGGGTCCTCTTCCCCGTTTTTTGGCAACGGGGACTGCCAAAGGCTGATTGCCCATCTGGGCTCCACTTGCTCCCTAGCGGTCTCAAAAGGTAACTGGGATGATTGCAAAGCGGCAAGGCGTTCGTACCAGAATAATTCACTGAGTGTGAGTGCCTTGAGAACATTCTTTGTATTTTTAATCTGTGAGGAAGCGTCATTTACGTTAGTTATATTTTCTGACGCCGGTGGAAAGAGTTCGGCGTTAAGAGCACTTCCTGCTTGAGCAATGCTATCTTTCATTTTCTACTCCAACGAATCTGCTAGAAATTTGAAAACTGTCATTCCTGACAGCCATCACCCGTATTTTTCTTACTTCTTACCCCCAAGAAATAAAAACGGATACATCCGACATCTCTTCAAAATACACAAATACGGGATGCCATAGCCCGGTTAATAGCCATATCATTAACAACGCTACGATGCTAATTCCCCTGATAACGAAATAAATAATTCAATTCATGACACAGAATAAAACATTCCATTTTCACTCCTGTTTTTTAGATTAATTCTCTATAATCCCCATTAGCTGATGATAAATAACACAATTAAAGACAAGCTAATTGCCTGCATTTATTATGTGTATTTAACAAAAATATAACCTTAGATTAAAAACAATCACATACGATATTATTTTATAACAACAAAATAGTACCACTCGTGTAGATGCCATAAACAAACCTACACCTACTTAAGCACATTGCTTTATAACGATTAGATTCCATTGCAAATAGAAACGTTATTTCACCCAATACCACTAAGAAACAATTATAATTTAGAATTAACTCCACCACATATTATTCTATAATAATAAAATAATGTAGCAGGCGTAATTATTAACTCCGTATGGTATTGATTAAAATGACAAATGCTCCAGAGGAATCGCTCTTTGATGCGATTCCTCTGATATCTGGCGATATTGACCATTACGAGGTATAAGCAGGAAAAAAATTTAATGCTATTCAGTTCAAAAACACCGAATAACATATAAATTGAGACTGTCAACCACTGTTTTTTCACTCTTGTTATCCCGAGTTGTTTAAAATAAAAACAATATATACCAAGACGAGATCATGAAATTAAAGCTGATTAAATCAGCCTATATCATCACCAGGAAATACATTGTCATTATTAAGTCTTCTATTATTTTTATCAAAATAAATATTTTCAATAATTACTCTACAACTAAATACACAGTCGAGATACCCTGAAAATCAAAAAAACAAAATAAAATTAACAATATAATTAGATATAGATCACATAATAGAAAATAACAACAATAACGAAGAGATATAATCAAATAATTTATTATAAAAATCGGCCTTTCCTTATTCTGCTTTAGCATAGAAATAATCCGGCATAAACAATATATACCGGATTATCACACTAATATTAAATTATTCAATATTGATTAATATATCTGTATTACAACACCTCCCTGTCACAATTGATTGCCAGCACCCTATTCATAGCCTGCGCTAAAGCCGCTTTATTTTCATTCTCCTCCAATAAACTAAAATGGTTACCCGGTACCGCAATCAACTTAAGCGAAGTATCAGATATTATCTGCGCCCAGCCTAGCGACGGTTCTATATTTAACGACTCTGGTTCTTCATCCGCAATAAAAGAGGAGGAAGGTTCTATCGCATAAAATTGATGCAACGTTACCGCTAGTCCTTGCGGCTCATAATTTCCGACTATTTGCGCATAACACTCTATCTGCTCCCAACGTTTTGCGATTAAATCAGCGCGCAGATTGACCGGGTATAACGCCAACTCCTGTGCTGCTTCAATAAACTGGACTAAATTCAGCTCATTGATTCGCTGGTACAACGCTGCTATCTCCTCGGTGTGTTCTTCCCCAAACTGCCTTGCCAACTCGGTAAAGAACTGATGTTTAGGCTGCATAGGCTGTTCGCTGACATAATGAGGTGCCGGCGAATCAATCAATCCCAGGAAGTTCACCGTCTCACCAGTATGCAAAAGCTGCTGGGCAATGGCATAAGCCAATATGCCGCCGGAAGAGTAACCACATATCCGATACGGACCCTCCGGCTGAACCGCTTTCATCAAGCTGATCATTCTGGCTACGTGTTCTTCCATCGTTGACATCGGTTCTTCACTGATGGATGACCAGGGAAGGGCATAAATCGGATAGCTTGACTGGATATGTTGAGCCAGCCCGAAGACATAGGAATGGTCCCCCAATCCACTGGGAACAAAGAACAGCGGCAATTCCGTTCCGGCCGTTCGCACCGATATGGCGCTGCTTTGCGGTTGAAACAATAAATCTGACGTGATTTTAGATGCCAGTTCGGACAACACCGGGAATTGGAATAAAGCATTTAATGTGCAAACCAAACCACAACTGGCGGCAAGATTCGTCATTCGCATGGCAAGCAGAGAATGACCGCCCAGCGTGAAGAAATTGTCATGTCGGCTGACCTGCTCAACCCCCAGCAACTCACGCCAAATAGCTGCCAGTGCAATTTCCGTTTCCCCTTGTGGCGCGGCATAAACCTGATGGGCAAACGCGTCATTATCCAGCGCCGGCAGCATTCGACGATCCAGCTTACCGTTCGGGGTCAACGGAAGTGCATCCAGCCGCACAAAGGCCGACGGTACCATATAGTCAGGTAAAGTTGCACTCAGGTGAGCACGCAGGCTATTCGCCAGCCCCTCATCCGTTTGCACCACAACATAAGCGACCAGACGCTTATCCTGCCCTTCTCCCAACGCCAGCACCACCGATTCACGTACCGCCGGGTGTTCTATCAGCCGAGCTTCAATTTCCCCCGGTTCAATGCGGAAACCGCGGATCTTAACCTGCTGATCATTACGGCCAAGAAACTCCAGATTGCCATCCGGCAGATAACGCGCCAAATCTCCAGTGCGGTACATGCGGGCACCTGGTTTATCACTGAACGGATCGATAAGGAAACGTTCAGCGGTCAATTCAGGGCGATTCAGGTAACCACGGGCGACAGCGACTCCCCCAATGTAAAGTTCACCCGTGACACTCATTGGGACAGGTTTCCCGTAGGTATCGAGAATATAAATTTGGGTATTGGATATTGGGCGGCCAATCGGTA
>NZ_PUJU01000079.1 GCF_011189505.1 Photorhabdus tasmaniensis
GTAACGAAAAGGCCGGCTTAAGAATTCCTGCCCGCTAAACGCCACCACATCCAGTGGCGCGGTATTTTTCCACACGTTCAGTTTGTAGCGGCTGTGATCAAAGATGATCGCCGGGGTTGTGTTGTTCATGTTTTCTCCTCGTCACTTCGTGCACACAGGTACCGGTCAGTTTGCTGGTAACAGAGTCAATAAAGAGTCCGGCACCCTTTGCGGTCGCTGGCAGGCGACGATATTCAGGGCCAAACAGAACTAAAACCGAATAAGAATTCAGGCGTCAGTCAGAATAAATCAGGAAAACGACAAATCTGGTCAGGTATTTCCCGACCGGAGGTTAACCAGGATATAAACAATTAATCGAGCTATTCCCGTTCCATCAATGAGTCGATTCATTAATAGGATTGACTGTTACTGAATAATTCGATTCTCCTAATGGGTGCATATTAAAATCAAGTCTTTTTTTATCAAATAGCACAATGTGTTAAATGCCCAATGAATATAACGTGGGTACAAGAAGATAATCCCCATAATATTTAAAAAAACATAGATAAGATGACATTTATTTACATAAAAACATTGAACTTATTTAAAAAAACCGAACAACTCGCAAGTTATAATATAACAATGCCAGCAATTCATAATGAAAAAGTTATATTTTCATTTATAACCATGTGGTTATTTCATAAAAAACACAAATGACTTCATTTTCAATTTTACCACCCAACAGATGAAACAAACGTAAAAAATAATGATTATCATTCATGGAATGCGAATACATTAGGTGATACTAAAAAAATAAATAGCAACCGGCTTGTCGATCCCGAATTAAACCTAATCCCCCACCTAAATAAGGCACGATAGCGTCAATGGGAATATTATGGCAATATCTGTCATTCTGTGAATAACAGAGCTCCCTTTAATATTGCCACAATTCTCCAACGAGAATACTCAACAATCCCGCTACTCATCCCCCAACACAATGAAATATCTGACTGTCAGTCTGCAATAAGATTATTCCTGCCCAGAACATGATATAACACCGGATTAAATCAGCCACACTGGATTATTCTTCCCCCCAATCCTCGTCATCAGTCACCGGCACATTTTGGCCATCACCCGGCGTTACCATAAAAATCTCTTTCGGCAGCGTAAATCCCCGCAGTTTCAGCAACGCCAGCGGCCCCCAGCCCATTTCCGTGCGTAATATCCAGGTTATCGGCAAACCGTCCGGCATAGTAAATGTCAGCCGGTAACGGCTTTCATCCAGCTTTTCTGCTTTCGCCTGTTCCAGCCAGCGGATCAACCCCCAGCTTCCCGAATAATCACCAAACAGCCTCGCGCTCGCATTGACACTGGTCCAGGTCAACATGACGCCCGGTTACATCAATCCGCGCAGCAACACCATCTCACTGTACTCCGCCAGCCACGGTGTCAACACCTTACGCCAGTGGGCAATCCCCTGTTTCTCCAAGGTGGATGACAGACGAACTGGCAGCCACCACAGTAACAAAGCACATCAGACTGAACAGCCGCCACCAGCGTGACCAGTTCAACGACGCTGGCCAGTGTACAATATGCGGTTCCGGAATTTCCCAGGTCATCACGCTTTCCCTCCGGTACCCATTTTCGATGTACTGGAAATAACATAACAACCGCATTGACAAAGGGCTTTATCAAAAGCAACCGGCTTGCCATCAGAGATAAATTTGGCATTGGCTTTGACAATACGGTTAATACCATGTCCTTCCAGCGGACAACTGACTACATCATGCAATAACGCGGCGCTTTTACCGTCAATTTCTATTGAGGAAGAAGCGGAAATCACTTCACCGCCGCTGCTGAGTTTATCACCCAGGCGAATAATGCCTTCAAACATAATGACTCCGGTATAATTAAAAATAAATTTTTCACATCTCAAGAGCGGTAATCGCTACTGTTTATCCCCCTGATTATTTGACGCCGCCAGAGAAAGTGTATTAACGACTTTTTCCAGCGCTGCTCTATCAATACATTTCGTTGAACACACTATGTCGATTTTTTCCTTTAATTTGACGGAAACAATCACTTTATTTTTACGTGGTTCAACCTGTTCAATACATCCATAAGGCAAAAAAATCGTTTTACTAAAAGGGGTCGGGGTTAACAAAAATCCATTCTCTTTCTCGGCAAAGAAATAACGATCTTTTACTTTACGATATGAGACATAATGCATCACCGCCATTGTGATACACGTACTACTTAAACCTTTTATCAAGAGTAAAATAGCCCCCCCGCTCCAAATTAACGCTTGGTATCGATACTCGTGCCGTAAAAAACAAACCTCGCTATCTGGGACCGTATTATTGTTCTCACATTCAGTAAATGAAGAAAGTGCCACGCGTTGAATCGACAATAAACACCCAATGAAATAAACCACGCCAAACGGAAAGACACAGGACACGATAAAAGAACTGATTTTTGCCTACCTTGGTATCTTGATAATAATAAATAAATTAACAATTTGCAGGAAAATGAAAACCTGTAACACTTTATCCACGATAAATAACTTATCAACCACGCCCTGTAATTGATAAGAAAGATCATCATAACCAGCATAAAGTACCCGGGTCGCCGCCAGTGAAACCAAACATATTAATACATTAATGGCAAAACCGATGAAAACCATTTTATAGATCTGTTTCATAAAAAAACCTCAATTTACACAAAATTACCTATCACTCAAATTTAGATAACACTTTACCTTCGATAATTCGCTGCTGAATTTTTCAAAGCTTCGCGGCGATTCAGCATCAATCAATTGGGTTGATTGCAGACTTTCAACCAATCCGATTAAAAAAATAACACCTTTAAACATAACAGTTTCTTACCCGGCAATTACTCGTATCAGTAATAATAAAAATGGCTCAGAAAACCATAATTATCTGGTAATACTTCGTTACCATTCTTAATTGATGGATTAAATTTCATTTCCTTAATCCTTTTTTTAGTTAATTTCTCAAGGCTAATATTCTCAGGATTAGGAAAACCCAATGCTGTGAAAATATCCTGGGCTAGTTTAACTGACGGAAACGGTTTTTTGATACTCAAATAGTACATATAGGGAGAAATTGCGGATGAAATAAACACCCACCATAAGATTACCATCTCTGCTCCATCCCAAAAATGGTCTTTAACTGAACAAACAACAGAGCCAATACAAATCACAATAGCAGCAAAGAGTATATAGAAAGTGTAAAATACTTCATCTCTGGCCTTCGTGCGGATCCCTTTATTACAACACGGAGTGATAGAGATAACTCGGGTTTCAGGGTTTGCCAACGCATAAACAACATAATACTCTTCCTGCTCTATCACCGCTAAATCGACGTAATCACCTATTTTCGCAGTGGTCAACCCCAACCAACCATGAAAAGAGAGACCGTTGATTTTTCCCTGTACAAAATGACATTTCTCACCCAATCGTTCTTTCGTTCGTGAAGTCGCAGCCGCCGCTGCACTATTACCCATCATAGCAAGCAATAACGCCCCAAACTGATTACGCTCCTCCTGACGGGCAAATTCTTCGGGATCATATTCCTGATCGGAAAAATAGCCTTTCACACAGAGTATCTCAAACTCTTCCAATACCCCACTGACTTTGATTAATGGCTTACGCGGCGGTAATTCCGGTGGTGGCGGCTCTTTTGCTAAGATGGCATCCAGTGCCGGAATTTGAGCCTGAACCTCCGCTATTGCTTTTTCCACTTCGGCTCTATCTTCAGGGCAGCGCTGAATCCTTTCTCTCTTAACCGCTATCCGTGTATTAAGGCTACTTCTCTGACTTTTTATTTCCTTAAAGTCAATGGCATCTTTTAACATCTGATAGGTATTCATGAAATCACCTTAATTGCATCAGCAAATTTTTTACTTTGTTCTTCATACAGCGTATTTCGCTGTGATTCAGGGGCAATAAATTGGGTTGATTTCAAACTTTCAACCAATCTGATCAAAGAAATAATATCTTTAAACATAGCCGTTTCTTACCCGGTAATTACTTGAGTCAGTAATAATAGAGATGACTCAGGATACAATATTTATCCGGCAATACATCTTCGCTACTCTTAACCAATAAATCGGACTTCATCTCCTTAATCCTTTTTCTGGTTAATTTCTCAAGGCTGATATTCTCAGGATTAGGAAAACCCAATGCAGTGAAAATATCTTGAGCCAGTTTAACTGACGGAAATGGTTTTTTGATACTCAAATAGTACATATAGGGAGAAAGTGAAACCGAAAAAAACAAACACCATAAAATTACCATCTCTGCCCCATCCCAAAAATGGTCTTTAACAAAAAAAAACCCGGCAGCAAGGCAAACGACAATAACAGCAAGGAATATGTAGCAAGTATAAAATATTTCATCTCTTGCCTTTGAGCGGATCCCTTTATTACAACGCGGAGTAATAGAAATGACTCGAGTCTCAGGGTTTGCCAACGCATAAACAGCATAATACTCTTCCTGCTCTGTCACGGCTAATTCAACGTAATCACCTATTTTCACGGTGGTCAACCCTAACCAACCATGAAAAGGGATACCATTGATTTTTCCCCGCACAAAATGACATGCATCAGCCGGTCGTTCTTTCGTCCGTGAAGTCGCCGCCGCCGCTGCGCTATTGCCCATCATAGCAAACAATAGCGCTCCGAATTGATCACGTTCCTCCTGACGGGCAAATTCTTCGGGATCATATTCCTGATCGGTAAAATAACCCATGACACAGAGTATCTCGAACTCTTCCAATACCCCACTGACTTTGATTAATGGCTTACGGGGTGGTAATTCCGGCAGCGGTGGCTCTTTTGCTAATATTGCATCCAGTGGCGGGATCTTTTCTTTTGTTTTTGCAATCTCCTTTTCTGAATCTTCCGTATCGTCTGGATGATCAGCTATCCACTCAAGATTAACTTCAATCCATGTATCAAGACTGCTTCTCTGACTTTTCAATTCCTTAAAGTCAATGGCATCTTTTAACATCTGATAAGTATTCATGAAATCACCTTAATTGCGTCAGCAAATTTTTTACTTTGTTCTTCATACAACGTATTTCGCTGTGATTCAGGGGCAATAAATTGGGTTGATTTCAGACTTTCAACCAATCTGATCAAAGAAATAATATCTTTAAACATAACCGTTTCTTACCCGGTAATTACTCGAGTCAGTAATAGTAGTAATAGCTTACAAAACAATCCCTATCGGGCAGAACTCTTCCATTATCCTTACCGAGTTCCCCATCCGATGTGTTGGCCTTTATTTCCTTCAATTTCTTCTTCGTGAATTGGGAAATATTAATGTCCGAAGGATTAGGGAAACCTAATACCGTGAAAATTTCTTCTGCCAATTTAACTGTGGGTTTGGGCTTTTTTAGGCGGCTGTAATACGTACTAGGGGCAAATATCGCTATCATCAAACCACAAAAGGGCAACATATATTCCAAAAGCACGAAAACATCTTGCCTATCAAAAAAAACATCTGCCATGATTAAGACAAACAGATAAAGCGAAAAAAGAAAACAAGTGCCGAATATCTGCTCTTTAGCATCTGAAAGAATCCCCACCTTACAACGTGGTGTCATAGAAACCACCCTTAATTCAGGGTGCGCAATAGCATAAACAACATAATGCCCCTCCAGCTCCATCACCGCTAATTCAACATAGTCACCCACTTTTGCTGTAGTAAATCCCAACCAGCCGTGGAAGGGAATACCATTGATTTTTCCCCGCACAAAATCACAAACATCACCCAGCCTCACTTGTGTCTGTGAAGTTACCGCCGCCGCTGAACTATTTCCCGCCATCGCCAGCAACAGTGCCCCAAATTGATCCCGTTCCTCCTTACGAGCAAAGGCGGCAGGATCATATTCCCGATCTTTAAAATAGCCCATGACACAGAGTGTCTCGAATTTTTCCAATACCCCACTGACTTTGATTAATGGCTTACGCGGCGGTAATTCCGGCTGCGGCGGCTCTTTCGCTAATATCGCATCCAGTGCCGGGATTTTAGCCTGAACCTCCGCTATCGCTTTTTCTACTTCCTCTCTATCTTCAGGGCAGCGCTGAATTCTTTCTCGCTTAACCTCTATCGATATATCAATGTCTTTTCTCTGACTTTTTATTTCATCAAAGTCAATGGCATCTTTAAAAGGGCGATAAGTACTCATGAAAGATCCCTCATTGCGTTAGCAAAGCCTTTACGTTGTTCTTCATACTGCGTATTTCGTTGCGATTCAGCGTCAATCAATTGGGTTGATTTCAGACTTTCAACCAATCTGATCAAAGAAATAATATCTTTAAACATAACCGTTTTTTACCCGGTAATTACTTGAATCAGTAATAGTAATAATAACTCGAATAACAGCTTTTATCTGGTAAAACTATTCGACCATCGTTATCTGGTTCCCCATCAGGGGAATTAACCTTGATTTCCTTAAGCCTCTTTTTTGTTAATCGTTCAAGATTAATCTCTGTAGGATTGGGGAAACCTAACGCAGTAAAAATAGCCTCAGCCAATCTGAATGAAGGTTTTGGGTTTCTCATACAGGAAATATAGATGAAGGGCGAAAATACTACTGCCATGATAATACAAGACAAAGACAGATATTTTACATACTCGAAAATATCTTCTCTAATAAAAAATACCCATATCATCATAAACATAGAAAAAATAACTGAAGAGCCATACCAAGTACCGCATATCTGATATTTAGCGTTTGAATGAATACCCTGTTTGCAACGCGGTGTCATGGAAATAACCCTTAATTCGGGATTGGCAATGGCATAAACCACATAATGTCCTTCCTGCTCCGTTACCGCTAATTCAACGTAGTCACCCACTTTTGCAGTGGTAAATCCCAACCAGCCGTGGAAGGGAATACCATTGATTTTCCCCCGCACAAAATCACAAACATCACTTACCCGCACTTGAGTTTGCGAAGTCACAGCCGCCGCCGAGGTATTGCCTACCATCGCCAGCAACAGCGCTCCATATTGATCACGCTCCTCCTTACGGGCAAAGGCGGCGGGATCATATTCCCGATCGGTAAAATAGCCCCTCACACAAAGTGTCTCGAACTCTTCCAATACCCCACTCACTTTGAATAATGGTTTACGCGGTGGTAATTCCGGTGGGGGCGGCTCTTTTGCTAATATTGCATCCAGTGCCGGGATCTTTTCTTTTGCTTTTGCAATCTCCTTTTCTGAATCTTCCGTATTATTTGGATGATCAGCGATCCACTCAAGGTTAACTTCAATCCATGTATCAAGACTGCTTCTCTGACTTTTTATTTCCTTAAAGTCAATGGCATCTTTAAAAGGGCGATAAGTACTCATGAAAGATCCTTAATTGCGTTAGCAAAGCCTTTACGTTGTTCTTCATACAGCGTATTTCGTTGCGATTCAGCGTCAATCAATTGGGTTGATTTCAAACTTTTTGCCGGCTCCAAACCAAACACACAACCCCGACACCATTTTTGTAAATCATTATCAGAAAAATACATCACTAACTCTTCAACAATAAAAATAACGAGCATCGCCTCCCAACTGAGCAGCCAGGCAAGATATTCCCACACCAAAAGCCTTGCCACCCCTTTAACTATTAAACTTTCAGCCGAAAGCAATGCTCTTTCAGCTAATACCTCTAATAAGCCATTTAATGATTTTACTAATTGCATAAAATCAGCGGCACCTTTAAGACCGTGAAGCCCCAGAAACTGCCAGCGCCGTCCGTTCCACAATTCAGATATAAAGTCACCAATATCGACCCCAAAATTTAGTGCGGAAGCGACTGTACCGGCACTCGCCCCGATAAACTTAATGGTGTCAGTCGCCGCCACATTTTTTATGCCATGCTCAACTACCGGGGTCACAATCTCCATCGCCGTACTCAATGTACCTAAAAACGCCGCAGTTACCTGGGCATGGCCCTTTGTATCTCCTTTACTCTCTTTTAGCTGATTAGCAAACTCCAACCCATTGAAAATCAAAACCAGTAATTTAATTCGCGATTTCTTTAACGCAGGTTTCCCTTCGGCACTTTCGGAAAATTTTTTAAAATCAGACTGATATTTATTACTTTTTCTCAACTGTTCCTCATATCCCGACGCCTTAAGCTCCTTCAACACCTGCTGCCTAAACTCATCGCCATCTTTAAGCTGTGATACCGACAGCCCAACCGCCTGATCAAACGGCACGCCGGAAATCACCGAGAACAGTGTTTTACTCAGCATTTCATTCCAGCTGTTCATCACTTTCCCTAAACGGGTAAAATTAAAGAACCGGTCACCCAGCGTGACCAGTCGCCGGTCACAATGCAGCATCGCACGGGCAAATGTGCTGTTGGCCTTAGGCGGTTTTTCCAGCGCTTCATTCGCCTTATCGTAAGCCTCCGCCAGTTTCCCGCTCAATGACGACACCATGCCCATAAATTTTTCAATGTTTGCGGGTTTCACATTCCCTTTATTCTCGCCCATCTGTTGCAAAAATCCGTCCATTTCCGCCATCACGTCCGGGTTATTCAGCAGCAACGAGCGCCAGACAATATTGCTCTCCGATAAGGTTGAATACTGGGCGATTAAGCGGTCTAAAAATGCACTACCCGTTTTAGTCACATTCAGTGAAACCATGGCATAGTCCACCGCTTCCCGGTAATTCAGGTTATCCGCCAGCTGAGTTGAGTAGAAATCCCGGCAACAGGTGATAAACCCACTTTCCTGGAGCCAGCTCACCCTGAGCTGAGCCAGCTGCTCCAGCTTTTTCGCTACCTCAGTACAAAAATCGGCATACTGTTGGTTAAACGCCTGCCATTTAGCCAGATTCAGCTCTTTCGTGTATTTCTCCCAATCATGGGCAAAAGCTTGCTCAAAAGTTGGCTCATTCGCTTTCACCATGATACGAGTCACATTCTCTCTGAGCTTAGCCTTCTGCTGATCGGAAAAAACCCCGTACTCCTTCTGCTTAGTGACTTCAAGCACTTTATCAACCTGCCCTTGCACATCCGCGGCTTTCATTTGACGCAATTGGTTTTTCACCCCGTTGAGCGAACTGTCGGTCATAAACTCAATCGACAACTCCTTCAACCACGTGGCGTGCTCACCAGCGATATCATCACTCCACCCGGCCAGTTCATGTGCAATACCAATCGGATCATGCAAAGCCAGCAACACCAGTGAAACCGGCGAGCCATCTCTTGCCTGTCCCCGTCTTTGCATGGCTCTGACCGTGGCGTCCGCATTCCCTGCCCGCTTTTTGCTCCACGGATAGAGGGTCCCCTGCGGGCCAACCGCGTTAGGCGTAAACGTATAGTAGGGTGCCTCTTCCATTGTCCGGCTGATACGCGCCGCTGTCGGGTTGTGAGGCAGAAGGTAGGGGGGCCAATACATATCCACCGGATGGTAATCCATCACTGTATTCAGGGTGTCTGCCGTAACCTCGCTGATCCCCTCCCCTTCCGGTACCCCTCGCCATTGCCAGGATTTCACGCACTGCATCCGCTTTTCCCGCGCGTCGGGGTGATCGTGATAATACTGTATTGTCTCCGGGCTCCAGGCCGAAGGCGAGAAGGCCACCCAGGTATCCTGACGCAGCGCAATATCCTGTAATACGATAAACTCCACATTGGTACTCTGATGCGTCGGGGCGTGACAATCTGCGGTTTTCTTACCGTGCACCGCAAAGGGACCACAGTACTGCCGCCACAGCGCCCCGTCCTCGCTGATGCTCCAGGTCTCCCAGCATTCTTGTGGAAAACCACCGCCATAAGAGTAATAGACGTATAAAAACCCCTGCCTCAGGGCACGCAGCGCATAATGGTAGCCTTTGGCCGCTGGAAACGACGTCTCGGCCCACTCTGGCAAGGTTTCATGGATACTGTCCGGCACCACCGAATAGCGTACCGGCAACAGTGCCGGGCCGATTGACTGACACATATCACAGGGTGAAAGACTCATGACAAAATCTCCTGGTTAACTGGGGGAATAGCGGGAACATCGGGACGAGCGCAGTCACAGGCCAGCGCCAACCATTCTTCTGTGGTCAGTCTGACTGTACGCTCAATATAGCCACGGGTATGGTCACCCTCTTCACCGGACAGCAATGACTGTATCCGAGGGTGTAGATCAATCTCAGGGTGGTATAGCAAACCATGCAAGGCACACGCCTCCAGATCCACAACATTATCAAAAGCATAGCGTTCAGTGACCCGGCGCAATAAAGCTAGCATAATGTCCAACGCTTCAGACTCCGTTCGGCGTAACGGGTTGCGATGTGCCTGACGATAGCGGCGCAGTGCCCGGTTCATCGGGCCTGACCAAGTCATTTCCTGCACATTTTCCGGCGACAGCGCCAGCGAAAAGCTGTATTGCACCACCGAAGGCACCGTATTGTTCCGATGCAGCAACTGACCGTCGCCGTCGATCAGATACCAATCGGTCAATGGTCCCAGCAAGCGTGAGCGCTGCCAGGTATCCAATAACGACCAAAAAGCATTATTTACCGCCGGATCATAAAAACGCAGTACGATTTGCTGTACCGTTGACAAGGTTTGTACCGCCGTCATACCAAGATGTTGTGCAATCGTGGATACCGTGCTGGCACTGAACAGCCAGCCACAAACCATTCGACCTCGTCCGACCATCAACTCCGCCGGGTCGGCCTCCTGCAACGCTTGCGTAATACTCAGCGTCAGCATGTGAGCATCCTCAGGCTGGTTGATATCCAGCGGTATCAGCCAGGGAGAATGACGGGATTCGAAACGGGGATGCTTTATCCGAGTCGCTATGGCGGCAGGCTGATGATTGAGAATCGCCGCAGGAAACCTTTCTTCCTGCCGGGTATCCAGAAAAACCGCCGGATCAACCAACAATAGCCCTTTCCCCCCCTGTTGGGTAAATGCGGTATGCAAGTCAGCCAGCAACTGGGTTTTCTGCCGGATTTCAGCATCGGATGAAAAATCGTAACCCATTTGAATATCAGTTTTTGTCATGGCGTGTCCCCTTAATTCACTATCCCATTTTGCCCATCGGCCATCCGCGCTGCCGTTGACGCACAACGGTCAGGCAATGTCAGGGTTGAACTCTGACTGGCGGGGCCTGCTTTTTGGAAAACATCGCACTGAAACCGGGCATTCTTCGGGCTGGCAAACGAAATGTGACCGTCTTTTAGCGAGATATATGCGCCACCGCATTCCAGCCGCAGTTCCGTTTTCGCGGATATCGTCACCGTGTCTTCCTGGCTGACCAGACGCACCGCCTGCTGGGCCAATAAATCCATCTCACCGGTCTGGGCCTGAATTTCTACCTTGCCGGAAGCCGCCAACAGTTTCATACCCAGGGTTTTGGCAAATAAACTCAGGGTTTCACCCACCGCCAGCCGGAATTTCTTGGTAATGCTCATATCCGCATCACGGCCAACCGTTGCTATCAGATTTTCACCGGCAGAAAGCTGTAAGTTGCCCGGTGTCACCTGAGCAATCCCTGACGGCGCTGAAAATAAGAGAGCCCGCTGTTGCAGCTCTTTGAGGGTGTGATCCATAAATGCAGTCTGGGCTTCGATATCCGCCAGCTCCGCTTTCGCCGCTTCAGCGGCGTAACGCAATCCCGCCGCAGTCTGAATAGCGGCATCCAGTTCCGACAATGCCGCCTGCATTGCCAACACCGGCCCCTGGGCTCTGGGTTGCCCGTCAGTACTGATAAACATCCCCTTACCGGCCCGGATCACCCCCCAGTCATCAGTACGCAACTCAAAACCTTCTCCCCGTTTATCCGGGTGTGGTTGCTGACTGTCCACCAGATACCCCAGATTGAGCTGGCTCTTACCGCCGTATTCGGTACTCAGTTTAATGTGCTCCCGATCGCGCTCGTCATCCATCCGCAGTTTGTTATTCGCCGGGGTACGCAGGACATTGCGTTTGTAGTTGAATAAGGTGACGTGGTCAGGGTGTTTTGAGTCGTGCAGCGCATGGGCGATATAAGGCCGATCCGGGTCGCCCCCTTCAAATGCGATCGCCACCTCAGTACCGTCCAGCAAGGGCCAGTGAAAACCGTAGGTGTCACCCGCATAGGGGCGAGCCAAGCGCACCCACAGGCTTTCTCCCCCTTTCAACCATTCCGCCCGGTCAAAATCAAACGCCACCCGGTACAACCCGTCTTTATCAATATCCCCGTACCGGTCGTTCACGACGGTGCTGCTCACCCTGGCGGGCAAGGTGCCCGCTATCCGGGGTTTGGGGATTAATTCAGGCCGAAAACAGATGTTTTCCGCGTAGGGAATAGCGGTGAACGCCATTTCAAAACTGCGATCCCGGCGCGCACTGCTGCTGATACCCGTTATCACCGCCCCTTTACAGA
>NZ_PUJU01000080.1 GCF_011189505.1 Photorhabdus tasmaniensis
TAGCTCGAATATTTAATTCAACATAACTGAGGGCTTGCTCTTCATACACCAGCGCTATCGCATCAGGTTTTTTTTCTGCCTGTTGCTCAAACAGTGGGTGAATACAACCCGGGTCAGGATACGGCATCAGGGTCGCGTTCCACGTCTCCAACAACAGCCGCTTTTCTGCTTCCGGCAAGATATTCAGTGCCCGGACCGGGGTCTCCGGCCGCTGCTCAAGCGCCTCTGCCAGACTTTCCAGCGCCTGTTGCATGTAACCGCACACCCGTTCCGCATTAATCGATTGAACGATTTGCGCGGTCAACCCCAGTGCATTACCAAAATCCTCCACCGACAAGACAAACGGATAGTTCGTGCGCTCTTGCCCACCCTGAAATTCAATGCTGCTGATGTTTTCATCCGTGATGATCACCGGTGCATTATGCCGGTAGTTCAACAAGGCACTAAAGAGTGGAATTTCATTTTGTACCCCACTGCAACGTTGAACCAACGCCAATGACGCATGCTCATGTTCCAGTAATCCCGCCAGCCGGGTATGGGCTGCCCGCGCACTGTTCTGCACCGGGGTTTCATCTATATCTAACCGTAATGGCAAGGTATTGATAAACAGTCCCATGCCGCTGTCAGCCCCTTCCCCGGCCTGCATCCGCCCAAACAGCACGGTACCGAATACCACTTGCTGCTGTCCGCTGGCACGCGACAATACCAGCGCCCAAGCCAGATGACACAGCGCCGCCAGACTGACACCCAGACGCCGGGCCTGACGGCGCAGGCGGTCATTCAGCATGGTGGGCAACATTCGGTGCGACTGCATCACCTGCGAACCATCCCGATAGACTTCCGTCAACCCAAATGGCAGCGTCGGTTCATCCACCTCAGCCAACATCTCGGTAAAGAAACGGGTATGCTCCGCCTGACTTACTCCCAGCCGAACCTGCGCTACCAGATTGCGGAAAGGAATCGGCGCAGGCAGACTGTTTTCCTGCCCGGCAAGATACGCCTGAACTTCGCGGTTCATCACCTCCATTGCAGTATGATCGCCGATCAAATGGTGCTGTAATTGTAATACGATCCAGCGACCATCGGTTTCCTGCGCAATAACCAAACGTAATAAGGGTGCCTGTCCCAGATCGAGACGATGCTGACGGGGATCAAAACGTTGAGCCAATTGTTCATAAACCGGCCCCTCAGCGGGATCTAACATCAATTCGATAACGGATAACGGAGCCTGACGCCAGACCACCTGAACTGGCGCGGATAACCCTTGCCAGATAAAAGCGGTTCGCAGAATATCGTGGCGATCAACCACCTGCTGCACCGCCGCCAGATAACGATCCAGCAACCATCGCTCAGCAAAGACCACAGGATAAGCCAACAGATACGGATCGCCCTTGTTCGCCAGTAAATGGTGGAACAGGATCCCGTCCTGCAACGGTGACAAGGCATAGATATCCTGAATATTGGCCATCCCGCCCGGTACGTGTTCAATGATATGGTCGATTTCAGACTGAGTCAGATCAATCAACGGCAACATCTCAGGTGTCAGTGCCGTCGTCGCCGGGGTGATGGTATTAACTGGCACCACCACTGCCTGTGACTGCCCTGCTGTTTGGGCAAATTCAGACAATACCGGGAATTGGAACAGATCACGCACTGCCAGCGTTAACCCCGCGTTACGCAGACGGTCAATCATCCGCACTGCCAGCAATGAATGTCCCCCCAAAGCAAAGAAGCTATCGTGCCGACTGATCTGTTCAATATCCAACAACTCGCACCAGATAGCGGCCAGTGTGGTTTCTGTCTCCCCTTGCGGCGCTTCATAAACCTGCCGGGCAAACGCGTCCTCACCCGGCACTGGTAACGCCCGGCGATCCAGTTTGCCGTTTGGCGTCAACGGGAAGGTATCCAGACGCACAAACGCCGCCGGCACCATATAATCCGGTAAAATGGTGCTCAGGTGAGTACGCAGACGGTTAACTAACTCTTCATCCATTTCTGCCACCACATAAGCCACCAACCGTTTGTCCTGACCGTCACCCAACACCAACACAATGGCTTCACATACCGCCGGATGTTCCATTAACCGGGCTTCGATTTCCCCCGGCTCAATGCGGAAACCGCGGATTTTCACCTGTTGGTCATTTCGGCCCAGGAATTCCAGATTGCCATCCGGCAGGTAGCGGGCCAAATCTCCCGTTCGATACAGGCAGGCATTGGGTTCATTGCTAAACGGATCCGGTAGAAAACGTTCCGCAGTCAGTTCAGGGCGATTGAGATAACCACAGGCTACCCCATCTCCGCCCACATAAATCTCGCCGATCACACCTATCGGCACTGGCTGACCATCAGCATCCAACAGATAAACCCGGGTGTTGGCTATTGGCCGACCAATCGGGATCTTTGTCGCACCCTGCGGTAACGCCGTAATAGGGTACATCGTGGTAAAGGTGGTTCCCTCACTCGGCCCGTAAGCTTGCAATAACTGTTGTGGCGGATGATTATCCAGAACTTGGGTAATCACATGCAGATCGGGGATATCTCCCCCAAAAATCAGGATGTTAATCTGCGGAAGAACCGGGGATAATTCTGTCACCAACCGGTTAAATAACCCGATAGTTAGCCACAGCACCGTGACGCGATGTATTTGTAAAACCTGCACTAACTTGTGTGGCGTCAGTAATGTGTCATGGTCGATAACCACCAACGTACCGCCGTTAAGCAACGGTGCCCAGACTTCGAACGTACTGGCATCGAAAGCCGGATTAGCGGTAAAAGCAACCCGATCATCCGGGCCGATTTCAGCGTATCCATTATTGATGACCAGCCGAACCACCGCACGATGCGGCACCATCACCCCTTTGGGTATGCCGGTCGAACCGGACGTGTACATGATATAGGCTAGCGCAGTACTGGAGCGCGGTAAGTCAATATTGTGGTGATCTTCTTCCCCGAGAACGTCCATTTCATCGGCCAGACAAAACAGGGGGATCGCCAGATCAACCGGGATATCTGTCAGCAACAATTTGGCTGCACAATCGTTTATCAGCCAGTTTTTCCGTTCGTCCGGCACTCGGGGATCGATCGGCACATAAACAGCCCCGGCCTTGAGGATAGCCAACTGAGCCACCACCAGTTCAACAGAGCGTTCCAGCAGCACCGCAACCCGATCATCCGACCGAATCCCCTGCCCGATTAACCGACGAGCCAGCCAGTTGGCGCGGACATTTAATTCGGCGTAGCTGAGAATGTGTTCTTCATACACTAACGCTATCGCGTCTGGGGTTTTCTCTGCCTGTTGCTCAAACAGCCGGTGAATACATAACTGGTCAGGATACGGCGCTTGGGTTGCATTCCAGGTTTCCAGCAACAACTGGCGCTCCGCCACGGTCAGGAGATCAATTTTCCGGACTGGTTGTTGCGGGTTAGCCACTATCTCCCGCAGTACGGTATGGAGATATTCCACCTGCCGCTCAATGGTGGGTTGATCAAACAGGGCGGTGGCATAATTCAGATAACCCGCAATCCCACCATTCATTTCAGACAGGCTGAGTTCAAGATCAAATTTAGCGATATCAATGCGTTGATCGGCAGGTGAAACAGCCAATCCCGGCAATCCCCATTCCGTGCGGTCATTGTTCTGCCAGGCAAACATCACCTGAAACAGCGGGGTATGAGCCAGTCTGCGCGGCGGTTGCACGATTTCCACCACCTGTTCAAACGGCAGATCCTGATGCTCCTGCGCCGCCAGCGCGGTTTGCCGCACACGCGCAAGCAATTCAGTCACATTCGGCGCACCGGATAAATCCATGCGCAACGCCAGCGTGTTGACAAAGAAGCCGATCAGGGATTCCACTTCCTGACGGCCACGACCAGCACTCGGCGTACCAATAACCAGATCTTCCTGACCTGACAGACGCGACAGAACCACCGCCCAAGCCGCCAACAGCGTCATAAATAACGTGACCCCCTGCTGCTCACTCAGGCGTTTAAGGGATTGGGTTAACTCCGCATCCAGACTGACGGGCAAGATATTCCCGGTAAATGACTGCTGAGACGGCCGGGACCGGTCAGTGGGCAAATCCAACAGAACCGGCGCGTCAGCCAGCTGCGTGCGCCAATAATCAGATTGAGACTGTATGCGTTCCGCCGACAGCCACTGACGCTGCCAGGCAGCGTAATCAGGGTACTGAATCGTCAACGGTGGCAATGGATCCGGCTGGCCCACAAGAAAAGCGGTGTAGAGGGTGCTCAATTCATGCATCAATACGCTGACAGACCAACCATCGAAAACAATATGATGCTGGGTCAGCAGGAAGACGTACTCATCATCAGCCAGTTGTACCAACGCGGCACGAATTAACGGGCCACCGGCCAGATCAAACGGGGCCTCAGCTTCCCGAGCAGAGAGAGACGCAAGCTGGGTATCCACATCCGGCGCATCACGCAGATCATATTTTTTCATCGGCAAGCCCCATTCCACCGGTAATAATTCCACCTGCGGCTGGCCGTCAACGGCAACAAAGACCGAACGTAACGCTTCATGGCGAACAAACAACGCATCAAGCGCCTGCTGCCAGACACTCACATTAAGCTGACCGCGTAGACGCAATGCCATCGGAATATGATAAGTCTCACTGACTCCCTCAAACTGAGTCAGGAACCACAGACGCTGTTGAGCAAATGACAGCGGTAATTTGCCCTGACGGGATAGCGGTATAATGGCCGGTAATCCGCCACTTTGCTCATCAAACCGGGCGCGCATTGCTTCAGCAAAAGCGTTCAAAGCAGGGAATTTGAACAGCGTGGACAGCGGTAATTCAATCCCCAAAGCCGCTATCCGGTTCATCATCCGCACCGCCAGCAGCGAATGGCCGCCCAGGGCGAAAAAGTTGTCATAGCGGCTAATCTGCTCAACGCCCAGTAATTCACGCCAGATAGCCGCCAAGGTGGTTTCCATTTCGCCCTGAGGAGCGGCGTAAATCTGCCGGGCAAAAGCTTCTTCCCCCAGTACCGGTAATGCCTGACGATCCAGCTTGCCGTTCGGAGTCAGCGGCAAAGCATCCAGACGCACAAACGCCGCCGGTACCATATAATCCGGTAAAATCGCACTCAGATGAGTACGCAAATTATTAGCCAGCCTGTCATCCGCTTCTGCTGCCACATAAGCCACCAGACGCTTATCCTGTCCCTCGTCCAGTGCCAGCACAACCGCTTCACTCACCGCAGAGTGTTCTGTCAACCGGGCTTCAATTTCCCCCGGTTCAATGCGGAAACCACGGATTTTCACCTGCTGGTCATTACGGCCCAGGAACTCCAGATTGCCATCCGGCAGGTAACGGGCCAAATCCCCGCTCCGGTACAGTCGGGCACCGGGTTCACTACTAAACGGATCAGCCAGAAAACGTTCCGCGGTCAGTTCAGGGCGATTGAGATAACCACAGGCAACCCCATCTCCGCCCACATAAATCTCTCCAATCACGCCTATCGGCACTGGCTGACCATCAGCATCCAACAGATAAACCCGGGTGTTGGCTATTGGCCGACCAATCGAGATCCTTGTCGCACCCTGTGGTAACACCACAATAGGGTACATCGTGGTAAAGGTGGTTCCCTCGCTCGGCCCGTAAGCCTGCAATAATTGTTGTGGCGGATGATTATCCAGAACCCGGGCAATCACATGCAGATCGGGGATATCTCCCCCGAAAATCAGGATCTTAATCTGCGGAAGAATCGGGGATAATTCTGTCACCAGCCGGTTAAACAACCCGACAGTCAGCCACAGCACCGTGACGCGATGTACTTGTAAAACTTGCACTAACTTGTGTGGCGTCAGTAATGTGTCATGGTCGATAACCACCAACGTACCGCCGTTAAGCAATGGTGCCCAGACTTCGAACATGCTGGCATCAAAAACCGGATTAGCAGTAAAAGAAACCCGATCATCCGGTCCGATTTCGGCGTACCCATTATTGATAATCAGCCGAACCACGGCACGATGCGGCACCATGACCCCTTTTGGTATGCCGGTTGAGCCGGAGGTATACATGATATACGCCAGCTCAGTACTGGAACGCGGTAAGTCAGGATTAAAGTGATCTTCCTCCGTAATAGTACTCATCTCACCGGCCAGATAAAACAGGGGGATCGCCAGGTTAACCGGCATATCCGTGAGCAACAATTTAGCGGAACAGTCGTTTATCAGCCAATGCTGCCGTTCATCCGGCACACGGGGATCGATCGGCACATAAACGGCCCCAGCCTTGAGAATAGCCAACTGAGTCACCACCAGTTCAACAGAGCGTTCCAGCAGCACCGCAACCCGATCATCCGGACGGATCCCCTGTTCGATCACCCGGCACGCCAGCCGGTTAGCACGGGCATTTAATTCAGCATAACTGAGGCGACGTTCTCCATACTCCAGCGCTATCGCATCAGGGGTTTTCTCTGTCTGTTGCTCAAACAGTTGGTGAATACAATACTGATCAGGATAAGGTGCCTGGGTTGCGTTCCAGGTTGCCAGCAACAGCCGCTTTTCCGCTTCCGGCAAGATATTCAGCAACCGGACCGGTGTCTCCGGTCGCTGCTCAAGCGCCTCTGCCAGACTTTCCAGCGCCTGTTGCATATAACCACATACTCTTTCTGGATCAATCGGTTGAACAATTTGCGCCGTCAACCCTAGCGCATCACCAAAATCCTCCACCGACAGAGCAAATGGGTAGTTGGTCCGCTCCTGTGCGTCAAGAAATTCAACCCCATGCATGATTTCATTCGAAACCGCCGATAACGTACTGTGCCGATAGTTTAACAAGGCACTAAAGAGGGGAATTTCACTTTGCACTCCACTGCAACGTTGAGCCAGCGCCAGTGAGGCGTGTTCATGCGTCAGCAATTTAGCTAACCGGGTATGTGTCAGTCGTACACTGTCCTGCACCGGGGTATCATCCATATCCAACCGCAACGGCAAAGTATTGATAAACAGCCCCATGCTGCTGTCAGCCCCTTCCCCGGCCTGCATCCGCCCAAACAGCACGGTACCGAATACCACTTTCGCCTGTCCGCTGGTGCGTGACAACACCTGCGCCCAAGCCAGATGACACAACGCCGCCAGACTGACGCCCAGACGCCGGGCCTGACTGCGCAGACGGCTATTTAGCGTAGCAGGCAACATCCTGTGCGATGGGGTCACCTGCGAACCATCCCGATATACCTCCGTTAACCCGAACGGCAACGTCGGCTCACCCACCTCAGCCAACATCTCGGTAAAGAAACGGGTATGTTCATCCTGACTCACCCCTAACCGGGCCTGCGCCACCAGGTTGCGGAAAGGGACCGGTGCAGGCAGACTGTTTTCCTGCCCGGCAAAGTACGCCTGAACTTCGCGGTTCATCACCTCCATGGTGGTATGGTCGCCAATCAAATGATGCTGCAATTGCTGTGCAATCCAGCGGCCATTGCTCTCCTGCGCCACCATAAAGTACAACAACGGTGCCTGATGCAAATCAAGACGATAATGACGGGGATTAAAACGGTGAGCCAATTGCTCGCCAACCGGCCCATCAACCGGATCTAATGTCAGTTCAGTGACCAACAATGGTGCCTCACGCCAGACCACCTGTACCGGCACGGATAATCCTTGCCAGATAAAAGCGGTCCGCAGGATGTCATGGTGGTTTATCACCCGTTGCACCGCTACCAAATAACTGTCCAGCAGCGCCCGGTCAGCAAAGGCCATCTGACTGACTAACAGATACGGATCCCCTTCATTTGCCAGTAGATGATGGAACAGGATACCGTCCTGCAACGGTGACAGGGCATAGATATCCTGAATATTCGCCATCCCGCCCGGCACCTGTTCGACGATACGGTCAATCTCTGGCTGAGTCAGATCAATCAACGGTAACATCTCCGGTGTGAGTGCCGTGGTCGCCGGGGTAATGACATTAGCCGGCACCATCACCGCCCGGAACTGCCCGGCTGTCTGGGCAAATTCGGATAACACCGGGGATTGGAATAAATCACGCACCCCCAGTGTTAACCCCGCATGACGCAGACGTTCAATCATCCGGACCGCCAGCAATGAATGGCCGCCCAACACAAAGAAACTGTCATGCCGGCTGACTTGTTCAATGCCCAGCAACTCACCCCAGACAGCCGCCAATGCGATCTCAACCTCCCCTTGCGGCGCTTCATAAACCTGCCGCGCTAAGGCCCCCTCCCCCGGTGCCGGCAATGCCCGGCGATCCAGTTTGCCATTCGCGGTCAACGGGAAGGTATCCAGACGCACAAACGCCGCCGGCACCATATAATCCGGTAAAATCGTACTCAGGTGAGTGTGCAGCCGATTAACTAACTCTTCATCCACGGCGGCCACCACATAAGCCACCAGCCGTTTATCTTGGTCATCCCCCCACGCCAGCACCACCGCTTCACGCACCGCCGGGTGTTCCATTAGCCGGGCTTCAATTTCCCCCGGCTCAATGCGGAAGCCCCGGATTTTCACCTGCTGGTCATTACGGCCCAGGAATGCCAGATTGCCATCCGGCAGATAGCGGGCCAAATCCCCGCTCCGGTACAGGCGGGCATCGGGTTCACCACTAAATGGATCAGTCAGGAAACGTTCTGCCGTCAGCTCAGGACGATTGAGGTAGCCCCGGGCCACACCGGCCCCGCCAACATACAATTCACCCACGGTACCCAACGGCACCGGCTGACCATATTTATCCAGCAGATAGAGGGTTAAATCCGGGATACGTGTACCAATAGGACTTATGATCTGCTCCACATCATGGTGAGAGAGCGCCCGGTAAGTGACGTGAACTGTGGTCTCGGTGATACCGTACATATTCACCAACTGGGGCGATGTCTCTGCCCGCCGGGCATACCACGGTTTCAGCATACCGGGATCGAGGGCTTCCCCGCCAAAGATGATATAGCGCAAGCCATCCGGTAAGGGATTGGCGATATCACTGGCAATAAAGGCTTTGAAAGCACTGGGGGTCTGATTTAACACCGTGATACTGTGCCGACACACAAATTGATGCAGCTCCTGAGGCGAACGAGCAATCGCGTGCGGTACCAGCACCAATTTAGCGCCGTAGCGTAAAGCTCCCCACAATTCCCAGACGGAGAAGTCAAATGCAATGGAATGAAACAGGCACCAGATATCCTGCCGGTTAAAGTGATACCGGGATTCAGTCGCCTCAAACAAACGCAGGATATGACGATGCTCCACCATCACCCCTTTCGGCGTGCCGGTCGAGCCGGAGGTGTAAATCACATACGCCAGATGCCGTGCCGTCAATGCCGGTACTGGCAAGTTACTGTCCGGCTGATCAGGTAGGTTATTCGGGTCAAGTACCGTCAGCCCAGCCAGCGCGTCCTCTCCCAGCGCATCACGTCCGGCACTATCCGCCAGCAAAATAGCGGGGGCCGCATCGGTCAGAATATGGGCCAGACGCTCACCGGTGTAGATCGGATCCAACGGCACATACGCGCCCCCGGCTTTCAGCACCGCCAGTAATCCCACCACCATTGCCAGTGAGCGTGATACGCAAATCGCCACCCGCTGGTCCGGTGCCACACCTAACGCCATCAGTTGATGAGCCAGCCGGTTAGCGCGGGCATTTAATTCGGCATAGCTGAGGATATGTTCTTCATATACCACCGCCGTCGCATCAGGGGTTTTCTCCACCTGTTGTTCAAACAGTCGGTGAATACAACACGGCTCAGAATTCGGAGGTTCAATCGCATTCCAGGTTTCCAGCAACAACCTGCGCTCCGCCGGTGCCAGAATATCAATTTTTCCGACCGGCTGTTGCGGGTTAGCCGCCATCTCCCGTAGGACAGTATGGAGATATGCCCTATGCCGCTCAATGGTGGGTTGATCAAACAGGGCGGTAGAATAATTCAGATAACCGACAATCCGGCCCGCCACCTCGGATAAATTCAGCTCCAGATCGAACTTAACCACATCAACAATTTGCCCGACAGGCGACACGGCCAGTCCCGGCAGGCTCCATTCCGTACTCTCATTGTTTTGCCAGGCAAACATCACCTGAAACAGCGGGGTATGCGCCAGTCTGCGCGGCGGTTGCACAATTTCCACCACCTGCTCAAACGGCAAATCCTGATGCTCTTGCGCCGCCAGCGCAGTTTGCCGTGTACGCGCAAGCAATTCGACCACATTCGGCGCACCAGATAAATCCATCCGCAACGCCAACGTATTAACAAAGAAACCGATCAGGGATTCCACTTCCTGACGACCACGACCGGCACTCGGTGTACCGATAATCAGATCTTCCTGACCTGATAGGCGCGACAAAACCGTTGCCCAGCCCGCCAGCAAGGTCATAAATACGGTGACGCCCTGCTGCTCACTCAGACGCTTAAGGGATTGGGTTAACTCCGCATCCAGATTGATAGGCAAGAGCATCCCGGCAAATGACTGCTGAGACGGCCGGGGCCGGTCAGTGGGCAAATCCAGCAATACCGGCGCATCAGACAGCCGCATGCGCCAATAGTCGGATTGGATCTGTATGCGTTCCGCCGACAGCCACTGACGCTGCCAGGCGGCATAATCAGGATATTGAATCACCAACGGTGGCAATGGATCCGGCTGCCCCGCCAGAAACGCGGTGTAAAGGGTTCTCAATTCACGCATCAACACGCTGACAGACCAACCATCGGAAACAATATGATGCTGGGTCAGCAGGAAGACGTGCTCATCATCAGCCAGTTGTACCAGCGCGGCACGAATTAACGGGCCACCGGCCAGATCAAACGGGGTCTCAACTTCCTGAGCAGAGAGCGCTGCAAGCTGGGCATCCACATCAGGCACCTCACGCAGATCATATTTTTTCATCGGCAAGCCCCATTCCGTCGGCAACAATTCCACCTGTGGCTGGCCGTCAACGGCAACAAAGACCGAACGTAACGCTTCATGGCGAACAAACAGCGCATCAAGCGCCTGCTGCCAGGCACGCATATTAAGCTGACCACGTAAACGTAATGCCATCGGGATATGATAAGTCTCACTCACGCCCTCAAACTGAGTCAGGAACCACAAACGCTGTTGAGCGAATGACAACGGCAGCTTACCCTCACGGGATAGTGGCATGATGGCCGGTAATCTGCTGCTCTGTTTATCAAACCGGGCGCGCATTGCTTCAGCAAAAGCGTTCAAAGCAGGGAATTTGAACAGCGTGGACAGCGGTAATTCAATCCCCAAAGCCGCTATCCGGTTCATCATCCGCACCGCCAGCAGCGAATGGCCGCCCAGGGCGAAAAAGTTGTCATAGCGGCTAATCTGCTCAACGCCCAATAATTCATGCCAAATAGCCGCCAAGGTGATTTCCATCTCTTCCTGAGGAGCGGCGTACATCTGCCGAGCGAACGCCTCTTCCCCCGGTACCGGTAATGTCTGACGATCCAGCTTGCCATTCGGGGTCAGCGGCAAAGCATCCAGACGCACAAACGCCGCCGGTATCATATAATCCGGTAAAATCGCACTCAGATGAGTACGCAAGCTATTAGCCAGTTCCTTATCCTCTGGTGCTACTACATAAGCGACCAACCGTTTGTCATGACCGCCACCCTGCGCCAGCACAACCGCTTCTTGCACCGTTGGGTATTCCACCAACCGGGCCTCAATTTCACCCGGCTCAATACGGAAACCGCGGATTTTCACCTGCTGATCGTTACGGCCAATAAATTCCAAATTACCGTCCGGCAGGTAACGGGCCAAATCCCCGCTCCGGTACAGGCGGGCATCTGCTGTCTCACTAAAAGGATCCGTCAGAAAACGCTCCGCCGTTAATTCCGGGCGGTTGAGATAGCCTCGCGCTACCCCTACACCGCCGATATATAGCTCACCCACCGCCCCTAATGGCACGGGCTGGCCGTCAGTATTCAGCAGATAAACCGGTGTGTTAGCCGTTGGACGGCCGATCGCAATGACGCCATCGGTGTAGTCTGACGGGCAACGCCAAACAGCAGCACAAACCGTGATTTCTGTCGGACCATACGCGTTGAACACCGTTGCCCGGTGACTCAATGCCCGAAGCAGCGCGG
>NZ_PUJU01000081.1 GCF_011189505.1 Photorhabdus tasmaniensis
TATTCCCGTTCCATCAATGAGTCGATTCATTAATAGGATTGACTGTTACTGAATAATTCGATTCTCCTAATGGGTGCATATTAAAATCAAGTCTTTTTTTATCAAATAGCACAATGTGTTAAATGCCAAATAAATATAAAAGCTGATACAAGAAGATAAATTACATAACATTTAAATAAAACATAAAAAATGACATTTATTTACATAAAATGAAAAAGCTCACTTATTTTTATATAATTAAGGATCATCAATTCTCAATCAAAGTGTTACATACATGTTGTTATTAAGTTAATTATATTGTATCCATCACAGCTAAGGTCATTTTCAAGTCCGCAATCAAATATATAAAACAATAGTAAGAAAGAATGATTCTCATTCATAATATGCAAATGAGAATATATTCAGTGCCCCTGGGGAATGCCACCACTACAGAGATCCATGAACGAATAAATCCCGGTTATTTATTCTATGCTTAATAGTCAAGATAGTTCATTCGGTGAAAACTGAATAAGGAAAAATTTTATTAGTTGGTGTGGTTATTTATCTTTTAAAACAAAATGCTCTATAAACCCAAGAAACTTCAAGATGCAGTTTTTAGCACCTGAAAATGGTCGTTAATTCTAGACGTCAGCGAGCCTGCTATATCAGGTAGCGTTGTGGTGAAAAATTTGAATACTTTGTCTCGAAATTCATGTTTATCAGCAAAATAACGGTTATTCCGAACATGTTCATTCATGACCTTCCATAATCGCTCTATCGGATTTAAATTTGGGCTGTATGGAGGAAGGTAATTCAATATTGCTAACATAAGCCCCATCCACAATAAGATGAATTTTTTGATGGTAGTTAGGATAAGACCTTCAACCGAGTTTAGTGCTTTGAGTCGGGTGAGCAGCGTCAACGGTGGTCTGATGGAGTCGCAATGCCTGGGCTATCATCACACAACGCCAACCTTCAGAAGCAAGAAGGATGGCTTTTATTCTATCCCGGACTTTCCCATCACGAGGGGTGTCATGAAGACGTTCAAGTTTGATTTTTTGTTCTGATGTAATAAATATTTTCATGGTGAGAATAATGATCTACTGCCCTATTCATTCAAACCTGTGTCGTAATGACGCCATTTTCTATTTACTGATCAGAAAATGGCTTACCCCTACGTTTCCCAGCATTACGTCATTTGCGGAAAGCCCACTTTACATATTTATCGGCATCGCTGTCTTAATCATGGCTCATCGAAAGCTTTACCTACTTCGTTTAAGTTCTGGAATTCACTTGTTGCTCCAGCTGCTTTTGTTTGAATCGAGCACAAGATATCCTGCCGGCTAAAAATCGAAGCTTGCAACAGTGCTGTTTGTTGCAATGATTCGTAAACACCATGATCACGACTGTAAAGCATGGCCCGTTTAACCCCGTTAATAGCAACTGGAGGCCGATCAGCTATACGTCGGGCAGTCGCTAAAGCCCCCTCGATCAATGCCTCCGTAGAAGGGAAGATCTTTACCACAAGTCCTAAATCATGAGCCTGAGCGGCATGTAACGTATCCCCTGTGAGTGCAAGATAGCGTGCCACACCGCCAGGGATCAGATGTTGCAGACGTTGAAGAATACCTAAGTCTGCCATCATACCGATATTGGTTTCCTCTATACGAAACTTCGCATTTTCAGAAGCAAAACAAAAATCACATGCAGCAATTAAGTCAAATCCTGCACCGAGACATACTCCTTGTACTGCGGCAATGATCGGGAAGCGGGCACGTTCCAATACACTTATCGCCTCCTGCATTTGTAATAAGCTAAATTGCATAGCTTCCCGTTCATTAGGATCCGTCGTATGGGTTTCTTTGCTGGAGGCGAAGATTTGCAAGTCAAGCCCACCACAGAATGCGCTACCTTGCGCAGAGATCACCATTGCCCGCACCTCTCCTGAACGACTGAGTTGCTCTATTGCCTCTGGAAATAATTTCCAGAACGTCAGTGCCAAGCTGTTTGCCTTTTCCGGGCGACTGAGCTGCAAATGAGCGACCCCGTTGTCAACGGTGATGTTAAAATACTCGTTGGATTGATCAATTAGCATAGAAGACTCCTCTTACCAGTTTGAATTTGAGCCTAGAATTCAACCCGAGTATTGTCAAGATGCTTATCTACAATAAGATTCAGTTAACAAATTTGTTTTAAGCGAAACCCTAGATTTATGTATGCGGAATGTTTCCATGTAAGACACGTCCCTATGATTCAATAGACTCAAGATGGCTTCGATATGGTGTTTTTTATTTATAAGAATTTTTAACTAAAATTATTTCGGAGAATATCATCCCCTTATGGAATAGGATTTCTTTGATTAAAATGTTACTCAATGGTTTTGTTTTTTTACATTCCGATGAAAATTACCACCTACTAAAGAGAAAATTTGAAATAATTGGTTTTCATGATAAAAATTTATTCTCTTTCTAAAAAACTTTGTGTAATACTTATATGGCTACTTGGAGATTAACTTAAATCTAGAGGGTATTATAATGAATCGTACTAAAATTGTACTGGGTGCAGTAGTTCTGGCTTCTACTCTGTTGGCTGGTTGTTCAAGCACTGCTAAGGTTGACCAACTGTCTTCTGATGTTCAGACTCTGAATTCAAAAGTTGATCAACTGAGCAACGACGTGAACGCAGTACGTACTGACATTCAAGCCGCTAAAGACGATGCAGCTCGTGCAAATCAGCGTCTGGATAACCAAGTTCGTTCCTACAAAAAATAATTTTTTGTAATAAAGTACAAAAATGGCGCACAGTCATCTGTGCGCCGTTTTTTTATCATGAAGTTCTGTCAGAAAAATATCCGCTAACTTCCCTGTCTGCAATAAAATATTAATTTTCCCGATAGATTGGCCCTGGCTGATATAATGGCGGTAATTTAAACGATTCAGATACATCTTTATTGACTTCTTGTTCTGTATCTTTAACGTCGTCTTCCATCGGCACTCTATTTTCTTCTCGCAGATCCTGTTGTATTTCAGGCTGTGTATTTTCACTTACCAGCACCGGTATACCAGAACGGCGTACAATAGCTTGTTCAACAATATTTTTATCTGTCTTGCTATCATCAATGAACTTGTTCAAACCGGCTGATCGGACAATCTGTAATGTTTGTGGATCATCTCCCTCTTTTTTAGACAACGGCTGATGGACTTCAATATAACGTTTACCCTCTGGCTCGACAGAATACTTGACGGCTTCATTAATAATCTGAACTCTGGTTCCACGGGAAACCGTGTTAAACACAGCTTCAATATCATCAGGACGCAGACGGATACAACCCGAACTCACCCGCATACCAATGCCAAAATCAGCATTAGTACCATGAATCAAGTATTCTCCGCGCCCAGCGGCTAAACGCAATGCAAATGCCCCCATTGGGTTTTCCGGGCCAGCAGGAACAACCGCAGGTAAGATAACTCCCCGTTCAGCATAATGCTTACGAATATTCTTAGTCGGCGTCCAGGTTGGATCTTTAATTAGCTGGCTTACCGATGTTGTCATCACTGGTGTATTACGACCAAGCTGTCCAATGCCAATGGGGTAAACGATGACTTTGTTTTTTCCTTTAGGGAAATAGTAAAGTCTTAGTTCCGCAAGGTTAATCACAATCCCCTGCCTTGGTGTATCAGGCAACAACATTTGGGATGGAATAATCAGTTCAGAACCCGGAGCAGGCAAATAAGGATCGGTACCGGGGTTAGCTTCCAGCATTGCTAGTAATCCAATTTGATATTCGGCAGCAATGGCCTCCAGAGAACGTCCGTCATCTGGTACAACAAATGTCGTATTTTCGCCAATTAAACGACTATTGGCAGGTGGCAAGGTATATTCTGTCGCGCTGACGGTATTCGTCAGCGCACTTAACAATAACATGCCGATAAACGTTAAAACTCGTTTCATGCTTGCTTCCTGGAATGACTTCTGAATGTTATCGGATAAATTAAGCGCAAAAGGTTGAAGCCTCATTCACCTGTCGCGGCCGTGTATATTATCAGCCGCGAAAGAAACACGTAAGACTGCGATTTAAACCATTTTACTTGCCGTATTGCGAATGGCATATATCATCGCATGCAGCCCCTGTGTCCGTGATGGTGTTAAATGTTGCTCCAGAGAAAGTTTTGCAAAATATTCAGTCACATCCAAATCCAGGATCTCCTGCGGCGTCTTATCCTGAAAAAGAATAAAAACCATTGCAACCAGCCCTTTCACGATAGCGGCATCACTGTCTCCAACAAATTCCACTTTGCTTTGGTCATTCTTCCTCAGCAAAATCCACACCTGACTCTGACAACCGGCGATTAAATGCTCAGGTTGACGTTGTTCGTCAGTCAGTGGGGACAATCTCGCTCCCAGTTCAATCATATAGAGATATTTTTCTTCCCAATTTTGACAGCGGGAAAAATTACGTAACAATCTATTTTGGTCGAGCAAACTTGCCATGACTTTTTCCTTTATCACTCTTTCGATTTATCACCGTCTCAACCAAGCAGTTTTTCTATCCGCTGCAATGCAGCAACAAGCGTATCAATATCTTCTCGCGTAGTATAAATCGCCAGTGACACCCTGCACATGCTGGGAACGTGATAATGCTCCATCAGAGGCAGTGCACAATGATGCCCGGTACGAATCGCAATACCATATTGATCAAGGAAACTTCCCACATCATAAGCATGATGGAGTCCAAGGTTAAAAGCGATAACCCCCTGACGTTGTTTCGGGCCATATAATTTCAGTGACCTGACCTCTTTCAGCCGGGTCATTGCATAATCCATCAGCGCTTGTTCATGTCGCTGAATTTCATCCAGCCCCAGTGAAGTGACATAATCAACTGCGGCACCAAGCCCAATAATTCCCGCGATATTCGGCGTCCCCGCTTCAAACCGCCATGGTGGTTCCACATAAGTTATCCCTTTTTGCAAGCTGACGTGTTTGATCATTGCTCCGCCACCTTCCCAAGGTGGCATAGCGTCCAGAAGGGATTTACGCCCATAAAGCACACCAATTCCGGTTGGTCCGTATAATTTATGGCTGGAAAAAACATAGAAATCGCACCCCAGATCCTGCACATCAACTTTCTTGTGCATAATGGCCTGAGCACCATCAACCAGAATATGTAACTGACCACCCTGCTCATCAGCCACTCTTCTTGCCTGTTGTATAATTTCACGTACCGGGTTCACTGTGCCGAGCACATTAGACAGGTGAGTAAAAGAAAGTAATTTAGTACGTGAATCAATCAAGGATGCTAAAACCGATTGATCCAACTCACCATTTTCATTCAGGGACCATACTCTGATTTCAAACCCAATTTGTTCCGCCAGCATATACCACGGAACAATATTGGCGTGATGTTCCATTTCAGTAATCACAATATTATCGCCACTATTGATAAATTTGCGGCCATAACTGTTAGCGACCAGATTAATCCCTTCCGTTGTACCTTTGACGAAAACAATCTCTTCATCACTTTGAGCATGAATGAATTGCGCCATCTGATGGCGCACATTTTCAACCATACGGGTAGCCACAGAACTGAGAGTATGAATTCCCCGGTGAACCGCCGCGTACTGGTGTAAACAGAATTCACTTTCCCGTTCTATAACCGAAACCGGCTTCTGAGCACTGGCGGCACTATCAAGATAAACCAGTGGATGCCCATTAACTTGCTGTGTGAGTACCGGGAAATCCTCCCGCACCTTTTTTACAGAAAAAGTCATTTTGCCACTCCCGCTAAACGCCGTTTAATGTGTTTCATGACAACGGTTTTCAGGGCTTCGTCTTCAATACATTCAGTAAGTTCAGCAGCAAAAGCAAATACAATCATATGTTGAGCATCACACCGGCTGATACCACGTGATTGCAGATAGAACAGTTGTTCTTCATCTATCCGGCCAACGGTCGCACCATGACTGCATTTCACATCATCCGCGTAAATTTCCAGTTGTGGTTTGGTATCCACTTCTGCCCGTTTACCTAATAACAAGTTGTTATTGGTCATTTTCCCATCGGTTTTCAGTGCATGAGGCACCACTTTAATCACGCCGTTAAATACCGCTTTACTCTGATCCATCACAATTGTTTTATGTAACTGGCGGCTTTCACAATGGCCCTTATTATGTTCCAGATAAGTACGAGTATCAGCGACCTCTTTTCCTTGTGGCAACAACAAGCTGTTCAACGACAGATTCGCCCCTTCGCCATTAAGCTGAACGCTGGTATTGTGTCGACCAAGCCCGGCACCCAACAGAAAACTGGTGCTCTTCACCCGGGCATCACGACCAACCACAATGTCGTTATGTGCAAAGTGGTAGCTTTCACTATTCTCAACACCCAGTTTTATATGGGTTAAGCTGGCGTTATCCCCCACTTCTGCGGTCAACCGGCTTCCTGTCATATGAGGTTGCTGCTCATCAATACTGACGAAATGTTCAATCACTCTGGCACAGGCATTCGCTTCCACAGCAATGTGATAGCGGTAATGGCTGGTATTCAATGCTTCACCACGATAACCACTGGTTATATTCAGCAGATAAAGGGGGGTTTCCGCAACTTGCCCAGCTTTTAATGTTATGACCAAAAGCTGTTTAGCAAGGCTTTCTGTCAAATGCAGAAAAATCTCGCTCTCGATCGGTGCCGGAAGCCCACTTTTGTTATCCAGTAAACTCAACTGATACGGCCCAAATTCACCGGAACTCAGCAAAGGAGAAAAACAACCATCCACCATAACGATACGCCAGCAATCCATCGGAATCGCTAGTTGTTCGCATTTCTCTAATGTTAATTCACAGATTTTTTCGCTGTATTGCTGACTTAACAGTTGTTCCAGCGGAGTATAGCGCCAATCTTCATGTCTGAATTGAGGAAACCGGGTTTCAGTCACTTTCTGCCAATGCAGACTGGCATGAGATGAATCACCACCATGGCGGCAATGATACAAATCAGCGAAACGCGCTAAGGCTTGCTGATTACGCTCCGCAATCTGACGCGTCTTTTCAGCTTTTTCACTGTTGGTCAATAAGCCAGCCATAGCCTTGCTCCTCCAGCTTTTTCGCCAGACTAAAATCACCGGATTTAATAATCCGCCCCTGATAAAGCACATGGACAAAATCAGGTTTCACGTAATCTAAGATACGTTGGTAGTGGGTTACAATAATGAATGATCGGTTTGGATCACGCAGGGAATTCACACCATTAGCCACAATTTTCAGGGCGTCAATATCCAACCCTGAATCTGTTTCATCCAAAATACAGAGTGTCGGCTCCAGCGCGGCCATTTGCAGAATATCGTTACGTTTTTTCTCACCACCGGAAAAACCAACGTTGACTGAACGTGTCAGCAAGTCTTGTGGCATATTCAGCAGTGCTATTTTTTCTTCGATAAAATCGGCAAAATCAAAACGATCCAACGGCTCTTGATGGCGATATTCACGGACAGCGTTCACTGCCGTTTGCAGGAAGAATTGATTACTGACACCCGGAATTTCCACCGGATATTGAAAAGCCAGGAAAATCCCCTCACCAGCCCGCTCTTCCGGCTCAAATTCAAATAAATCTTTTCCTTTAAAGATGACTTCACCATCATCAATTTCATACTCTTCACGGCCAGCTAACGTTGCCGATAATGTGCTTTTACCTGAGCCATTCGGTCCCATGATGGCATGAACTTCACCCGGCTTAACTTCAAGATTTAATCCTGTCAGGATTTCATTACCTTCAACACTGACTCGTAAATTTTTAACACTTAACATATTACATGCCTTCGAACGACTTAACATTCTGTATAAAAAAGGGAAACAGGGAGAACTCACCCAACACTGTGTTCAAGGCTAATTGCCAGCAATTTCTGCGCTTCAACAGCAAACTCAAGGGGAAGTTCAGAGAACACATCCTTACAGAAGCCATTAACAATCATTGAAATCGCATTATCTTCACTGATGCCGCGTTGCAGGCAATAGAACAATTGATCTTCACCAATGCGGGAAGTTGTCGCCTCATGCTCCAGTTGCGCAGTGTTGTTCTGTACTTCTACATAGGGAAATGTATGCGCGCCACACTCAGTACCAATCAGCATGGAATCACATTGGGTATAATTACGGGCGTTTTCCGCTCCCGGCAGTATTTTTACCAACCCACGATAAATGTTCTGGCTACGGCCAGCAGAAATGCCTTTTGAGATGATAGTCGATTTGGTGTTACGACCAATATGGATCATCTTGGTACCGGTATCTGCCTGTTGAGTACCATTAGTTAGGGCAACAGAGAAGAATTCACCAATCGAGTTATCCCCTTTCAGGATCACACTCGGATATTTCCAAGTAATTGCTGAACCCGTTTCTGATTGCGTCCAGGACATTTTGGCATTTTCGCCTTCACACAATGCTCTTTTAGTCACAAAGTTAAGGATCCCCCCCTCACTGTCACCGCCTGAAAACCAGTTCTGTACCGTGGAGTATTTTACCTCAGCATCTTTATGGATAATCACTTCCACAACAGCGGCGTGCAGTTGATAGCTATCACGTACAGGGGCAGAGCATCCCTCTATGTAGCTGACATAACTGCCCTCATCAGCAATCAAAATGGTGCGCTCAAATTGACCGGTTTTCGCCGCGTTGATACGAAAATAGGTGGAGAGTTCCATCGGGCACCGAACCCCTTTTGGCACATAAACAAAAGTACCATCAGAAGCGACGGCGGCATTCAATGCGGCAAAGAAGTTATCGTAACTTGCAACCACACTGCCGAGATATTGACGGACTAACTCAGGGTATTCCTGTATTGCCTCGCTGAATGAGCAAAAAATAATGCCTTCTTTCGCTAACTTATCCCGATAGGTTGTTGAGACAGAAACTGAATCAAAAATAGCATCTACCGCGACAGCTTCACCTTCCCGCACAGGAACGCCCAGCTTATCAAATGCTTCTTCAATCTCTGCGGTCAAATAATTATTCGTTTGCTCTGTACCCGTTGCCTGCATAGCACCGGATTGCGAACTGCAACTATCATCACAGGCTCCGCATGAAGGTGCTGAATAATAGCTATAGTCCTGGTAATCAAGATGAGGGTAATTCGCCTTCAACCAGTGCGGCTCTTCCATTCCCAGCCAATGGCGATAAGCCTCCAGCCGAAACGCCAGCATCCATTCAGGCTCATTGCGTTTTGCGGAAATTGCCCGCACAACGTCTTCACTCAACCCTTTAGCCAACTCATCAGTCGCTACCTGAGTGAAAAAACCTTCTTTATAACGATGATCGTTGAGCCAGGTCTGCACATCATCGCTGATTTCTACATTGCTCTGAGACATATATTGGTACGCTTATATACCAAAGCTTTCACCACACCCGCAGGCATGTTGAGCTTTTGGATTATTGAATTTAAATATCTGATTTAAACCTTCACGAACAAAATCAACTTCAGTTCCATCGATAAATGGCATGGCTTTCAGGGGAACATACAGACATGCCCCTTCATTTTCATACAATAAATCATCAGACGCAGGATCGTTAACCATCTCAAACACGTAGCCAAAGCCGGCACATCCTGACTGCTTAACCCCCAGATATAACCCTTTACTTTGTGGGTTCTGCTGCATCAATTTCAAGATCTGTGCTGCGGCTCTCCCTGTGATGGTGATCCCTTGCCAGGCGGTTTCATTCAGAGAGAAGGTTTCAACACTATTTGTCATAGTTGACCTCATATTTTTCTTTAGCAATTTTTTGCCGCTGTTATCGGAGTATTCTCCTTACCGTATAATGGTAATGATAACCCTTATCACTTCAACCATTTGTTTTAAGAGGATATACCTTAAATAGATTAAATTTCACCCAAACACAACGACTTATGTTCATCACGTATGAAAATATATTTTTAATTCTTTGTTTTATATATACATTATTAGTTTGATTAATTGTGCTGCTTTGTACTTTTTGATACAAAATAAAAGCACAAAAGGTTCATTATAAATACTATTGATGTGAGCTTTCAGATATACCGGAGATGCAGTATAGACGTTGCCATTATGATTATAATATATACAAAAAGAGTTCCCGTTTAATAAATTCAATTAATTATAAAAATCAAGGGGAAAAGGTTATGAAGCCGTAAAAAATCGTAATATTGCGTTTGATCGTTATTTGTGTGTCGTTACTCTTATTCACATGGATAACAAGGGTCCACTTGGCTCTCAGGCACTCTTTATATTTAAGTGTAATTAAATATAAATTAAAACCACTGGAGTTTTAGTATTAATTGATATACGCCGGTGTTTATAGTTTTGAATAAAAGGAAGCTTTTATCTATTCCTATATTAATCCCTTTAATATAATTCACCATATCCATTCTATTCAACATTTAAATTCATCAGGTATATAAACAAATCACATCACAATGATATTATAAAAATATGAATAAAATGACGGGATAGCCATTAATAGTTGGTGATCGGGCGCTTGAGAGCCATGTTCAACAATAAGCGATGGCGGGGATTGCTCCCCGCCGTTGCTCTTACCTGGGTTCGTACTCCATGAAAACAGCAACCTCCGTTTGGCCGCTTCGGATGCGAACCTCACAGAGATCCTTCCTCGTGACCAGCACAGCCGCTAAAGCGGCAATACAGATTACGATAATAGCGATAAGTACCGCTTTTTGCTGTTTCATGGTTAGCGTCTCCTTGCCTTTCGGCGTGTAAGAGGCTAATCTTATGTTGCTAAGCATAAGGATAGGCCTCGGGTTGATTGAAAGATCACTCGGGGCTTTCTTCTATCTGCTCCGGCACGCCAGAGACAGATAGTCTCAAGCGCCCGCCTAGAATATACCAAAGCAAAATACATATATCTATATATTACATTATATTTCTGAGTTTATTTACCGTAAGCCATCCCTGACTTGTGATTTATTGCTGATCTTCGGTATAAATCCCAGCGGAAATGACACAAATTAAAACCGCTGAAATTTTAGCATTAATTAATATATGCCGGCGTTTATAGATTTGAATAAAAGGAAGTTTTTATTTATTTAGATATTAATTTCTTTGATATAACTCGATATTTAAATTCATCAGATATATAAACAGATCACATAAGCAATGATATTATAAAAATATGAATCAAATGACGGGATAGCCATTAATAGTTGGTGATCGGGCGCTTGAGAGCCATGCTCAACAATAAGCGATGGCGGGGATTGTTCCCCGCCGTTGCTCTTACCTGGGTTCGTAATCCATGAAAACAGCAACCTCCGTTTGGCCGCTTCGGATGCGAACCTCACAGAGATCCTTCCTCGTGACCAGCACA
>NZ_PUJU01000082.1 GCF_011189505.1 Photorhabdus tasmaniensis
AGTTTGCAGATCATGAAATCATCAGTGAAAAGTTAGAAACCCAAATTGACTTTGCGCATCCTTATTCGCCCTGGGAAAGAGGGATCAATGAGAATATCAATGGGTTAATCAGACAATACTTTCCAAAAGGAACTGATTTTAATGAAGTCTCTGATCAGGAAATAAATTTTGTGGTAAACCGATTAAATAATCGCCCCCGAAAAACACGGGGTGGGAAAACACCGAATGAGTTATTTAAAGGAATAAGAACTTGTTTACTTCCAGATTAACGATGTTGCACTTATCATGTGAATCCGCCAAATAATAAAATAACATCTACTAACTATCAATGATGTTTAATATATTTGTTCTTATCTTTATTGCATTAATTTTATGATAAATAAGGTTTAATTTATTCATCTAAGAAATATATGGCATCCACTGAATTACTTGTTTGAAAAAACATAATAATAGTGTATGAATGTCATCTTCTATAAACATGAAATGGAATATAAACGTGAAATTAAGTGATATAGGTAATACAACTCTACTCGAGATTGATAAATTAAAAATAAACGGTAATAGAGTATTTTCGAAGTGTGAATATCGGAACCCTACAGGAAGTCACAAAGACAGAACGTTCTTACATATTGTTAATACCCATCTTTGTGATCTGTTTTTAATATCTTGATTCGCGTATCGCTTTTTCAGTCGAAAGTCTGATTGTAGTTTTGGTTATCGTTGGTTTATTAACCACCCTTGGTATTAGGAAGATAAAAAAGAAAAAGGTTGCTAATCAGATACTGGCAGTTTGGAGTCCATCTGTTTGTCGGTACACTATTTAATGAAACCAGAGGATATAAAATTAAATAAATAGGTAACCTATTTGTGTATTGAATTATGTTATTAGCATCACACTTATTCCATTCACTTTTCCGGTGTCGGTTTTATTCAGCACACAGCGTTTTATGCCGTTTATCATCTTTTCTATCGGAATATTCGTTTATTAATTAATCGCATGGTTACAAATATCGCATATTGATTAACAGTTATTCATACTGCAACCATTGCCTTTTTATGGTCTTTTTGTCTATAAAATGTGCGCATTGTCATGTTTTTGTGCTAACAATGTTAATGATTGGTTTCTTTTGTGTTTTCCTGTTGTTTGTGACATCTGTTGAGATCTTATTGACGCCGGGGACAACAGTTGTTTAATTGTAAGTCGAAAAATAATAAACAAAACCCAAACAGCACAGTTTCTTGGCAGAAAATGCAGGTTCTGGCTGTACACAACAACATCACAAATGGAGTGCAAGAGAATGACAACTTCCTCTAAAAAGACAGGGTTATTAAAGCTAGGGATCAGCTTGGTTGCATTGGTAGTAACCGCCAGCGTTCAGGCAAAAACATTGGTTTACTGCTCTGAAGGCTCACCAGAAGGATTTAACCCACAACTGTTCACGGCTGGTACAACTTATGATGCCAGTTCAAGACCACTGTATAACCGTTTGGTTGATTTCAAAACAGGTAAAACGGAAATTATCCCGAGTCTGGCTGAAAAATGGGATATTAGTGATGACGGTAAAGTTTACATTTTTCATCTGCGCAAAGGCGTTAAGTGGCACGATAACAAAGAGTTCAAACCAAGCCGAGAATTCAATGCTGATGATGTGATCTACGCTTTCATGCGGCAAAAAGATACCAACCACCCATACAACAAGGTGTCAGGCGGCAGCTATGAGTATTTTATTGGCATGGGTATGAGTGAGATAATCAATAAGGTTGAAAAAGTAGATGATTATACTGTCCGGATTGAACTGAGCCGCCCGGAAGCACCATTCCTGGCTGACTTAGGAATGGATTTTGCCTCTATTCTGTCAGCCGAATATGCAGATAAGATGATGAAAGCCGGTACGCCGGAGAAAGTCGATCTGAATCCAATTGGTACAGGCCCGTTCCAGTTGCTGCAATATCAGAAAGATTCTCGCATTCTGTATAAAGCCTTCAAAGAGTACTGGGGAGATAAAGCCAAAGTTGACCGGCTAGTTTTCTCTATTACTCCTGATGCGTCCGTTCGTTATGCAAAATTACAGAAAAATGAATGTCAGATCATGTCATATCCAAATCCAGCGGATATTGCCCGCATGAAGAAGGATAAAGATATCGTCTTGATGGAACAGCCAGGTCTGAATGTCGGTTATGTTTCTTTCAACGTCACCAAGAAGCCATTGGATAACGTCAAAGTTCGTCAAGCGCTGGCAATGGCTGTCAATAAAGACGCTATCATTGATGCGGTTTATCAGGGGGCTGGTCAGAAAGCCAAAAACCTGATCCCACCAACCATGTGGAGTTACGACAATGATCTTAAAGATTACTCGTACTCTCCGGAAAAAGCGAAGCAGTTACTGAAGGAAGCGGGGATGAGCGATGGTTTTACTATCGACCTGTGGGCAATGCCAGTACAACGACCGTATAACCCGAATGCCCGCCGTATGGCTGAAATGGTTCAAGCTGACTGGGCAAAAATTGGTGTTAAGGCCAAAATTGTCAGCTATGAATGGGGTGAATACCTAAAGCGGGCTAAAGATGGTGAGCATCAGATTGTGATGATGGGTTGGACCGGTGACAATGGTGATCCGGATAACTTCTTCGCAACTTTGTTTAGTTGTGCGGCCAAAGAACGAGGCTCTAACTACTCTAAATGGTGTTACAAGCCATTTGAAGATGTCATTCAGCCAGCACGAATCGCTTCTGAGTATGCTAAACGCGTTGAGCTTTATAAACAGGCTCAGGCTGTGATGCACGAACAGGTTCCGGCGCTGATTATCGCTCACTCCACAGTTTATGAACCGGTTCGTAAAGAGGTCAAAGGTTATGTCGTTGATCCTCTGGGCAGGCATATTTTTAGCGACGTATCTCTTGAATAATCATGTTTTTACTCGGTTGTGATATGCCATCTTCCTGATTTTTTAACGGAGATGGCGACTTCTCCCCGGCTATCAGTCATCGCCGGGGAAAGGCTGACAAACAAGTAGGGGCAAGATGTTCATTGAGTTGTGAGCCGAAGGGGGAAAGTCCTCCCCCTTATCAAGCCAAACGGCCTGAGAGCTGTAACCGGCATTTAAAAAAAGAGAGTTCGGGATATGTTGCAGTTCATACTCCGACGTCTGGGATTAGTGATCCCAACGTTTATTGGCATTACTTTGCTGACTTTTGCTTTTGTCCATATGATCCCCGGAGATCCGGTAACCATTATGGCCGGGGAACGTGGAATATCGGCTGAACGCCACGCTCAGTTAATGGCTGAAATGGGGCTGGATAAGCCACTCTGGCAGCAATATTTTCATTATGTAGGCAATGTATTACAAGGAGATCTCGGCATCTCAATGAAAAGCCGTATCTCGGTGTGGGAAGAATTTGTTCCCCGTTTCCAGGCAACTCTTGAACTGGGGATATGCGCCATGCTGTTTGCTATTGCGGTTGGTATTCCGGTTGGTGTACTGGCGGCGGTAAAGCGTGGATCGGTTTTTGATCATACTGCGATAGGTCTTTCCCTGACCGGATACTCCATGCCGATATTCTGGTGGGGGATCATGTTGATCATGCTGGTTTCTGTCCAGTTGGATCTGACACCGGTATCCGGGAGGATAAGTGACAGTATTTTCCTTGATGACAGTTATCCACTGACGGGCTTTATGCTGATCGACACCCTATTCTGGGGTGAAGAAGGTGATTTCAAAGATGCCGTAATGCATATGATCTTGCCTGCCATTGTCCTGGGAACAATTCCACTGGCGGTGATCGTCCGTATGACCCGCTCTTCTATGTTGGAAGTATTGGGTGAAGATTATATCCGCACCGCCCGTGCCAAAGGCTTGAGCCGCATCCGTGTGATTGTGGTTCATGCACTGCGCAATGCGCTGCTGCCGGTTGTGACTGTTATCGGCTTGCAGGTGGGTATCATGCTGGCGGGGGCCATTCTGACTGAAACCATTTTCTCCTGGCCGGGGCTTGGACGCTGGCTGATCGATGCCCTTCAACGCCGGGATTATCCGGTGGTTCAGGGAGGAGTGTTGCTGGTGGCGATCATGATTATCTTAGTTAATTTAGTGGTTGATGTGCTGTACGGCGTGGTTAACCCGCGTATCCGTCATAAGAAATAGGGAGCGCATTATGTCTCAAGTGACTGAGCCTGCAAACAGTGCGCCTAAGATTATGACGCCGATGCAGGAGTTCTGGTATTACTTTAAGCGCAATAAGGGAGCGGTTGCTGGCCTGGTTTATATTGTGCTGATGTTGTTGATTGCTTTGTTAGCGGGGGTACTTGCACCGCATGGTGCGGCGGAGCAGTTCCGTGGTTCCTTGTTGACTCCGCCGGTATGGCAGGAAGGGGGAAGCTGGCAGTTTATTCTTGGTACTGATGATGTCGGTCGTGATTTACTTTCGCGTCTGATGTATGGTGCCCGGCTTTCACTGCTGGTGGGATGTCTGGTTGTGGTGTTATCCCTGTTAATGGGGGTTGTACTGGGAGTGCTGGCAGGTTATTTCGGTGGCATCGTGGATATTATCATCATGCGTATTGTTGATATTATGCTGGCATTACCAAGTTTGCTGTTAGCGTTGGTGCTGGTAGCGATATTTGGGCCGTCAATTGTCAACGCTTCTCTGGCGTTGACCTTTGTGGCTCTGCCCCATTACATCCGTTTGACCCGTGCGGCGGTGCTGGTAGAGGTTAATCGCGATTATGTCACCGCTTCACAAGTGGCTGGGGCGGGTTCCCTGCGCCAGATGTTTATCAATATCCTGCCTAACTGCCTGGCACCGTTGATTGTGCAGGCTTCTTTAGGTTTTTCCAATGCCATTCTCGATATGGCTGCTTTGGGTTTTCTGGGGATGGGGGCGCAGCCACCTACGCCGGAATGGGGAACCATGCTGTCTGATGTATTGCAGTTTGCACAAAGTGCTTGGTGGGTAGTGACTTTCCCTGGGTTGGCAATTCTGCTGACAGTGTTGGCGTTTAACCTGATGGGTGACGGTTTGCGTGATGCACTTGATCCTAAACTCAAGCAGTAGCGAGGTAGCGAAATGGCATTGTTAAATGTAGAAAAATTATCGGTTCACTTCGGTGAAGAAGATGCGCCATTCCGTGCTGTTGACCGCATCAGCTACCGTGTTGAACAGGGTCAGGTTGTCGGGATTGTCGGAGAATCCGGTTCCGGTAAGTCAGTCAGTTCATTGGCCGTCATGGGATTGATTGATTATCCGGGCCGGGTGATGGCAGACAAACTGGAGTTTAACCAGCGTGATCTGACCAAAATCTCGGAGAAAGAACGCCGCCAACTGGTTGGTGCAGAAATGGCAATGATCTTCCAGGACCCGATGACCAGCCTGAATCCCTGTTATACCGTTGGCTATCAGATTATGGAGGCGCTGAAAGTGCATCAGGGTGGCAACCGTCGCACCCGCCGCCAACGGGCGATCGATCTGCTGACATTGGTTGGCATTCCCGATCCCGCGTCGCGTCTGGATATTTATCCGCACCAATTATCCGGTGGTATGAGCCAACGGGTGATGATCGCAATGGCAATTGCTTGCCGGCCAAAATTGCTTATTGCTGATGAACCGACAACGGCTTTGGATGTCACCATTCAAGCGCAGGTTATTGAACTGTTGCTGGAGTTGCAACAACGGGAAAATATGGCGTTGGTCTTAATCACTCATGACTTGGCATTAGTCGCGGAAGCTGCTCATCATATTATCGTGATGTATGCCGGGCAGGTTGTGGAATCGGGTAAAGCATCAGAAATCTTCTGTGCGCCACGTCATCCGTATACTCAGACACTGCTCAGGGCATTACCTGAATTTGCCACGGATAAATCCCGTCTTGCCTCTTTACCGGGTGTTGTGCCGGGGAAATATGACCGGCCTATTGGTTGCCTGATGCATCCGCGTTGCCCATATGCGAATGACCATTGCCGCCAGATGGAGCCGGAATTACGAACGGTAGGGGAACGTCAGGTGAAATGCCATACACCGCTGGATGATGCGGGGAGGCCGACAATATGAGTGAACATATTTATCAGGCGCGGGAAACATCAACGGTGCCGTTATTAAAAGCGACAGAACTGAAAAAATATTACCCGATCAAAGGGGGATTATTTTCACCTGCCCGTACTGTAAAAGCGCTGGATGGTATCTCTTTTGAACTGGAGAAAGGCAAAACGCTGGCAGTGGTTGGTGAGTCGGGGTGTGGTAAATCCACATTGGGGCGATTGCTGACAATGATAGAAAAGCCAACTGACGGTGAACTTTATTATCAGGGGCAGGATCTGTTGGTGCCAAATAAAGACGCTGAAAAGTTGCGTCGCCAGAAAATCCAGATTGTATTCCAGAATCCTTATGGTTCGCTGAACCCGCGTAAGAAAGTTGGGCAAATCCTGGAGGAACCTTTGCTGATCAATACCAAACTGAATGCGCATGAGCGTAAAGAGAAAGTGTTGCAGATGATGGCGAAAGTCGGGTTGAAAACCGAACACTACAGCCGTTACCCGCATATGTTCTCTGGTGGTCAGCGCCAGCGAATCGCGATTGCCCGTGGTTTGATGTTGGACCCGGATGTGTTAATCGCGGATGAGCCGGTTTCTGCGCTGGATGTCTCAGTGCGGGCACAAGTGTTGAACCTGATGATGGATTTGCAGCAGGATTTGGGATTGTCTTATGTGTTTATTTCCCATGACTTGTCTGTGGTTGAGCATATCGCGGATGAAGTGATGGTGATGTACCTTGGCCGCTGTGTGGAAAAAGGCAATAAGGAGATGATTTTCAGTAATCCACGTCATCCGTATACACAGGCGCTGTTATCAGCAACGCCAAGACTAAATCCTGAATTACGTCGTGAACGGATAAAATTGACAGGTGAATTGCCAAGCCCGATGAATCCACCACCCGGTTGTGCGTTTGCGGCTCGTTGTCGTCGGGCATTTAGCGCCTGTACGCAGTTTCAGCCAAAATTGAATCAATATGGTGAACAACTGATTGCCTGTTTTGCCGTTGATCAGGATGAAAATGTTGCGGTGGAGTAATTGCTTGGTAATCATGAGATAAAACATTGTTGGTGATAATGGGTTAGCCATTATCACCATTTAAATATTTACTTTTGTCTTTAGCCGTCACAGATAGCTATTAAAGGTAATTATTTCAGAAAAATAACGACTTGGGTAAGTGAAACAGGATCGTTAGCGATAAAATCAAGTATACTCAATTCCATTGATCACATGTTATAACTGCGATATCTCACAGGCATTGGTTTGAGTGAAAATGAAATTGCGCGTCAAACGTTCGTTAACCATTAAACAGATGGCCGCAGTGACCGGCGTCACGCTGGTGACCATTGCTATTTTTATTACTATTCAATTGTGTCATCTTATACAGCAACGTAAAGATGATTATATCAGTCAGCTTAATAATGCGGCAGTTCAGGTACAGGTGCCTTTAACCGAAGCGTTGCTCAGTTCCGATCTCAGTAAAGCAAAAGAGTTACTGATAGGGCTACGTACTGCGGGTATTTTAGGGCGGGCAGATGTGGTGTTACCGGAGGATATCCGGGTGATACGATTAAGCTTTGCCACCCATCGTCCAATTCCCGAATTGGCTGAACGTATTTTTGGGATCCCTGTGGAAGTGAGTATTCCTCTCCATGCTTATGGTTCAGCGCCAATAGACGCTAAACCGCTGGGGCATTTGATTTTACAGGTGGATTCTAATCGGGTATATCGTTTTGCTATTAATGCGTTGGCACTGATGTTGACGACGTATTTATTGTTAGCGCTTATTCTGACTGTGTCGATAAGCTGGTGTATTAACCGGATTATTGTGCACCCATTGCGTAACATTGCTCGGGATCTTAATAACGATCAACCACCAGAGCCAATGACTTGCCCGAAAGGCCACCAGGATGATGAACTGGGTCTGCTGATCAAGGGATATAATCGTCAATTTGATAAACATAAACCTCCGTCATCATGAAACCATCCGGGGTGGTTTGAGGTCTAACCCTCAGTGATAATTCTGACAGAATTTCACCTGCTAAAACTCAGGTTTTTGCTTTTTCTGCCGTTGTTATTGGTCGAAGGGAACATATTCTGTCATCACTGGTTAAACCGCCGCAGACTAAAACCAAGGATAGACATCTATAGGGGTTCACATGCAGGGTACGAAAATTCGTTATTTTATTGGTGGGATAATGCTGGCCGTTGCAGGCCAGGCGCAGGCAGAAGCTTTGCAACCTGACCCTGCCTGGAAACAAGGCAAACTGGAAAATGGTTTTAACTGGCAAATCTTGCAGACGCCGCAGCGTCCTAACGACAGAATACAGTTGCGCCTTGTAGTGAAAACCGGTTCGCTGGCGGAGAAAACGCAGCAAGCGGGTTATACCTGGTTGATTCCGAAAGTCGCGTTATTTAGCAGCAAAAGTTTGTCTTCCGCTAAACTGGAACAACTATGGGACAGTGCCGTCGATTCTAAATACCCGCTGCCTCCTGCTATTGTTTCATATGATTTCACGCTTTATAGCCTGAGTTTGCCGCATAATCGTCCTGAACTGTTAAAAAGTGCGTTGAGTTGGTTGGCTGACGCGGCGGGTAAAACGGTATTTACGCCAGAGACACTACAACATGCCATGAAAATGGCGGGTACATCGGTAGCGACCTATCCGCCGGATATACAGGATCCGGTGTGGCGCAGACGTTTGGAAGGTTCAACTCTGTTGGGACATGATCCGGCCCAGGCCACCGCTCAACCTGTTGACTTGGATAAGCTTAAGCAATTTTACCGGCAGTGGTATACCCCTGACATGATGACGTTGTATATCGCGGGCCATGTGGATAGTCGTACTTTATTGGAAAATATCAACCAGGTGTTTTCATCATTGAAAGGTAAGCGCCATACTCCGGCAACGATCGCGGCGTTGTTACCGATGAAACCGGATACGATAGGGATGATCAGTGATAAAAATAAAGAAGATACCTTATCCTTGATTTGGGATCTTAACTGGCAGCCGATGAATGATTCACATGTATTGAGCCGCTATTGGATCAGTGATATTACCCGTGAGGCACTTTATCGTTACCTGCAACTTGGGCTGGAGAGAAGAAATGATAAGGCGCTGAAACTGGGGCTGGATTGCAAAGTTCAGTATCAGCGTGCGAGTTGTGCTCTGAATCTCAACACATCGGCAGGTAATTTAAAACCCGCGATGGAATATCTGGCTGCTGAATTGGTAACACTACGTGATAAAGGATTGCCTAAGGCACAGTTTGATGAGCTGTATGCGCAGAAACAAGCCCAACTCAGCCAGTTGTTTGCCATGTATGCCCACACCAGCACGGATATTCTGATTAATCAGCGTCTTTTGTCCCAACAAAGCAATGTGGTGGATATTGCTCCTGAACAGTATCAACGCCTGAGACAAGCATTTTTAGCTTCCCTGACACCTGAAATGCTAAATCATGAACTGAAACAGATCCTCTCGCAAGAAGTCGCGTTTGTTCTGATTCAGCCGAAAGGGGAAGCAGAAGTGGATGTAAACCAGTTAAGAAATGGTTTTAATCAGATAATATTGCCTGCACCACATAAGATTGATGCTCCGGCACAGGCACAGCAGCCGGTATCTAAGCCAGAAGAAAAGGCTTCTTAAGGCAGCAAAAAGGGCGGGAATATCGCTCTTCAGACTGTTGACAAACCCGGTTATTTTCAATGGGTTTGTCAACGGTCTGAGTTGATTAGAAATCAACTTCAAGAATCTGTTAACTCTCATCTAATGTAGGAGTACCCAACAATCTGAAAAATGCTATTTACACGGGAATTCTTCATCTAAATCCCTTATTGATAACACGGCGAGATGCGTATTCTGACTAATTTCTTCTTTGCTTAATAGAGTAATCATCTACATACTCTCCATATGTTATTCCTTTCACAAAAAATCTTAGCTTAATCACCGGTTGTTTGCCACACTGTCTATTACTGTTTCAGATATTCCTTTAGTCATATAGTATTCATCTGTCAGTTCACCATTTATAAATAGTGAGCTAGTTCTGATGCCAGAAAAAATAAAACCTGATGACAAATAAAGCTTTATTGCCAATATGTTTTTTATTGCAACGGTTAATTCAAGTCTACTAACTCCATTTTTCCGTGACCAATCTTGCGCTTTGTCGAGTAAGGTTCTTGCTATGCCTTTATTTCTATATTCTTTTTTTACTCCAAGAACAATAGAACCCAGATGCCTGTTCCTATTGAATACCCCTCTAGATATAACAATAAATCCAACAATGTTTTTACTATCTTCGCATATTAACATTTGCCTGTCTTTTCCAAATCCTTTTATTATATCCGCCTGTTCTTCAACACTTGTTTTTCTTTCTTCCGGCTCAAGCAACATAAATTCCGATGTGTTATCCAAATCATTAAAAAAAACAATGAGATTGTTTGCGTCTTCTACGTTAACTTCTCTAAAAATAAAGATTTCTTTTTCCATAGCGAGTACCATATTAATGAAATTATCGTATACAGTATAAATGAGATTTCAAAAGAGTAGATCACTGGAGGGAACTCAGTCCGATTTTGACGATCTGATCAATCGTCACAAATCACTAAACGGACTGCGTTATGTCTATCATCGCATCGATACTCCGAAATGAACGCCGTGACACGGAACCACTGTTGTCAATTTATGTGGCAATGGCTTCAACGTGTAAAGGTATTCATGGAAGCAGTATCATTACAACAACAGCAAAAATCTGGAAGGGTAAAAATGGGTGTATCACTATTATGAAAACCTATTTAACCTGTTATCGGAAGTCGTTTTTTTACTCGATAGATTTAATGGGTATAAAGTTTTAACCGTTGTTTTTATCCCTTTTAACACCTGCTTTTTGTCAGGGTGAGAGCGTGAGTGTTCATTGTTTAACCATCGAGCATAATCCTGCTATTAACACCTTGTCCATATAGGCACTATTCATACTGGTCATCTTCCGTTTGCGCCGAATACTGGCTTTTTCACTGG
>NZ_PUJU01000083.1 GCF_011189505.1 Photorhabdus tasmaniensis
CAAAGAAACTGACTGTTATTTCGTCATGAATTAACTGTTGTTCACTCTTCAAGACTTTAGTGTATTTTTTTGTGATACGGTCTTGTGAGTGCCCACACAGATTGTCTGATTAATTGTTAAAGAGCAGGCTGAAACAAAAATTGATATTCTCGTTCAGCCGGGCTGCGTATACTACGCTTTTCGCCCGCAGAGTCAAGCGCTTATTCACTTTGCTCTGCCTGGCCTCACAAGCTTTGTCAGCGTTGTGTCGGTCAGTGGTGGCGCATTATAGGGAGTTCTTCGTCGCTGGCAAGCGTTTATTTGAAAAAAACTGTCGTTCGCCGATTTTTCCAACGAAGCACTGAAAAAAAGAACAAATCAGTTATTTTTTACTCGCCACTTTAAGAAAATCATCTGCAAAACGATCAACTTGCTGCCAGTCGGTATATTCAATCTCTTTGGTTGTATCCGTTTCCCCACCAGTCATCTTCATGATCAGTTTAACCATTACACGATCCAGCCAGCGATAACGAGGATAAAGTAACGCACCAGCAAAAACACCACACAGATCTGGCTGCCAAGGAGTATTAAGCAGAAATTTACGAACATATACATTCGTTTCAGGTGTGCACTTCTCTGGTTTCCTTGCTGTCAGATTCACGCCAAAAAATGCGGTTGGTATTTTATTAAGTTGTTGTTGATGGCGAATAGCAAATTTTTTCAGTGCTGCACTAAAATGACCATATCTGATTGAAGCGCCAATCATAACCTTGTCATAAGATTCCAAATCGATTGTTTTTGCTGTTGCCAAATCTCTGAGATCGCATATCTGCCCTGCTCTGCGTAGATTCTCAGCAATGCGGGTAATAATTTTCTTAGTCTGCCCATCCCGACTGGAATAAAGCAACAAGCAGTTCATAACTATATCCTTCTTCTTCCAATAGATTATTCACGCCAGAAGGTCGGTGTAAATAAAACTAACAAAGTGAATACTTCCAAACGGCCAAACAACATCGTTATCACTAATATCCATTTAGCAGCAGGATTCATTGCAGTAAAGTTATCAGCAACAACACCCAACCCAGGCCCTAGATTATTCAGTGTAGCGGTTATCGCAGAAAAAGCAGAAAGTTCATCTACGCCAGTAGCGATAAGTAATAACAAGCTGATGATAAATACCAAAACATAGGCAGAGAAGAATCCCCAGACAGCTTCAATAATACGCTCAGGTAATGCTCTTCGCCCCAATTTTAAGGTATAAACCGCATTCGGATGAACCAACCGCTTCAACTCACGGGAACCTTGCAGGAATAGCAATAAGATACGAATGACTTTCAGCCCCCCCCCGGTCGAACCCGCACAACCACCGATAAAAGCAGAGCACAACAACAGTATTGGCAAAAATGAGGGCCAACGGGCAAAGCTATCTGTACTGAACCCAGCCGTTGTCGCCATTGAGACAACCTGAAAAAAAGCTTGGTTGAGTGTCTCCATTCCCGATTTATAAACAGCATAGTGCCATAAGATAAAAGTACAGATAATCACCAGTGCTAATTGAATAGAGATGAACATACGGAATTCAGGATCCCGCCAGTACACTGTCAGGCTGCGTCCCGTTAACACCGCGAAGTGCAGACCAAAATTGCAACCAGAAATCAGTAGAAAAATTGCAATGATAGTATTTATCACGGGGCTATTAAAATAGCCAATACTGGCATCATGAGTAGAAAATCCACCAATTGCAATGGTTGAAAAGCTATGGGAAATAGCATCAAAAACTGACATACCAGCCGCCCATAACGCCAGAGCACAAGCAATTGTCAGTAACACATAAATCAACCACAAAGTTTTTGCTGTCTCAGCAATTCGTGGTCGCATTTTATTATCTTTCAAAGGCCCTGGCATTTCAGCCCGATAAAGCTGCATTCCCCCAACCCCAAGCAGAGGCAGTATTGCAACAGCCAGTACAATAATCCCCATCCCCCCCAACCATTGCAGCATCTGCCGATAGAAAAGAATTGCTTTAGGTAGAGTGTCAAGCCCAATAAGTGTTGTAGCGCCCGTTGTTGTTAAACCAGAGAAAGATTCAAAGAATGCATCTGTAATAGAAAGATTTGGCTGCTCAGAAAAGATGAACGGTAAAGCCCCGACACTACCAAGTACCGTCCAAAACAAAACAACGATAAGAAACCCTTCACGGGGTTTTAATTCATGTTTTTGCTCCCGGTTTGGTATCCAAAGCATCAAACCGATAACTAAAGCAAAAATAAATGTCTGACTAAATGCACGCCCAGCGCCATCACGATAGATAAGTGCTACCAATCCTGGAATAATCATGGTGACAGAGAAAAGAATGACAAGCAGCCCAACAATACGGGTTATGGCACGAAAATGCATTCAGCTGGTTCCTTAGAAATCCAGTTAACAGACAATATTTACAGATCAGGTGTTAAATACAGTACACCACGACTCAGATCACGTAATTTATCACCGACTTCACCCACAAGGGTAGCTGGAAGTGAAATTCGCAAAGTAACCCTCTCTGCATATTCACTGGCAATAATCTGGCCCTCTGATTTCTGTAATAACTGTTCAATCATAGAGATATGGGCATATTCACACTGCAAGGAGCAGATTTTCTGTGGAACCTTATATTTTGTTTCCAACAATTTCAGCGCCTGTTGGACACTATTTCCATATGCCCTTACTAATCCACCGGTACCTAATTTTATTCCGCCAAAATAACGGACAACAACTGCGGTTATTTCGCCGATGTTATTTCCCATAAGCGGGGATAGCATTGGCTTACCTGCGGTCCCTGAAGGCTCACCATCATCAGAGAAACCCAATTGTTGTGAATCATCCGGAGCACCGGCAACAAATGCCCAGCAATGATGCCGGGCATCAGGGTACTGAGCTTTGATTTGCTGGATAAATGCCTTAGCTTCATCTACCCCACAGGTATGCTCCAGCAGGGTAATAAAACGACTTTTTTTAATCTCTTCAGTCAAACTCACTGGAGCTGTGGGTATCAAATAAGGCTTCATTATGGCAGTTGCAGATCCCTAGTCATGTTTTCCACCTTATTCTCATGGATAACAATGTTATCTTCGATACGAATACCACCAAAAGGTTTAAACATCCCAATTTTATTCCAGTCAAAATGCTTACTGAAATCACTTTCACGCCAAGGTGCAAGCAACGATTCAATGAAATAAAGGCCCGGCTCGATAGTTAGTACCATACGGGGTTCCAGAATACGGGTACAACGCAGATATGGATATATGGCCGGAGCTGCTAAATGTGTGCCTGTATCATCCTGCATAAACCCTGCCGCATCATGAACTTGCAATCCAAGAGGATGACCAATGCCGTGTGGAAAGAATGGCGTTGTCAGCCCTTTTTCAACTATAGCTTCTTCACTGATATCTTTCACAATACCGTATTTTTTCAGCAATTTAGCAATCCGATGATGCATCTGAATATGATATTCGGTATAGCGCACTCCCGCTTTAATCGTACTGATTAGTGCTTTTTGTTCAGCATTCATATCTTTAATCAGAGCAGCAAATTCGTTATTACTTTTTGCTGAATAAGTACGGGTGATATCTGCTGCATAGCCATTATATTCAGCGCCAGCATCAATCAGGAAACTACGCATTTCTGAAGGTGCATTATGCTGTAATACAGTGTAATGCAAAACAGCCGCATTTTCATTTATAGCAACAATATTGTCATAAGGCACATCTGTATCACGATGACCTGTTGCCATCAGATAAGATATATTAATATCAAATTCACTCATTCCAGCCTGAAATGCTTCATAAGCTGCCAGATGCCCGACAACAGCCGTTTTTTGTGCTTCACGCATACAGACCAGTTCATAATCTGTTTTATATGAACGATAAAAATGCAAATAATCCAAAACGGCTTTCGGATTGATATTATGTTCAGAAAAACCAAGTTCTTTTGCTCTTGGTTGTGAACAACCAATATAAGCAACATTCTGTTTCACATAAGTACTTAACTCTGAATTGATATCTCCGGTATTTGCCAGATGAATCATTTCAACTTCTTTAGTCCAGTAACCGGTTGGCAACGGTTCTACGCTGTGCCAATAATCTACCGGTGAATAAAACCATAATTTAGGCTTATTAATACCATCTACCCATAACCAACAATTAGGTACTTTAGTGACAGGGACCCAAGCTTTGAAGTGAGCACTAGCTTTAAAAGGATAATCTCTGTCATCCAGAAAAATACGCTGTAATTCACCAGAGTGAATAAGCAGAGCATCCAATTGATTACAGGCCAGTACTTCGCGGGTACGTTGTTGCAATGTAGAGATATGTTCGTGGTACAGAGATGCCAACTTTTCCATTTCAATTGACCTTTTTTTATTTTATGGCTGAACCATTAGCTTATCACAGCTATTGATATTTGCAGGTATCACGCGAAAATCATCCCAATTTATCGGATCCTGCTAACTCCTTATTTATAAAAATATAAAAACAATTACTGTCAATGAGATACAAATCTTACTTGTGATCACCCTTGCAAAAAACTAATCACTCGTTTGCATTTACTTAACATAATAACCACAATCAAACCTATCTGGTCATACCAGATGGTATGCGCTCATTTAGGAGAACGACATGCTCTATCAAAGTGAAACAATTCAAGTAAGCTGGCTGAAAGATGGCATTGCTGAACTGGTTTTCAATGCCCCGGCCGCGATTAATAAACTGGATACCAAGACTGTTGCATCTCTGGATAAGGCTGTCGCCAGTCTGGAGCAACAAACTGAATTAAAAGGCGTTTTATTACGTTCTGATAAAGCTGCATTTATTGTTGGTGCGGATATTACTGAATTCCTCTCTTTATTCGATGCACCAGTAGAAAAACTGCAAGAATGGCTTAATTTCTCAAATAGCATTTTTAACCGGATAGAAGACTTGCCCGTCCCAACCATTTCAGCAATAAATGGTTATGCTCTTGGGGGGGGTTGTGAATGTGCTCTGTCTACAGATTTCCGAGTGGCCTCCCCCGATGTGCGCATTGGGCTGCCAGAAACCAAGCTCGGTATTATGCCTGGTTTTGGCGGCTCAGTTCGCCTTCCCCGCCTTATCGGAACTGATAACGCACTGGATATCATTGCTGCCGGTAAAGACATTGGAGCAGAAGAAGCATTGAAAAACGGCCTGATTGATGCCGTTGTCTCTGGTGAAAAACTGATTAATTCTGCTGTATCAATGTTGGAACAGGCTATTGCTGGGAACCTTGATTGGCAAGCAGCACGCCAGCCAAAGTTAGAGCCCTTAAAACTCAATGAAGTTGAACGTGGCATGAGTTTTAGCGTGGCAAAAGGTATGGTGATGAAAGTTGCTGGTCCTCATTACCCAGCGCCTATTACCGCAGTTAAATCCATAGAAAAAGCCGCTACACTTGGCCGTGATGAAGCACTGGAAGTGGAAGCCGCCAACTTTATCCCTCTGGCACAGACAGATGTTGCCCGTGCTTTAGTCGGTATTTTTCTTAATGACCAGTACATCAAAGGACTGGCGAAAAAACACCTGAAAAAAGTAACAATACCTGAGTATGCCGCAGTTCTGGGAGCAGGAATTATGGGTGGCGGTATCGCCTATCAATCTGCCCGCAAAGGGGTTCCTGTCATGATGAAAGACATCAGTCAGAATGCCCTTGAATTAGGAATGAATGAAGCTGCGAAACTACTGAACAAACAGTTTGAACGCGGCCGTCTGGATGCCATAAAAATGGCGAAAACTCTCTCTTCTATTCAACCTACACTAAATTATGCTGGCATCGAACAGGCTCAAATAGTGGTTGAAGCAGTAGTAGAGAATCCTAAGATTAAAGCAGCTGTACTTTCAGAAACTGAAACTCTGGTTAATGAAGATTGTGTTCTGGCATCCAACACTTCAACAATTCCAATTTCAGAATTAGCTAATTCTCTAAAACGCCCGGAAAATTTCTGTGGTATGCATTTCTTTAACCCAGTGCATCGTATGCCACTGGTTGAAGTGATCCGCGGCGAAAAAACCTCAGAAAAAACAATTTCAACTGTAGTGGCTTACGCCAGCAAAATAGGTAAAACACCTATTGTTGTTAACGACTGTCCGGGATTCTTTGTAAACCGGGTGCTGCTCCCTTATCTCCTTGGCTTCGGTATGTTGTTGCGTGACGGTGGTGATTTCCGCCAGATAGACAAAATTATGGAGAAGGAATTTGGCTGGCCAATGGGTCCTGCTTATCTTATTGATGTCATTGGTCTTGATACTGCATATCATTCTCAGTCAGTCATGGCTCAAGGGTTTCCGGATCGTATGCAGCGTGATTATAAAGATGCTATTGATGTTCTATATGAAAATCAACGCTATGGACAGAAAAACGGTATTGGTTTCTATAAGTACACACAGGATAAGAAAGGCAAACCAAAGAAAGAGCAGGACGAGCAAACTGATCAACTGTTGGCAACCATCTGCCAACCGAAGAATAATTTCTCCGGTGAAGAAATCATTGCCCGCACTATGATCCCAATGATCAACGAAGTTGTCCGCTGTTTGGAAGAAGGTGTCATTGCCAGCCCGGCAGAAGCGGATATGGCTCTGGTTTATGGTATTGGTTTCCCTCCGTTCCGCGGTGGTGTTTTCCGTTATCTGGAAACAATGGGAACAGCAAATTACGTTAAAATGGCTGAGAATTATGCTCACCTCGGTGCTCTTTATCAGGTACCACCTGGTTTGAAAGCCAAAGCTGAACGTAATGAAAGTTACTACCCTACAGCAGCAACGATTGCTGTCAGCACCGGAACAACAGCGTGAGGTCTGGAAACATGGAAAATGTAGTCATTATTGATGGCATCCGCACCCCAATGGGGCGCTCAAAAGGTGGTGCATTCCGTCAGGTCCGGGCTGAAGATCTCTCTGCTCACCTGATGAAAGAGATATTTAAACGTAATCCGGCAATACAAAAACACAAAGTAGATGATATCTACTGGGGCTGTGTTCAGCAGACTCTGGAGCAAGGATTCAACATTGCCCGTAATGCTGCATTACTGGCTGATATCCCTCACTCTGTACCCGCTGTGACCGTTAACCGGCTGTGCGGCTCATCAATGCAGGCACTGCATGATGGTGCCCGCATGATTATGACCGGAGAAGCTAATGTCACACTGATTGGTGGTGTAGAGCATATGGGTCATGTTCCGATGACTCATGGTGTGGATTTCCATCCTAAAATGAGCCTAAGTGTCGCCAAGGCCGCAGGAGTTATGGGTTTGACCGCCGAGATGCTGGCAAAGATCCACCATATCAGCCGTGAAATGCAGGATGAATTTGCACTTCGTTCTCACCAAAATGCAACACAAGCAACACAATCAGGTGCATTCTCCAATGAGATATCACCAATTTACGGTCATGATACCGATGGTACACTGAAGTTGTTTGATTACGATGAAGTTATCCGTCCAGATACCAACCTGAAAGATCTGGCAGCTCTGCGTCCAGTCTTCGATCCGATAACAGGATCGGTTACAGCAGGTACCTCCTCTGCCTTATCCGATGGTGCATCTGCGATGCTGATAACCAGTGAAGGCTATGCTAAAAATCTGGGGCTAAAGCCTCGCGCCCGTATCCGTTCAATGGCAGTTGTTGGCTGTGATCCTTCCATTATGGGATATGGCCCTGTCCCTGCTACACAGAAGGCCCTCAAAAAAGCAGGTCTGGAGCTGGATGATATTGGCGTGATTGAACTGAACGAAGCATTTGCCGCTCAGTCACTTGCTTGCATGAAAGGTCTGAATTTGCTGGATCGCATGGATGACAAAGTGAACCTTAATGGTGGAGCAATCGCTCTAGGGCATCCATTAGGCTGCTCAGGTGCCCGCATTACAACAACATTGTTGAATCTAATGGAGCGCCGCGATGTTCAGTTTGGGCTGGCAACCATGTGTATCGGTTTAGGCCAAGGTATTGCCACTATTATAGAAAGAATGGATTAAGAACTTATCTGTAAAAAATATTATAACTGAGTCGTTGTTGCCGTAATTCCCGCCTGTCAGGGGCGGGTTTTTTTATTATTTTAAATGAATTCGAAAGCATCACTATACATGTTGTCAGCAGAAGCATCACGCTCACTGCAAAAGCGTTCACGAGCAATTTTTGCCATTTCAAATCGCCCTGCAATATAGATATCATGATTGGCTAAACTGCCAAAATCCTCTAATACCGCTTTGAGCACTGTTCCAGTACGTCCACACCAACCATTCTCCGACTGTTCAACAACCGGAACAACCACCAGATTAGGATAACGCTCTGTAAGTAATTGTAATTCAGCAAGCTCATATAAATGTTGTGATTCTCTGCCACCCCAATAAATAGAGATCTGACGCTCAGGTTGTTCTTCCAACGCTGTCAGCAATATAGAACGGGTATAAGAAAAACCTGTCCCTCCCGCAATCAATAACAGCGGATTAGTACTGCTCTGCCGGAACCAAGCCTTACCATGAGGGATATCAACATTGATCATTTTCTGATCCAGAATTTTATCCATCACAGCCATCGCATATAAATTCAGCTCAGAAGCACCAATATGCAGTTCAATAAACTTCTTTTCTGAAGGTGTTGATGCCATTGAAAACGGACGCTTATCTCTCTGATCCATCACCACCATCAGATACTGACCGGCACGGAATGAGAACGGAGAATCGGGAAATAACCGTACCCGATAAACCGTCTCCGTAATAGCCTCGACAGAGGTTACTTTACAGCTCAGTGTTGTCATGCGTTCCCTCTTATGGTCCTAAAATATCTAATTCATCCCAAATCTTGTTGACGCGGGTACGCACTTCTTCACTCATCACAATAGGGCGTCCCCATTCCCTCTGCGTCTCTCCCGGCCATTTGTTCGTTGCATCCATTCCCATTTTCGACCCTAATCCTGAGACTGGCGATGCAAAATCAAGATAATCGATTGGAGTATTCTCCATTAATACTGTATCTCTTGCCGGATCCATTCGTGTAGTTATTGCCCAAATGACATCGTTCCAATCTCTGGCATTAATATCATCATCACAAACAATAACAAATTTTGTATACATAAATTGCCGCAGATACGACCAGACTCCCATCATGACCCGCTTGGCGTGACCAGCGTACTGTTTCTTCATCGTCACGACGGCAAGACGATAGGAGCAACCTTCCGGCGGCAGATAAAAATCGACAATTTCAGGAAACTGCTTTTGTAAAATCGGTACTAACACTTCATTCAATGCAACCCCTAGCACAGCAGGTTCATCTGGCGGACGACCAGTATAAGTCGAATGATAAATAGCATCGTGACGTTGAGTAATATGCGTTACAGTGAACACCGGGAACATATCGATTTCATTATAATAGCCCGTATGGTCACCATATGGCCCTTCTGGCGCTAATTCGCCAGGCTCAATATATCCCTCTAATATGATCTCAGCACTTGCGGGTACTTCCAGGTTATTTGAAAGACATTTCACAACTTCTGTTTTATATCCTCTCAATAACCCAGCAAATGCATATTCCGATAATGTGTCAGGAACTGGGGTCACAGCACCTAATATTGTCGCTGGATCGGCACCTAATGCAACAGCTACCGGGAAGCGTTCTCCTGGATGAGCCTGACACCATTCCTGAAAATCAAGGGCTCCACCGCGATGAGATAACCAGCGCATGATGAGTTTATTTTTACCCAGCACCTGCTGGCGATAAATACCAAGATTTTGCCGCTCTTTATTCGGACCACAGGTTACTGTCAGCCCCCAAGTAATCAGCGGAGCAGCGTCTTCTGGCCAACAGTGCATTATAGGAAGACGAGTTAAGTCTACATTGTCACCAGCCCAAACTTGCTCCTGACAAGGCGCACTATTAAGCCGTTTGGTCGGCATATTAAGAACTTGCTTAAATTTCGGTAGCTTCTCCACCAAGTCACGAAAACCTTTCGGAGGATCAGGCTCTTTCAAAAAAGCCAATAACTTACCTACATCATGCAAAGCCTTAACATCTTTCTGCCCCATCCCCATAGCAACACGTTCAGTAGTACCAAACAAATTACACAATACAGGCATTGAATAACCTTTGGGATTTTCAAACAACAAGGCAGGTCCACCAGCGCGAAGGGTACGATCCGCAATTTCAGTCATCTCTAAATAAGGATCAACTTCGAAGCTAACACGTTTCAACTCACCTTTCTGCTCCAATAAGGCCAGAAAATCTCTTAAGTCACGGTATTTCATACTATCCATTCATGCCGGTTTTTAAGGGGAAAGACATTATAAGCTATCCCACTCAGCTTTTTTATGTTTTTATCGCAAGACTACAAACTAAACCAATAACTTACTAAAAAGCAATGGGTTTAATTCAACCTTGCGACCTTAAAGTCAAATACAACGCAACGGGGCCCAATTAGCTAATACTTTGGTATCAAACTGCTCAGGGAAAAATTTATTGTGTTGGAATATTTTAACCCCTTCATTCTTACCACTAAAATAACGCAGTTCTTCGCCTGTAGTGGCATGATAATTCCGGACATCTTTTTCGCCTCTTTTTCTTGTTTCTCATAAACAGCAGGTGGCACACTGATGTGGCACAGTTTGCACTTAAAAGGGAACTGGCTGCAAGAAGCCGGGTTTACCACCGGACAGGCGGTGAACATCACCATTGAACGGGGGCAGTTGATGATCCGGCTGGTAGATAGCAAGTAACTATAAATCATAACCACCCGCATAGCGGGTGGTTTGCTCGCCCTATAAGGGCTTGTTACCGACTGCGCCTAAATGACGCTGCTTTCTCTTCGTTCAAGCTAAATGTCTTTGCTACTTTGGCTTACCCCTTGAAGGGGTCTACATGTTCTTTACTACTCAATTTGTC
>NZ_PUJU01000084.1 GCF_011189505.1 Photorhabdus tasmaniensis
AATCACGGATATGGCGGTCAACGGTGGTCTGATGGAGTCGCAATGCCTGGGCTATCATGACAGAACTCCAGCCTTCAGAAGCCAGAAGGATAGCTTTTATTCTGTCTCGTACTTGACCATCACGAGTGGTGTCGTGAAGACGTTCAAGTTTGATTTTTTGTTCTGATGTAATAAATATTTTCATAGCGAGGATAATGATCTCTATTTCGGATAAAATCAAGCATCTTCAATGATTACGGGTATAAAAATCGTATTATCAAACTATTAACGTAACTTTCAATTACCAATAATAACAGCGGCAGCCTTAATTGACTAATAAGGCTGCCGCTGAAATAATATATTGATCCCATTTTGACAAAAGGGATCAAATGGCATTTTACGGTGCATCGGATAAAAACTGCCAGCGCCAAACATGCAACCTAAACTTAGTGTCACAATCCAAACAACGAATATTCGGATTATCCGGCGTAGTGACTACCCCCGCGATATCCAGATTCGCAGATTGGCAATGAATGCAGCAAACCCCCTGCCTTCCGAGCTTAAATCCTGACATATATCGGGGGTACGGTGTAATAGGCTGATCACCCAGTTCATCAAACAGCGGCTGTAGCCGTTTACGATAGTAGTTTAATACCTCCAACTTTCTGAGTTTACCTATTGCCAAGGTATCCGTAGGCCGCCACTGTGTCCACAACATGATCAACACGGAATACAGGCGATAGTAATATTTCTCCTGCAACCGATAAAATACCGAGCCAGCACTGGCAGAAAACGATTTATCACAGGCCCGGCAATAATATTCATCACGGTGATGATGCTCCCTAATGTAGGCGCTCAAACGCTGGTTCCCACACCAGGGACATTCATATACTCCACCCAGGAATGGGTTTTGTTCATCCAAACGATCAGCCAGCGCCCGTAGTACCGGCTCTCTTTGCCAGACACATCTTAAATGCTGGTATTGCGCTTGCGTAGTATGCGCAAACAACCGCTGGAACCAATCAGGCACTGGCACCTCATCATCCGGCGTTTTGCCTGCAAACGGATCAATACCCTTGGGTACTTCCGGATAGATCACAAACTGATGCCGACACGCTTCACAGTGAACCATTGGGTTGCCCGCAGGCATCTCCTCAGCATAGCTTAACCGTGATGACAGGCATGTCGGGCAATGTACTCCTTGCTGGCCCGGCATGAAGCCCAGTAAATGACGGGGATACGGCGTCACCGAACGTTTACCGATCAACATCAGAACCGGCTTCAACCGCTGGCAGTAGCGTCTCCAGGATTTTCTATCATAACAACCACTTATCCACATTGCCTCTTCAATACGCCAACAGCCCCAGAGCGTTACCAAAACCGCGTATAAACGGGCATGCTGACTACTATCAAGTAGATGAAATGGTGTTCCGGAGTAGTAAGAGTGGTAACTCCGACAGAGGCGGCAATAGTACTCCAAATGGGCAGATTCCATCATGCTCATGAAACTGACGTCATGACTTCCACTGGCGGTACAACACATTTCCTTCGGTGGATGATATTTATCAAGTTCAGCGGCCAGTTCACGCAGCATAGGTTCACGCTGCCAAATTTGACACACGATGGCATACTCCTCGGCCCCCAAATGAGAGAAAGCTTGCGGATACCAGTCAGGCAATGACAGCGCTTTAGTCACAAGATTATTCATAATAAAATAAATTCCTTATAGTTCATTGAGTTAATTGCAATAAATGACGTAAGATCCAGCTGCAACGTTTTCACCTGCCGATGAAAAAAGGAGTACGTGACGGACACCGTGCCAACGGTTACCGTGCACTGAAATGTCCTGTCACTTCCCCCGGAGGCAAACGTCGCCGGGTAGGAGTATTTACGCCAGATTTGGTAAAACTGATTAAAAAATACCGTTATAGGTTCAGAGTAAATAAGAAGAAAGGAGATAAAATAATCAGAGAAAAAATAGCCATAACCTGATATCACCTTTCTTAATCGCTCATTGAATTAACGAGAATGCTTTTTCGCACTCATTAGCCGCACCACCTAAAAAAATAATGCCAAACATATCTCTATCCGAAAGCGTCCGGCCTTTTACGAAAGGTTTTCGTTATTGCATCCCAAAACATAATCAGTTCATCTTCGGTATACGGCGTTGAAGGTAACTGGTAATTCATTGACATAATACCAACACAGACATTTTCTTCATCCACCACCATATCATTGATAATAAAATCAAATCGATACCGAGGATTACTATCAAAAGGTTGCAGACCTACGGTTAATAACTCTTCCCCATGAATGCCATTTATTTCTCTTTCCCTCTTTCTTATTACCCTGCCACAATTAACGAACCAATCCCTTTCAGCTTCACCAATACGTTCAAATAAAGAACCTTCTTTAAGATGATTAATTATTTCAATACCGAATGTGAAATGATCATCCTCATTTCCCTGATAGACAAAAATCATATTCACTTCCTCATCATCATTATGATGACTGGCAATAAAACCGTCAGGGATACAGATCCCTGCCATTGTTGGAATTTCTCTATCCTTTCTGCCACTGATTCTGGGAAGAAGCCTTTGCATTTTGTCCAAAGTTTGAGAAAGCATTTTATATTGGCTTTCGGTCATCCCAGATTTTATGTAAAGTTTTTCTGAATAACTGTATTTGTCATCTGAGATTTCTATAAATTTCATCTCTATGATAAAAGCTACACCATTATCATATAAATGGGCTTCTAATACTCGGGTAAAACCGGGTTCACTGACATTGTTATTTCTGTCAAAAATAACGCCGTATAAATTCCCCTGGAGATGATGAACCTTTTTTAAAAAAGGCAGATCTTTCGGATCGGTAGTCCTGGTCCCTCTTAACTTCTGCTCCCTTAATTGTATCCGCTGTTCAAATGTGGATAAATGCAAACGCTTGGTTTCTATTCTTGCATCACCAATTAATACCCCAGTATTGACGATGTTTTCAAATGCTAAGGGAATATCAATCAGATAACGGCCAACACAACGAGTTTGCATATTTGCTAACATTTCATTTGTCATTTTCTTTTCCTTCTTAGGGTAATAAAGGGCAGGGAAATATCACTGCCACAAAACATAAATAACCACGATAGCCAATAAAATAAGTAAGGTATTTCTTATTCAATCTCACGCCATATCAACGCCATTCCATTGGCGGACAATCAATAAGGCAGCAAAATGGGACTGGCTTTCATGCCACCACCTGATAATCAGGAAGGCAGGCTGTCGCCCTGACGGATAACGTTTTTCATTTCTCCGGCCCCCCTTTCGGGGTCGGTTTCAGCATTTTTCCGGCCCAACGCGCTTTGAGATTTTCCTTGCCGATTTGCAATCGCCGCTCTTCGATAAACTGTCTCTGCTGATTCGTCACCTCGCCCACCTCCGCCCTGGTACGGCCCGATATTATCAATACCGGGATTACCATCCACACTGAACCGGTTAATCGCCCATTTGGTATGATTAATCGCGATAATCACGCCTGCCTGCGCCGGAAACTGACTACAAGCGGCCAGTAATAGACACAAAACCGCCAGCCTAAACTGTTGTTTTTTCATCTTCTACTCTTTCACATTAGCAACAATCTGGATTTGAGATGCCTGTAGACGTCACAGGAAGTCGTGACTTTGACCTGATGGCAGGACAAAAAACATGCAGTCTTGCTCCACACGTTCAGTTTGTAGCGGCTGTGATCAAAGATGATCGCCGGGGTTGCGTTGTTCATAATTTTCTCCTAGTCGTTTCGTGCACACGGGTACCGGTAAGTTTGCTGGTAACGGAGTAAATAAAGAGTCCGGCACCTTTTGCAGTCGCTGACAGGAGACGGTATTCAGGACCGAACAGAACTAAAACCGAATAAGAATTCAGGAGTCAATCAGAATAAATCAGGAAAACAACAAATCTGGTCAGGTATTTCCCGACCGGATGTTAACCAGAATATAAACAGTTAATCGGGCTATTCCCGTTCCACCAATGAGTCGATTCATTAATAGGATGGACTGTTACTGAATAATTCGATTCTCCTAATGGGTGCATATTAAAATCAAGTCTTTTTTTATCAAATAGCACAATATGTTAAATGCCCAATGAATATAACGGGGATACAAGAAGATAAGCCCCATAATATTTAAAAAAATATAGATAAGATGACATTTATTTACATAAAAATATTGAACTTATTTAAAAAAAACCGAACGACTCGTAAGTTATAATATAACAATGCTATTAATTAATAATGAAAAAGTTATATTTTCATTTATAATCATGTGGTTATTTCATAAAAAACACAAATGACTTCACTTTCAATTTCACCACCCAACAGATGAAACAAACGTAAAAAATAATGATTATCATTCATGGAATGCGAATGAGAATACATTGGGTGATACTAAAAAAATAAACAGCAACCGGCTTGTCGATCCCGAATCAAACCTAATCCACACCTAAATAAAGCACGATAGCGTCAATGGGAATATTATGGCAATATCTGTCATTCTGTGAATAACAGAGCTCCATTTAATATTGCCACAATTCTCCAACGAGAAGACTCAGCCACACTGCAAGCACAAGCGCCATACCTGTGCCCACCGCCAGCATCAGCAATAAAATAATCCCCCACAACCCATAACGCACCGGTGCCACGACACGAAGACGGGGGATCTCAGGAATAGGCCAGCTCATGACGATGACTCAACTTGGTTATGAAGCATTGAGCTAAATACTCGACACCCACACTGGCAGCGACAATAATGCACCACTACAGCGCGGCCATTTTCCTGAAGGTATTATCCCCCTCAATAATGGGATTAATACCGTGCCCGTCTAGCGGGCAATTAATGAGATCACCCACCAAAGCGGCCTGTTTACCGTCGAAATACATTGTTGAAGAAGCGGTGATCACTTTTCCACCTCGATCAGTGGCATCACCTAAACAAACAATACCAGACATTGCGATATCCTCTATTGATTATCGAAATAACCCTAAATAAACCGTCAGATATCAGGAGATAATATTTTATCCCGAGATATCTCATTATTGACTTTAATCTCAAGGGCCCCATACCTTTAAAAACTGAATTAAAAGATAAATAAGCGGCCCACTCAATAACACCACAACAGGGATTAAGAACAGCATGTGTTTGTATTTCTTTCCCCTAATACTTTGAATCGTCCGATAAATGACATAACCATCAATAATCATTATGACCGGCCAGGCATAATAGAAAAGAAGAAAAACACAGACCAATACCACATCCCAAAAATCAAATTTAATCACATTGAGCCCCCCATTAATGCATTATTAAAAAAACCGTCCTCTCACAGAGAGAATACCCCCCATCGCCAATAAAATCGGCAAACCCTTTTTTTATCCAATTTTCACCGCCTGAGTCATTCTGACAACTGAATGTAAAATACCTATTTGTATTTTAGTGCCTTTATCCCCCTTGATTAAGTTAACCCTTATATCCCTATAAAGGGTTTGATTTAAAACGCATGTTATCGAGGATCGAAAGCGCCGGGTCTGACTCTAACGGTCTGACTAATAGCATCCCAGAACGCCACTATTTCATTTTGGGTATAGGCTGTCGGTGTCTTTTCATCATTGACCACCGTCAAATCAAAGACCGGTGTTTTCTTTCCGCCGGTTTTCTCATTTGCCAGTAACGTAAACTGATAACGCGGATCATCACTGTCCGGCTGTAACCCCACCGCCAATAATTCCTCGGTATCCAACCCATTAATTTTTCGCGCGCCTTTACGAAAAATATCACCCCGATACAGAAATGCTTTAATTTGGCCGATACGCTCCAGCATACTGTCTTTTTCCCGGATATAGTTATTTGTTTGTATTCTCACATTCAAATAATTATCCGGGCCAGTTTTATATAATACGCCGATATCTTCTTTATCCCTTTGATTATCCGCAATAAATGCATTGGAAATACAACTTCCCGCAATAGTCGGAATTTCCGTTTCTTCACGTCCGTGTATACGGGATAATAAATCCCTCAACTCAACCAGTTTCGCTGGTACTGTATTGGTATAAACTCTAGGAGCAATTTGTCGATCCTTGTCATAGCGTGCCGCAGAGCCATTCTTCGCTTCCATTTCCACTTTAATCGCCACGCCATTGCTGTACAGATGAGCTTCCAGTACCCGGACGACATCCGGTACACTTTGATTCTCCATACGTTCAAAAATAATCCCTTTCATCCCTTCGGGGACAGAGTAAATATTTTTTAAATAGGGCATATCAACGGGATATGACGTTTTCATCTGCCGTAACGCTTCTTCCCGTAATTGAATACGTTGTTCAAAGGCAGGTAAATAGATCCGTTGAGTTTCCACCACGTTATCATTCACCCAAACAGCATCATTGACGGTATTATTGTACGCTTCCGGCAAATCAACCAAATACCGACCGATACAGCGGGTTTGTAAATTCGCTAATAGTTTGTCCACAGCTAATTTTTCCTTCTGGTTTAACACAGTATGTAGGGGATAGGGCTGCAACCGGTGCCACAACCCGTAAAACACCAGCATAAGCAGGCTAGCAATTATTATGGCAAGCGTTTTTTTTCTATTCATCAGGATAGGCCAAAGATGTTTGTTTAACAGATTGCGCTATTTTGACAATCGCCCGTAGGGTAAAAAAACGGGTAGCATCGGTATTATAGGCACCTTCATGATCAACCTCCGCCCCCAATATTGAACGCAGACCGCTGGCAGTAAACTTCCCTCCCTCAACTGGCACCGTGCCATCACCGGGCTCTTGCGGATCCGCTATAGCAAAAGTTTGTATTAGAGAATAGTCATTGCCAGGCTTTATTGGATATTTGACACTGCGCATATCTGAAAGCTCCGCATTCATCGGGTCAAATATCGAGCTATTAAATGCCAGTTCAGGATTACCTTTCCGATTAAAATAATCTTTACGTGCTACCCAGCGGACGGTGCCATAAGAGAGGTGTTTCATACTGTTACCATAAAAAGCATAAGTATTGTTGTGATAACAATAAGTTAACCCTTCGATAAAAGGCCGGACTTTTGTCGACAACGTATCATGATATTTATCCCAATCTGCCTGCATTACCGCCCAATTCTTTGCCTTATTTTCCGGGTTAATTAAACGTTCTTCGCATAACCCCCACCACTTATCACGCTGCAAATAGATTTCTTCATAAGGATCACGCTCCGGTAAGCTATAGCGTGTATTTCCATCCTCAATCTTCAACCACCACTTACCGTATCTCAGACCAGGCAATAACTGGAGTGGTCCCGGTGACTGTGCCATCACAGCAGTGAATTGACCGCCATCTTTGCCTATGACTAATCCCGCCAGGCTACCTTCACCTGCTTTCATCCGCTTATAAGCCGTCGGTGCACCAAATGTCGGCATCACACCATGCACAATCCCCAGGAGCCTGTCACTCCCCCCCAATATTTCTGAATAGTGACGTGCCACCAGTCCCCCCATTGAATGCGTGACCAGTATCACCTTCTCACAAGGCTGATGCCGCCGTTTATAGCCCGTAACCACTTGGTCAATATAATCCGCCAACCGGTTTGCTGATTCCACATTAGACTGAAGCCAGTTATACCCCATCACATGAACCGGAAACTGATACTGATACTGATAACTCAGCTTAATTTCATCCCGTGTCAGTCTGGCTTCCCCCATTTCAGCCTGTAAATCCATTAACTCCAGCTGCTGACGCAATGTCTGCTTCCCCGTCTTATTCAACCGGTTGTGCAATAATTCATCCTGATCATCCAGCGCCGACTGAATCCAGGGCAAAAATTCGCCGTAGCTCATATAGGCGACCTCACCCCAACCCCGCTCTTCCCGCGAAGGAAATTTAGGGCCTTCTTTATGATTGTCGTCTACTCTGCCCCGTGAATCGACAACAGTTTTTTCCGGATCAAGCAACTTTTTTCGATCTGCTGCGCCCTTTAAAACCCAATCCTTCAAGGCACCCAAACTGCTGTTTAAACACCAAACTGACGTTCCATTTTTATCCTGCAAATTACTCCCCATCACCCCAGGCAGAAAAATCACCGGAATAACCCGGTTTGGCACCTTATAACAAATCGCCGTCAGGTTCTTTTCACTGGGCGCATTAACTAACGGGTAATACAACCTGCCATGCTCGTCATAAACAGGCTGAACAATAATTTTTTCTGATGAATCGTCCATCATTACTCCTTACCTTCTTTTAAATAGAATTTCATTGCTTCCACCCCTAATTGCTGCTGTTTAGTCACCTTACCATCCGAGCCGGTTGTCGAAGGCTGCTGACTATTGTCCTGATTGTGCAAAAGGCTGCTTTGATGGTTCACCGGTGAGTCATCAAAAGGCCAGAGCACCTGCGGCGTTATAGAAAAATCCGTTGTCTCACGTTGGGAAGCCATCTGATTAAAGCTCTGCCCCCCGAGTTTTTGCCACACCGCCGCCCGCTGGATAATGTTATTGGGTGCCCCACTTTCCACCTGCCCGTTGCCAATACGGATATATCCCCCGCCACAGGCCAGCAAAATCTCCTCTTTGGCACTGATGAACACTTTGCCTTCATGACTGCTCACCGTGATGTCTTTCAATGCCGCCAATCCCATCGCATCACCCTGCGCCTGAATATCTACCCGACCTCGGCTGGCAAACAGTTTGATCCCCAGCTTTTCGGCAAACAGGCTGATCATCCCGCCGGCAGCCACCGTGAATTTTTTCAGCACGCTGAAATCGGTATTTTTCCCACTGGTGGCAATCACATTGTCCCCCGCAGAAAATTGGAGACTTTTCGCCGTCGTCTGAGCAATACCCTCAGGGGCGGAAAGTAACAGCGCCGATTTTCTCAGTTCCGTTAACGTGTCACTCAATAACGCCTTCTGTTGCTGCAAATCCGCTAATTCAGCTTTAGCGATTTCAGCCGCACCCCGTAATGCTTCGGTTAACGCCTGCGCCTGTTGTAACTGACCGATTGCTTCCTGCATTGCCAACACGTCTCCCCCCGCGCTGGCTTGTTTATCCGCACTGATAAACATCCCCTTACCGGCCCGGATCGCGCCCCAGTCGTCTGTCCGCAACTCAAAACCTTCTCCCCGTTTATCCGGGTGTGGTTGCTGACTGTCCACCAGATACCCCAGGTTGAGCTGACTCTTACCGCCGTATTCGGTACTCAGTTTGATGTGCTCCCGACCGCGTTCGTCATCCATCCGCAATTTGTTATTCGCCGGGGTGCGCAGGACATTGCGTTTGTAGTTGAATAAGGTGACGTGATCAGGGTGTTTTGAGTCGTGCAGCGCATGGGCGATATAAGGCCGATCCGGGTCGCCCCCTTCAAATGCGATCGCCACCTCAGTACCGTCCAGCAAGGGCCAGTGAAAACCGTAGGTGTCACCCGCATAGGGGCGAGCCAAACGTACCCACAGGCTTTCTCCCCCTTTCAACCATTCCGCCCGGTCAAAATCAAACGCCACCCGGTACAACCCGTCTTTATCAATATCCCCGTACCGGTCATTCACGACGGTGCTGCTCACCCTGGCGGGCAAGGTGCCCGCTATCCGCGGTTTGGGGATTAATTCAGGCCGAAAACAGATGTTTTCCGCGTAGGGAATAGCGGTGAACGCCATTTCAAAACTGCGATCCCGGCGCGCACTGCTGCTGATACCCGTTATCACCGCCCCTTTACAGA
>NZ_PUJU01000085.1 GCF_011189505.1 Photorhabdus tasmaniensis
CCCAGGTATTATCACATACCAGTGGTCAGGAGAAAGTGGTGTTTGGTACCGTGCTGTTTGGGCGCATGGCGGCGGGAGAAGGGGCTGATAATGGGATGGGGCTGTTTATCAATACCCTGCCGTTACGGTTGGATATCGATGATACCCCGGTTAGGGACAGCGTGCGGGCGGCCCATTTACGGCTGGCCGGATTGCTGGCGCATGAACATGCGTCACTGGCGCTGGCCCAGCGGTGCAGCGGGGTTGCCAGTGGTACGCCGCTCTTTAGTGCTCTGCTGAACTATCGGCATAATGATCAACCGGATCCGCTGAATGAAACGATGGAGGGGATTGAATTCCTGGGCGGGCAGGAGAGCACTAACTATCCCTTTGGATTGTCGGTGGAGGACGGGGGTTCCACTTTGGGACTGACGGCAAGTGCGGTGCAACCGTTTGATCCGGACCGGATATGCGGTTATATGCAGCAGGCGCTGGAGAGTCTGGTGGAGGCGCTTGAGCAGACACCGGAAACGCCGGTACGGGCGCTGAATATCCTGCCGGAAACGGAACGCACGCTGTTGCTGGAAACCTGGAATGCCACGGAAACCGCCTATCCTGAGGCGTTATGTATTCATCAGTTGTTCGAGCAACAGGTGGAACGTATTCCACAGGCGACGGCGCTGGTGTATCAAGAGCAGACGCTCAGTTATGCCGAATTAAATGCCAGCGCCAACCGTCTGGCCCATCAACTGATTGCGTTGGGTGTCACACCCGACCAGCCAGTAGCCATTTGCGTGGCTCGCTCCCCGGCGATGGTGGTGGCGTTATTAGCCGTGTTGAAAGCCGGTGGCGCTTATGTGCCGCTGGACTCAACTTACCCGGGGGAACGTCTGGTGTATATCCTGAATGATACGGCTCCATCAGTGGTCCTGGTTGATGCCGCCGGCTGGGCGGTGCTGGGCGAAGAGGCGTTGGCGGGGTTGGCAGTACTTGACCCGAATATTTTGCCTGACCAGCCGGACAGCAACCCGCAGGTCCCGGCTTTGACGCCTCAGCATCTGGCGTATGTGATTTACACCTCCGGCTCAACCGGGCAGCCGAAAGGGGTGATGGTAGAGCATCAGGCGATTTATCAACGGTATCTGGGTTTTAATGAGACCTATGCCGTCACGGAGCAAGACCGGCTGTTGCAATTTTCTGCTTTTGCGTTTGATGTTTCAGTGGAAGATTTTTTCTCGTCATTATGCAATGGCGCGACGTTGGTTCTTCGCGATGATAGCTGGCTGGCTTCAATGCCGGAATTTATTGCCTTAACCCAGCAATATCGTATTACAGTGGTATCGCTGCCAACTTTATTCTGGTCTGAACTGGCGGCCAGAGAGACGGGGTTACCGCTGCCGGATTGCCTCCGGCTCATCATCATTGGCGGTGAGGCAGTCAAAAAGAATGCTATTCAGGACTGGTTCAGGCAGGAAGGCCACCGGCCCCGGTTGTTGAACGGTTATGGTCCGACGGAAAATGTCGTGACGGTGACCTATAAAGAGGTGTTATCCCCAGCCGATACGCATTCTATTGGCCGGCCGGCTAAAAATGCTCGCATCTACCTGCTGGACCAATATGGTCAACCGGTACCATTAGGCTGTGTGGGTGAAATGTATATTGGTGGCGTCGGGGTGGCGCGGGGTTATCTTAACCGGCCAGAACTGAGCGCAGAACGTTTTATACTGGATCCCTTTAATCCGGTATTCGGAGCGCAGATGTACCGGACTGGGGATTTGGCGCGTTATCTGCCGGACGGTGACCTGGAATTCCTGGGCCGTAACGACCAGCAGGTTAAGATCCGGGGTTTCCGGATTGAACTGGGGGAAATTGAAACCCGGTTACTGGAATACCCGGCGGTACAAGAGGCGGCGGTACTGGCGCGGGAAGATGGGCAGGATAAACGACTGGTGGCTTATGTGGTGGCGGAAGCGAATGACGGATTAGTTGCTTGTTTGCGTGAGCACCTGAGTGCGATTTTACCTGATTATATGATCCCGGCGGCCTTTGTGCGCCTGGATACCTTCCCACAAACCCCGAACGGTAAGCTGGATCATCGTGCGCTGCCAGCACCGGACGAAGAGGCGTTTGCCCATCAGGTTTACGCGGCACCGCAGGGAGAAACGGAAATTGCCCTGGCGGCGATTTGGTGTGAAATCCTGGGCATTGAACAGATCAGCCGGCATGATAATTTCTTTGCCCTGGGGGGGCATTCACTGTTGGCGGTACGGGTGATGAATCGGATGGCCGCTTTCGATGTTGAATTGCCGCTGACCAGGCTGTTCAAATCCCCGTCTTTGGCTGCCTTTGCTGAGGAGATCAGCACTACCCGGCTTGATAAGCAAGACAGAGCATTGTCCGCCATCCTGCCGATATCCCGCGAGGGTGGGTTGCCGTTGTCATTCGCTCAACAGCGCTTGTGGTTCCTTGCTCAACTGGATAGCGTCAGTGAGACTTATCATATCCCGATCGCGTTGAGTTTGCGTGGTCCGCTGGATATTGTCGCTTGGCAGCAAGCACTTAACGCTTTGTTTGCTCGCCATGAAGCGTTACGTTCTGTCTTTGTCTCTATTGAGGGGCAGCCACAAGTGCGGCTGTTGGCACCGGATGGCGGCTTGCTGTTATCTCAACATGACCTGCGCGGGCTCCCGGATGCGGAGGGTGTTCTTGAGTGCCTGTGCGCCGAGGAAGCCCGCGCATCATTTGACCTTGACCGTGGCCCGCTGATCCGCGCCAGTCTTATCCGGCTTACCGATGACGAATACGGGTTCCTGCTCACCCAGCATCACATTATTTCCGATGGTTGGTCTGTCGATGTGCTGGTAGGGGAACTGAGCGCACTCTATTCGGCGTTTTTGGCCGGGCAACCGGATCCTTTGCCACCGCTGGCGATTCAATACCCGGATTATGCTGCCTGGCAGCGCCAGTGGCTGTCAGAGGAACGTGTTCAGATTCAATCTGACTATTGGCGTACTCTGCTGGCTGACGCGCCGGTCTTACTGGATTTGCCTACTGATCGGCCTCGTCCGTCTGAGCAGTCGTTTGTCGGGAATGCCGTGCCGGTTAACCTGGATACGGCATTAACGACTGCACTTAAACGCCTGAGTGAGCAGCACGGTGTCACGTTATTTATGACGCTGTTGTCAGCCTGGACGGTGGTCCTGTCGCGTCTGTCAGGTCAGGACGATGTGGTAATTGGCACACCGAGTGCAGGCCGCAGTCGTCAGGAAGTGGAGCCGTTGATCGGATTCTTTGTCAATACACTGGCGTTACGCATGGATGTTTCAGGTGATCTGACGGTGACTGAATTATTGACGCGTGTACGGCAGACCGCCTTAGCGGCACAGGAACATCAGGATTTACCATTTGAGCGGGTGGTGGAAATCGTACAGCCGCCGCGCCGACTGGCGCATACCCCGCTGTTCCAGGTAATGTTTGCCTGGCAGAACAATGAGAGCACGGCATGGCAACTACCGGGGCTGGCAGTGTCACCGGTCAATCAAGCCGTTGATATTATCAAGTTTGATCTTGAACTGGGCTTGTCAGAAGAGGAGGGCCGGATTGTCGGTGCGTTGAGTTATGCCACTGCTCTGTTTGATCAATCGACAATGGAGCGACAGGTGGGATATCTGCACACGGTGCTGCAAGCTATGGCCGCTCATGCTCAACAGCGGATCGGGGAGATCGATATCCTGGCACCGGCGGAGCGCAAGCTGTTGCTGGAAACCTGGAACGCGACGGAAACCCCTTATCCTGAGGCATTATGTATCCATCAGTTGTTTGAACAACAGGTGGAGAGAACCCCAGAGGTGACGGCGTTAGTGTATGAAGAGCAGAGCCTCAGTTATGCCGAACTAAATGCCCGCGCCAACCGTCTGGCCCATCAACTGATTGCTCTGGGGGTCGAGCCGGATCAGCGGGTGGCGATTTGTGTGTCACGTTCCCCGGCAATGGTGGTGGCATTGCTGGCAGTGATGAAATCTGGCGGGGCCTATGTGCCGTTGGATCCAACCTATCCGTTGGAGCGGTTGGCGTATATTCTGAATGATACTACTCCGTCAGTGGCGTTGGCTGATGCGACCGGACGAGCAGCATTGGGTGATAAGATGTTGGGCAGGCTGACGGTACTTGACCCGAATACTTTGCCAAACCAGTCGGACTGCAACCCGCAGATCCCTGCGTTGACGCCACAGCACTTGGTTTACGTCATCTATACCTCTGGTTCAACAGGGCAACCGAAAGGGGTGATGGTGGAACATCAGGCGGTGTATCAGCGTCACTTGGGCTTTAATGAAACTTACGCGGTCACGGCGCAAGATCGGATGTTGCAATTTGCTTCCTTTGCTTTTGACGTTTCAGTGGAAGAATGTTTCTCGACATTATGTAATGGTGCCACGTTGGTCATGCGTGATGACCGTTGGCTGGCTTCTATGTCGGAATTTATTGCCTTGGCCTGGCAGAACCGTGTCACGGTGATGTCTCTGCCGACATTATTTTGGTCCGAACTGATTGCCAGAGACAACAGTGCATTACCGCTACCGGATTGTCTCCGGTTAATTATCATTGGTGGTGATGCGGTGAAAAAGAGCGCCATTCAGGACTGGTTTGCCCGGGAAATCCACCGGCCCCGGCTGTTGAACGCATATGGCCCGACAGAAAATACCGTGACGGCGACCTGTCAGGATATCTTATCCCCGGCAGATGATAGTTCTATCGGCCGACCACTTAAAAATACCTGTGTTTACCTGTTGGACAGATACGGTCAGCCAGTACCATTAGGTTGTGTTGGCGAAATGTATATTGGCGGAGTGGGTGTAGCACGGGGTTATCTTAACCAACCGGAATTGAGTGCTGAACGTTTTATACCGGATCCTTTTAGTCCAGTATTCGGTGCGCGGATGTATCGTACTGGGGATTTGGCCCGCTATCTGCCGGACGGTGACCTGGAATTCTTGGGCCGTAACGACCAGCAGGTGAAAATTCGGGGTTTCCGTATTGAGCTGGGGGAAATTGAAACTCGGTTGATGGAACACCCGGCAGTGCAAGAGGCGGCAGTGCTAGTGCTGGATGATGGGCAAGGAAAACGGCTGGTCGCCTATGTGACAGCGGAAGTGCAGGCGGGGTTGGCTGCCCGTTTGCGTGAACACCTGAGCGCCGTTTTACCTGACTATATGATCCCGGCGGCCTTTGTGCGGCTGGATACCTTCCCGCAGACCCCAAATGGCAAACTGGATCGCCGGGCGTTGCCGGCACCGGGGGAGGAGGCATTTGCCCGTCAGGTCTATGAAGCCCCGCAAGGGAAGATGGAAACGATGCTGGCGGCAGTCTGGTGTGAGTTGCTAGGGGTTGAACAGATAAGCCGGTATGACAGCTTCTTTGCCTTGGGGGGGCATTCGCTGCTTGCCGTGCGCATGATCGATCGATTGCGGCGTATCGGCTTGAGTGTATCGGTAAAAACGCTATTCCAGTATCCAACACTCTGTATTTTGGCGCAGTCTCTGGTTCAGCATAATGAAATTCAGGTGCCTGACAACCATATTACACTGGATACTACGGTACTGACGCCGGCGATGTTGCCGCTGATCGATCTGATTCAGGCTGACATTGACTGCATCATCAGGCAGGTGCCGGGCGGGATGGGCAATATCCAGGATATCTATGCCCTGTCACCGTTGCAGGATGGTATTTTGTTCCACCACTTACTGGCAAACGAAGGGGATCCGTATCTGTTGGTGGAGCAGATGGCCTTTGCTGACCGGGCTCTGTTGGATCGTTACCTGACGGCGGTTCAGCGGGTAGTTGATCGGCACGATATTCTACGTACGGCCTTTATCTGGCAAGAATTGTCAGTGCCGGCACAGGTGGTCTTGCGTCAGGCCCAATTGTCGGTAACGGAACTGACACTGGACCCGGCCGACGGCCCGGTCAGTGACCAGTTAACCCGGCGTTTTGATCCAAGTCAGCATCGTCTTGACCTGAGTCAGGCACCACTATTGCGTTTTGTTATTGCTCAGGAAACTGATGGCCGTTGGATTGTATTGGAATTACAGCATCACCTGATTGGCGATCATGAAACGATGGAAGTGATGCACCGTGAAGTACAGGCGTATCTGACGGGGCAGGAGGAGAGTTTGCCTGCACCGACACCGTTCCGCAATTTGGTGGCACAAGCCCGGTTGGGAGTGAGTCAGGAAGAACACACCCGTTTCTTTACCGACATGTTAGCGGCGGTAGATGAACCCACCCTGCCGTTTGGTTTGACGGAAGTGCATCGTGATGGCTCGCAGGTGACGGAATCCTACCGGATGTTGTCAGCCGAGCTAAATAACCGTTTGCGGCATCAGGCGAGACATCTGAGCGTCAGTTTGGCGGCGTTGTGTCATCTGGCCTGGGCCCAGGTATTGTCGCGCACCAGCGATCAACAGAAAGTGGTGTTTGGCACCGTGCTATTTGGGCGTATGCAGGCGGGGGAAGGGGCCGACAACAGTATGGGGTTGTTTATCAATACCTTGCCGCTGCGGCTGGATATCGATGAGACCTCGGTACGGGATAGCGTGCAGGCTGCCCATACCCGGCTGGCCGAACTATTGGAACATGAACACGCGTCACTGGCGCTGGCCCAGCGTTGCAGCGGGGTGAGGGGTGATATCCCACTCTTTAATAGCCTGTTGAATTATCGGCACAATACTTTGCCGACAACATCGGATGACATCATAAGCAGTATTGAATTTCTGGGTGCCCAAGAGCGGACCAACTATCCGTTAATACTGTCAGTGGAGGACTTTGGTGGATCCCTAGGGCTGACTGCTCAGGTCGTGCAGCCGTTTGATCCGGCAAGCCTGTGCGGTTATATGCAGCAGGCATTGGAAAGTCTGGTGGAAGCGCTTGAGCAAACCCCGGAGACACCGGTACGAGCCTTGAACATCCTGCCGGAAGCGGAGCGTACGTTGTTGTTAAAAACCTGGAACGCGACAGAAACAGTTTACCCTGACCAGTTATGTATCCATCAGTTGTTTGAACAACAGGTGGAGAAAACCCCGGATGCGCCCGCGTTAGTGTATGAAGAGCAAACCCTCCGTTATGCCGAATTAAATACCCGCGCCAACCGGCTGGCTCATCAGCTGATTGCACTGGGTGTCGGGCCGGACCAGCGGGTGGCGATTTGCGTATCACGTTCCCCGGCAATGGTGGTGGCATTGTTGGCCGTACTGAAAGCGGGTGGGGCTTATGTGCCGCTGGATCCGGCTTATCCGGGCGAGCGTCTGGCACATATTTTGACCGATGCTGCCCCGGTTATGGTGCTGGCGGATGAAGCCGGTCATGCCGGATTGGATGAGGAAACACGGGCTGGGCTGACCGTGCTCGACCCGAATACCTTGCTTGATCAACCGGATAGTAATCCACAGGTCCCTGCGCTGACTGTCCGGCACCTGGCGTATGTGATTTACACCTCCGGCTCCACAGGGATGCCAAAAGGGGTGATGATTGAGCACCGGAATACAGTGAACTTCTTGCACTGGGCCCAGCAGGCTTTTGGCGCGGAAGAGATCCGTGAGACACTGTTCTCGACGTCGATGAATTTTGACCTGTCCATTTTCGAATGTTTTATGCCGTTATCCTGTGGTGCGGCGATTCATCTGGTTGAGGATGTTCTGTCATTGATGCGGCATACCCTGCCGGTGAGTTTGATTAACTCTGTCCCATCGGCAATGAAACCGCTATTGCAGGCTCAGGCGCTGATGGCTCCGGTCCATACCGTCAATCTGGCGGGTGAGCCGCTTAAAAGTGCCCTAATTGAACAGATTTTCGCAGAAACGCCGGTACAACGGTTATGTAATCTCTATGGACCTTCCGAAACGACAACCTATTCTGCCTGGATATCAATGCGGCGGGGTGACCGGGTTATTGAAAGTATCGGGCGTCCGATAGCTAACACCAACCTTTACTTGCTGGACAGGTATGGTCAGCCGGTGCCGTTGGGTGTGGTGGGAGAGATTTATATCGGGGGGGCAGGTGTAGCGCGGGGCTACTTCAATCGCCCTGACTTGACGGCGGACCGTTTCCTTATCGATCCATTCAGTGATAAACCGGATGCCCGCATGTACCGCACCGGGGATTTGGCGCGTTATCTGCCGGACGGCAATCTGGCGTTTCTGGGCCGTAATGACCAGCAGGTTAAGATCCGCGGTTTCCGCATTGAACCGGGAGAAATAGAAGCCCGACTGGTGGAACACCCGGCGGTGAGTGAATCGGTGGTATTGGCGCAAGGTGAAGGGCAGGAGAAACGGCTGGTGGCTTATGTGGTGGCACCTGCGGATGAGGGGCTGGTCAATAGCCTACATACTTATCTGAGTGCCATTTTACCGGATTATATGGTGCCGTCGGCCTTTGTACGGCTGGATGCCTTCCCGTTAACCCCGAACGGCAAGCTGGATCGTCAAGCGTTGCCGGCAGCGGACAATGAAGCGGTTGCCCGTCAGGTTTACGCCGCGCCGCAGGGTGAAACAGAAATCGCACTGGCCGCGATTTGGCGTGAAATCCTGGGGATTGAGCAAATCAGCCGGCATGACAATTTCTTTGCCCTGGGCGGCCATTCGTTGCTGGCGGTACGGGTGATGAACCGTGTCGCGGCACTCGGTGTCAACCTGTCGCTGGCGACCCTGTTTAAATCCCCTACTTTAATGACTTTTGCTGAGATCATGCAGGCCCGGTCTGGTCAACTGGATCCTACTCTGCCAGCCATCGTGCCGATATCCCGTGAGGGTGAGTTGCCGCTGTCATTTGCTCAACAACGCTTGTGGTTCCTGGCACAGATTGAGGGCGTTAGCGAAACTTATCATATCCCGATGGCCCTGCGCTTACGTG
>NZ_PUJU01000086.1 GCF_011189505.1 Photorhabdus tasmaniensis
ATATGCCTGGCGGCGATAGCGCGGTGGTCCCACCTGACCCCATGCCGAACTCAGCAGTGAAACGCCGTAGCGCCGATGGTAGTGTGGGGTCTCCCCATGTGAGAGTAGGGAACTGCCAGGCTTTAATCTTAAGTAGAAACCCTCAGCGCAAGCTGGGGTTTTTTGCGTTTGTGCGCCAGGCATGGCGCGCAGCGCCGAGACAGGCGCTATCTGTTGACGGTGGTGGTCAGCAGACGACTTGGAGGTGTAAGTCCTCTACACACCCGGCAAGGGGAAGTGTTAGCTGAACGGCAAAGGTGGTCATCGTGAGGTGAAATCTGCAGGAAGCGGTTGAGGTGCCAGCAAATATCACCCAAGCCTAATACTTGCACGGAATGCTACAACGTAAAGCCGACAGGTATAAGCAGGAAGGTCGCGCGAATATCTGAGCTTAGAAATTTTTTTCTGATAATTAATTTCAATGTGGTTTCCTAAATAAAAAGCATATATTGGCCTGATGTTTTCTTAGTACTACAGCCATATTTCCTTTTCCCATATATAATGTATCTTATAGGAAAACTTTTAAGTCATGCGGTTTCTCTGCGTTGTGAATATCAGAAAAAAAATGGATTTTGGGTTTCTGCGGCTGTGATATTAGAAAGAGAATTAAAGCTCCTTGAAGTACGATCAGCGTTTTTGCAGAAGACTCAGTTCGTGGAGATCATCAGCTAGATTCGTTTAGAATGGTTTTACTGTAAAGTTGATGGCTAGTGAGTAATTGCCTTTTAGCTCAGGTTATATGGGGAATATTATTCTATTTTTACTCTTGTATTAAGAGCATTAAAAATTTATTCATGGAGGATAATTCACGCAACATTGCTAAGACTTCCTTGGAAAAATAATGTCATGTAAGCGGTTTTGAGCTATATACAAACACTCTACGGACCTGGTCCGACAACTAAAATAACATGCTGCCCTTTTCTTATATTTATAAATCACGCATTTTAGTTGATACTCATAGTAACAGGCTAAAATATCTAGATCTCGAATTTAAATCATTTACCAAAATCGTTGATATCTTTTTCATCAGGAAGTTTGCTATATTTCATCAAGTTTTTATTACCGTCTATCACTATTAATTCTTTCGGTGGTTTAAAACAGTTACTTAATGGGGAACGGCAGTGTTTTTGAGATTTATGATGAATACCCAACCAATCACTAATAAGATAATAATTATCTGAAGTTGAAAAAGGCGTGTTTACTACACCAGTGTGTCGATATTGTGCATTAATATTATCGTTATACCAGATAAATAAGGGGATATTATAAGTATCTTTTCGTGGGTTACTGACACCATGATGATAACGGATGACACCATTCTTATCTAAGCGTTGTAATCCGTGATCTGAGAAATATAAGTATCAATATCTTTATCTCTTTGTATATAATTGAAATTTACTTTAACAGACGCAATTCTCCTAATTTGTTGATTTTCATATATTGCTCTTACCATTGCTGATGAATTATAGAATGGTGTTCCCATTAAAAAATGCTCTGATAAAATCACCTTATCTGAATATTTTTCTTCTGAAATATAATAATCAACTGGGACTAATAAGCAAACAAATAATAAAGCCCATATATTGGCTTTTAGAAATCGGGAATCTGTATTTTTTGATAACCATCTTATAGATAGAAAATAAGTTAACATCATGAAAATGAAGAAGAGTACATAATGTTTGTTGTAAGACAACATACCTACAGCTTCACTGCTATTTGTATTGATAAAAGTATTAGCAATAGTTGAAGAGAAGCTTATTTGGTGTTTGCTAGAGAAGAAAAATGATGTGGATATATTAAGTGACCATAATAAAGAGATAAGTAAAATTAAAGGCTTGAAATATTTAAAGCGATAGAAAAATGCGTTAGTACTTGCCAGCAAAAAACTCAATAATACTATCTTTAACTTATACTCATTAGCTACATTACCGATGAAAATTATTGGCAGTAAAGCCAGAATCAAGGTAATAAGAATGGGCAATTTATTTCTCATATAGGCTAATAGTGTTAAGTAGCGAATTGAAATAATAAAGTTAATCATTAACCTAAGAGTAAAACAAGAGCTTAACTTGCGAAATAGCTCTGAGTTCAGATGGCTTCCTAATAAAAATACCTCTCCCGAAGGAGAGGTTGAGTATAAAATCGTAACTAATGTGATTTTCCTTGTGCGATACCAAGCCCTGTTTGTGATCGAATAAATTGGGTTCTGAATTGTTCTCTTTCCCGCATACCCTGTAGTGAATTATCGGTAATAGAAAATAGCCATGAACCGGCGAAAGCGACAATCATTGAGAATAATGCTGGATATTCATAAGGATAGATTGATTTTTCATGGCCGAGAATGCTGACCCAAATTGTTGGGCCTAGGATCATCAAAACGACAGCTGTAATTAACCCCAGCCAACCTCCGGTTAACGCGCCACGGGTAGTGAGTTTGCGCCAGTACATAGACAAAAAAATGATTGGGAAGTTACAGCTTGCAGCAATGGAGAATGCCAATCCAACCATAAAGGCTATGTTCTGATTCTCAAATAAAATACCTAATCCGATTGCGACAAACCCAAGTATCACAACAGTTATTTTTGATACTTTCAATTCATCGCGTTCGTTGGCTTTGCCGCACTTAATGACGTTTGCGTACAGGTCATGTGATACTGCTGATGCTCCAGCCAGTGTCAGTCCTGCTACAACTGCCAGAATGGTGGCAAAAGCTACCGCGGAGATAAAACCGAGGAACAAATCCCCCCCAACTGCACTTGCAAGGTGAACGGCTGCCATGTTAGTACCACCGATTAGCACCCCTGTAGCATCTTTAAATGATGGGTTTGGGCTGACCAGTAAAATAGCGCCAAAACCGATGATGAATGTCAGAATGTAAAAATAGCCGATGAAGCCAGTTGCATAGAAAACGCTTTTTCGTGCTTCTTTCGCATCACTTACAGTAAAAAAACGCATAATGATATGAGGTAAACCAGCGGTACCGAACATCAATGCGAGACCGAGGGAAAGTGCGGAAATCGGATCAGATACCAACCCTCCTGGACTCATGATGGCTTCACCTCTTGAATGAACAGCAACAGCTTCTTTAAACAGCGTGTTGAAATTGAAGTTTACCGTTTTCATGACCATAAGAGCCATAAAGGTGGCGCCAGCCAGCAATAGAATGGCTTTGATAATTTGTACCCAAGTTGTTGCCAGCATGCCGCCAAACAGAACATAAAGCACCATCAGAATACCAACTAGTACGACCGCAATATGGTAATTCAGGCCAAAAAGCAATTCGATAAGCTTACCTGCTCCAACCATCTGTGCAATAAGATAGAGGGCAACAACAACCAGTGAGCCAATGGCAGATAAAATACGGATTGGGCGTTGCTGTAATCGGTAAGAAGCAACATCTGCAAAAGTGTAGCGCCCAAGATTTCTTAATCGTTCGGCAATCAGAAACAGGATAATAGGCCAACCAATTAGAAAGCCGATAGAATAAATCAGCCCGTCGTAACCAGACGTATAGACCAGAGCGGAAATGCCAAGGAATGATGCTGCGGACATAAAGTCCCCGGCAATCGCCATGCCATTTTGGAAACCAGTAATACGCCCACCCGCAGTGTAGTAGTCAGTACGGGAGCGCGTTTTCTTTGAGGCCCAGTAAGTGATATAGAGTGTGAAACCAACAAACAGGACAAACATAATAATGGCCTGAATGTTGACGGGTTGCTTTTCTACGGAACCAGTAATTGTGTCGGCCCATATCAGATCAGGAAATAGCAGTATTATTGTCAGCAAAAATTTCTTCATTTTTTTACCTCGTCAAGAATTTGTGAGGTAAGACGATCGAATTCGCCATTAGCTCTGATTACATACAGGCCAGTTAAGATGAATGAGATAACAATTAGGCCAATGCCAACGGGTATCCCACGGGTAATATATGAACCAGCATAAAGAGGGGTACCCAGCCATTCGGGTGCAAATGCAATGAGGAAAATAAAGCTGACATACAAAACTAACGTGATTATTGATAGCAGCCATGCAAAACGGCCTCGTTTTTCAACTAATTCTTTGAAACGAGGATTATTCTCAATCCCTTGGTAAATGGCGTCATTCATCAGAATGTCCTCTTATATTTTTATTATATTCGTTAATTAAGCCGCCTTACGGCGGCATGGTATGTCACGAAATACTCATTGTTTGTTTTTCTTCCAATAATTTTTCCACTACTCCTGGATCTGCCAGTGTTGAGGTATCTCCCAGATTACTGGTATCACCGGAAGCAATTTTACGCAGGATGCGGCGCATAATTTTTCCTGAGCGGGTTTTTGGTAAAGAATCTGTCCAGTGCAGGATATCCGGTGTCGCGATCGGGCCGATTTCTTTACGTACCCAATTACGGACTTCGGTATATAATTCTGGGGAAGGTTCCTCGCCGTGATTCAAAGTGACATAGGCATAAATTGCCTGTCCTTTGATATTATGCGCAACACCGACGACAGCAGCTTCAGCAATTTTAGGGTGGGAAACCAAAGCGGATTCAATTTCAGCCGTGCCCAGACGATGACCAGAGATATTCAATACATCATCAACACGGCCAGTTATCCAATAATAGCCATCTTCATCACGGCGTGCGCCATCACCACTAAAGTACATTCCCTTAAAGGTAGAGAAGTAGGTTTGTTCGAAACGGTCATGATCGCCAAACAGTGAGCGTGCTTGTCCTGGCCAGGAATCAGTAATAACCAAGTTTCCTTCACAAACACCTTCTAATTGCTCACCAAGGTTATCAACCAGGGCTGGCTGAACACCAAAGAAAGGCAGAGTTGCGGAACCTGCTTTCAGTTCAGTTGCTCCTGGCAGTGGCGTTATCATGAAGCCGCCGGTTTCTGTTTGCCACCAGGTATCAACAATCGGACATTGACTGTTACCAATTTTCTGGTAATACCATTCCCATGCTTCTGGGTTAATAGGCTCACCAACAGATCCCAGAATACGCAGAGAAGTACGTTTCGTTCCTTCAATAGCTTTGTCACCTTCAGCCATCAGGGCACGAATTGCTGTTGGTGCTGTGTACAGGATATTTACCTGATGTTTATCAACAATCTGACTTAAACGATTAACCGCAGGATAGTTTGGCACGCCTTCGAACATCAGAGTGATAGCACCGCAGGAAAGCGGCCCGTAGAGTAGATAGCTATGTCCAGTCACCCAGCCCACATCTGCTGTACACCAATAGATTTCGCCCGGATGATAGTCGAATACATATTTAAATGATAAGGATGCATATACCAGGTAGCCACCGGTAGTGTGCAGCACGCCTTTAGGTTTACCGGTAGAGCCGGAAGTATAGAGAATAAACAGCGGATCTTCTGCATTCATCTCTTCAACTGGGCAATCAGCACTTACGCCTGCTGTCAACTCATGCCACCAAAGGTCGCGACCAGAGTACCAATTACCAATATTTCCAGTACGTTTAAAAACAATCACATTGGATACATTGACAACCGCTGGATGACTTAATGCGTCATCAACATTCTTTTTCAGGGGAATTGTACGTCCTGCTCTCAAACCCTCATCGGCAGTGATAACCAATTTAGTGTTCGAATCAATGATGCGACCAGATACGGCATCAGGAGAGAAACCTGCGAAAATAACAGAATGGATAGCACCAATGCGGGCACATGCTAACATGGCAACTGCCGCTTCCGGCACCATCGGCATGTAAATAGCAACAACATCGCCTTTTTTAATACCCAGATTTTTCAATGCATTAGCAAACTGGCATACATCATGATGCAGTTCACGATAGGTTACTGTTTTGGACTCTGCTGGATCGTCGCCTTCCCAGATAATAGCGGTTTGATCGCCACGTTCTTTTAAATGGCGATCGAGACAGTTTGCGCTTAGATTCAGTGTTCCATCTTCGAACCAACGGATATTGACATGTCCAGGATCAAAAGAGGTATTCTTTACCTTGGTGTAAGGCTTAATCCAGTCAACAATGTTACCTTTCTCACCCCAAAATCTTTCGGGATCTTGCAGCGATAATTGATAGTCTTGTTGGTATTGTTGTTTATTCATCAGGGCATGTTCTGCAATGACAGCAGGAATAGGGTGCTTCATTATTTGAGTCATATTAATATTCTCCTTGCGAATGTTAATAGTATGTCAAAACAAGGTTAACTAAAGTGTAAGGAGAATTTTTGTTTTTTTTTTGCGCGGAAGATCACGCAATAAAAAGAATATTTTTCACGTAATTGTCATTTGGTGTGGTGGGCTTAATTGCTAACCAAAAATAGTAATTTAAAATCCTAATCTAATAATAATCTTAAATATAGATAAATTGACTGATAAGCCACTGAAACACAGTTTTATGATAAAGCCATGGTAAGGGTGTGGTTTTGATAATCATTTCCAATAATATTTAATTAACTATAATGATCATGTTGTTCACAAGGTGTGGACTTTGAACCATTCTTATATGACTGGAGTACATGATATGAGCTATTTATTACCTTCTCTTCCTTACTCTTATGACGCTCTGGAACCTCATTTTGATAAGCAGACGATGGAAATCCATCATACCAAGCATCATCAGACTTACATTAATAATGCCAATGGCGCTTTGGAAGCCTTCCCAGAGCTGGCAAAACTGGATGTTGATGATCTGATTCAGCAATTAGATAAGATACCTGCTGATAAACGTACTTTTGTACGTAACAATGCTGGTGGACACGCTAACCATAGCCTGTTCTGGAAGGGCTTGAAATTAGGGACAACTCTGCAAGGCCCATTAAAAGAAGCTATTGAACGTGATTTCGGTAGTGTGGATTCTTTTAAAGAGAAATTTGAGCAGGCGGCGGCGACTCGTTTTGGTTCCGGCTGGGCGTGGCTGGTGCTGAAAGATGATGGCAAACTGGCGGTTGTATCTACTGCTAACCAGGACAGCCCGTTAATGGGTGAAGCTATTTCCGGTGCTTCTGGCTATCCAATTGCTGGTCTGGATGTTTGGGAACATGCCTATTACTTGCAGTATCAAAACCGTCGTCCTGACTACATTAAAGCGTTCTGGAACGTTGTTAACTGGGATGAAGCTGCAAAACGTTATCAGGAAAAAGTGAAATAATTTTCTAACTCATTTTCTCTTTTCTGCTATGCCGGCTGGATATTACTGCCGGCATTTTTATTGATTGGGGATTGGTTTATGATGATATCATCAGGCTGATTTCAATAAGGAAAGTGAATTATGTATTATCCGCAGGTATATACAGGCAAAATTGAAATATCAGAAAAACTGTCTGCCAGTGCAATTAACAAACGGATGGTTGATGGCAGCCTGTGTCTGACTTCTCTTGGATTGGAAGGTGATGAACAGGCCGAAACCCGTTTCCATGGTGGCCCCGATCGTGCGCTTTGCCATTATCCCCGTGAACACTACGATTTCTGGAAACATCAATTTCCTGATCAGGAAGATTTCTTTATTGCCCCCGCGTTTGGCGAAAATATTTCCACAACTGGCTTGACTGAAGAGAATGTTTGTATTGGTGACATTTTCAGTTGGGGAGAGGCCATGCTTCAAGTAACTCAGCCTCGTTCGCCTTGTTACAAACTTAATTCTCATTCCGGTATCAGTAATTTTTCTGCCATTATGCAGGAGAGTGGTCGTTGTGGTTGGCTTTACCGAATTATTGCAGCAGGAAATGTTAGCCCGGATAAGCCTTTTGTTCTGGTTTCCCGTAATAGTGATGTTTTGGTTAAGGAAGCGATCGCGATTGCTTTTAATATGCCATTTGATGAAGAGCAGTATCGGCGATTGATGAGTGCGGCCGGGCTGTCCGCCAGTTGGAGCCTGACGATGCAAAAGCGGGTTATGTTTGGAAAGATTGAAGATTTTAATCGCAGGCTGTTTGGGAAATAATAAAAATGTGAGATGGCGTTAAGGGTTACATATAAAAACACCTCAGATGAAATGTCTGAGGTTTGGTTCTGCCAGATAGTTTTCCACACTTGTTGCTTTTGGAACTGCTTCGTTATCATCAATCAGCAATTCGATATGAGCTTCGATTGCTTCACGGGCGCTTTCTATTGCATCTGTAAAATCATCTCCTCCAGAAAAGTAGCCAGGGATATCAGGCATGTGGATGCCGAAGGATGAATTACCTTTATTAATAGCAACTGGATATAACGTTTATACCTCTAAGAAGTGGGCTTAAAGCCCCGCCTGTTTCTTGATACTTTTTAGTGTTGGTAAGTAGGGTGAGATCGCGAACGTTATTTAATCAAAATCGTTCAGTTTGACCCACGGAGCTACTTATGATCTCATACTCCTTTTTTCAGGAGTGCCCCCATGAATATCGACGCTTTTTCTCAGTATTTCGG
>NZ_PUJU01000087.1 GCF_011189505.1 Photorhabdus tasmaniensis
CCAAAATTCATCAAAATGAGTGTTGCAAAAACGAGGGTGACCATAGATTTTATGCTCTCGTCATGTCTATGGCAAATTTATTTGTTGCTAGAATGTGAATGACTTGTTAGTTTAATTTGTGCATTCTCACTAAATAGAATGCATCACCCTTAAATTTCTTGAATGTAATGGAGCAAGTCATGGACAAGCAAGTGAACAGTATTCCGAATACCTCTACCAAGCAGAAAGCCAAAGTTGTTATCAAACCGAAAAGTGATCGCCCAATTCTGATGGCTGCGCATCTGTAAACATTCCAAAACAGTCAGCTGATCGGCTGACTGTTTTTATTTCAGGCAGAGAAACTTATGGAAAACAATTACGCTATCTCGGGTCGTTTGGAACAAACTGATTCAGGTTTTGTATTCAATGATAAAGATTTATGCTTCACTGTCGAAAATCTGTCGGGAGACCTGAGCACCTGGAACGCAGTAATCGATGAATGTGATGGGACGACTCCGTTGAAAAAAATCCTGGAAAAACACCCAGGAATTTGCAACGAAGAAGTTACAGAATTTCTCGATGCTTTGATAGAAAATAAAAGCGGTTATGTCAATGATTCTGGAGAAAAGTTCATCTCTGGTGATGAGGCTATCTTGCTCTTAGAAGATCTCCAAGCCAGTCTATTGTATTCAACGCTTTACCAAAATAAGTTCTGGCAAGCGATGCAATCACCGAAAGAAGTACCCAAAAAAGTCTATTACGGTATGGCCATTGAAAACTATCACTTTTTATTCCGTGAAAGTTGGTTTGACTCACCGGTTCTTAGCTATTTACCCTCAACCAAAGCAAGACTCATTATGAATGAGTTTTACGGTGAAGAGTATGGACATGATGAACTTATTCTCAATGCATTAAATCACCTCGATATTTCCAGAGAAGATATGGCAGAAACGCTACCATTGCCAGAAACTTTAGCACTCTGTAATGCACTTGCCTACTGGTCTGCAAATGACCCGCTGTTTTTCTTCAGTACTATGGGTATCCTTGAAGGGAAGGATATAAAGGTCGATAGCTATATTCTTGCAATGGAAAATAGCGGAAAAATTTCGCCGGAATTTATTAAACCGATCAAGGCACATGCCAATATAAATATTGAAGCCGAGCATGGGATACTGACCCGTGAGCTCTTTCACGAAATCTCTGTCGTCCGAAACGACCAGATGAAAAGTATGATTGCTAACACCCGTCTATTTGTTGAATTATATGATAATTTCCACAGTGCTGTTTGGAATTATTATTCAAATGACAATCAACCTTTACTTCGTCGCTTATCCAATATTTAAATGTAAACGGAGTTCGTCATGCAGACCTCACCCCAGCGTTTCACTACTCCACGTTTTCGTAATGGCGTGTCATATACTCGCCATGGAGAAGAGCATCATATTGACTACCGTCAGCAAAGTGTGGTGCTTACTTTGGAACAGAATGATAACTCGCTAGATGATTTTCTTTTAGACCTACAAAAGGGAGGGAAAACACTGGCTGAGCTGAAATCTGCTTACCCAACATTATCGGACGAAATCGAGGATCTCATCGTCCAGTTTGATAACCACTATCTTTTAACAGAAAGTCACTACCCAATTATCAGTGATACTTTGTCAGGTAAGCAATTCGCTAACCAACTGAAACGCTATTCTCTCGCATGGCATGCACGATTGGGTACTTCTTCGCTCTACGTTGCAATGAGTGAGGGACGGGCTACCCGTTCTCAACTTATTGGTTTTGCCATTGAATATTATCATATTGTCAAGGCTGCACCTTCGATTATAGCGCCAGCAATGTCTCATAAATGCCCCGACCCCATTTTCCAAGGAATAAAACGACTTTTTCTTGAAGAACACGATCATGAGACCTTGTTACTCAAAGCGCTCTCTGCTGCAGGGATCTCAGAGGGGAAAGTGAAGGAAACCACACCACTTTCTAGTACGTTCTCTGTTTACTGCACTCTTGGGACATTTGGGCGCCAACATCTTCTGAGCTTTATCTCCGCACTATTTTTGTTCGAAGAACCTTATCCAGAATTCAATTTGCTGTTTGTAAAAACCTGCAAAGCACTAGATCTTCCTGAAGGATTCTGGAAACCGATAGTCGGGCATTCAGCCGTCAATGAAGAAGGTGGACATCATCTGATTACTGATGAATTGCTGGGGCATATTTCAGCCATATCGGCGGAAGAGGCTCTCGTCACATTGGTGCATATCATGACGTTATTGGAAACCATGAAGATATGGGATGCCCAAATCTGCAGCACCTACGAATCCGATCTGGAATTACGAATTTTCGCGTGAGGAATCATCATGGAACAGTGGAGCCTAAGCCATTATGTCAAGCCAGTATTATATGCCCCGATACTGGTAAAAAATGCTCAGGGGATGATTGAGATTGGTGAAAACTATCCTGAGTTGGAAATTACCAGTGGTGAACCAGATAAATTATTAGGATTACTCAAATCATTGAGTGAAGGATGTCCGAATAGCTGGGAAACAATGCGTCATGTGCTTGAAGACAGTGACGAACAGCAAGTGCTGGACGTATTGCATGAATATGGATTTATACGGGAAACATCACCAGAACATACACTGGCCAAGAAACAGGTTCTTATCGAGAAAGTTCTCGACGAGGCACTCGATACACTTAGTCCTTGGGAAATTGCCCTGTGCATACCGGCGACAGAGCTTTTGACGTTTAGCAACAGTCTCAAAAATGCAGATATCACGGATATTCTAGCTCATGAAAATAACGCGTTTCTTCTGTATGGGAAAGTTGCGTTACTGTCGTGGGAGCAGCTGTGTCCTCCAGCAGTGAATGTGACACATCAATTACTTTCACGTTTGACTGGTAGCGATAATATTGAACCAAACATTGACCTTACCGCTTTTTGGGCCGGTGAGGTTCGTAAGTGCCTGTCTGTTATCACTTGGTCATTAGTCAGGAGCCTAGATGGAGATTCAACCCGTAAAGAATTTCCAAAATTGCTGATCGAAGCACCTGACTCTGGAACAAACTTGGCTCTGCGGTTGGAAAGGTGGGCAAAAGATTCGCTGGAAAGTTTCGGACCTGCCAAGTTCGCCCCTGCTTTGCGGACTAATGAACATGGTGCTCAGCAGACGCTCATCCAGGCCGTGTATGCGCAAGAATATTATATTACAGAGCGCTTTATCGATTTGGTATCGAATGCCATGGCACTCCGTTTACCTCGCCCTCTCAAGAGGCTTCTCCGCCGCTACTACAGCGAAGAAATGGGGCATGAATCTTATGAACTGCGAACTTGTCTTGCTTTGGGCTTAGATGAGGATGAAATACATAGTGCTATCCCGACGCCTTGTGCCCAACTACTTTGTGATACCTATACCTGGCTTGCTGGCAATCACGTTATTGCCTATGCCGCTGCGGCCACGATAACTGAAGGACTACCTGGTCAGCCAAACATCATCAATGAGGCGGTGGCAAACTCAGGCGTTTTTGCTGAGGAAGTGAACGAAAATTCACGCAAACATGAGGCACTAAACGAAAAGCTCTTCCACCCCTATATTTCCCGTCTTCTCCTTGCCGAATGTGGAGAACAGAGTGTGAAGACACAGCAGATAGCACGCGACTGTTATGGATTGCTGCTGGAAATGACCTGGCGCACGTGGGAGGAGTTGGAAAAGCTGCATGTTACAATGAATCGGCCCGCCTTAAACTTTGCCATGAAGGATTTTTTGCATTCATGAGCACCTTGCTGAAGGACTACTCACACTATGTAAACCAAGGATGGGCGGACACCCTAGATGCGCTCGGAACCGTACCGATTTTTGTCAAAGCCCAAGGTGATCGTCTGTACGACACTGAGGATAATGTCTGGTTTGACTTCATCGGTCACTATGGCGCAACGCTGTTTGGCCACAATTTTGAACCTTTGACTAGGGCATTAAAACGCGCATTAGATGCACAACTCCCGGCAGGGGCTCCCTTAGGGATCACGACCTTAGCTCCAAACCTGGCAAAAACTCTCATCGAACGTCTACAACTTAGAGGAAATTGGAACAATTGGACCCTTTCCACTGGCGCTGAGGCCGTAGAAGCGGCATTGAAAATTGCCGTATCCTCGACAGGTCGCCGAAAAATATTGGTTCGTCGGGGCGCATTTCACGGACTTACAGCATTTACTTTGCAGCTAAACGATCGAACATTCTGGCGCAAAGGCTATGAGGTATTGACGGAAAGCGTCCTTGTGGACTTTTTTGATGATGTTGATGAGGGGAACCAATTACTTGCCAGCGAACACTATGCGGCTTTGTTGGTTGAGCCTGTACAGGCCATTGCTGGGGGGCGAATCCTAAATGCTGATGAAGCGGATCGTCTACGCACCGGTTGTACGCGTTACGGGTCGTTATTTATCACCGATGAAGTTTTTAGTGGTATGGGGCGCTGTGGTGACTACAGCGCTATGCAAGCTTTAGGTTGGCGCGTTGAGCCAGATATTATCCTGTTATCTAAGACACTGACTGGAGGTCTGATCCCATCAGCTCAGTTAGTTGTCCGACAAGCGCTATTTAATGCGTTCACGTGCCGGCCAGGCTGTTCAAAACTGCTATCATCTACCTTTTCTGGTAATCCACTGGGGCACAGCGTCGCACTTGAAGTTCTCGCTCACCTGGAACCTGTGCTTTCAGATCCTGAGGGCAATTTACCCCAGGCACATTTTACTGCCCAGTTGAGCGAACTTGCAAAAGCATACCCAACTTCTTTAGTAAACGTTCTGTCGCTGACAAACCTGCATTTTCTACGTTTCACCACTGCTGATTTAGCAAGTGAAGTTTGGCGTTACCTGCATGCCAATCAAATATTGACAACGATCTGTAGTCATCAGCCCGATACTTTGAAGCTTATTTGTGCGTTGGGCCAAACTACGGAGTCGCAAGATCGTCTGTATGAAGTTATTGAATACGTTTGTGAAGAGGCATCCAATGCTGGATAAAAAACATATGCTTCTATTGGGCCCAACTGACGATTATTTCAGAAAAGCACTCGACTGCAACATAGAGATCACTATTCTGACAGAAGTGTCACGGGTTACAGTATTTCAATACGAGCATGCCCGAAAAGTATTATTGATCCGTTTTGATGATTTCCCCGCCTTATTACTGGCGGCTGGGGATGAACATATTCTCCGAGCCTTTGATTTTGTCATTTCGTTCACAGAATATGGTATGGAACCTGCAGCAGTCATTGCCGCCACCCTACAAATTCCGGGGCCTCCTCTGCGTTGTTCACTGATTTGCCGTGACAAGCTTCGTACACGTCAGGCTTTGGCATCCACCCCAGCCAACAATGTGCTCTTCAGCAAAGCAGAAAGTCCGGCGAAAGTGGAAGCCTTCATTCTCGAACATCAGTTACCGGTGGTTCTGAAACCACGGTTCGCAACCGGCAGTCAACAAGTCTCGATCCTGAGCCATTCCGATGAACTATCACCAGAACTAGGTGAAGAATGGATGGTGGAAAGTTTTGCGCCAGGACAGGAGTATAGCTGCGAGACATTCACGGTTAACGGTCAGCATCATCTAGTTGCGGTTACGGAAAAAAAACTGGGCGGTACGTCCGGTGTTGTAGAGATCGGGCATTGTATACATGCCAATATGCCGAATGATCCTGAGCTGCGGGACTGGGTGTTCACTGTGCTTGACCATATTGGTATGACCGATGGCGTAGGTCATATTGAAGTTAAGATGGATGGCAATATTCTATACCTGATCGAATGCCATAACCGCCCGGGCGGTGATCGGATATGGCAGTTGGTCGAGTTGGCAACGGGGTTTGATATGATAAAAGCTTGCATAAAGTTATTTGCCAATCAGGCCGTATCGTTCCTCGCAGATTATGGCCGCTGCGCAGCGATTACTTATTTCCAATTCCCTGCTGGAGATGTCGAATCATACCAACATCCGTTTGACTCTCCACCAGAATGGGTACGTTGGCACGAATGGATACTTCATAAAGGGATGCAAATCCCTCAATTGACTGATTCTTTCCACCGTCATGGGGGATTCATTGTTGATGCAGACACGCCCCAAGAACTTGAATGGCGAATATTGCAAATACTATCTCTGACGAAGGTATTATAAATGTCCATTTTACTTGAAATTCGTCAATTCTGTCCTAACACCCGAAAGGTGTTATTTGTTCAATGGCTGACATCCATTGGTTATTTTTCTGTTATTCCATTTCTAGTGGTTTACTTAGTACGTCATCAGCATCTTTCAGCCGAATTCGCAACCTTACAGCTCTCTCTCTTTCTGGTTGGGCAGTATGGAGCAACATTCCTCGGCGGTTTAATGACGGATAGAATCAGCGCTAATTTCACCATGAAATGTGGCCTGGCTCTTCAAATAACGACATATCTAATGTTCCTGATTACTGAACCCGTGCACTGGATCATCTGTTGTTTGAGTCTCAGCATTGGTATCAGCAAAGGATTATTTACTCCAGCGGCCAAGGCGTTAGTCGCTAAGGTATCGGTCGGAAGCAATAAAGTGCTATTGTTTTCATTTCGCAGCACAGTAAACAACATTGGTGTTGCTATCGGTAGCAGTATTGGCGGATTTTTTATGGACGCAGACAGCGCCAGCTTTTTTCTAACCGCAGCCGCCAGTCAACTTATCGCATTAGCGTTATTGTTTACACTGAAAATTCAGCAGTCGGTGGCTACTCAGTTAAATACTGAAGGATATTCTGGCTCAGCTGGCACAAAGCAAACACTCGTCTACCTCAGTAAAAAACCGGCCTTCCTGGCTACCTGCATACTGTATATTGCCTTCAATTTTATCTACATGCAGCTTGAGAGTTCTTTCCCACTTTTTGCCTCGCAACAATGGGGACCGATGGCAGTATCTGCGCTTTTTATTGCCAATGCCGCGGTTGTCATACTATTACAGGTTATTGTGAATGTCTGGCTGAACAAATGGCTATCACATTGGTGGACAATGGGGGCTGGTTTTCTGGCTTTTACCCTCTGCTTTAGTGGAATGGGCATGGCAACTGAAATATGGACATTTGTCGTTCTTATCGCTTGTTATACTTTAGGAGAAATTACTATCGATCCAACAATCGATGCCATCACAAGTGAACATGTTCCTGGCGGTCTGTTAGGCACAGCTTATGGTGTACTCGGGATTGCTGGTCTGATCGGTGGAGTGGTTGGAAATTCTGTTGTTGGTCATTTTTTAGGAAGCAATGTCGATAGTCCACAGGGATTATGGACACTTTGTGGAATAATCGCCGTTATATCTCTAGTGATGGCGTTGTTTTTCTCGCAGCAAAAGATATTAACAGGCTAGTTTGAAACGGAAACCTTTTGATAATCAGAGGTGGAATAAGAATATGAAAAATATTCATACCTGGCAGTACCAAAATTATAATATCACCACAAATTCTGAACAGTTTGATATCAAGGCTATTCATAGTTATTTAACCCGCTCAACCTGGGCTGAAGGAATTGACATTGATACAGTAAGACAAAGTATATGCAACAGCCTTTGTTTTGGACTCTTTGATAGTAATAAGCAAATTGGTTTCGCTCGTGTGGTTACCGATAGCACTACATTTGGCTATCTCTGTGATGTCTATGTTTTGGAAGAGTGGCAACAACTGAAACTAGGACGTTGGCTTATGGAATGTTGCCAGTCTCATCCTGTCATGACACGCCTACGAAGGATTATGTTAGTCACATCTACAGCTCCGTGGCTATACGAAAAAATGGGATACACCCCAGTGAATCGTGAGAATTTTGTCTGGCAAATTGTCAGGCCTGACGTTTACCGACAACCCAAATAGCCATTTTTCACTAGAGCACAGGCTATTCGCTTCCATAAAGTGACGAAACTTTATACGGGTCTGAAGCCCAACCGTACTATAAGGAGAGCATAAAATCTATGGTCACCCTCGTTTTTGCAACACTCATTTTGATGAATTTTGT
>NZ_PUJU01000088.1 GCF_011189505.1 Photorhabdus tasmaniensis
CCTGCTGATTACGGATATTGGTCTCCACCATATCCTTGATCACTTGTTTGCAGCTTTCGCCTTCACAGGTGCGGGCTTGGTGCGCAAAACTGTCCAGCTCATTCACGCTCAAAAAGTTATTCTCCACGACTATTTCCCCGGCATTGGCACCACTGTTCGCGCCTGCTGCGCTGTTTGTCGCAATCGCACCCGCCACGCCGCCGATGATTTTGCCACCCGCCTGAATGTTCATCGGGTCGCTAAAGGTTTTATCCAGCGTTATCGCCGCCAGTTCCGCAGCTAACGCCCCCACCGCTGCCCCTTTGGCATTTCCGCCGCCAATCTCTGCCGCCAGGGCAGACACCGCCGCATGGCTAATCGCTTTACCGGGCACCCCCAAAATTTCTCCGTTATCCCCAATCAGCCCGGCCCCTTCCGCGTTAATCTGGCTACCGATATTGCTCAACAACGCGGTTTGCAGATTGTCCGTCAAGCTGCCGCCATGAATAGCGGTGCCCAATGTTGAACTCACGACGGATTGTGCTGCCACACGCTGGGCCACCTGACTCCAATTATTCTGACTCAATAAGGGCAGTTGCACTTTTAGGGGATCGACCACGGTTTTTCCTTCGACCAGTTTTCCCCACCCCATCGTGTGGTCCAATCCCCCTAATGCGCCACCCACGGTGATTTGTGTCACGAGAGATTTGACTGAATCGCGCTGCGCTAAGGTTGACAGTGTCTGGGTGAGATTGCCTTTGTTTTCAATTAAGGCCACCGCCGCCTGCGAGGCTAGCCCGATCATTCCGCCATACGCTGCCCCATAAACCGCGCTCGCTGTAGCCCCGGTGGCACCGGTCGCCCCCACCGCGCCGCTTCCCGCCCAAGCCGCCAGGCCAGAGCCCGCAGTGACCGCCGCGACCGCAATCGCCATCACAGCCCCTGCGACCGGGTTTAAGCGGGTGCTTTTTTGGTCCCAACGGCTGTAAGCGTCCTTCACTATGTTCCACTGGACATCGTTGCGGTCTTGCAGATTGTTCAACCATTCGGTCCCGGGGGTGTGACCGAGTTCCCCTAACGCGTCTTCCAGTAATTGCCCCGCTTTCACCTTTACATCCGCGCTGATGCCGTCCGCCGCTTCCACCGTCAGCGTACCGCCCACCTGCACCGACGGGATGATCCAGCGCTTTTCACTGTGGCCTTTATCGTGCTGTGTGATGAAAAAACCGGTTGACGTTGTGAGGGTCTGCTCAACAGCGGTATTGGGCATCGCCCGGAAGTTCACTTTCCCCGTCTGGCTGGTGATTTTCGCGTTTTTCTGGGTGTCAATCCGGCTCGCTTCCAGGGTCACGTCATCTTTTGCCCTCAGGGTGATATCCCCGCCGGCGGTCAATTCGGTGACTTTATGGGTTGAGCGCTCTTTTCGGCGGGTTTCCGTTTTAGAGCCAAAAACTTTACAGGATTGAATGCCCAAAACGCGTTTACAGCTTCTCTTTTCTTCTTCCCATCGGTAAACCTCTTCCATGGCCTGCGCATAGAGAAAGCCGCCGGTTGCCGTGATATCCATCACACCTTGAGCGATGAGCGCCGTCGCCTGGAATAACATACTGCCCCGGGCGTGGAGCGTTAATGCGCCGCCACTTTTCAACTGACTGGCGTGTTGTGTAAAGCGGCCACTGTTCCCTTCCCGGATAAATTCGGGCAACGATTCAAAACGTACATTTCCCCCGGCGGAAAGCCGCATATCACTGCCGGATGTCAAATTTGTTCCGTATGTCAACAGGTTGCCTGCCGCCGTTAGTGTGAGATTACGGGCGGCGTTGATGGCACCGGTGGCATACAAGTAGTGTTGGTCTTCATCGTTAACAGGCGAATATTTCTGGGCAGAGAAAATGAAATCCCCCCCGGCGTTAACCAACACGCTCCCCTGCGTCGAGGTTAATCGGGCCATCCTGCCCACGATATCGCCGCCCGCACTGAGTTGCAGGTCATCACCCGCCGTGATGTGGGTGATTGATCCCGCTAAATCAGCGACCCGCCACCGGCTTTCTGACGTGGGGGGACGGGACATATCGATATCGTGACCGGCGCTTAATGTGACCTGTTGCCCGGCATTGAGACGGGCTCGCCGCAACATTAAGTCATTGCCAGCAAACAGATGGATATTACCCGCCGCGTTTAATTGACTCTGGCTGGCATTCAGGTTACGACCGGCACTGACTGTCAGATGGCGTGATTGATTGAATCGGGTGCCGTAGAGATCCAGATCGTGGCCCGCTGAAATCCGCAAATGATTGTTGGCCGACAGACCAGACCATGAATAAGGCTGATCCCTGCCCATTCGGATATCGCCTTCACGCACCAGCAGTTCAACATTTTCCCCTGTCAACCCGGCGTGATCGGCGGTAATAGCGTGGCCGGCAATGAGGGTCAGATTGTTCTTTGCTGCCCATTTAACCTGGCGGGCATTAATTTCATGCCCCGCGTTTAACGTCATATTGTCGACTTTATCTAATAAAAGATCCTGAAGATCCAGTTTGTGACTCGCGAACAGGTGCACCTGGTGGCTGGCCGAAATACGCGATCTGAGCGCGCCCATCGCCATGTGAATATCACCGTTGCGGGCGAGCAGCTCGACATTTTCCCCGGTCAGTGCGGTCTGACGGGCCGTGATACCGTGGCCTGCCGTGAGGGTCAGGTTTTTCTTTGCCGTCAATGTAGCCCGATCGGCATTAATTTTATGACCCGCGTTTAACGTTATATTGTCAGCTTTATCTAATACAATACCGTAGAGATCCAGTGCGTTGCCGGCGACCATCTGCACCCGGTGGTTGGCCGAAAGACTGACGCCGTCACCCCGCATCTGAATGTCGCCTTCACGTGCGAGCAGTTCAACATTTTCCCCTGTCAGTCCGGCGTCATAGGCGGTGATATCTTTGCCCGCCGTGAGAGTCAGATTTTTCTTTGCCGCCAATGTTCCCTGGAGATACAGGTTGTTACCGGCGATCATCTGCACCCGGTTATCGGCTGAAATACTTACGCCGCCACTGCCCATCCGAATGTTGCCGTTGCGGGCAAGCAGTTCAATATTTTCCCCAGTCAGCCCGGCTTGAGCGATGGCAATATCGTGGCCTGCCATGAGAGTCAGATTTTTCTGTGCCGCCAATGTCCCCTGGAGATCCAGTTTGTTACCGGCGACCATCTGCACCTGATGATTGGCTGAAATACTTGCGCCGTCACCTCTCATCTGAATGTCGCCTTCACGCGCGAGCAACGCAACATTTTCCCCGGTCAGTTCAGCGTCATAGGCGGTGATACCGTGGCCCGCCATCAGGGTCAGGTTTTTCTGTGCTGCCAGTCTGCTCTTATTAAGCTCAATTTTACCTTCGGCAATGACTGTCAGGTCATTTTCCGCCTCGAAGTGCCCCCTGCTGGTAATGTCATCCGCATGCAGCAGAATATTTTTAGCGGAGATGAACGCACTTCCGCTGAATCGATGCATAAAGTCCGCCACCACATTCAGCGCGGCTGAGAGGGTGCCCTCCGTCCCGTTAAAGTCGTGACCGGTTACGATGAGAGTGTTCTGTGCATTAACCTGGCCGCTGTTATCAAACCGGGTCGCATTGATATACGCATTCGCGCCCGCCGACAGGTTGGCACCGCCAGAATGACTGAGTGCTTTGGTGCGAATAACGATATCCCCCTGCCGGGTTTGCAGTGCCGCGGAATCGTTGTCAATACGGGTGCTCAGGTGGCCGCTCGCGTCTTTTTGCAGCCAGAGATGCTGATGGGCTTGAAGCCGCGCATGTCGCCAATTGTGCAGGCGATCAACAAATAACCGCATATCACCGCCGGCCACCATCTGCCCCCAGTTATCCAGCGTGTTCGTCGCCAGCGTGATATCGTTCCCAGCCTGTACATCACTCTGTTCCGCTGTCTTTATCGCCTGACTGCTGACGGTGATGTCCGTTTTGGCCTGCACATTGCCCAGCGTCACCTCGCCATCGGCGGTCACCTGGAGGTCGCCTTGCGTTGCCGTCAGGTGGGTCAGGTTAACTTTCCTGCCTGGCTCGGTACTCACCAAACGGATTTTATCAGCCAACATGCTCCCCAATGACCCGGTATCAATCGCTTTCCAGCGGGTATCCCCTTCCCAGGTGAGGGGAGTCAGGGCACCACGTTTGATATCCATCCGGTTGGGGCCCTGTGTCAGTGTCAGGTTTTTTGCCCGGAGTGGACCGTGAAGCTCGGTGGTCCGGCTAAAAATATCGACATCCTGCGCTGTCGCCGTCAGCCCCTTTTTACCTATGGTCAGGGTGCCTTTTTTCACGTCTAAGGCGGCTAACGCCCCGTTTTTATCCCATACCGGCTGACCGGTGGATAAGGTGATCGCCGGGGTCTGGATAAAGCCGCAGCCATTACAGGTGATACCATTCGGGTTAGCAATGAAGACTGCGGCTTTTTGCCCCGCCACTTCCAACAAGCCCTGTAAAGTTGAGGCTAACGTCCCCACAACTTCATGAATAATCAGTTCAGCCGATTGACCGGTGAAGTGGGGGTTTGCCTGAATCGGTCCCGCCAGGACGGATGCGGTCTCAGCGGTCGCATTATTCAACACCACGCCTGAGGATCCGACATTAAACGCCTGATAACGGTTATGTGAAATCCCCCGGGCATTCGGTGCCGCAATATGAATAATCGGACGATTGTTTTTTAAGCTGATGCGGGTTTGCTTGTCCGCCAGTGTCAGCCCGGGTAGGCCACCGGCGATTTCCGGGAGCGTGATTGTCAGTGGGGAGACATGGCCTAAGGCGAGATCAATCAGTGCAGACGTCACCGGGGTATACCGCCCTTTAGCTAAGTGCAACGCGGGGCTGTTTTTGGCAATGGCAACGGCCCCTTCTGCTGACCAGGTTGCCTTGCTCTCGGTAATATCCCAGCCAGCGATTAGGGTTAACTTGTTGCCGGCCATGACCTTATCAATATCCATTGAGTCACCACTGGTCAAGGTGATGTCTTTCCCTGCGGTCAGGGCGATGCCATGCAGATTTATCCCCGCGCCTGCATGGAGTTCAATATTCTCATCCACCGCTAAATGCGGATGAATATCCACCTGCCCATTACCCGCCAGAAAGATATTTTTCGCCCGGTTAATTAACGTCTGTGACAACGAAATGCCCTGCCTAGATAGAATACGTAACGTATTAGCCGCAGAAATAGTGGGTAATACCGGTACGCCTTCTGCGGCGGAATTGCCGCCAGATGAAACAGAAATCCCTCCACTGTTGGCAATCAAGGTCACGTCATGACCTGAAATATCGGTACCCTGCACCGTAAAACGGTTCTCTCCCTGTAGCAGGACATGGTTCCCCGCATTGACGTTTCCCCCACCCGAAGACAAGGTTTTCGCTTTAATGGTGACATCACCGCCGGCACGAATGCGTCCCTGATTCTGCAATGTCTCGGTGGTCAATATCAGATGTTGACCCGCTTGCATCTGACTCTGTTCCGCCATTTCAATGCGTTGACTGCGCAGGTTGATGTCCGTTTTGGCCTGCACCGCCCCCAGAATGACCTGACCCTCGGCGGTCATATTGATGTCGCCTTGGGTTGCGGTCAGATTAGTCAGATTGACCGTTTTACCCGGTTCGGTACTCACCAGCCGGATTTTATGGGCAGACATTCCCCCCAATGATCCGGTATCAATCGCTTTCCCGGGGGTATAACCTTCGGCTGTGAGGGGGATAAGGGTGCCATGCTTGACATCAACCTGATTGGGGCCTTGTATCAATGTCAGGTTTTTCGCCCGGAGTGGACCGTGCAGCTGGGTGGTCCGGCTGATAATCTCGATTTTATCCTGTGCTGTTGCATCCCATCCGGCTTCACTCAGGGTGATGAAGCCTGTTTTCACGGTTAAGGCCGCCAGCGCCCCGTCTTTATCCAACCCCGGCTTGCCCGTGGATAAGGTGACTGCCGGGGTCTGGGTAAAGCGGCAGCCGTTACAGGTGATGCCATTCGGGTTGGCGATGACGACCGGGGCTGCTTGTCCCACCACTTCCAACTGGCCTTGCAGAGTGGAGGACAGGGAGCCCACCACTTCATTGATAATCAGTGCCGCCGGTTGACCGGTGAAGTTCAGGTTCGCGCTAATGCGTCCCGCCAGCAGAGACGGCGTCTCGTGGGTCGCGTTATTCAATACCAGTCCTGAGGTCCCGATATTAAATGCCTGATACCGGTTATGCGAAACACCCCGGGTATTCGGGGCCGCAATGTGAATAATCGGGCGATTGTTTTTCGCGGTGATGCGGGTTTGTTTATCCGCCAGTTGGAGCCCGGGCACTTCCCCTTCGACTTCGGCAAGATTGAGGGTCAGCTGAGGCGCACCGCTTAACGCGCGGTTAATCAGCGCCGTTGTCACCGGCGTATACTGGCCAGCCACGGAGTTATACCGTCCTTCCGCTGAGTGCAATTCAGTGTTGTGCTGGGTGATGGCCGTCGTGCCTTTAACCCGCAACGTGGCGTCAGTATCTACAATCTGACCGCCGGCATTCAGGGTTAAATGGCGGCCGGCAGTGAGGGTGCTTTTTATTATCGGGAATTGAAATGAGGGCGCGGAGGGGTCATCTTCCTCATCATCAATATCGCCCTCATCGACAGTGTATTTTTTATCGCCATTTTCATATTCATAGGCGTCTTCGGTACTGATATCAAGCGCATCGCCACTGGTCAGGGTGATATCGTTCCCCGCCGTCAACGACAGGGTGCGCAGATCAATCACTTTTCCTGCATGAACCTCAATATTTTCATCCGCTGTCAGGTGACTGAGTGTGTGCAGACGGTTGATGAGGGCTTGTTTCGTCTCCTCATTGAGTCGAATACCCTCATCATCAAAATCCGCATAGGCCGCCATTTCAATCATCTCATTGGCCGCCAGGAAGATATTTTTCGCCTTATTGATCAGAATATTTGAAAGATTAATGTGACCCTCGGCGATAATGCGTAACCGGTTATCCGCAGAAAGCGTGGTGAATGCCGGCATACCTGCCGGGGTATTGTCGTCTCCGGAGACCACAGAGAGCAGCCCCCGGCTGGCAAGCAAGGTCACATTCCGACCGGAAATATCATAACCCTTCACATCAAGATGCGACTTTCCCTCCAGCATCACCTGGTGCCCGGCGGTTAAATGCCCGTGGCCTAAATAGACGGTTTCGGCGTTAACGGTGATGTTTTGTTCGGCCTGCATTGACGCAGAATTCACTAAATCGTTGGCGGTGAGCGCAATGTTTTTCCCGGTGATTAACGCCGGAACGGTGGGTTTCTTGCCTGCGTTAACCGGGTCCTTATCCACATCAAAACGAAAGGCCTGTTTCAATGTCGCCGTCAGATCGCCACCGGCACTGAGTTTACTGAGGCTATTCCCCTGACGGTCTTTTATCGCTTGCGTTGAAAAATTGTTGCCAGTCAGGGTGAGATTTTGCGCCGCGCTTAACTCGCCCACATTGTTTATCTCATCAGCGGTAATGCGGTTGTTTTTACCGGCGGTAATCACCGGGTGACTTTGCCCGGTCGGGTTGACGTTATCCAGTTTGGTGGCTTTAAGGGTGATATCTCCCCCCGCCCGGATTTGGCCCTGATTGTGGAGGGTATCGGTGGTTAACGTCAGATGCTGACCCGCTTGCACGTGGCTTTGTGGGGTTGTTTCAATGGCCTTGCTGTTGATGCGGATGTCTGTCCCGGCGTGTACTTCCCCCAGGATAATTTTCCCCTCCGCAGTCAAACGGATATCGTCCTGGCTGGCGGTCAGGTGGGTGAGATTCACGCCCACCCCGGCTTCGGTCGCCACCAGCCGGATTT
>NZ_PUJU01000089.1 GCF_011189505.1 Photorhabdus tasmaniensis
CCGCGCTGCTTCGGGCATTGAGTCACCGGGCAACGGTGTTCAACGCGTATGGTCCGACAGAAATCACGGTTTGTGCTGCTGTTTGGCGTTGCCCGTCAGACTACACCGATGGCGTCATTGCGATCGGACGTCCAACGGCTAACACACCGGTTTATCTGCTGAATACTGACGGCCAGCCCGTGCCATTAGGGGCGGTGGGTGAGCTGTATATCGGCGGTGTAGGGGTAGCGCGAGGCTATCTCAACCGCCCGGAATTAACGGCGGAGCGTTTTCTGACAGATCCCTTTAGTGAGACAGCTGATGCCCACCTGTACCGGAGCGGGGATTTGGCCCGTTACCTGCCGGACGGTAATTTGGAATTTATTGGCCGTAACGATCAGCAGGTGAAAATCCGGGGCTTCCGTATTGAACCGGGTGAAATTGAGGCCCGGTTGACAGAACACTCTGCGGTGCGTGAAGCCGTTGTGCTGGCGCTGGGTGATGGTCAGGATAAGCGTCTGGTGGCTTATGTGGCGGCAGAAGCGGATGACAGGTTGGCTAATCGTCTGCGTACTCATTTAAGTGCGATTTTACCAGATTATATGGTGCCGGTGGCGTTTGTGCGTCTGGATGTCTTCCCGCTGACCCTGAACGGTAAGTTGGATCGTCGTGCGCTACCGGCTCCGGGCAATGAAGCTTTTGCCCGACAGGTTTACGAAGCGCCACAAGGAGAAACGGAAACCGTATTGGCGGCTATTTGGTGTGAATTACTGGCGATTGGTCAGGTCAGCCGGTATGACAATTTCTTCGCACTGGGTGGTCATTCACTGTTCGCTATGCGGATGATAAATCTTGCGGCTAATTGTGGCTTTGTTTGCACATTGAATGATCTGTTTCAATTCCCTGTGCTGGCTGAATTGGCTGCAAAAATGACATCAGAGCCGCTGTCTCAACCGCGAAACAGGGCAATACCGGTGCGATCGGGTGGAACCGGCCTGCCGTTATTCTTTGTGCCCAGCGGGCTGGGTGATTATTCCTATGTTTTCGGGTTGTCTCAGCAAATTCAGCCAGGCTACCCGATTTATGCGTTATCCTGGCCATCCATCAGTGAAGAGCCGATGTTGACGATGGAAGAGCAGGCGGCAAGAATGATCAGTTTTATGAAAGCAGTTCAACCGGAAGGCCCATATCGGCTATGCGGTTACTCTTCCGGTGGCATATTGGCTTATGCCATTGCCCAGCAACTGTTGAATTCCGGTGAGATGGTCAATTTCCTCGGTTTGATAGACACGCCTGCTCCTCACTATTACAAGCAGCAGATAACGCCACCGAAACTGCGTTCTGATTTAATCGCAAGACGTTGGGAGCAGATAGAAAATTATGCGCAAATAGTCAGAGACTATGAGCCGCAAATATTGTCGATAACGCTGCATCAGTTCTATGCAACGGAACCTTCTCCACCTGCTCCGGTTGTTGTGGATGCTGAAATTATGGATGCCGGACCACAGTCTTTAAATCGAGATCCGTCGTTAGGTTGGGCGCAGATATTGCCTGATTCTTCGTTGCGGTTAATTCCAATTTCGGGTAATCATTTTAGTTTGTTGGAGAATAATGCGGATAAAGTCGTTTTAGTTCGGGCTTTAAATATGGCGTTGGCAGAGGGTTGTGACGGGGAAGTTCAGTAATGGCTTAAAAGAGCCTAAACAATCCTGTATTCGTATGATAATCCGGCATATATAACGTATGCCGGGTTTTTTCTGTGGGCGTTTTGAAGAGAATTGTTACCTGTTTTTGGAATTTGAGGGCCAGTGTTGCACCGATTTCGGGATACCCCTTTTTTTTGGGGGGGGGGGGGCGGTGTCAGCGACAACTAAATCAAATGCAAGAGCGTACATTCAGGCTGCCTTAGGATCATTGTTAGCGTGGGTCAGACGGTATTCGGTTTTCTCACCTGTTTCTACTAATACCACTTCAATCATCCAGTCACCATCCTCTAGCGAGTGGAGTAGTTGTCCTACTTCATATTTTGGTCCAAACGCACCAAAGCTTTTTATCGTACAAAAGGGTACTCCATTAATGCCAGATTTTTAAAAGGTACAGCGTGACTAAAAACGACCTATTCACTGTCATATTTAATGCATTTATCAGTGATTTTACCCCTCGTTTATTTAAGACTGCTATGACCATTTTAAAAACGCCAATACAGAGATATTATTGCTTTTATTTAATAAGCGATTTAATTATAAGTAAAAGTTTTTAAAATAACAGTTAACCGCATTTAATTGAAACCCATTAACCGTTAATAGAAAGTTGAAAAGAAACCAGTAAGCAAAAGAATATAATCTGAAAAAGATGATACTTAAGTGCTTTCTCACCTGGATTTTACGAAGTAAGCGATAAAATTAATACTATAAAAAATGGTTAATTTGGCAGGATTTAAGTCCTGAAAAAATGATTGATTATCCGGGAAAACGTAAATGGGGATTCTATGGCTTTAATACTACGTTATTGGAGAATAATACGGATAAAGTTGTTTTAATTCCGGCATTAAACATGACGTTGGTAGCGGGTTGCGATAGTATCTTTGATTATTTTCACTAAACATATTGTTTCAATATAAATTATTTTCATGGGCATTATCAATATAATATTAATCGAATCCGCCAGGTACGTTAAAGGACCCTGTTGCCATTAAAGAAAACCGATAAACCTTTAGGTTAACATACAGAGAGATTAAAGATTTTATATAAGAGGATGATTTATGAAAATAAAAAACTCAGGACAGGATTATATTTTTCGCAAAATAAGATCTCGCCCTGCATTCGCCAATCCGTTATTCTCTACAAAGATAATTTATTTTTTGAATGAATATTGGTTGTAAATTATTTAAAAAACAACCTATTTCAAATAATTATCTTATAAATGTCCTTTTAACCCGAATAGATACAATAAAGTAAGGTATCCATATGCATGCACAAAACACATTTCTAAAAAGTAGAGAAATATTATTATAATCCAGCTTTATCCCATATACGTAATAACCCAACATTAAGTCGGTGATTATAAATAATAAAGTGAAAACTAAAAGAACAATGTAAAATAAAGGTGTTTTTTCTTTTTTTCGAAAGAAAAGAATAGATGTATAGAATGCAATCCCAAAAATAATCACGAAACAAATTAATTCAAATTCGATAAGAACACATAATTTACCTAAAAAATCATAGCCAGAGATCAAGAGCATCATTGTCTTATATGAGCTAAATAAAGAGGTTAATATTGTAATAATAATATTTATTGCTGGAAAATAGAGAAGCCCACCGATTCCATTCAACTCTTTCTCTTCACATGTGGCACAAAAATCTGATTCATGTAATGCCGGATTTTCACACTGAATACATTTCATAAAATTTCTCCAAATAGCAATCCAAAGGCTGGATATTAATTTCATTTACATGAGTTGTACTCACGGTAGTATATAAACCAACATCCTATACCACCAATAGTCCCTCCCATAGCCCCTACTTTTAAACAAAGTAAGAAATCTTCTTGAGTAAAATCAAAATCTCCAGATAAGAAAAAGAAAATTAAGGCAATAATTAGTTTCAAAACTAATCCTGTTAGGATCATACTAACAATAATTGAGCTGAATAAGTGTAGAAAAAGGAGAAAAAAACTTAGTTTCATTTCTTCTTATCCTCATCCAATTTTTTAACCCTTTACTAATCTGATCATTAGTAATTTCAGTTGCTACAGATGAACCTATATTATCAATAACACTAGGGATCTTACTCGGTGACATCTCTTTCGATATCCCAAACTCACCTTTGACTTCTGTATATTTAAGTGCCCTACAGACCAGTATTGGCCGTGAATACCCCCGTCCAGTACGCAAAAATAGCATCATTAGGGTCGACACTGCCATTCGCAAAATATTGGATACCTGTATTGGCTCCGGCACCAATCAGGCCCGTTGTTACAGCGACTCCCGATAACAATGGCAAGGCCAATATACTCCCTTCTGCGGCAACCATGGTCTGGTAAGAGAGTGGAGTATTACTACAGGCTTTCTGGATTTCGGCCTGCTTGTCCTGTTGCCATTTCTCAACCGTGCCTTTTTTATTCGCTTTTGCCGCCGCCAGCACATTCGCCAATCCGTTATTATCCACAAAAATCCTGGTCAGAAGGCCAGAATTCTTACTTGCTAAGAACCGGAAGGGGGAAATTTCTCTTTGCTTTTTTTAGGTTAGCTAAAATCGATGCTCCAATACCTAAAGGTATCCCTCCTGCAATACCCACTTTAACAGCATATATAACATCATTAAGACTAAAGTCTATTTCGCCAAATTGATAATAAGCAATCATGCCGATGACAAATCTTATAAGTAAGGTTGTAATAAATAACGATGCAATAGTGGATAAAGTCAGAAAAAACAATAAATATGGAAAAACAATCGTAGATTTCATTTCTTACTCCAGTTTTTGTTTAACTTATCTTCTACTGTACTGCCCGCAACTTCAGAGCTTATTGCACCAGAACCCGCACCAATGACTTCAGCAACAGCTCCTGATGCGACAGGTTTAAATTTATCAGTAACTACTTTACCGGTCCCTGCACCTATCACGTTACCAATACCTGCACCAATTACAGGGGACAAAGGATCTTTTCCTTGCAATTTAGCGCCTGCATACGCACCAGTAATACTCGCCACTTCTGTAAACCAAAACCCTTTGCCTTGCGTTACCGCCCCTGTTCCCGTGGCTATCAGTGCATCAGTAACGTTCACAGAACCATTTGTAAGCTGATTACTAATGTTGGCCGTTCCACTAATTAGACCTCCAGCAAAAATACTGCCTACCGTTGCTCCCGATGGCAGCAGTACCGGTGCCACTACTGTGGACATTCCCGCTCCCCATGCTGTTACCAACCCTCTTACTGGATCTTGTCCTTCCGGGTGATCACCTTTGGCATGTTTTGACAATGCCGCTGAAATCTCTTGAGGGGATTTACCTTCATTTAACATCGCGGTAGCCAGACTGGATGCTGATCGACCGTAATCCGCCATGCCTTTTGGCAAGCTCAGTGCATTATTCTCAATAACAACTTTCTCTGTCGTGAAATTTGGTACCGAACCCAGTTTTTTCCTATGTATTTAATCAGTTATCACTGATTTTCCCCGGTGCAGCTTGATATCCAGCCTATAATGCCCCGACGCGCTTTTTCAGCCTAATAGTCCACTTTACCCAGATGCGGTTAGAGAACAACAGTCTGCTCAGTAAGCAACCATTTAACTTTACTACCGCCATTGTGATGTTGACAGAGTAGGCTAAAAAAACAGTCCCGGTTTTTACAAACCGGGGGGTAAATATTTAGATAATATTTTTTTCTACTTGCTCTACAAGAGCACGGAATTCTCTAAAGTCAAAGTTCCATATTCCTCCATTCGGACAAGAAAAGATCTCTATTCTCATGCCATGCTCAGGTTCATTAGAGACTTCTGCTACTTGATCTGTACCCCAAAAGATCTCGTAAACAACATTCTCTCGATCTGGCAAGCTCGCTATTTGTGCTGTTAATTTATTTGTCATTTCGGTGGTTCCAAAAATCCTATAAGCCTACCTTGAGCATCATAACGTAATCCACGCCCACTAGAAGATATAACATCAGTAACTTGACCGTATCGTCCTGTATTACTTTGAATCACCGTTTTGTTCGGGTCATTCAATATACTATCTACAATTTTTTGGCCCTGTTCATTTATCGTAGATGGGTTTCCTTTAGCCTCTGGAAAAATGCTACCTGGCCGACTACCATGTTTTTGTAGAGCGCGACCAGCAAGTGTCAAATCGCCTTTTTTTGAGGCCGGATCTGTATATTTCGCTCCATTTGACAATTCATCAACTGACCATTTGCCAATATGATTGTTATTTCTGGCATTCTGCTCATCTTCTGGATCATGCCCTCCCGGTGTTCCTGTTCCTGAACCACCAAGTTCGGCTTTCTCTGAATCTGTCAGATCCTTTGATATATTGGGTTGATTTTCACCATCTACATAATCTGACGAACATACCCGGCCAAAAGAACATTGGGTGGCTTTATCTATAGACTCTCCCATTTCCTTCAATTTTTTGTCCAAAGCTGAAGCTATCGTTTGGTTTGCTTCGTTTACCGCTTCCCCGGTATTTGTACCTGCTACAGGAGGAGGTGTCACCGGTATTGCCAGAGCATTATTGTCAGTGACTATTTCCCCGGCCTGGGCCCCGGTGAGGGCACTTGCACTGGAATCACCGGCAATCCCACCTGCCAGCCCTGCCGCCAGGGTGGAAAGGGTGCTGATAGTCTGTTTCTGTGCCTCCGTTAATTGACTGACTTTAGCCTCGTCACCGTAAAGCTGTTTTATCAGGACCTGCGCCGCCAGTTCCCCCGACGCCGCTCCCGCAGCACCCGACAGGGCATTATTACCGCTCACTTCCGCCGCCACCGCGCCTAAAATCGCATGGGCCAGCGTATTGGTGGCGATATCTACCTGACGGGTTTGTGGGTCAGTGGTCAGCTCTTTAATCACGCCCGCCAGATACGGTGAAGCGCCCCCGGCCAGCGCTTGACCCAGATTGTTCCCCGCTAAGCCCTGAATCGCTGCCGTGGCCGCCTGTAAGGCTTTCTGATAGGTGCCGCCTGTCCCCAAGCCCGAGTCATTCAGCGCCTGCGTGTAGGCGGTGGTGTAGATTTGGTTTTTAATGTCCTCCATGCTCGGGTCGGCGTGACCCGTTTTCGCCAGGGTGGCTTTGGCAGCTTCAATATCCTGTTCACTGAGATGGTCCAGTTTCGCTTTCGCCGCTTTGGTGGCGATAATTTTCCCTTCCGTCCTGGCTATCTCGGTCATCTGGGCGCTGAGTTCACCTATCAGTTGCGCCTGTTTCAGTCGTTGCTGCTCTTTTTCCTTATCAAATATCGGACTCAGGACATTGGCGGCATTATCGGTATCGCGGCTGAGGGTCGCGACATCCTGCGTCTGGTGCGCCTTATCCCGGATAATCAGGTTGCCGTCACTGACTGCGGCGTGGGTGGTGCTGGCGTCATGGCCCTGCTTATTCGAGCCCGTCAGCGCATTGACCGCCAAATTATTGAGCAGTTGACCGGCTGCCGGTTTGCCGACGCTGACGCCCGCACTCTGCTGTTCAACCTTAAAATCCGCCTGATTCTGAATATCGCTAAAGCCCAGTGTCCCGGTGTTCAGGGTGTTTTTGGCTTTGTCGGCGGTACTGGCTATCACCGCGCCGTCCAGCTGGGTGTGGTCCCCGACGTGAACCTGATAGCCCCCTTTGCCGGCAAGCAGCCCGGTCTGCTCCTGCACGCTGTCATAGTTGCTGTGCAGTTTGTTCCGGCTGGCATTCAGGCTTAATGTGCCGTCCGGCTTCGGTCCCACAGTAGCATTGACGCCCGCGCTGGCATTGTGTTGCTGACTGTCATAACGCTGGCTGTTCTGCTCGCTGCTTAATGTCAGATGGCGTTTCACGTCGGCAGTCATCTGTTCGCCGCTGACCTGCGCCCCTTTGAGCGTGGTGTCCCGGCCACTGTTCAGCTCGACGGTCTGTCCTGCCTGTAACGTGGTGTTATTGTGACTGACACTGTTGCCATTTTCATGGCCTTTGCCCTGACTGACATTGGCTGAGACGTTCAGGCCGGTGCCCCCCGGTCCGGCTGTCAGGCCCACGCCCAGCGAGCTGCCGTGGCGGCTGTTTTTGCCAGTGGTCTGCTCACTGTTCTGGCTGGAGGAGAGCTGAATATCCCGGTTAGCATTCAGTTGCAGGTCTTTACCCGCCTGTAACT
>NZ_PUJU01000090.1 GCF_011189505.1 Photorhabdus tasmaniensis
TTCAGGTCGGTCACTGCCGCCTGCACGACCTTTATCTGGTCCCGGTTGGTGAAAAGGGAGAGCACACTGCCAGCCCCCCACAATAACGCCAGTACCATCAGGCCACGACAGACATTGCGCTTCTGGATCCACCCGAACCGTCGGCCGTGCCAGTGCAGACTGTCAGTCAACACCCCCTGCCAGGCAAAATCGGGTAGCCAGTTTTGCGGTCCCGCGTCCCGGTTCGGCTCCAGCGGCAAACTGAACATCAACCCGCGCAGCAACACCCTCTCACTGTACTCCGCCAACCACGGTGTCAACACCTTACGCCAGTGGGCAATCCCCTGTTTCTCCAGGGTGGATGACAGACGATAAAGGAAATCATGGGCGTTCTCTGCCAGGACTTGCTGCATCCCCTGCTTGCGCATCGGGTCAATCAACTGTTGCAGTTGGGTCTCCACCATCTCGAGTGTACAGCGTTCAGGTAAAAAGCACCCCACCGCCTGCGTCACCCGCCCTGCCTGTGACCAGAGACTGTGACACACCTGCCACAAATAGATGGGAGCCTGCCAGTGCAATTGTTGGGCCTGTTTCTGCAACATCCGCAGGGCTTTATCCATCCAGACCGGCTGGGTGCTTTGTTGTTCGGTCAGGGCCCAGACGATGCCGTTGAGCGGACGGAAACGGCGCAAGCGACGCAGGGCTGCCAGTTGCGCGGCATCGGGTTCAGTTTGTAAACTGCCGCCCCACAGCAGGAGCGTACGATGGCCTTCCAGCCAGTGTTGGGTCGTCAGCCCCGGCGCGATAGCTTCCACCTGCTCAGGTTCGCCCACCAACAACAAGATACGGACTTTATACCCCCAAAACATCCCGTAACGACGATGCAGGCGATCGCCTAAATCATTGCGTATCAAAGTAGACTGACTGAGGAAAGCTTTTGCCCCTTCATTTTCAGGTCTGAGTTTTTGTTGTGTTTTATTCTGCCGGATATACCACCAGCCAGCATTTCCGAATAAGCCGATTAATATGGCCGGGAAAATCGTGGCACAGACATACCACGCTGGTTTAAGCAGGTCATTTTCCGCCAGCAATGCTTGATTAAAATAAATCAGCAGAAAACATGCTCCGGCACAGCTAAGGGTAATAAAAACATATCCCCAATAGCCATAATGGTAATCACCATTATTCACTTTCATTGGTGTAATTCCTTAGTCATTAAATAGAGGATGGCATTACCCTCAGGTAACTGATTGATAACGATATGGTCGCTATTTGTCAGGCCAATTGCCTCAGTCAGCATGGCTGATGCCAAAAACACGGATAGCGGCCCTGGCGGCCCAAACGTGTGATCGATTAAATGGATCGGATTTTCTGGGGAGAAACTGAGTGAATGCTCATAACTGAGAATCGCTAGCTCAGTCAGCACATTATTGGGGACACCCGTTACCCAAAGGTGTCGCATACGCGTTTTATCAATACGGTTATACTCAAACAATATAGGCAGATCTTTTGTTATTTCCCCCGGTAACGAAGGTAAAGGCCGCCCCATACCGGCAAAGACATTGAGTTTTTTCTGGGTGGCAAATTCCGTCGATGAAAGTAACTGAGCAGACACAAATTCGCTGTATGCTTTTTTATCACTGCCAGGTGGCCAGCGTTGGCATGCAAGAACCATTATCAACCCTTCGAAAGCCGCCTCTTTGTATAATTTATCGATCTCATCCCTGTTTTCTGCCTGAATGGGGAGCAAATCCCACTGTTGGTATACCGAAGATTGATAGGAAAGCCAGTCGTCGGAAGAAGCAGAAGCAACATAAATCCGGTGTAAAAAATCCCGATAATTCGGACACTGTTTCTCAAGCTCACGATCAATTTCATCCAATAATTGCCGGTTATTTTTCGACGAACAAAACAGCGCCCGTCCTCTATGAGGAACGACAGGAATATCTTTCGAATCACCTAACAGCGATGCCATACCTTGCTGTTCAGGCGTCAGGATCAGGTTGCCGACCACAGCCAGTTGCTTTCTGCTCCATTGCTGCCACTGGAAACGGGTTTCAACACTGGCCTCTTCCCAAGCGTACGCTGCCGCACAATATTGCTCATAGCGGTTCAGCGCTGCGCCGAATAACATCAGCCATACCAGGAAGGACGGTAAGCTGCTATAAATCGCAGCGTGAACAAAATCGGTCGTGTCTTTTAGAAATGCATAAACGAGTGTACCAGCAACCAATATTAACAACAGAATGATAAACCATAACCGATAACGCAAAGGCGCTACTGCTTTGAGTTCAGGTATTTCAGGAATAGGCCAGCTCATAATAATGACCTCATATTTTCATGAAGAATGGAACTTGAAACAGGGCAATATCCATTGTGCATCACAATGGAATAAATACCCGGATTAATTGCATTACCCAAACAAATAACATCAAATATCATGATATCCTCTCTATTATCATCATAATAACCCCGTAATAAACAGTTGATGTCTGGAGATAATGTTTTATCTCCAGACATTCCGCCATTAATTCTCACCCTTGCACCCATCCAATGAAAATAAAAATAAGAAAACCACTCACCAATACTGCAATAGGAGTTAATAACAGTGCAAATATATATTTTTTCTGCTTAATGAATTTAATCACCCAATAAATGAAAAATGCATCAAAAATCACAGTAATAGGCCAAGCATAATATAGAGCAAAAACAAAACAAAATAATATTTTACCCCAAAATCCAAATTCAAATTCAAACATACTATTCCGCTCATAAGTTAATTATTTTTAGAAAAATCCTGCTTCTCACCAAGACAAGAGAGTAGCCAAGATAGCCAACAAAGTAAGTAATCTATTGTTGTTCAATTTTCACCGTCTGAACTATATTCACGACTGAACCTAAAATACGTATTTATTCCCATCATTTTACCCATATAAACTTGACCATATCATTATAAAAATAACAGAGCCACTCATTAACAACGCAACAAAAATCCAGAGTAGTGCACGCGTGTATTTCTTTTGCTTAATGCATTTAATTATCCGACAAATAACCAACACATCAAGAACCATAATTACCGGCCAAATGTAATATAACAAGAAAACAGAAGCGAATAAGGCCGCATCCCAATAGTCAAGTCGAATCATATTGCCCCCCCATTAGTGGGTTATTTTTAAAATTCCCGACCTCTCACAAAGAGAGAAGCCACAACAGCTAATAAAACCAATAATCTCTTTTTATATTCAATTTTCACCGTCTGAATAACGCTGAAAATTGAATATAAAAATGATTTGATTTTTATTATATTGTCCTGATTTTTCACCCTTACATCCCTATTAAGGGAGTCAATTTAACCCGTATTTTTATCGCGTTCCGAAAGCGCCCGGTCTTTTGCGAAAGGTCTTTGTTACCGCATCCCAAAATGCCACCAGTTCATTTTCACTGTACGGTGTTGGCGACTCTCGGTCATTCTTCAACTCAATATTAACAAAGGGGTTTTTATAATCGCCTAACGTTTCATTGGCAATTAAATTAAACATATATTGGGGGAGCTTTATTTCAGGCTCCGATAACATCCCTTCCGAACCTGACGCTAAAATTTCCTCCGTATGAGTACCGTTAATTTCACGCTTCCCTTTCCTTATGGTCTTGACACGCATGGCTAATAACGTGCCTTCCATTCCCACAAGACGATCCAACATATTGTCTTTCTCTTTAAGATCATTCAGTATTTCAATACTGAAATTGAAATGATCACTCTCATTTCCCTTATAGACAAAGCTTATATTTTCCATCTCATAACGACTGCCGATAATAAATCCATCAGGGATACAAGTTCCTGCCACTGTGGGGATTTCTGTCTCCTTTCTGCCGATGATCCTGGACAATAACTCCTTCATTTCCACCATAGTTCTAACTGTGGTATTCAATTCACTTTCACGAACCTGTGCTTTGATAAAGTCTTCCCTATCATCAGCATATTTAGCATCAGACAGATCCAACATTTCCATTACAATTTTAAATGCGACACCATTATTATATAAATGCGCCTCCAGTACTCTCCCAAAACCAGGTTCATCAATATTTTCATTTCTATCGAAAATCACACCTTTTAGATTTCCTTCAAGGCGATAGATTTTTTTCAAAAAGGGCATATCCTTCGGATCGACAGTTTTAGTCATCTTTAATTCCTGCTCCCTTAATTGTATCCGCTGTTCAAATGCAGGCAAATATAAACGCTTGGTTTCTATTTTAGCATCACCAATCACTATCCCCTTATGGAGGATATTGCCAAATACCTCGGGGATATCAATCAGATAACGCCCCACACAACGGGTTTGCATATTCGCTAACAGTTCGGTCGTCATTTGCTTTTCCTTCTCAGTTAAAATAGGGTGATGATAAGAGGTAGGGAAATACCACCACAGAATATAGGCAACCAACAAAATAAATAAGGCATTCTTCTTATTCAATTTTTACCTCCTGAACCCTCTTGATAACTGAAAATTACGCGCGGGTATTCTTTCTATTTTTCACCCTATTTTTACCCTTATATCTCTATAAGGGAGTCAATTTAACCCGTATTTTTATCGCGTTCCGAAAGCGCCCGGTCTTTTGCGAAAGGTCTTCGTTACCGCATCCCAAAATGCCACCAGTTCATTTTCACTGTACGGTGTTGGCGACTCTCGATCATTCTTCAACTCAATATTAACAAAGGGGTTTTTATAATCGCCTAATGTTTCATTGGCAATTAAATTAAACATATATTGGGGGAGCTTTATTTCAGGCTCTGATAACATTCCTTCCGAACCTGACGCTAAAATTTCCTCCGTATGAGTACCGTTAATTTCACGCTTCCCTTTCCTTATGGTCCTGACACGCATGGCTAATAACGTGCCTTCCATTCCCACAAGACGATCCAACATATTGTCTTTCTCTTTAAGATAATTCAATATCTCAACACTGAAATTAAAGTGGTCACTTTCATTTCCCTGATAGACAAAGGTTATTCTTTCTTTCTCATTACGACTGCCAGTAATAAATCCGTCAGGGATACAAGTTCCTGCTACTGTGGGGATTTCTGTCTCCTTTCTGCCGCTGATCCTGGCAATCAGACTATTCATTTTATACAAAGTTTGATGCAATTTATTATATTCCTGTTCAGAAAATCCACCCTCGATATAATCCTCTCTGTCTGCTTTATACTTATCATCTGACAGCTCAATAAATTTCATTGTTATGATAAAAGCAACACCATTATCATACAAATGTGCTTCTAATACCCGGTCATAACCAGGAGAAGACGTATCTTGATTCCTATCGAAAATCACACCTTTCAAATTTCCTTCAAGGCGATAGACCTTTTTTAAAAAAGGCATATTTTTGGGATCAACATATTGAGTCGTCTTTAATTCCTGCTCTCTTAGTTGTATACGCTGTTCAAAGGCAGGCAAATATAAACGCTTGGTTTCTATTTTAGCATCACCAATCACTATCCCCTTATGGAGGATATTGCCAAATGCCTCGGGGATATCAATCAGATAACGCCCCACACAACGGGTTTGCATATTCGCTAACAGTTCGGTCGTCATTTGCTTTTCCTTCTCAGTTAAAATAGGGTGATGATAAGAGGTAGGGAAATACCACCACAGAATATAGGCAACCAACAAAATAAATAAAGCATTCTTCTTATTCAATTTTTACCCCCTGAACCATCTTCACAATTGCACGCAAGGTAAATAACCGGGCTTTACTATCTTTAGTTTCATTATCCTCTTTATACGCCCCTTCATGATCCACCTCTGTCGCCAGCAGACTACGTAAATGTCTGGCTTCAATACGACCAGACTGTACCGGCACTGTTCCATCCCCTTTCTCATTTGGTGATGCCAGTACAAAATATTTTTCTTTATAATCCCATGAGGAAGGCCCAACAAAAAAACGCGCCGTACGTGTTGCACCAGTTTCCTGATTAGCCGGATCATATAGCGGCTGATTAAATGTCATGCCGGAATAATCCTCCTGCTTTTCTAAAAGATTATCATAGCTATAACTAGAATAATGACGATGCCCCTTTAACCAGGAGATAATTCCATACGATAGATGTTTCTCACTGGCACCATAAAAGGCATAGGTATTAGGGTGATAATTGCCAGTTAATTCTTCAATAAATGGCTTAACTGTACCTTTTATTAATTTCCAATAATTATCCCAACTTTCCTTATCTTTCCATTTATCCTTTTTATCCGGATTTAAAAACCGGGTTTCACATAATCCCCACCAGCGATCCTTTTCCAGATAGATTTCCTCATAAGGGTCTGACTCCGGTAGTTTATGCGTGATTTTACCATCGGCGATATGTAACCAGCCTTTACCATACGCCTTTCCCGGCAACAGTTGTAGAGGTCCGGGCGACTGGGCCATCACGGCCGTCATCTCTGCCCCATTACTGCCGACAACCAGCCCGGTCATACCATCTTCACCGGTTTTCATCCTCTTATAAGTTGTCGGGGCACCGGTATTCGGCATCACGCCGTGCACAATGCCTAAAATTTTATCCCGGCCATTCAGTTTTTCTGAATAATGGCGGGCAACCAGCCCGCCCATTGAGTGAGTGACTAAAATAACCTGCTTAGTTGCACAACGTTTACCATAGAAGGCCAAAACCTCATCAACATATTTCGCCAACCTTTTCGCAGAATCCACATTGGATTGCAGCCAGTTATAGCCCATCACATGCACCGGGTATATAAAGCGATAACTGTGTTCAACCTCTTCCTGGGTCAGCGGCTCTTCACCTAACTCAGCACTCAGATCCATACCGACCATTTGCTGCCGGAGCGTTTTCCTTCCCTGACCTTCCATATAATATTCAAATACCTGACGCTCATCATCCAGCACATCCTGGAGCCAGGGCAAAAAATCCCCATAACTCATATGTGCCACTTCCCCCCATCCCCGTTGCTGGCAACTGGGGAATTTATTCTTTTTGGTGTGGTCAGACGTAATATCCCCGGAGCCATCAACCACGGTGTTACCGGGATCTAATGTATCTTTTCTGTAAGAAGCCCCTTTTAACGCCCAAAGTAAAACCTCTGGGCTATACATCGCATTTAACCGCCAGACTGACTTATTCTCTGTCGATTTTAAGTTACTCCCCATTACCCCCGGCAGAAAAATCACCGGGATCACTTTAGTCGCATATTTCAGACAGGTCGCCACCAGGTTTTCTTCAATTCTGGCATTGGGCACGTTGTAATACGGAAAGCCGTATTCATCATATTCAGGATGAATATAAATTTCATTTTCAGTGGACTCGCTCATCATTTACTCCTCATCTTTTATTTTCAATTGGCTTATTTCCACACCCGCCTGCTTTTGCAGAGGGCTTTTGCCATCCTGAGCGGTGGATAATGAACGATTTCCCGCATCATCTGACTGTAGCAATATATTCTGATTGGCTAACGGCGTAGTGTCACTGGCACTCGCGGCCTTCGGTATCACGGCATAATTAGCCGTCTGCCATTGCTGTACAGACTGACTGACACTTTGCCCCCCGAATTTTTGCCACACCGCTGCCCGCTGGATAATGTTATTGGGTGCCCCACTTTCCACCTGCCCGTTGCCAATACGGATATATCCCCCGCCACAGGCCAGCAAAATCTCCTCTTTGGCACTGATGAGCACTTTGCCTTCATGACTGCTCACCGTGATGTCTTTCAATGCCGCCAATCCCATCGCATCACCCTGCGCCTGAATATCTACCCGACCTCGGCTGGCAAACAGTTTGATCCCCAGCTTTTCGGCAAAC
>NZ_PUJU01000091.1 GCF_011189505.1 Photorhabdus tasmaniensis
TTACACCCGTGACCGGGCCGGGCAGATTATCGGGGAAACCGATTTTACCGGGCGCACGATCCAATATCAGTACGACAGGGCAGGACGTAAAATCATCGCCCGTTACCCGAATAATCAGCTGCTGCGCTGGTGCTACACCCCGGAAGACCACCTGATCCGGCAGGAAGTCTGGCAGGAAGACGATGAACAGTGTCAGCTGGTCTCGGTCACGGAATATGACTATAACGCTACCGGCCAGCTTATCCGCGCCACCAACCCGGATGCGGTGGTGGAATTTGAATACGATGGATCCGGCAACCTGACGGCAGAGACAATTAACGGGCGGACGGTGACTCACGAATGGGATCCCCTGAGTGGCTTACCGGTCAGCCGGCAGGGAGACACCCTGCCGGCCCTGCGCTGGGATTATGGCCCGCTCGGTCAGGTCACCCGTTTTGGCGTGGCGGGCCACACGCCGCTGCATATTCACTATGACGCTCTGGGACAGGAAACCGTGCGCAGCAGTGATGCGGGTTTTATTCAGGCGCAATATCACACGGCGACCGGACTGCTGGCCCATCAGGCTGTCGGGCGCAGTTCAGCGCGGTTCAGGCAGGCGTTGCAGGAAGCCGACCCGCATCATCCGCCGTTCGGCAGTGAAGTGAACCGTCACTGGTATTACACGCAAGCGAACAACGTCGAATGCATCAAAGACGGCCACTGGGAGGAAACCCGTTACGGGTATAACGCCAATGACCAGGTGGTGTTGGCTATCTTTAGCGGCACCCCCTGGGCGCGTGAAGAGCAGTTCATTTATGACGCTAACCAGAATATCGGTCACTACCAGCGGATACCGGAAGATATGAGTCAGCCGGTCCTTAAGGAATACCCGGAGTATCAGTCAGGGCGGACGGCTCGCCGGGCCGATAATGCCTTTCGTTATGATGAAAACGGCAGAATGACGGAAAAAACGATTCATAAATATGGCTACCAGCCCAGGACATTCTGTTACCACTGGGATGCGCATAACCAGCTGACCGAATTTATCACCCCGGAGGGGACCCGCTGGCGTTATCGCTATGATGCCTTTGGCCGACGTATCAGCAAACGCAAGGAAGTGGACAGCAGGCTGGAGGCCACCAACCTGCAACGGTGGCTGGACGGGTTACCGGACCTGACACTGAAACCAACGGCGATTATCGGTTACGATTACCTGTGGAGCGGCGACCAGCTGATAGAAGAAACGCCGGTGCTGGCGGATGGCACGGTTGCTTATGACCAGAGCATTCACTGGCTGTATGAACCGGGGAAACTGACCCCATCGGCGCGTTATGAGCAGGGGCAACTGCACTATGTGGTCAGTGACCATCAGGGAACCCCACGAGAAATATTAACGGAAGCCGGAAAACTGGCCTGGGCGGGACGACTGTTCACCTGGGGCGAACCGGAATTCTGGACCGTCCCAGTCCGGAAAGAGGAGAAGGTTAGCTGCAATCTTCGGTTTTGTGGGCAGTATGAAGACGAAGAAAGTGGTTTATTTTATAATCGGTTCCGGTATTATTCGCCGGAGACAGGACAGTACCTGTCGCCTGATCCGCTAGGGCTGGCAGGGGGCCTGAATCCGTATGCGTACGTTCATAATCCGGCGAATTGGATTGATCCTCTGGGATTGGCGGGTTGTGATCCTACTGGATACCATAAACGCAAGGCCCTTCGAACAGATGTTTATAATGCTCAACGTCCTATGGCTGGTCGTCATGCAACAAAACATATCAACGCAAAAGATATTAATGAAGCTAAAAATCTGAGTGTAGGTAAAGGAAGCTTAGATAAAAGACCTGAAGCATCTTATTTCCCGGAATATGCAAGTAAGGTAGCTGGCTTTGAGAAACAAGCTGCATATGGAGCTATTCGCAATGGCCATGCTTTTGACCACGGCGGAACTCGATTCATGTTCTATAAAAACCCTACCGGTCATGTTGGGTATAATGAAGGGCAATTAACCAATTGGGTAAGAATCGAAATGACGAATGCCCCTATTCCTACTATTCACAGTTTCCCGGCATCGTTGGAACAAGTCGGAAAATACATTCCCGGAGTTCGTTAATGAAAAAAGATATATGGAAGAATATTCAGCCCTTGAGAATACCTAGTAGGTGGGTAATTGATGTAAATAATTTCTATGACTATGAACCTACTAAAGAAAATATGGATTGGTTCTATGGATCAATTTTGATTAGTGGACATAATTCTCTTGATGGCCTTTGCTTTGATTCACGGTATGAACCAGAAGGAGATCCTAACGGTTTATTTGTATTAGATTTCTTTATCATAAAAACAAATAAAAAGACAGGAAAAACAGAAGAGGAAAAATTCCTAGGTAGTAAGCAAACAAGAGATAAATCCAAGTTCATTAACATACTTGAAGAATTTATGTTTACTGGAAAATATGAATAGTTAAATTTAAAGCCGGAAAGATCCCCGAGATCTTTCCGGCTTTGTTATTTTTATACTTAAAATAAATATCTTTCAGGGTTGGTCTTATATATTAAATATATAATTTAAAACTACAAAAATATAAAATAAATAATAAGATAAAAAAAGAAATAATATAAAAAAATATAAGATTCATAGTAAATATATACATAGGCTATATTTTAGATATTTTATTCTGTTTTTTCTCTGAAACAGCAAAAAACCGGAATCGCTTCCGGCCTGTTTCTTTCTTACCGTGGCGAATACCCGTGATACGCCAGTGCCGACTGGAGCCGCCCTATCGCGGCCTTGATAACCCAGGCTTCCGTGTCATCAACCGCACAGGCCCGTATCTCTGCCCAGCTCAACCGCTTAACCAGTTGCGCCAGTGCCATTGCTTCGTCATGGCTCAGGTGCACTTCCTTTAGCTGCTCAATCCCTGCTCTCATGCTATTCCCCTCCCTTAAATGGTTTTGTAGTCGCCAATGAGTTCGCGCATGCGGAGCTTGATATCACTGAGTTGCTCCTGCTGGCGCAGGTACTGTTGCCTGATGGTGTGGGTGTTGTCACTGTCCGGTATCAGTACCAGACAACCATTCATCACTTTCACCGTTAAAGTACCACCAATATCAAAGCCTGCGGCCTTAAGCCATTGACCTTTCAGGTGTATCGCAGGCGGTGCTTTAGCCTTGTCGTTTTGCGGCACGTATCCCACGGTGTAATAACGTTCTGTTTTCGCTGCTTTATTTACAGCGACTTCTGCCTTAGAATGCGTCTTAGCCATAATTAACTACCTCGCATAGTTGCTTGTGGTTAGCGGCTGTATCGTGTTGCAACCACGGTAGAGCCGCATTAAATCAGGTCAGCCCAATAACCGTTTTGCCTGATGTTTTAAAATCATTGCATCCAGAACCGAGGTCACAGAGCGTCGCTCCTCCTCGTCCATCTGTTTAACCGCCTCAAACTTTAGCTTAAGTTCGTCCTGCGGCTCCCGCTCGCCCTCCTCAAATATCAGCCAGTCTGCTGAAACATTAAACGTAACAGCAATACGTTTAAGAATGTCTAAAGAGGGTTGAGCCTCACCAGATTCATAGCGACGAACTTGTGTCAGATGTATCCCCACCTTGTCAGCCATCTGTGGCTGAGTCAGTCCTTGTTGCTTACGCAGTTGCAGAAAACGGGCAGAAAAGCTCATCCAGAATGTTCCTTTATCAGTCGTGATGGCTTCCATTATCTCCCCCTGTTCTGAATAGACTTGACTAAATAACCTTTATGGGACATATAATAGTATCTATATAGAGCATTGACAAGGATTTAAAAGGAACATTTTTATGGCCCGCATTCCCGAAGCCGAATTACAGCACCTGAAAGCCGCCGTCTCCTTAGTCGCCGTAGTGGAGCAACAGGGGCGACAGCTCTTTAAACGCGGCAAAGATTACGTGCTGCTGTGCCCGTTCCATCAGGAGAAAACCCCGTCAATGGTTATCTCACCGGCAAAAAATCTCTATCACTGTTTTGGCTGTGATGCCGGCGGCTCCGTGCTGGACTGGGTGATGAAAACCAAAGGCTTAAGTCTGCGCCGGGCCGTGGAACAGTTGCGCGGAGTACTGGGAGATAACCCGTCTGTGGCACCGCTGGTGCAACCGGATGAACCCGCCATGCTGGCCGATGATGAGGCCGGACGGCAGGCGCTGCTCAGTCGGGTCGTCGGGTTCTACCATCATACGCTGCTGAATGCCCCCGAAGCCCTGGCCTATCTGGAAAAACGCCGGCTCAACCACCCGGAATTAGTCGCCCAGTTTCAACTGGGCTTTGCCAACCGCACGTTAGCCTATCGCCTGCCCATCAAAGCCGTGCAGGCCGGCGCACAGATCCGCGCCCGTCTTCGGGCCGTGGGGCTGATGCGCGACAGCGGACACGAGCACTTTACCGGTTCGCTGGTGATACCGGTTATCGACCCGAACGGTCAGATCCGCGAGATCTACGGGCGCAAAATCACCGACCGCTTACGCAGCGGAACGCCGCTGCATCTGTATCTGCCCGGCGCACACGGCGGGATATGGAATGAGCCGGCGCTGATCAGTTCCGGGGCGGTCATCCTCTGTGAATCGTTGATCGACGCCCTGTCGTTCTGGGTAGCCGGTCACCGCCATGTCACCGCCGCCTATGGGGTGAACGGCTTCACCGATGAGATGCGGCAGGCGTTCCGGCAACATGGCGTTAAACAGGTCTTGATCGCTTACGACAACGATCCGGCCGGCAATGAAGCGGCGGTAAAACTGGCCGCCGAACTGACCGCCATCGGCATTGCCGTGTTCCGGGTGGTGTTCCCCGAGGGCATGGATGCCAACGGCTATCTGTGTCAGGTCGCCGAACCGGAACGGGCCTTCGGGTTGTTGCTGGACAGTGCCGTGTCGATGCAGGATGCGGCAGAGGTACAGGCCACCACCGCCACAGAGCGGGCCGCACTGGCAGAACATCAGCCGGTTCCGGTGCCGGAAACAGTCAGCGCCTTAGCCGCCGGGATAGCCGCGTTGCCGTCGATGCCCAATGTGGTCTGGGAAACCGGTGCCAACGGCGAGATATCCCTCACGCTGGGCACGCAACAGTGGGGTATCCGGGGCCGGTCACAGGTGAAAGCCGGGGCGGCAGTGATGAAAGTCAATGTTCAGGTGGTTGATACCGACAGCGGCGTGATGTTCGCCGACAGCGTGGACATGATGAGCGCCCGCAGCCGGAGCGGGTATGCGCGGCTGGCCGCCACCGAACTCGGGCTGGCCGAAGGTGACCTGCGGCGTTCACTGGGGCAGCTGTTACTGGTGCTGGAACAGTGTCAACAGGCCGGGGCCGGTGAACAAACCGAAACCCAGCCGGTTCCCGAACTGAGCGAGGACCAGCGGGCTGCGGCGCTGGCACTGCTGCAAGACCCGCACCTGAGTGAGCGCATCACCGCTGACTTAGCCGCCTGTGGCGTGGTGGGCGAATCCACTAACCTGCTGGCCGGTTACTTAGCGGCGGTCAGTCGCAAGCTGGAGCGTCCGCTGGCCGTGCTGATACAGAGCAGTTCGGCGGCAGGTAAAAGCAGCTTAATGGAGGCGGTCCTCAATCTGATACCGGAAGAAGAACGGCTGCAATACAGCGCCATGACCGGCCAGAGTCTGTTCTATCTGGGGGAAACCAACCTGCAACACAAGATACTGGCGATAGCCGAAGAAGAAGGGGTACGGCAGGCCGCCTATGCGCTTAAGCTGTTGCAAAGCGACGGCGAACTGACCATTGCCTCAACCGGTAAAGATGACGCTACCGGTAATCTGGTCACCAAACAGTACACGGTGAAAGGGCCGGTGATGCTGATGTTGACCACCACGGCGATAGATGTCGATGAAGAGCTGTTAAACCGCTGTCTGGTGCTGACCGTGAACGAATCGCGGGAACAGACCGAAGCTATCCACGCCTTGCAGCGCCATAAGCAGACCCTCGAAGGTTTACTGGCAGAAAATGAGAAGGTCTATATCACCGAACTGCATCAGAACGCCCAGCGGCTGTTACGCCCGCTGAATGTGGTTAACCCTTATGCTTCACAGTTAACGTTCATGAGCGATAAAACCCGCACCCGGCGCGACCACATGAAATATCTCACCCTGATACAAAGTATCGCCCTGCTGCATCAGCACCAGCGCGAAGTGAAGACCGCGGAACACCGGGGCAAGCGGCTTGAATATATCGAGGTGACCCAAGACGATATTAGCTTAGCAAACCGGCTGGCCCACGAGATATTAGGCCGCACGCTGGATGAAATGTCACCTCAGACAAGAAAACTGTTGCTGCTGATACAAGAGATGGTGAAAGCGACGGCGGCAGCGCAGCAACGCCCGGTGAAAGATATCCGCTTTACCCGCCGGGATATCCGCCATTACACCCAGTGGAGCGATAACCAGTTAAAAGTCCATTGTCAGCGACTGGCCGACATGGAATATCTGTTAGTCCACGGCGGCAGTCGCGGCCATCTGTTGCAGTATGAACTGCTGTGGAACGGTGACAGCGCAGAAGCAGCCCATCTGTGCGGCCTGATTGACCTGACAGCGCCGGAAAAACCGGTAAAACCCTGAATATGACTCACGCAAGTTGGACTGACTGAACCGCAAGTTGCCATCAAGTTGTGGTCAAGTTGGGCCCAGGTTGGAGGGCGGGAAACCGGCGTCAGACCGCAGCAATACTGGGAGGAACGGCCCGCAAGTTGGGGAAGGTTGAAAAACACTGTTCCGGCAATAATAAGAAAAAGCCGTCGTATCGTACTGCCAGTACATCATCGAACCCGAAAACCCGAATAAGAAAACCCGGAATACGACCAACGCAAGTTGGACTGACTGAACCGCAAGTTGCCCTTAAGTTGGGGTCAAGTTGGGCCCAAGTTGGAGGGCGGGAAATGGACGCCAGACCGCAGCAATACCGGGCTGAGCGGTCCGCAAGTTGGGGCAGGCAGAAAAGGACTGTTCCGGCCACTTAAAAATCAAGCCATCGTACCGTCGTGATGTATCACACACTGATAACACTAACCGCTGTTCTCTACAGGAAACCCCATCATGTCATCACCCGTTAAACATCAATCTGAGCCTACCCAGCTGACCCTGCGCCAGCATCTGGACGCCTA
>NZ_PUJU01000092.1 GCF_011189505.1 Photorhabdus tasmaniensis
GTATACACCTGGGTGGATTCCACGCTCGCATGGCCTAACATCGCCTGTATCCAGCGCAGGTCCGCCCCGTTCTCCAGCATCTGCGTTGCCATCGCGTGCCGGAACAGGTGGCAGGCACCTTTTTTCTTGATACCCACCGCGTTGATATACGCTGTCACCAGATTGCTGATACCGTTGGCCTGTAAGCCATCCAGCCCGTCCATCGCGACGAATAATGCCCTGACGTCAGGATTGACGATAAGTTGTGGCCGCACCTGTTGCTGATAACGCTGTAGCCAGCTTAAGGCGCGTTCACCGAGGGGCAACACCCGGTCTTTATTGCCCTTGCCCTGCCGGATGGTCACCGTTTTGCGTTTGCCGTCAACGCTGTACACATCCAGCCGGGTTAATTCTCCCCGGCGCATCCCGGTTGACCAGAGCAGCTCCATCAATGCCCGGTCACGTACCCCCTGCAACGTCGTCAGGTCAGGCTGCGCCAGTATCTGTTCGGTTTCATCAATGGTCAGAATATAGCGTGGCAGATGCTTTTCTTCCCGTGGCAGTTCAATGTCCGCTGCCGGGTTCGCCAGTATCAGATTCTGTTTCGTCAGCCATTTGAACCACACCTGCAACGGCTGCAACTGGGTGCGCTGGGTACGGATGCTCAGCGGCTCTCCGTTGGTCTTGCGGTACTGGTACAGATAGCGCTGGTAACGCTCCAGTATTGGCCGCGTGATATCCGCAGCATAGTACAGGCCCCGTTCCGTGGCCCACAGGATAAAGCGATAGGTGTGATGAGTCTGTACTTTCAGCGTGGTTTCCGACCAGTTCCGCTCCTGCCGCCATGCCACGAAGCGCAGCAGCAGTGCATACAGGCTTTTTGGGTCATGTGCCGGACCGACAGGCTGACGGTAGACGTCATCGACGGTCAGGAGACTCCCTTTGCGCGGTTTACGGTTTGCCATGATTTATCTCCGTTTCGGATTGGGAATGAGTGGCTGAGGCAGCGGGCGGCGGGGCCTTTTGCGTTTTATGTTTTTTAACCATTTTCTTTCCGGCTCCGCCCGGTTCTGTTGTTAAGCCTTGTACTGTCTGTGCTGAGGCCGGATTTTGTCTGTCCGGCTGTGTACCGACCTGGGGCCGACCTGTACCCGACGGGATACTTCTCGACACCGACCGGAACGCCTTGCCCGCAACAGCGTCATTCGCCATTTCTGTTTCTTCGGGCAGGGGGATTGAAGCCGGTTCTTTTTCTGCCTTAATAACCGTTTTTTGTTTTACCCCGGCCACTTCCGCCGATAAGTCGGGTGCTGCCTGCCCTGAGACCGGATTCTGACTGACCGACTGACTGCCGACTATGCCCCGACCTGTACCCGACTGAACACCCTCTGACCCCGACCGGAATGTATCGCCTGTCGTTTCTGACTGGGATTCCGTCATCTCCAGTAACCCGCACAGATGTGGTTGCCCGGTATCTTCACCATCCCACAGCAGCGTATATTCATAGGTCAGCCCGCGGCGGTGCAGCAACAGGTATTCCATTTCCAGCAACCGCGCCAGATGCACTTTCAGTTGCGTATCGCCCCAGTGCAGAGCGGCCCGAATATCCCGCCGGGTAAAATGCAGTTCATCGACCCTGACCGCCTGTTGTCCGGCGGTTTCCCGTACCCAGTCCTGTATCAGCAGTAACAGCTTACGCGTCTGCGGCGGCATTTCATCCAGCGTGCGCCCCAGCACGTCATGTGCCAGTTGGTTAGCGAGCTGGATATCGTCTTTCGTCACTTCGATATATTCAATCACCTGCCCGCGATGCGTGGTTTTCTTCACTTCACGTTGATACTGGTGCAGCAACGCAATAGCCTGTATCAGCGTCAGGTATTTCATATGATCGCGTCGCATCCGGGTTTTGTCTGACAGGAACGTCAGTTGATGGGCGTAGGGATTCACCACTTTCAGCGGCCTTAACAGGCGCTGGGCGTTCTGGTGTAACTGCGTCAGATAGCTTTTCTCCGAGTCAGCCAGCAAGCCTTCCAGCGTCTGACGGTGCCGTTGCATGGCGTGGATGGCCTGCGTCTGCTCGCGCGATTCGTTGACTGTCAGCACCAGACAGCGGTTCAGCAGTTCTTCATCCACATCAATGGCCGTCGTCGTCAACATCAGCATCACCGGTCCCTGTACCTTGTATTCCCGCGTCACCAGTTCGCCGCTCTGTTCATTCTTGCCGGTGCTGGCGATTTTCAGCTCGCCGTCGGACTGCAACAGTTTCAGGGCATAGGCCGCCTGCCGCACGCCTTCCTCTTCGGCTATTGCCAGGATTTTGTGTTGCAGGCTGGTTTCTCCCAGATAGTAGAGGCTCTGCCCGGTCATTGCCGAGTACTGGATACGCTCCTCTTCCGGCATCAGGTTCAGTACCGCCTCCATCAATGACGATTTCCCGGCAGCGGAACTGCTTTGTATCAGCACGGCCAGCGGTTTATCGAGTTTGCGCGAGACCGCCGCCAGATACCCGGTCAGCAGATTGGTGGATTCGCCGACCACGCCACAGGCGGCCATGTCGTGGATAATCTGTTCTGTTAAGTTCGGCGATGTCAACAATGCCAGCGCGGCGGCTTCGTCTTCCGCGCTGACCGTGACGGCCGTTGTCCCTGCGGCTTCGGCGTCGGCCTGCTGTTGCGCATCCTGTTGCTGCTCCAGCATCAGCAACACCCGCCCGGCTTCGCGTTTGATGACCGACAGCTCGCATTCCAGCTCTTGCGCCGCCGTGCTGATGTAGTTCTGACGATGCCGCGCGTGATACATGTCCAGCGTATCCACATGGAACAGGCCGGACGTTTCATCCCGCACCTGCACATTGACTTTCATCACATCAGGCACTGGGGATTTTTTCATCCCCCGTATCCGCCAGACCCGGGGGCCGCTTTTCATCAACAGTTCACCGCAGGCCGTGCGCTCACAGGGCACCGGCGCAACGGTCAGCTCTGGCGGGGCGGCTAAAGAAGAAGATTCAGCCACACCGGCACTTTGGGGCTTTTCCGTCATATCTGACGAGACGGGCCGCTCATGGCTGAACACCGCACCCGGTACCGTTCCCTGTCCCAGCCAGACTGCCTGTTGCAACGCCAGCCCCAGCGCATGTTCGGCGTTGCCACTTTTGACAGCATAATCATTGGCATCCATGCCCGGCGGGAACTGCACCCGCCATGCCTCGATACCGGCTTCCAGTAAATCAGCGGCCACACTGGCCGCGCCACGGTCTCCGGCCTCATCGCGGTCAAAGGCAATCAGCACCCGTTTCACGCCGTGATACTGCAAGGCTTCGAGGTGCTCACGGTTAAACCCGTTCACCCCGAACGCGGCAATCACGTTACGGAACCCGGCACACCAGAAGGTCATGGCATCGATCAGCGCTTCGCACAGGATAATTTCCGCAGCGGCTTTCATCGCTGCCTCATTCCAGACCCCGGCCAGTGGCGAGGGCAGGTACAGATGCTTTGGGCTGTCTTTCAGCACCTTGTAATCCGGCTGGGTTCGGCGGCCATACAGTTGCAACACCCGCCCGCGGCTGGCCACACTGGCCGATTCAGGCCAGCCGATCACCGGGACGACTACGCAGCCCCGGAAGTGGTCCTGCCGGGTGGTGCTACGCAACACGCCCAGACCCGACAGCTTATCGCGCAGTTGCTGCCCCTCATGGCTCGATTTTGACGGCAGCAGCCCTGCCGAACCGCCGATACCGTGATTGCCCGCGTACCCCAGCTTAAAGTGACTGACCAGTTCAGGATGATGCAGTCCGCGTCGTTCCAGCCAGGCTTTGGCTTCTGGTGACGCCAGTAAATTCTGATGATAAAAATCAATTACCTGATGCAACAGCGCCTGCCCGTCATCGTCCAGGTCGGCCAGTTTCGGGCGCGGCAAAGGAGCGGCCTGTGATCCCGGCTGGGCGGCTAAGGAAGAGGCGGCCACCACCGTATTGTCCATGTCCGGCAACCCGGCCAGCTCCCTTAGCCGACGGATAGCGATTTTCAGCGTCACGCCTTCTGTTTGTATCACCCAGTCCAGCACCGACCCCGCCGCGCCACAGCCAAAGCAGTGATACAGGTTCTTGGCAGGCGATATCACCATTGAGGGTGTTTTCTCGTGATGGAACGGACAGCGCAGCACATAATCCTCACCGCGTTTTTTCATCGGACGGCCTTGCTTACGCGCCAGCCCCAGCAATGAGACGAACTGCTTTAAGCGGGCTAAATCGGTATCGGGAATGCGGGTCATTGCCTTTACTCCTGTAAAATGCGTCAAGATTCACATTGATAATATATATAGTCCCTGATATGATACTTTTAGTCAAGCGATAAAAACGGGAGGGGTATAGTGACGCCAGTTACAGCAACTTTGGAATTTCCTATGAGCTTTTCTGATAAATTGGCTGCTTCCCGTAAAGAGCTTGGTTTCACGCAACAACAGATGGCTGACAAGATTGGTATGCACGTTTCACAGTACAAGCGCTATGAAGCCGGGACATCCCAGCCGACGATTGATGTGTTTCGGCGGATTGCATTAGCGTTGAATGTCAGTGCCGATATGCTTCTTTTTGATCACAATGAACGCGGACCCGATGACCGGCTAAAACTCCAGTTCGAAGCGGTCTCACAGTTGGATGAGAAAGAGCGGGAAGCGATTGAGACAGTGATTAGCAGTATGTTGCATATGCATGATGCTAAACGTTGGACGATAAAACGTTAGGCGCTCAAAAGAGATAATACTTACGCGGTGTTGAGATGCTGAGAACATCCCAGCACCGCTAACCACAACCCACTATCAGAGGTAGTTAGCTATGGCTGAACGCGATTGTAATGTAAATTCAGGCAGTTCGAAAGCCCAACGCCACTATAAAGTCGGCTATATCAGCCGATGTCACCCTGACCGCAGCACTGGCATGACCCGCTATTACAGCCAGCATCCCAGTTTGCACTTAAAAGGGAACTGGCTGCAAGAAGCGGGCTTTGTGACCGGGCAGCCGGTGCAGGTTAGTGTTGAGCACGGACAGTTGATTATCCGACTCGTTGAGAACAACTGATGGCTCAAAAAAGATCCCAGTGCTTGGACCGGGATCTTTTTGCTAACTGATTTTTAATTTTTTATGTCCATTTTAATGCTTGCCCCATCGGGAATATTTCGTATTTGTAGAGCCAAATCAGCTCTGGCTCTCATTGATTCGCCTGTTCGAGCTAAGTAAAGATTTTCCAATTCATATTCTCCGCCTAAAACAAAGGGAATTTTAGGGACTAAACGATAGCCAGATTGAATAGGGCCGTAAATATTTTGCCAATTATGAGCCAAAGAATATCCAGTTAGGACTTCATAATCTTCCAAGATAATCCCACTCCATTCATTTATACTCTCGGCTAATTTATCAAATAATCCCGTTTCAGGATCGAATGTATGAATACAATCATCTTTTAAACAAAACTGATTTCCAAAGATATCTTCTGCAAAGAAAAGAGCATCCTTAGCCATATCTTCGTATGAGTTAATCCATAACCTGTTGTTGTTCCAATCAATTAAGCCGATCTCTTCATCTATCGTTTCATATGGAAAAACACGTAATGCAGACTCAAAGCCATAAAATCCATTTTTTTTAGTCAATAAACAGCTCAATTCATCTACCAATGATTTTCCATAATTAGAAGCAATATATTTTTCTGATCTAACCGAAGAAATATCATGACTACAAATTGAGAGTAATTTGTCAGTTAAAGGCCACATTTTTCTATTTCTCCGTTTCTATTTTGCCTGATTTGTCTGTCTTTTCTGTCTTTATAATTACAGTCGCGCCATTAGGTAATCCGCGACATTGTTGACCAATACATGATCCAGCTCCTCTATTATCAGAAGGGGTAATTGGTCGAACCGAAGCGCCTGAGCCACCTTCTTTAAACATGGCAGGAGGATATTCATCACGATCTGCACCTTTCACCGGAGGAGTATTTTTCAAGGATTCTCTTCTCCTCTGAGCAGCTCCTCCACGATCAATCGTCAACACATTAGGATGCCCTGCTTTCTGAGCATCTTCAATATGCTTCGCTGATTCTGGATATTTTGTTTTATCTACAACAATAACTTTATGCTCATTAGTATGTTGTTCAGAGCTATTGCCTTTGTTATCAGTCGAACCTTTTATTGACGGTACAGATGATGGCTTCGCCTGCATTTTATCACTGGCTTTTGCCCCAATAATTCCCGTCGCGGTCTCCAGCAACATCAGGTTACGCTGCTCTTCCTTCACGTACTGCGCCGCATCGGCTTTGGATAAACCTGCATTCTCCAGCTCTTTTTGGCGTAGTTCCGTGTTAAAGAACCCGGAGAGGGGTCCGCTGCCGCCATTTAACCAGCTGCTCTGCTCTGAACGGCCCAGCTTGTCATTGGCACGGTATCCTGAGACCGCCAGTTCTTTACCCAACTCATGGTTGATAAAGGCCAGCTCTTCGCGGCTCAACTCACCATTCAGCGCCATGTGTTTCAGGGTGTTGATGGTTGCATCACTGGCCTGCCGGTACTCTGTCCAGACCCCTTTGCGGCAACTGTCATCCTGACATGATGCCAGTTTACCGCGCATGTCTTCAACCGACGGCAGACCTTTATCCAGAATGCGCTGGCTCAGCTCCTTAGCCTTGCCGCACGCCTCCGGTGACATCGTGCGGCAATCCCCCAGATTTCGGGAAGCCAAAGCATTATTCTCAATAACAACGCATTCCATTGCGACGTTGATTACCGAACGCCGATTTTCCTCATGCCCTCAGTCAGTTACCACCCGTTTTTTCCAATGTCCGTTCACCGCCGACCCCAAAACCCCCTGAC
>NZ_PUJU01000093.1 GCF_011189505.1 Photorhabdus tasmaniensis
CTCACTGGAAACCGGTTTTATATTAGCTAAATCACTAAAGCTTTATTCAACCTAGTTACCTTGCCCGGTTGATAGGCCTGGTATTAATCACCAGAGAAGATTAACACTGTATTTTTTATGATATTGAGAAGAATCAACTCTGTTTAAGAATAGCTAGCTAAAAAGCGTACAGAGGTGGCTGATAACCTAAGCCATTAAGGCCAGCGATTATTTTCACGTCTTTATCAGAGATTGATTTAATCTAATAAATTCACATAATAATTACCCATTTCCTTATCTTGTTTTTATATAAAAATAATCCGATATAAACAATATATACCGGATTATCACACTAACATTAAATTATTCTATATTTCTTAATATATTAGTATTACAACGCCTCCTCATCACAATACATTGCCAATGCCCTATTCAGGGCCTGAGCTAAAGCGGTTCTATGTTCCTTATTCTCCATCAAACTCGCATGGTTACCCGGAACAGCAATCAACTGAAGTAGAGAGTCAGGCATTACCCGCCCCCAACCTAACGATGGATCCATGGTTAAAGGTTTCGGCTCTTCATCCGCAATAAAAGGATTAGGAGGGCAAGGTTCCATCGCATAAAACTGATGCAGCGTTATCGCTAATGCCTGCGGCTCATACTCTTCGACTATTTGGATATAATGCTCTCCCTGCTCCCAACGTTTTGCGACTAAATCAGGGCGCAGACTGGCGGGATATAACGCCAATTCCTGTGCCGCTTCAATAAATTGCACCAAATTCAGCTCATCAATTCGCCGGTACAATGCCGCAACCTCTTCTGTGTGTTCCTCCCCAAACTGCTTTACTAACACGGCAAAGAACAAATGGTTGAGTTGCACAGGCTCCTCGCTGACATCATGAGGAGCCGGCGTATCAATCAATCCCAGGAAGTTAACCTCCTCCCCGGCATGTAAAAGCCACTGGGCAATGGCATAAGCCAATATGCCGCCGGAAGAGTAACCCGCAATCCGATATGGGCCTGTCGGTTGAACCGCTTTCATCAAGTTGATCATTCTGGCCGCATGTTCTTCCATGGTCGCCATCGGTTCTTCACTGATGGACGGCCAGGGCAGCGTATAAACCGGATAGTCTGACCGGATATGTTGAGCCAGCCCGTACACATAGGAATAATCTTCCATTCCACTGGGCACAAAGAACAATGGCAGCTCCGTTCCGCCCGGTCGCACCGATATGGCGCTAGTCTGCGGCTGAGACAGCAAATCTGAGGTAATTTTTGCCGCCAATTCGGACAACACAGGGAATTGGAACAAAGCATTCAATGTACAAATCAAACCCTGACCGGCGATAAGATTTACCATTCGAATGGCAAGCAGTGAATGGCCGCCCAGGGCGAAGAAGTTGTCATGCCGGCTGACCTGTTCAATCCCCAGCAATTCACGCCAGATGTCCGCCAATGCGATTTCTGTTTCTCCTCGTGGTGCAGCGTAAATCTGACGGGCAACCGCTTTTTCGTCCGGTGCGGGTAATGCCCGACGATCCAACTTACCGTTCCGGGTCAGCGGGAAAGCATCCAGCCGGACAAATGCTGGCGGTATCATATATTCGGGTAATCGGGCTGACAGATGCGAACGCAAATGTTGCGCCAGTCCTTCCTCATCATCCGCGACCACATAAGCAACCAGACGTTTATCCTCCCCTTTACCATCAGTGACCACCAGTGACTCCCGAACGGCAGGGTATTCCATCAAATGCGCTTCTATCTCGCCGGGTTCTATACGGAATCCCCGGATTTTCACCTGCTGATCATTGCGCCCCACATAAACCAGGTTACCCTCCGGCAGATAACGGGCAAGGTCACCTGTCCGATACATGCGAGCACCCGGCATCACTGAGAATGGATCATCCAGGAAACGCTCTGCGGTCAGATCCGGTCTGTTCAGATAACCACGGGCGATACCCGCCCCTCCGATATAGAGTTCACCTACCGCGCCCCGCGGCACTGGCTGACCCCGCGCATCAAGCAGGTAGATACGTGTATTGTTTATTGGACGGCCGATAGGGATCTCCTCCCCCTGATAACCGGGTGGACAATGCCATGCCATGACCGCAACGGTGGCTTCGGTTGGGCCATAAATATTAAAGGTGTTATACCTGCCCGCTAACGATTGCAATAACGCAGAACCCAGCGCCTCCCCTGCAAGTATCAAGGTTAAATGCGTTTGTAACGGGGGGAGTTCATGGGCATTTTGAAGGACAGCCGGCGGCAACGTCAGATGAGTAATACGCTGTTCATCCAGATAATGCCACAAGGCATTCCTGTCATAGCGGATATCGTCTGACAGAATATGGAGGGCAGCGCCCGCGCCACAGGCCATCACAATATCCGCAACGCTGGCGTCAAAACTAATGGAAGCAAATTGCAAAACCCGGCTATCCGGTTTAACACCCAAGCGCTCAATATGGTCGATTGCCAAATTTATTACGCCACGATGTTCCACCATCACGCCTTTAGGCACGCCGGTAGTACCCGAGGTATAAATCACATAAGCCAGCTGTCTTGAATGCAGTGATAATATTTGCGGGTTGCTGTCTGGTTGTTCCCAATCCGTATCCGGTGCTAATACCTTCAACCCTTTCAGTGTATCCTGACCCAAGGCCGTACGCCCCATCACATCTGCCACTACCATGGCAGGGGTGGCATCACTTAAAATCCCCCTCAAACGGTCACCCGAATACGCCGGATCCAGCGGGACGTAAGCACCTCCGGCCTTCAATATAGCCAGCAACCCGATCATCATCGACGCAGAACGGGAGACACAAAGCGCAACACGTTGCTCCGGTATCACCCCCTGTGCAATAAGCTCATGAGCCAACCGGTTTGCCCGTCTGTTGAGTTCAGCATAGCTCAGTGTCTCAGCCCCACACACAATTGCTGTCGCATTCGGTGTCCTTTGCACCTGCTGTTCAAATAACTGATGAATACACAACGGATCAGGATAGGCGGTTTCCGTAGCGTTCCAGGTTTCCAGCAATAACCTGCGCTCTGCCGGAGCCAAAATATCGATTTCCCCAACGGGCTGTTGAGGATGAACCACCATCGCTTGCAGTACCGTGTGTAGATACCCCACATAGCGCTCGATTGTCTGTTGATCAAACAGGGCCGTGGCATAACCCAGAGCCCCCACAATCCGGCCATTCTCTTCAGACAGTTCCAATTCCAGATCAAACTTAACTGTGTCTGTTTCAAGAACAGAATCAACAAGCGAAACAGCCAACTCCGGTAATTCCCATTCCGGGCTCTCATTGTTCTGCCAGGCAAACATCACCTGGAACAACGGGGTATGCGCCAATCGGCGCGGTGGCTGCACGATTTCCACCACCTGTTCAAACGGCAGGTCCTGATGCGCCTGTGCCGCCAATGCGGTTTGCCGCACACGCGCCAGCAATTCAATGACATTCGGCGCATCCGATAAATCAATACGTAACGCCAGCGTATTGACAAAGAAACCGATCAGGGGTTCCACTTCCTGGTGACTGCGGCCCGCACTCGGTGTGCCGATAACCAAATCGTCCTGACCTGACAGGCGTGATAGGACCATCGCCCAGGCTGATAACAGGGTCATGAATAACGTAACGCCCTGCTGTTCGCTCAGGTGCTTAAGAGATGCCGTTAATTCCGCATCCAGATCGATGAACATAACCCCCCCGGCAAACGACTGCTGAGGCGGACGAGGCCGATCGGTTGGCAAATCCAGCAACACGGGGGCGTCAGCCAGCATGGTACGCCAATAGTCCGATTGCGTCTGGATCCGTTCAGCCGATAGCCACTGACGCTGCCAAGCAGCGTAATCAGGATATTGAATCGCCAGTGGTGGCAAGGGATCACGTTGCCCGGCCAGAAAAGCCGTATAGAGCGTACTCAATTCACTTATCAGCACGCCGACAGACCAGCCGTCTGACACAATGTGATGCTGGGTAAACAGGAATTGGTATTCGTCATCGGTGAGCCGGATAAGAGAGGCACGGATCAGCGGGCCATGACTGAGATCAAATGACGTACTGGCTTCCCCGATGCTCAGATGTTCAAGCACAGTTTCGGCATCCGCTACCCCACGCAGATCATACTGGGACAACGGCACCCCACGGTCCGCCGCCAGCAGTTGCACTTGTGGCTGACCATCAACGGAGACGAAGACGGAACGTAACGCTTCATGACGGGCAAACAACGTGTCGAGTGCCTGCTGCCAGGCAACGATATCCAGCTGACCACACAAGCGCAGTACCATCGAGATATGATAAATATCACTGACGCCCTCAAACTGGGCAAGGAACCACAAACGCTGTTGAGCGAATGACAACGGCAACGCCCCTTCGCGGGATATCGGCAGAATGGTGGGTAATATCTTGCGCTGTTCATCAAACCGGATACGCATTGCCTCAGCAAAGGCCATTAACGTGGACATTTCAAACAATACGCTCAGTGGCAGTTCGACACCCAGCGCCGCTATCCGGTTCATCATCCGTACCGCCAACAGCGAATGACCGCCCAACGCAAAGAAGTTGTCATGCCGGCTGATCTGTTCAATCCCCAGAACTTCACACCAAATCGCCGCCAGCGCAATTTCAGCTTCCCCTTGCGGTGCTTCATAGGCCTGACGGGCAAAGGCTTCCTCGCCTGGTACCGGTAATGCCCGGCGATCCAGCTTGCCATTCGGGGTCTGTGGGAAGGTATCCAGGCGCACAAAGGCCGCCGGTATCATATAATCAGGTAAAATCGCACTCAGGTGCTCACGCAAGCAGGCAACTAACCCGTCATTCGCTTCCACCACCACATAAGCCACCAGACGTTTATCCTGCCCATCTTCCCGCGCCAGTACCGCCGCCTCTTGTACCGCTGGGTATTCCAGTAACCGGGTTTCAATTTCCCCCAGTTCAACCCGGAAACCCCGGATCTTAACCTGCTGGTCGTTACGGCCCAAGAATTCCAGGTCGCCGTCCGGCAGATAGCGAGCCAAATCCCCAGTCCGGTACATCCGCGCACCAGATACCGGACTAAAGGGATCCGGTATAAAACGTTCTGCGCTCAATTCCGGCCGGTTCAGATAACCCCGCGCTACCCCGACGCCACCAATATACATTTCGCCAATGCAGCCTAATGGCACCGGTTGACCGTATTGGTCCAGCAGGTAGATGCAGGTATTTTTAACCGGCCGGCCAATAGAACAATCATCTTCTAGGGATAACACCTCTTTATAGGTCGCAATCACGGTATTTTCAGTCGGGCCATACGTATTTAATAGCCGTGGGCGATAAGTTTCCTGTATAAACCACAGTTGAATAGCTCTCTTCTGTACCGCCTCACCACCTATAATGATTAACTTGAGACAATTCGGCAGCGGTAATGCTTTGTCTCTGGCCACCAATTCAGACCAGAATAAAGTCGGCAGCGATATCACCGTAATACGGTTTTGTCGGATTAAGGTGATAAATTCCTGCATCGAAGTCAGCCAGCTATCATCACGAATAACCAACGTCGCTCCATTGCATAATGACGAGAAAAATTCTTCCACTGAAACATCAAAAGAAAAAGAAGCAAATTGCAGCATCCGGTCTTGCTCCGTGACGGCATAGGTCTCATTAAAGCCCAGATACCGTTGATACATCGCCTGATGCTCTACCATCACCCCTTTCGGCTGCCCGGTTGAACCGGAGGTGTAAATCACATACGCCAAATGCTGGGGCGTCAACGCCGGGACCTGCGGGTTACTGGCCGGCTGGTCGGGCAGCGTATTCGGGTCAAGTACCGTCAGCCCCACCAGCGCCTCCTCGCCCAGCGCCGCCCGTCCAACCGCATCAGCCAACACCACTGCCGGGGCTGTATCATTCAAGATATACGCCAGACGTTCCCCCGGGTAGGTTGAGTCCAGCGGCACATAAGCGCCGCCAGCTTTTAGCACCGCCAGCAATCCCACCACCATCGCCGGGGAGCGTGCCACACAAATCACCACCGGCTGGTCGGGTGTGACACCCAACGCAATCAGTTGATGAGCCAGACGGTTGGCACAGGCATTTAATTCGGCATAACTGAGCATCTGCTCTTGATACACCAGTGCCGTCGCCTGTGGAATACGTTCCACCTGTTGCTCAAACAACTGATGAATACATAACGCCTCAGGATAGACGGTTTCCGTGGCATTCCAGGTTTCCAGCAACAGCGTGCGTTCCGTTTCCGGCAGGATATTCAGCGCCCGTATCGGCGTCTCCGGTGCCTGCTCAAGCGCCTCCACCAGACTCTCCAGCGCCTGCTGCATATAACCGCATATTCTGTCCGGATCAAACGGCTGCACCGCACTCGCCGTCAGTCCCAAAGTGGAACCCCCGTCCTCCACCGATAACCCAAAGGGATAGTTAGTGCTCTCCTGTCCGCCCAGGAATTCAATCCCGGCCATCGTTTCATTCAGCGGATCCGGTTGATCATTATGCCGATAGTTCAGCAGGGCACTAAAGAGCGGCGTACCACTAGCAACCCCGCTGCACCGCTGGGCCAGCGCCAGTGACGCATGTTCATGCGCCAGCAATCCGGCCAGCCGTAAATGGGCCGCCCGCACGCTGTCCCTAACTGGGGTATCATCAATATTCAAGCGTAACGGCAGGGTATTGATAAACAGCCCCATCCCATTATCAGCCCCTTCTCCCGCCGCCATGCGCCCAAACAGCACGGTACCAAACACCACTTTCTCCTGACCACTGGTATGTGATAATACCTGGG
>NZ_PUJU01000094.1 GCF_011189505.1 Photorhabdus tasmaniensis
AAAATACGAATAACTTGTTACAAAATACGATTCAAACACGGTTTGCAATTTCATTTTCCATCACCCTTTAATTTAACTAAGGAATCTTCCCATCGTTCATCTTCGAATAAAATCGACATTAGCTCGATTGTGCGTCCCAGAAACGGACTCAAATGCCACGCACTAATGATGTTGTTTATTTTAGGAAGATGACTAAATCCATAAACGTCGCCGAACTCATCAGCGGCTAAGTACTCAACCCAGTGTGGGACCAGTATCTCGATGCCAAAATACACCACAAGCTTGTTATTTTCTTTTACTGACATCTTTCTCATTTCGCGGCTTCACTATTCAAACAAACCAATCAAATTCACTAAAGAATCTTCCCAATTCTCGTCACCGTCAAATTCCACCACGCCCAATTCGACATTCTCACCGTACACATTAAAAAATCCTAAGTCGACGTCAGGTTTAAAATAATACCCAAAAAGAGTACCATCTGCGTCAGCGGCTAAGTAATTTACAAAGGTGGGAACTTCCAAATCAATCCCGAAATAAGACACACATTTAGTCTCAAAAGATGTCGTGATTATTTTCATTGCGCATCCTCACCAATCAAATTCACAGAAGAATTTTTCCAGAATCTCACTAAAGAATCTTTCCAACGCTCATTGTCGCCAAACTCCACTTTCCCTATTTCGAGACGATAGACGCCTTCTTCTTCATCATTATCATATACCCACCATCCACCGTTACGAAGTTCCGCCCGTAGAGGCTTACACTGATACCCCCACAACTCGCCGTTCTTATCCGCAGCAATATACTCCACCCAATAAGGCACCGATATTTTAATGTCGAAATACTCGACTTCTTTAAATAATTCACACAAATTAACTATTTTCATCTCATTTCCCATTCACACACGAACCAAAGAATCTGACCAGCATTCATCATTCTCGAATTCCACTTTACAAATTTTTAACCAATAAACACTTCCATCACCCTGAACATCCCACCATCTGTTATCGTTACGTGGTTGATTACGATAACAATACACGTCTCCATCAACATCAGCGGCAATATATTTCGCCCAAGAAGGGACTGACATCTCAATACCAAAATACGTAACAACTTTAGACCTTCCACCCCAATTAACGAATTTCATGTAATTTTATTTCCTGTATAAATTCAATATTATTAATTGGGGATTCATTTCCCCATGTATGCCATCCCTGAATTTTTTCTCTTGCAAATAATTCGATGCGTGGGATATTTCCAATGCTTATCATTTCTTGAATATGCTTCAATCTCGCACTCAGCAATTTCTTTTGCTTCTGATAAACTAGCTCCGCGATACATGAGAGTATTTATCACATATCGCTTGAACATTCGTTTCCAAATAAAATAAAAGTGATGACAGAGATAATCATTCATCATCATCTTCCACCTCGACCCAAATATCAACAACAGTAGATAGAGATTCATTAATTATTTGTTGCTGCTCTTCATCTGTCATTCCTTTCCATTCTGTTTCTGTTATATCCAGCTCTACTTGACTCAGAGAGCCGATCGTATTTGTCTGTGCTTTAAGTATCATTTGTTTGCTCATTATTTAATTTCCGGCGAAGCTGGATAAGTAAATTCAGCCCACGCTAACACTTTTTCATTTTCTTCTATATCACCATGATAATATTCATATTCGGGATGATAATATTCTTTAACCCATTCTACGCTATGAAACCAGTCACAACCTTCATTTTGCGCGGCCCAGTCAGGAATATCTTCCTTGCTGTCTTCCCATGAATAGATATTTTCGCCCGTTGGTGTAGGTTTATTTTGATAAACTAAAACAGTAACAAAATATTTTAATTCAGCGGGTTTATAGTAGTATTGTACTTTTCCATTTTCATCAATATCACAATAATCAAATCTTCGAATGGTTTTTTCAACATAAGCCCAGCACTTAATTTCTTCTCCGACTTTGACGTCAGGATGTTCTGTGAAATTCCAATCTATATTAAGCATTGATTTCAATTTATCTGCAATCTCATTCAAAATTAAATAATCATCACAATTCGCAGTTCTTGCTAATTCTTGACATGCGGATATTAAAGACTCTGTATTGCTCATAATGACCTCTTATTGATAATCATATTTTCACAAATTTCTTTAGCTCGATAGCAAGTGTCAATATCGAACCAGCCAAAATGACATTCACTTGTTTTGATTCCCAATTTATTTGCAAGCCAATTATAAGCATCCTTGCGACTAAAAGTAGCGCCGTTGAATTTCCATAACTTCTCAAAATATGGCTTGCATTGCTTCCGTGCATTGCGAGTTTCAGCGTCAGCGAGAGTGCCTAAAGGAATATTAGTAAAAGGGTGCATACCGACGTATGCACCGCAGCAATTACATAAATAAGCCCATGGCCAATTTCCGAAACTTCTACCATCATATATTTCTTTGTGACTTGCTATTTTTACTGATGAGCCACAATAGTTACAAATATCTGGCGGGGGAAGGGGATTCTTTACTTTAAGTATTGCTTTTTGACATGGATTCCACGGTGTTTTTTCCATGATTAATCCTCCCAATGGCTGGTTATTAGTTAATAGGTGGAGTTAAAATATTTCGCAAGATTCAGAGCATGAACCGGTATCAAAACGTTTGGCTGCGATCATTTCCTGATATAGATTTTGGTAATCTGCATTGGAATACATCGTCGCTATTCCATCTAATGATAGGTTCCCTCGGTACATAATTTCTTTGGGCGTCTTTCTGTGCCCGTCACGGACATGTTTACTCTTAATGCAATACTCCTCGAAAACCATTTTTATGATGGGTTCGTCTCGACATGCCAATCCTAATTTTTTACTGCTCTTTTTTATACAAAATACACAATTACCAAGATGTTCTGGTATGGTTAAATCAAATAACTGCGTTTTCCACCAATCCAGAACGTCCTGTTTATCGAAGTCACTGATATCTGCGAGATAACTGACACCCTCTTTCTTTGTCAATCGTCGTGGCTCATCTGCACGAATGCCTATCCATGTTTGATAATTGCCGCGCCCGAAATGGTCATTGCAGTAATCGCGGAACGGTCGTAATTTCAAACGGTCAGTGCAAAATGCGCCGCCAATGTAGGGCGTGCCGTATTTTTTAACCATATCCATGAACGGCTTATATATCGGCATCCTTGTCTGAATGTCGTTCGGTGTCCAGACTTTGTAACCGTTTGATTTTCCCAATTCAGGGTTCATCTCTGCTTGCAATATGATGAAAATATGATGTGGAATGTTCCAAAAACCGATGACGTTACGCAAGAATTTATAGGTAGATGGATGTTCCGCTCCTGTATCCATAAACACATAGCGGACATCCTCACCCTGTTTGCGGCGCTGCTCCATCAAATATACGAGGTATGCCGATGTCCTGCCGCCCGAAATTGATACGACATTGATCATAAGATGCTCTTATTTAATTAACATAACGATTGCTGATATATTCATTGTCCATTGAGCCTAATAATTTAGTTCTTAACTCCGTAAGAATCTGTCTTTCTTCATGCGTGCTGCATGAAGTAAATGCAGTTGAATATTCGACATGATGCTTATTTAAGTCTTCATTAAACGAGATAAGAATTTCTAACTTCACAGCCATAAATCACCTCATTGAATTAAATAGTTATTTTTCAGGATTTCCAAGAATAAATACGCTATGAGTAAAGTCGTCGCACTTTACTCTTTTATCGATTTCTCTTTTTTGCTTTTTCCTTTTTTTATCTTTACGACTACGACACTGAACACAGCTACCGTTTGAGACATATCTTAGAGTGTGCCCATGTGGGCACGGGTCGCCATTAAATTTTTCACCATATATCATAATTATCCTTATTTGGATTGTTGTATCACAAGTTTATTTAATTCATCTTCAAGAGACTTAATGTAATTATTTTTCTCCTCAGCAGCGTTAAGTGCTGTAAACGGATTTCTAGTTATTCTCCCTCCCGGAATTAACCAGCCTTTGTGAAAGCTGGAATACGGGCAATAAATCTTTCCAACTTGTATATTATCGTGCGAGTGTTTCATTTCCATTGATCCCCAAATTTGAAACCGATTTCATTTAATGATTCGTCCATTTTTTCTATAAAATCGGGAACTAGGTCGTCGAATTGCTGCATAAAATCTTTATCACGCTCGACGATGACATAATGAATTCCTTCTCTCGTCATGCGCGGGTCATAATTAGCAAAGTACCATTCAGTTTTGCCAGTAACCCACATTGAATATTGAACTTGAGCCATATAATCAGATTTAATGGCATCAAAACCACCCAAGCGGAATTTCATAAATACGGCAGTAGTGAAAGGGCACTTGAGTTCAAGCCCTCGCCCATCACTACAAAGCCCGTCTGGAGAGCACGCCGTTCTTAGCGATTCATCTTTGAACAGAATTGATGCTTCCGTGACATTAACATCAGCAACAAACTCAAACGTTGCTCTTGCTGATTCTTCGTAATTTTTCCCCCATGCTAATGCTTTAGCATTTATTTCTTGTGCACTCCCTGTACAAATTTCACCCATTAGTGTATAGAAATATGTCAGCTTAGTGTCAGTCCATTTTGTACCGCTACGTGACTTTGATATCACTTTTCCGGCTTCCGATGCCGTTATTACGCCCAATCTTAATTTGCGCCAGTCGCAGTTCCCTTGCTCAACTGTGAGTAAATCAATCCCTGTTTTGCTCACGACTAACTCATTACTGACCATTTTCAGCCGCCTTTTTTTTCAAGAAATCAAGCACTTTTATTGCTTCTGATTCTGATATATCGGCAACAGCAATACATTCACGATTGAATATTTTTGAGCATAGCGGCAATAAATCGTCTTTCCACGTTTTATTCATTGACTCTAAGTGCTTATCAATATTTTCTTTTGTTGATTGAGTTAGTTCGTCTGATTTTTGCCCCGGCAAACGACCGTCGATATCTTCGTCAGCTGTTGCTATCCCCAGCGCGCCTGTCAATGTATATCGTCGCAAATAAGTGATAGCCGATGCTGATTGCTGAATATTATTCTTGCCGCCCGACGTGTCGGGAGTTGATGACATTTCGCACGCTTCTTGATGCCCGGAGCGTTGACTAACAATGCATTTAACAGTTATCACTCCGTTTTCCATCTTTTGCTCAAAGCGATATGAGAGACCATGCTGTTGTAAATAGGGTTTTATCTGCTCCGAAATATCATCGAGTGATGCGTATTTATATTTTGCTTTTCCGTTGCCGAAGTCTGCGCTTTTTAACTTCTTAATTGTTGGTAGGGCGCTTTGGAATGAAGCCATCGAATCTAAAAATTCTTTCCTTGATTGCCCGGCTTCCCATTTTGTTTGTAAGTCCAGGAGCTTCTCAAGCTTATCAATATCAGCATTTGAAGATACGGCCATTTCAATTAATCGCATGGGCGCATTAGCAGTCACTGTTTCGCTGTGTTCGTGACGAACTAATTCTTGATTCATAATAGATTCCTCTTATTTTTGGGTTTTTAACAAACAAACTTCGTATAAAAAATCACTGAGCAAATTCATCGCTTCAATGTTATCTTCAAATATATTGCCAAAATATTTATTTGTTATGTCTGAGAATAGCTTAGTTGATTCAAGTGGAAGTTTATTGTAAATAGTTTCTGCGTCCATGCCTTCTTGCTCTAATATAACTTCCCTGTAATGCTCCTCTTCCAGCCTTTTTTCTTCAATTTCATCATAAACGGCGTATGGACTCATATTATAAAGCCTCGATTTTATAACCCATGTTTTTGAAATATTCCTTTACTTCGTTGAAACAAAGACATGTTGAGTTAAGTATCTCGTTAATATCACCTTGAATTGAAATACCCCCGTCATTCTTGTCTATTTCAATTTCATTACCATTTTTCGTATGTTTATTTTTAAAAGAACCGCAGTGAATCTTAATCATAATTACCTCATGAAGATTAAAATAATTGTTGCAAAGAGAACTAAACAGACGGGATAGAGCATAGCGAAGAGCCATTCTTTAATCATATTCATATGCTAATCTCAAATAGTTCATAGCTATTGACCAATTTATATTGCTCATCAATTGACGAGCAATATAAGCTTCACATTGAGCTAGATTGAAAAGTTGTTTGTTTATTTTCATGATATACCCCTTTAGCCCTCCACTGGCTTTAAAACTACATGTTATTAAAACTCACCACGGCTTATTTTAATTAATGCATCATGATGCTTTTCAGCCGCTTCTTTTGTTAGATGAATCCTGCCATTTTCTAATAACTCGATGTCCATTTCGTCACATTTCCAATTTACTGAGCCTGACCACCCCGTCACATAGTATTTTTGCCCCTCTTTTAGCTCATAATCAATCGGCTTTGGAAAACTGACTTTCCCGATCGTGATCATTTCCGGCTTGCGGCGATACAGAGAATTAATGTTCCAATCCGGATTTGAACGAAAAGTTCTCCATTCTTCATCAGGACATAATTGTTCCCACAACAACCAAGGTTCATCAGTTCTCGAAGCATCGAGCGCATATTCAAGCATTAAATCAGCGTGCATGTGTTTTTTATTGTCTGACATTGTTTAGTCCTCTATTTAATTAATAATTAGCTTCCCTGCCAGTAATTCCCTATTTTCCCCTGCGTGGCGAAATATTCATTATCTTGCTGTAATATTGCTACTTTTCTTATTCTTGACTGAATAGAGAAACGTATTTGATAAGCA
>NZ_PUJU01000095.1 GCF_011189505.1 Photorhabdus tasmaniensis
CACTGTTGGCTGTTCCCCTTGGTCGGGAGCCTTCCCTCCATCAATTCCGCCACATTGTTTTCTGTTTTGTTCACTGATTTCTCCGGTACTATACTCCCGTCCGACTTCCTGAACTCAATAAGGCCTCGGCTTTGACACTTAGACCTTATCGTCCCAACTGCTCACGATGGGAAACTGTTCAGGATCTCCCAGGTTCCGCGCGACGAACTTCCTCACATGCACAGGGTCTCCGACCCCGGGAGGTATGGTCAGGTTTCGCCAATACAACCTGACCATTATAGGTTTCTGCATTCCTTAACTGCATCACCACCTCCGATTTACCGATTTCGTGGCTCAATACCTGGCCTGTGAGTGCCTTCGCTAACACTTCACGACAGGAGTTACCCACAGTCGCGCATAGCTAAAGGACCGGGCGAGTGGCTAGCTCTTACCCGGAAGGGACTTTCACCCTCTGTTCTATCGCCAGCTTGCCTGGCGTACTAAGGCTCCGGTGAACTCACCTTGTCCTTCCCCTCCGGCCCATGCACGCTACTGCTTCCTTATCCTCATTTGGAGAATGACATCATGAGCCGTAGCCGATATACCCCGGAGCAAAAACAACACCATGTGACCCAATGGTGCCACAGTGACCTGACCCGAAAACAGTATTGTGAACAGCATCAGCTGAATTTTTCCTCTTTCCGGGACTGGATTGCCGACAGTAACAAAATGCGCCAACCTCCCTGCCAGACACTGCCCGCCGTCTTGCCGGTTTCACTCCAGCCCGACAACGCGCACTCCGTCACCCTGCATACCCCAGACGGGTATGCATTCACCAGTGACGGGCCGGTGCTGACTCTGGGCTATAACCTGAGCGGGCAGCTGACGGAAATTACCTGTACCGATGAAGGTGTACGTAAAAGAATATTATCCAAATAGATGGGTCAAATGTTTTATCGTCGGTTATTTAACAACGTCAGGAAAGATAAAAAGTGAATATAATCCGCGTTCGTTAAACATAAAACACGATATCCGATGATGATTAAACTTAACAAAAAGCAGGTGTTAAAAGGGATAAAAACAACGGTGAAAACTTTATACTCATTAAATCCATCGAGTAAAAAAACAACTTCCGATAACAGGTTAACTGTCATCATCATTTGAAAGCGAGAACACAAAATCATTAAACCTTTTATATCAAAAGCGGATTTAATTTAATAAATGCAACTTTTAAAAATAACCATTAATAGCATTTAATCGAAAATCATTAACCGTTAATAGCGAGTTGAAAAGAAACCCGTACGTAAAAGGATATTATTCGAATAAATGAGTATTAAAGCATTTTCTCGCCGGTTATTTAACAGCGCCAATAAAGATAGAAAGTGGATATGATTAACGTTCATTAAACGTAATCCGATGATGATTAAACCTGATAAAAATCAGGTGTCCAAAAGGGTAAAAACGACGATTAAAGCTTTATGTTCATTAAATCCATCGAGTAAAAAAACGACTTCCGATAACAGGTTAACGGTCATCATCATTTAAAAACGCGAATACTAAAGCATTAAACTTTTATATCAAAATCGGATTTAACGCAATAAATACCATTTTTAAAAATAACCATTAATAGTATTTAATCGAAAATCATTAACCGTTAATCCAAAGTTGAAAAGAAATCGCATGTAAAATAACATTACCCGAATAAACGGATATTAAAGCGTTTTTCCATCAGTTATTTAACTGCATCAGATAAGATAAAAAATGAATATAATCCGTGCTCGTTAAACATAAAACACGATATCCAATGATGATTAAACTTAACAAAAATCAGGTGTTAAAAGGGATAAAAACAACGGTTAAAACTTTATACCCATTAAATCCATCGAGTAAAAAAACAACTTCCGATAACAAGTTAACTGTCATCATCATTTAAAAACGCGAATGCCAAAGCATTAAACCTTTTATATCAAAATCGGATTTAACGCAATAAATACCATTTTTAAAAATAACCATTAATAGCATTTAATCGAAAATCATTAACCATTAATCCAAAGTTGAAAAGAAATCGCACGTAAAATAACATTGCCCGAATAAACGGATATTAAAGCGCTTTCCCAGCAGTTATTTAACAGCATCAGAAAAGATAAAAAATGAATATAATCCGCGTTCATTAAACATAAAACACGATATCCAATGATGATTAAACTTAACAAAAAACAGGTGTTAAAAGGGATGAAAACGACGGTTAAAACTTTATGCTAATTAAATCTAAAATTGAAAAGAAATCGCACGCAAAATAACATTACCTGAATAAACGGATATTAAAGAGCTTTCTCGCCAGTTATTTAACAACATCAGAAAAGATAAAAAGTGAATATAATCCGTGTTCGTTAAACATAAAACACGATATCCGATGATGATTAAACTTAATAAGAAGCAAGAGTTAAAAGAGGTGAAAACAACGATTAAAACTTTATACTCATTAAATCCATCGAGTGAAAAAACGACTTCCAATAATAGGTTAACTGTCATCATCATTTAAAAGCGCGAATACCAAAGCATTAAACCTTTTATATCAAAAGCGGATTTAATTTAACAAATGTCACCTTTCAAAATAACCATTAATGGCATTTAATCGAAAATCATTAACCGTTAATCCAAAGTTGAAAAGAAATCGTACGTAAAATAACATTACCCGAATAAACGGATATTAAAGCGTTTTCTCGACAGTTATTTAACTGCATTAGAAAAGATAAAAAATGAATATAATCCGTGCTCGTTAAACATAAAACACGATATCCAATGATGATTAAACTTAACAAAAAGCAGGTGTTAAAAGGGATGAAAACAACGGTGAAAACTTTATACTCATTAAATCCATCGAGTAAAAAAATGGCTTCCGATAACAGGTTAACGGTCATCATCATTTAAAAACGCGAATGCCAAAGCATTAAACCTTTTATATCAAAAGCGGATTTAACGCAATAAATACCATTTTTAAAAATAACCATTAATAGTATTTAATCGAAAATCATTAACCGTTAATCCAAAGTTGAAAAGAAATCGCATGTAAAATAACATTACCCGAATAAACGGATATTAAAGCGCTTTCTCGCCAGTTATTTAACAACATCAGAAAAGATAAAAAGTGAATATAATCCGTGTTCGTTAAACATAAAACACGATATCCGATGATGATTAAACTTAACAAGAAGCAAGAGTTAAAAGAGGTGAAAACAACGATTAAAACTTTATACCCATTAAATCCATCGAGTAAAAAAACAACTTCCGATAACAGGTTAACTGTCATCATCATTTAAAAGCGCGAATACTAAAGCATTAAACCTTTTATATCAAAAGCGGATTTAATTTAATAAATGCCACCTTTCAAAATAACCATTAATCGCATTTAATCGAAAATCATTAACCGTTAATCCAAAGTTGAAAAGAAATCGCACGTAAAATAACACCACCAGAATAAACGGATATTAAAGCGCTTTCTCGCCAGTTATTTAACAGCATTAACAAAAATAAAAAGCGAATATAATCCGCATTCGTTAAACATAAAACACGATATCTGATGATGATTAAACTTAACAAAAAACAGGTGTTAAAAGAGATAAAAACAACAGTTAAAACTTTATACCCATTAAATCCATAGAGTAAAAAAACGACTTCCGATAACAGGTTAATTGTCATCATCATTTAAAAACTCGAATACCAAAATATTAAAAATTTTAAATCATAAACTGCACCTGTTTAACCGTCGCACTCAGCACTGTTTTTCTGGCTTGTCAATCAAGCTACCGATTTATTTGATAAACAAACCATAGAACGTCAGCTAAATTATTGTCTTATTGCGCCATAGGCACCGACAATATTATCCAACCAGTTAAATGTATTGATATTTTTCCGGCGGACAAACGGGCATTATTGTTCAATAGAATAGGTGCTCATTCTTGTTTCCAACTAATGGCGTTATGATCACGCCGTGAGGAATACTTGCAAAAAACCTCAACGGCGTATTTTCGCAGGTTATTCTCTATAAGCCAGTAACGTTTTCTGGCACAATTGAGAGCGAACGCAATCTTCTTGATTAAAATAGATAACACTGACGATTTCATCATCTGAAAATCTTTCCAGTGCATCACGCAATCCTGATGTCACTCCGGCAGGTAAATCACATTGACTTATATCGCCATTTATAATCACAGTGATATTTTCCCCAAGCCGGGTCAGAAACATTTTCATCTGGTTAACCGTCACATTCTGGGCTTCATCCAGGATCACAAATGCATTTTCAAATGTTCTGCCTCGTATATAGGCAAAAGGGGAAATTTCTACTTTGCCAATTTCAGGCCGCAAACAATATTGCAGAAACGATGCTCCCATGCGTTTTAATAAAACGTCGTAAACCGGCCGGAAATAAGGCGCAAATTTTTCAGCCATATCTCCGGGCAAAAAACCAAGATCTTCTTCTGCCTGTAATACAGGACGTGTGACGATAATTCTGTCAACTTCCTTATTAATCAATGCGTCTGCGGCCATTGCTGCACTGATAAAAGTCTTACCGCAACCAGCCTCCCCACTGGCAATAATCAGCTTTTTATAGTTTATCGCTCGTATATAACGATGTTGAGTTTCAGTCCGGGGCAAAATTTCGGAAGAGTCCCGGTTATCACGCGCCATACCAATGGCTTCTATACCACCGAGTTGTACCAAAGAAGTCACATTATCATCATCCCGATAACGTTGATGGCGCAAATCCCTTTTCATCATCCTTTTTGTCTCTCGACGTGATTTAATCACTGCTTTCTGTCTACTCATAGCAGTAACACCTTATCGTTGTTTTTACCCACACGGTGCCATATCACCGATACAATAACTACATTGTTTCAAATAGATATCATTTCCCTTTCAGCTCATTAGCGTTACTCGCAATTATTTCCGTTTAGTGAAAACTAACGAATCAATATGACAGTATAATGACAACATTTAAGTTATGATAAATAGGTCAGGGGTTCTCCATTAGAAATAATCGACAGTATTGTCTATTGACTTTTATGGGCGATTTAACCCATTGAATAATATGACTTGATATTTGTAGTGATAAATATTCACTAATATAAGTTAATCACTTATTAGTATAGCGACTGTTAACAATTGTTGATCTATTTACTATGGTGTTGATGTATCCGGTTGCCATACGGTAAGAAAGTCATGATCTGAGATAACCCTTCTCCATCGAATGGCAACCATTTTATTAATATGCCTGCTGTTGACAACAGAGCAATATTAATTATCTCTGTTGTTAAGTACTTTTACAGTTTCCAGCTAATCGGAAGCCGGCATTTTTTGCTTCAACTTCTGTTTGAAAATAAATAGCATTCTTCTCCAAAATCGCCTTATATCCTGAACAATGGGAGAAATGATAAATTTTGCTATTGTTATTACCTTTGATTAATCCTGTATGTGACGAATCAAATGATACCCGTTTTTTCTGGCTATCTGTTTGATTAGGCTTTCCCTGCCCCTTTTTCTGCTCTGTTTGTGGAACACCGATAGCTGAATTCTTATGCCACAATTCCCATTTCCGATCACCGGTAACAAAAGGATTATGATACCCCATAATGCCGGCAATTCGGTTATCTCTCTCCTGTTCCCATTGACTTGGTGGATATTGACGATCCCAGGCCATGAATAATTGCTGCTGCTGACGTGACATAGAAAGATTGTAACGATCGTGCATATAAAAATTGATCCGGGCAATTTGCCCTTTTACTGCATTTCGCGGTTCGAACGTGCGAGATTTAGCATCAACTCTACTGCTACAAGCACCATAATCATTCGGCTTATTCTTTGGTAATATTCCATAACTGAAATTACTGCGATCACCGTTAACCTCGCCAATGGATGGAGACAAATTATGCATATCGGATTCCATTGCCCTGAAAACCGGATCTGAGGAGACACAATTTTTCCTGCCTCCTTTTTGCCAACACTGCCGCTGGTGTCCAAAAACCCAGGCAGGAACAATGTGTTCCCATTCAATCCGTTCGGCCCGGGCCCGATTCTGTTGCGACCTGATTTGATAACCACACGAAGACAAATTGACTCGTCCACCACTCTTCCCCGTCCATTGCCAATGACAACCACAATACAATGTTCCTGTATCTGACTTAAATTGATCATGATAAATACGATTACGCAGTTCAGTTTTAGCTTGTTCAAAAGTAGCCGGAGCAGCAAAAGAAGATGCAGGAGCAATTAAGCTGAAACACCCAATATAAATCGCCCAAAAATTAACTTTTCGTTTCAATGACATACCCTATTATTCAAAATATCTTTTTGATCTTTCCCTTTTATGTTGCCTCATAATCGACCTATAAGACAAATATTATTTATTTGCATTTCTTCTTAAATACTCCTTTTAAAACGAAAGGCTATCTATCACCTCTTCGTGCTTAAATCTTCTGTACACACGACCAGCGAATAATGATAACCCGCAAGTTAGCTTTCGGGAAAAATCAATGGGCAATACAAGCCAGAATCATAACCACCCGCATAGCGGGTGGTTTGCTCTTGCCCTATAAGGGCTTGTTACCGACTGCGCCTAAATGACGCTGCTTTCTCTTCGTTCAAGCTAAATGTCTTTGCTACTTTGGCTTACCCCTTGAAGGGGTCTACATGTTCTTTACTACTCAATTTGTC
>NZ_PUJU01000096.1 GCF_011189505.1 Photorhabdus tasmaniensis
GTGGGATATTTGCACGCGGTGTTGCAAGAGATGGTCGCTCACGCTCAACAGCGGATCGGGGAAATTGATATCCTGGCACCATCGGAGCGCAGGCTGTTGCTGGAAACCTGGAACGCGACGGAAACCCTTTATCCTGACGCGTTATGTATCCATCAATTGTTTGAACAACAAGTGGAGAAAACCCCGAATGCCACAGCGTTAGTGTATGAAGAACAAACCCTCAGTTATGCCGAATTAAATACCCGCGCCAACCGGCTGGCCCATCAGCTGATTGCGCTGGGGGTAGAGCCGGATCAGCGGGTGGCGATTTGCGTATCACGTTCACCGGCAATGGTGGTGGGATTACTGGCAGTATTGAAAGCCGGCAGCGCATATGTGCCGCTGGATCCGGCTTATCCGGGCGAGCGTTTGGCACATATTTTGACCGATGCGGCCCCGGCTATTTTGCTGGCGGATAATACCGGACGTGATGCGCTGGACGAGAAAACGTTGGCTGCGCTGACTGTGCTCGACCCGAATACCTTGCTTGATCAACCGGACAGTAATCCACAGGTCCCTGGGCTGACTGCCCGGCACCTGGCGTATGTGATTTACACCTCTGGCTCCACAGGAGTGCCAAAAGGGGTGATGATTGAGCACCGGAATACAGTGAACTTCTTGCACTGGGCCCAGCAGGCTTTTGGTGCGGAAGAGATCCGCGAGACACTGTTCTCGACGTCGATGAATTTTGACCTGTCCATTTTCGAATGTTTTATGCCGTTATCCTGTGGTGCGGCGATTCATCTGGTCGAGGATGTCCTGTCATTGATGCGGCATACCCTGCCGGTGAGTTTGATTAACTCTGTCCCGTCGGCAATGAAACCGCTATTGCAGGCTCAGGCGCTGATGGCTCCGGTCCATACCGTCAATCTGGCGGGTGAGCCGCTTAAAAGTGCCCTAATTGAACAGATTTTCGCAGAAACGCCGGTACAACGGTTATGTAATCTCTATGGACCTTCCGAAACGACAACCTATTCTGCCTGGATATCGATGCGGCGGGGTGACCGGGTTATTGAAAGTATCGGGCGTCCGATAGCCAACACCGGCCTTTACTTACTGGACGAGTATGGTCAGCCGGTGCCACAGGGTGTGGTGGGGGAAATTTATATCGGAGGCGCGGGAGTGGCGCGGGGTTACTTCAATCGCCCTGACTTGACCGCTGAACGTTTCCTTATCGATCCGTTCAGTGATAAACCGGGTGCCTGCATGTACCGCACCGGGGATTTGGCGCGTTATCTGCCGGACGGCAACCTAGTGTTTCTGGGCCGTAATGACCAGCAGGTTAAGATCCGCGGTTTCCGCATTGAACCGGGAGAAATAGAAGCCCGGCTGGTGGAACACCCGGCAGTAAGTGAATCGGTGGTATTGGCGCAGGGGGAAGGGCAGGAGAAACGGCTGGTGGCTTATGTGGTGGCACCCGCAGATGAGGAGCTGGTCAATAGCCTGCATACTTATCTGAGTGCCATTTTACCGGATTATATGGTGCCGTCGGCCTTTGTGCGGCTGGATGCATTTCCCTTAACGCCTAACGGTAAATTGGATCGTCGAGCATTGCCGGCAGCGGGCAATGAAGCGGTTGCCCGTCAGGTTTATGAAGCACCACAAGGGGAAACGGAAATCGCATTGGCGGCGATTTGGTGTGAATTACTGGGGATTGAACAGGTCAGCCGGTATGACAGCTTTTTTGCTCTGGGTGGTCATTCGTTGCTCGCGATACGGGTGATTGAACGTTTGCGTCACCTGGGATTGACCCTGACGGCGCGTGATCTGTTTCAGTTCCCGGTGCTGTTTGAACTGGCTCAGTCACTGGGACAGCACCAGGCGGTGATAGTGCCGCCTAACGTCATAACACCGGCAACCACGGCACTGACGCCGGAGATGTTGCCGCTGATCGATCTGACTCAGATTGACATTGACCGCATCATCGGGCGGGTGCCGGGCGGGGTGACCAATATTCAGGATATCTATGCCTTGTCGCCGTTGCAGGACGGTATTTTGTTCCACCACTTACTGGCAAACGAAGGTGATCCGTACCTGTTGACAGGTCAGATGGTCTTTGCTGACCGGTCTCTGTTAGATCGTTATCTGGCAGCGGTTCAACGAACGGTTGATCGGCACGATATCTTACGTACCGCCTTTATTTGGCAAGAATTGTCTGTGCCGGTGCAAGTGGTCTGGCGTCAGGCCCAATTGTCGGTGACGGAACTGACCTTGAATCCAGCCGATGGCCCGGTCAGTGACCAGTTAACCCGGCGCTTTGATCCTCATCATCATCGTCTTGACCTAGGGGAAGCGCCGTTATTGCGCTTTGTGGTGGCGCAGGAGACTGATGGCCGTTGGATTGTGCTGCAATTGCTGCATCATCTGATTGGTGACCATGAAACGCTGGAAGTGATGCACAGTGAAGTTCAGGCGTATCTTATCGGTCAGGAGGATAGCCTGCCTGATCCGGTTCCTTTCCGTAATTTGGTGGCACAAGTTCGGCTGGGGGTAAGCCAGGAAGCGCATACCCGTTTCTTTACCGAGATGCTGGCGGCGGTGGATGAACCGACGCTGCCATTCGGGCTGACAGAGGTGCACCGTGACGGTTCACAAGTGACGGAATCCCACCGGATGTTGGCACCTGAGCTGAATGACCGTCTGCGCAGTCAGGCACGGTGCCTGGGCGTCAGTCTGGCGGCATTGTGTCATCTGGCCTGGGCGCAAGTGTTATCGCGTACCAGCGGGCAGGAGAAAGTGGTGTTCGGCACGGTGTTGTTTGGGCGGATGCAGGCAGGGGACAGCACCGACAATGGTATGGGGCTGTTTATTAATACCTTGCCGTTGCAACTGGATATCGATGAGACCTCGGTACGGGACAGCGTTCAGGCCGCCCATACCCGACTGGCCGGATTATTAGCCCATGAGCACGCGTCACTGGCGCTGGCCCAGCGTTGCAGTGGGGTGCAGGGTGAGTTGCCACTCTTTAGTAGCCTGTTGAACTATCGGCATAATACTTTGTCGGCAACGTCAGCTGAACTTATCAATGGAATTGAATTTCTTGGCACACAAGAGCGGACCAACTACCCGTTTGTGCTGTCGGTGGAAGATTTTGGCGGATCCCTGGGGCTGACAGCGCAGGTCGTGCAGCCGTTTGATTCGAAAAGCCTGTGCGGTTATATGCAGCAAGCACTGGAAAGTCTGGCGGCGGCACTTGAGCAAACCCCAGAAATGCCCATTCGGGCATTGGAAATCCTGCCGGAAGCGGAACGTACCTTGTTGTTAAGAACCTGGAACGCCACGGAAACCGTGTATCCTGATGCGTTGTGTATTCATCAGTTATTTGAACAGCAGGTGAAGAAAACCCCAGAAGCAACGGCACTGATCGCGGGAGAGAAGAGCCTGAGCTATACGCAACTGAATGCGTATGCTAACCGATTGGCTCGTCAGCTGATCGAACAAGGGGTTGGTCCCGGTGATCATGTGGCGATCCTGTTAGAACGATCGATGGAACTGGTGGTGGCTATATTAGCTATTCTTAAAGCTGGTGCCGTTTATGTACCGATTGATCCCAGAGTGCCGGATGAACGAAAAAACTGGCTGATCAGTGATTGTTCTGCCAGGTTGCTGCTCACCGATACACGGGTGGATATTCCGGCTAATCTGGCTGTGCCGCTGCTTTGTCTCTCCGGTGAGATAGACACGAATAGAGAGGAAGATTGTTTTAATCCTGACTTGCCGTGTTCCAGTGCCGGATTGGCCTATATCATGTATACCTCCGGTTCGACTGGTGCATCCAAAGGGGTTCTGGTACCACATCGTGCGGTGGTCCGGCTGGTCATCAACAACGGATATGCTGAAATCGGGCCGGATGACCGGGTTGCCTTCGCTGCTAACCCGGCTTTTGATGCCAGTACTTTCGAAGTTTGGGCACCGTTGCTTAATGGTGGAACGTTAGTGGTTGTCGATCATGTCACTTTGCTGACGCCACTAGAGTTTGTACACGTTCTACAGGTTCAGCGAATTAATGTTTTGTGGCTGAGTGTCGGATTGTTTAACCAACTGGCGGCGGAACTGTCTCCAGTTTTTCCGCAGATAAAGTTCCTGATTGTCGGGGGAGATGCCCTTGATCCCCAGATTATCAGACAGGTACTGAGTACAAGCCCGCCACAACAGTTATTAAATGGCTATGGGCCGAGTGAAGGCACTACCTTTACGACGACATACCGTATTGATGCATTAGCGCAAGGAGCGACCCGAGTCCCTATTGGCCGACCGGTAGCCAACACGCGGGTTTATCTGTTGGATGCGAATGGTCAACCGGTACCGTTGGGGGTGGTTGGAGAGATTTATGTCGGTGGAGATGGGGTTGCCTATGGTTATCTTAATCGTCCTGAATTGACCGCCGAACGTTTTCTTGTCGATACGTTTGGTGATAACCCGGATGCACGCATGTACCGCACCGGGGATTTGGCACGTTATCTGCCGGACGGCAATCTGGAGTTCCTGGGCCGCAACGATCAGCAGGTGAAAATTCGCGGCTTCCGCATTGAACCGGGGGAAATTGAAGCCCGGTTGGCAGAGCATCCAGCGGTGCGTGAGGTTGCGGTGTTGGTATGGGGGGAAGGGGAGGATAAACGGCTGGTGGCCTATGTGGTGGAACCCACGGATGAGGGGCTGATGAACAGCCTGCGTGCTCACCTGAGTGCAGTTTTGCCTGACTATATGGTGCCGTCAGACTTTGTGCGGCTGGATGCGTTTCCATTGACCCCGAACGGTAAGTTGGATCGCCGTGCGCTACCGGCACCGGACAATGAAGTCGTTTCCCGTCAGATTTACGCCGAACCGCAGGGCGATACGGAAATTGCCCTGGCGACGATTTGGCGTGAATTACTGGGGATTGCGCAGATAAGCCGGTATGACAGCTTTTTTGCCCTGGGTGGTCATTCATTGCTTGCTATACGCATGATTGAACGCTTGCGTCACCTGGGATTGACTTTGACGGCGCGGAATCTGTTCCAGTTTCCGGTGCTGTTTGAACTGGCCCGGTCATTGGGACAGCATCAGGCGGTAAGAGTGCCACCTAACGTCATCACCCCGGCAACCACGGCGCTGACGCCGGAGATGTTGCCGCTAATCGATCTGACTCAATCTGACATTGACCGTATCGTCAGACAGGTGCCGGGCGGGATGGGCAATATCCAGGATATCTATGCCCTGTCACCGTTGCAGGATGGTATTTTGTTCCACCACTTACTGGCAAACGAAGGGGATCCGTATCTGTTGATGGGGCAGATGGCCTTTGCTGACCGGGCTCTGTTGGATCGTTATCTGACGGCGGTTCAGCGGGTAGTTGATCGGCACGATATTCTACGTACGGCCTTTATCTGGCAAGAATTGTCAGTGCCGGCACAGGTGGTCTGGCGTCAGGCCCAATTGTCGGTAACGGAACTGACACTGAACCCGGCTGACGGCCCGGTCAGTGACCAGTTAACCCGGCGTTTTGACCCGCGTCATCATCGTCTTGATCTGGGGGAAGCACCGTTATTGCGCTTTGTGGTGGCACCGGAGACCGATGGCCGTTGGATTGTGCTGCAATTGCTGCATCATCTGATTGGTGACCATGAAACGCTGGACGTGATGAACCGTGAAGTACAGGTGTATCTGACGGAGCAGGAGAAGAGCCTGCCTGCGCCGACACCGTTCCGCAATTTGGTGGCGCAAGTCCGGTTGGAGGGAAATCAGGAAGCACATACTCGTTTCTTTACCGACATGTTATCGGAGGTAGATGAACCCACCCTGCCGTTTGGTTTGACGGAAGTGCATCGTGACGGATCTCAAATGGCGGAGTCTCACCGGATGTTGGTACCTGAGCTGAATGATCGTCTGCGCAGTCAGGCCCGGCGTTTGGGGGTCAGTTTGGCGGCGTTGTGTCATCTGGCCTGGGCCCAGGTATTGTCGCATACCAGCGATCAGGTAAAAGTGGTGTTTGGCACCGTGCTATTTGGACGCATGGCGGC
>NZ_PUJU01000097.1 GCF_011189505.1 Photorhabdus tasmaniensis
GTGGAGAATAACTTTTTGAGCGTGAATGAGCTGGACAGTTTTGCGCACCAAGCCCGCACCTGTGAAGGCGAAAGCTGCAAACAAGTGATCAAGGATATGGTGGAGACCAATATCCGTAATCAGCAGGAAATGATGAACTTCTGCAACAGCAACCCGAACCAGTGTCCGCAGAAGTATGGTTATCTGGTTGATCAGTGGCCGGTGTTTGAACGCACCCTCAAAAATATGGACCGGGACGGCACATTGCCGGTTGAGTTCAGAAATTATCTGTCGGCGGTGAATACGTTGGGTCAGGCGGCAACCGGCAAGGTCGGTGAACTCGGCTGGACAAAACGCTTTGAAGCAATGGGCATGAGTCAGGAAACTGCTGCGGCAATGGCGATGACGCTGCCTATTGTGATAGAGGGAGCCAAAGGGCCGAAGTCGTCACCAAAATCATCGCAAAATAATGCTGGCAAAGGTGCTCAGCCTGAGTCAGCAGGGAAAAACACAAGTGGCGCGGAAAATGCGGCAACTTATCCGAAGTTAAAAGAAGACTTAGTGCAACGAAACCTTAGCCATATTGCTTCGCAAGACCCAAAGTTGGCGGCTGTAGTTAAAGGTGATAATGGTAAGCTCAATTATGGCATTGGGGCAGGAACTCGAGCAGAAGCGGATAGATTAGGCAAAATCTGGGTAGGAGATGGAGCCAAGAAGACTACTGGAAATGGCTGGGTTAGTGCGGATGGTACAAGAGGTTATAGACCACCATCAGAGAAACCTAATAGTGCCCATGCTACTACTGGTGTGCAAGCCAATTTCGAAACATATTCAATTGATTCTAAAGGAAAAATAAATAAGACTGGAAACGGTCATTTAAATATTCTGGATTAAAAGAGGATGCATTAGTGAAAGCAGTACTAAAAGGCATAGATTGTATGCATAAAGATCCAGTCATGTACTCCGGTGAAGATGACGGAACTATTAATATAACCTTATCCCTATTAATCGGGCCAGAGTTGGAAAGTGGGAGTGAATATTTTGATCTTTTTATCTGTACACCTGAATGGCTGTGTAATCATCATTGGCAACCGGAATTGATACGTCATACGCTTCTGGTACGTGAGTATAATTTGGATGAAATTAAAAAGATCATCACGGATTATATTGAACAGTGTGAAGGTAATGACTGGATGGAGATAGCCCAAAAGCTTTCCCGTGTCTTTGCCTGGGAATATGAGGATTATCAACCTTAACCTGCTGTTATCCAAGGAGTCCAGCTAAAGAACTGGACTCTTCCTTTAGCTGTCAGTCATTCTCAGCCAGTTGAATGATTAACTGCCCGGCTTCGCTGGTAATAGTGATCGGCTTCCCTGTGGTAAAACCCAACGCAGCTAACCAACGTCCCTTAATGGTGAGCTGCGGATACGGATTGGGCTTGCCCTGGTTAGGCCGGTAGCCCACGGTGTAATGCCGTGGCTTTACAGCCTGCCCTTTAGTTGTAATGGTTTTTGCTTTAGAATCGCATTTAGCCATGATGAACTACCTCTGATAGTTGGTGATGGTTAGCGGCGTTGAAGTGTTCCCGCACTTCAGCGCCGTGCTATGTTAACTCTCTTCCTTCGCTGTTGTTGAAATACAGGCCATTGTGCCGGCAATTTGAGTTTTTATGATCATTGCATCCAGCAACTCCTTAATAACCTCCTGCTCATACTGTGGCATACGAGAAATTGCCTCAAATTGATAGCGCAGCCGCTCACTGGGACCGCGCTCCTGTTCATCAAAAACCAGCATATCCGCACTGACACCGAGCGAAATAGCCAAGCGACGTATTACCTCTAAGGTAGGTTGTGCTGAGCCTCCCTCATAACGCCGGATCTGTAAAACTGCCACACCAGCCATATCAGCCAGCGCCTGCTGAGTGAGCCCGCGTTCCTTGCGTAATGTGGTAAGCCGTTCAGGGAACTGCATATCGAGAAACCAGGTTGTTGAACTTGATATCACTATATATCCCCCTTTTAAAAAGCTTGTTTTTAGATATCTTATCAGATATGTTTTAAATATCAATATAGCATCTTGACAGGTTTTTACAGGAGGTCATTGATGACCCGCGTTCCCGATACCGATTTAGCCCGCTTAAAGCAAACCGTCTCGTTGCTGGGACTGGCGCGTAAGCAAGGCCGTCCGATGAAAAAACGCGGTGAGGATTATGTGCTGCGCTGTCCGTTCCATCACGAGAAAACGCCCTCAATGGTGATATCGCCTGCTAAGAACCTGTATCACTGCTTTGGCTGTGGCGCGGCGGGGTCGGTACTGGACTGGGTGATACAAACGGAAGGCGTGACGCTGAAAATCGCTATCCGCCGGCTGCGGGAGCTGGCCGGGCTGCCGGATATGGACAATACGGTGGTGGCCGCCTCTTCGTTAGCCGCCCAGCCGGGATCACAGTCTGCTCCCCTGCCGCGCCCGAAACTGGCCGACCTGGACGATGACGGACAGGCGCTGTTGCATCAGGTGATTGATTTTTATCATCAGAACTTACTGGCGTCACCGGAAGCCAAAGCCTGGCTGGAAAAACGCGGGCTGCATCATCCTGAACTGGTCAGCCACTTTAAGCTGGGGTATGCGGGTCATCACGGTATCAGTGGTTCGGCGGGATTGTTGCCGTCCAAAGACAGTCAGGAAGGTCAGCAGTTGCGCGGCAAGCTGTCGGGGCTGGGCGTGTTGCGTACGACCACCCGGCAGGACCACTTCCGGGGCTGCGTCGTGGTGCCAATAATCGGCTGGGCTGAATCGGCCAGTGTAGCCAGCCGCGGGCGGGTGCTGCAACTGTATGGCCGCCGAACCCAGCCGGATTACAAAGTCCTGAAAGACAGCCCAAAGCATCTGTACCTGTCCTCACCCCTGGCCGGGGTCTGGAATGAATCAACGATGCAGGCGTCAAATGAAATTATCCTGTGCGAAGCGCTGATCGATGCCATGACGTTCTGGTGTGCCGGGTTCCGTAACGTGATCGCCGCGTTCGGGGTGAACGGGTTTAACCGTGAGCACCTCGCAGCCTTGCAGTATCACGGCGTGAAACGAGTGCTGATTGCCTTTGACCGGGACGAGGCCGGAGACCGTGGCGCGGCCAGTGTGGCCGCTGACTTATTGGAAGCCGGTATCGAGGCATGGCGGGTGCAGTTCCCGCCGGGCATGGATGCCAATGATTATGCTGTCAAAAGTGGCAACGCCGAACATGCGCTGGGGCTGGCCCTGCAACAGGCGGTCTGGCTGGGACAGGGAACGGCACCGGGTGCGGTGTTCAGCCATGAGCGGCCCGTCTCGTCAGATATGACGGAAAAGCCCCAAAGTGCCGGTGTGGCTGAATCTTCTTCTTTAGCCGCCCCGCCAGAGCTGACCGTTGCGCCGGTGCCCTGTGAGCGCACGGCCTGCGGTGAACTGTTGATGAAAAGCGGCCCCCGGGTCTGGCGGATACGGGGGATGAAAAAATCCCCAGTGCCTGATGTGATGAAAGTCAATGTGCAGGTGCGGGATGAAACTTCCGGCCTGTTCCATGTGGATACGCTGGACATGTATCATGCGCGGCATCGTCAGAACTACATCAGCACGGCGGCGCAAGAGCTGGAATGCGAGCTGTCGGTCATCAAACGCGAAGCCGGGCGGGTCTTGCTGATGCTGGAGCAGCAACAGGATGCGCAACAGCAGGCCGACGTCGAAGCCTCAGGGACAACGGCAGTCACGGTCAGCGCGGAAGACGAAGCCGCCGCGCTGGCATTGCTGAAATCGCCGAACTTAACAGAACAGATTATCAACGACATGGCCGCCTGTGGCGTGGTCGGCGAATCCACCAATCTGCTGACCGGGTATCTGGCGGCGGTCTCGCGCAAACTCGATAAACCGCTGGCCGTGCTGATACAAAGCAGCTCGGCGGCAGGGAAATCTTCCCTGATGGAGGCGGTGCTGAACCTGATGCCGGAAGAGGAGCGTATCCAGTACTCGGCAATGACCGGGCAGAGCCTCTACTATCTGGGAGAAACCAGCCTGCAACACAAAATACTGGCGATAGCCGAGGAAGAAGGCGTGCGGCAGGCGGCCTATGCCCTGAAACTGTTGCAGTCCGACGGCGAGCTGAAAATCGCCAGCACCGGCAAGAACGAACAGAGCGGCGAACTGGTGACGCGGGAATACAGGGTACAGGGCCCGGTGATGCTGATGTTAACGACGACGGCCATTGATGTGGATGAAGAACTGCTGAACCGCTGTCTGGTGCTGACGGTCAACGAATCGCGCGAGCAGACGCAGGCCATCCACGCCATGCAACGGCACCGTCAGACACTGGAAGGGTTGCTGGCTGACTCGGAGAAAAGCTATCTGACGCAGTTACACCAGAACGCCCAGCGCCTGTTAAGGCCGCTGAAAGTAGTCAATCCTTACGCCCATAAACTGACGTTCCTGTCAGACAAAACCCGGATGCGGCGCGACCATATGAAATACCTCACCCTGATACAGGCCATTGCGTTGCTGCACCAGTATCAACGTGAAGTGAAGAAAACCACCCATCGCGGGCAGGTGATTGAATATATCGAAGTCACCCAAGACGACATTGCCCTGGCTAACCAGCTGGCGCATGACGTGCTGGGGCGCACGCTGGATGAAATGCCGCCGCAGACGCGTAAGCTGTTACTGCTGATACAGGCGATGGTGAACGAACAGGCCCAAATCCAGCACTGCCAGCCGAATGAAGTGCGCTTTACCCGGCGGGATATCCGCGCCTTTACCCACTGGAGCGACAGCCAGCTCAAAAACCACTGTCAACGGCTGACGGAAATGGAATACCTGCTGTCGCATGGCGGCAGCCGGGGGCACCTGCTGCATTATGAACTGCTGTGGGACGGGGAAGACAACGGCGCGGCGCACCTGTGCGGCCTGCTGGATGTCGGAGAACCGGACTCAGAAACGGCAGGCAGTGAACACAAGTCTGACTTAAATGCACGAAAGTCTGACCGGGAAAGCAGTCAGTCTGCCTCAAGTCTGGGGCAAGTCTGGTCTAAGTCTGGGGAAGAAAAACCCGCGTCAGCCCGGACAGCACAAAGGCCGTCTGGTGCACCAGTCCGGGCAGATGAAAACGCAGTTATTAGAGAAAATAATCATGGAGACGCATTGCCTGTGCCCGACAGGGATAAAACGCCGAAAGCCGCCCCGACAGGTCAGGAGAGCAAGTCTGACTTAAATGCACGAAAGTCTGACCGGGAAAGCAGTCAGTCTGCCTCAAGTCTGGGGCAAGTCTGGTCTAAGCCTGGGGAAGAAAAACCCGCGTCAGCCCAGACAGCACAAGGGAAAACAGGGGCACCAGTCCGGGCGGATGAAAACGCAATAATCAGAGGCAAAAATAAAATAGCCCCGCCGCCCGCTGCCTCAGCCGCCCATCCCCAATCCAAAACGGAGGTCAATCATGGCAAACCGTAAACCCCGCAGGGGAAGCCTGCTGACAGTGGATGAAGTGTACCGCAAACCTGTCGGCCCGGCGCACGACCCCAAGAGTCTGTATGCGTTGTTGCTGCGCTTTGTGGTGTGGCGGCAGGAACGGAACTGGTCAGAAAGCACGCTGAAAGTACAGACACACCATACTTACCACTTTATCCTGTGGGCAACCGAGCGCGGCTTATACTACGCAGCGGATATCACCCGGCCAATACTGGAACGTTACCAGCGTTATCTGTATCAGTACCGCAAGACCAACGGTGAACCGTTAAGCACCCGGACGCAACGTACCCAACTGGAGCCATTGAAGGTCTGGTTCAAATGGCTGACGAAACAGAACCTGATACTGGCGAACCCGGCGGCGGACCTTGAACTCCCCAGACTGGAAAAGC
>NZ_PUJU01000098.1 GCF_011189505.1 Photorhabdus tasmaniensis
TAAAAAGTATGCAACCCAGTGTTCTCACATCGGGTGGAAATATTTATATTAACAGTGATATATTATCAAATCAGGCATTGAGCAAAATTGAAGCTGAAAAAGATATTTTCCTGACGGGAAAAAAACTGTCAAATACCAGCAAAATATTGGAAGAAGCATCAGGGTATTTTAATCTCTTTGAATACTTCCCCAAAGACACTTATATTTCTATCACCGATTCACCTGATACCCCCTCCGGTATCTACAAACTCTCTTCTAATAAGATCCTCGAAAAAATCAACACATATCACCCATGGGATGATAAAAGTTATCATATTTTACCGCCAGGCGAGGTAAAATATGACATAAAAAAAGACAACCTGATCCTTGAGCGGGCAAGTATCATCGCGAAAGGTCATCTTATCGCTGACTTTAGCGACAGCATTAATATTGATACTGACTACCCACGTAAATCGCCCCCCAGTTCAGATTTCTATTATGATCTTCCGGCCAGCAGTGAAACGCTGTCGGAAATACTGTCTGCTAAAAATATCTTATTACACAGTGGAGAAATCACCCTCAAAGATAAAATCAGCGCGGCTAATGATTTAAACATAATTTCTGAAAGCAATATTACCCTTAAAAATTCAATACTTTCGGCACCCAATAATTTATCTATGGTTGCCGTCAATAATATCAATATCTGGCAAAGTGATATAAAAGGAAAGGATATCACTGCTATCAGCCGTCATGGCGATATCCTATTGCATAATGGTGATCAATTCGGTTATCTTTGGCGCCAACAGAGTACTAATGATCATCCTGTCTCCAATAAATTAGATGCCGTCGGTAATTTAACTATTAACTCGGGTAAAAACCTCCTTTTACAAAACGTCTATTTACAACCGGGTAAAAATATCTCTCTGATAGCAAATAATGATGTGACTATAGAAAACCATGCAGACACCTATAATTTTGCAAAATCAAAGACAGCAAACAGGCATAATGCCCCCATATCAGGAATATTAAATGCCCTCGAATCACTGATAATCCATGCGGGAAATAATATTTCCGCCAAAGGCGCAGATATCTCTGCGGGGAAAGATATTTATTTAATTGCAGCAAAAGATATTGATTTGAGTTCCGCCGAGGTAGAATATAAAAATTATGTTCTACCGCAAGACTCAACAGAACTCAGCAGCAAAATTACGGCAAAGAATAATATCAGCATAATGAGTGGCGGGGATATTAACGGGAAAGCCGTCCAGATACAAGCTAACGGCAACACATTATTATCCGCAGGAAGAAATATCACATTACCGTCCCTGGCTTATTCTGTCATTAACCCGGCTAATGATAACAACAAGGATGATCAACATATTATTGCCCAAGTCCGTGGTGATAAAAAACTGACGATGGCAGCCAATGGGACCCTCACTACTGTAGGTGCTCAATTGACTTCTGATGGTGATGTCACGCTCTCCACCGGCGGTAATATGCGTTTTGAATCGGTGCAGAATCACACCTACCGGGAAGGCAACCGGGAATTCACCGAATCAGTGACTCAGCAGGGCACTGAATTAACCAGCGGCGGCATACTCACGGTTATCTCAACCGGCAGCATTCTGTTCCAGGCCACCAAACTGGCGGCTAAAGGGGCAATGGATGTCGCGGCACAAGGCGGTTACTTGTACGCTCAGGCGATGGAAGAATCCAGTCACTATGAGAAAACAGAGACCACGCGTAAGTGGTATGGCAAAAAGAAAACCATTAAACACACCCGTCATGATGTTACTAACAAAGTGACTGAATTTACCGGCGGCGGCGATATTAACCTGTTAAGCCGGGATGACAGCACCTATGAAGCCAGCAAAATCGCCGCCAATCAACATGCCAGACTGACCAGCACGCACGGTCAGGTTAATTTTAAAGCGGTAAACAACAGCACCTTTGCGCAAACGATTACTCATTCCAAAGGGTTCTACATCAAGCAGACAGATAAAGGTTACACCGAAAATACCTGGGTGCTTCCTGCTATTCATCTCGGTGGAAAACTCACCGTAGAAGCAGCCAACGGTGTCAGCGCGGATATCAAAGCCCAAAATGGTCAGTCATTACACAATGTCGTCTCCGCCTTCGGTAATACCCCGGAAACCGCCTGGCTGAAAGGGCTCAATGAACGTCAGGATGTGCAATGGAACGTAGTCAAAGATGCGTATGACAGCTGGGATTATAAAAGCCAGCACCTGAATCCGGTGGTTTCGGCGGTGATAGCGATTGCCGTGGCTACCGTGACGGCAGGCACAGGCATAACGGCTTCGGTGGCCGGATCAGCCGCAGGCACGGCAGGTTCAGCGGCGACGGCAGCGGGGGCAACCGCCAGCACCGCGGCTACTGTGGGCTCAATGGCTTACGGTGCGACAGCTTCCGGCATGGCGGCACTGGCCTCTCAGGCGGCGGTCGCCCTGGTGGATAATCAAGGAGACTTATCTAAAACCTTAAAGGCCATGGGCAGCAGCGATACCGTTAAATCAACCATGACCTCCATGGCAATGGGCGGTGCATTGGCGGGTTTTGACACGGTGATGGGATGGGATAACGCAGCGAATGGCGCAAAACTGGATCCATCAAAGGCAACATTACCTTCCCTGAGCAACGGCGACTGGAGCAAAGTGGCTCAACGGGTTGCAGGCCAATCCATTATCGGTGCCAGTCTGGGGACAACGATTAATGGCGGCAGTTTTAAAGATAACTTCACCACCGCATTACTTGCCAATATCGGCAATCAGATGAATGCAGAAGGGGCCGGGCTGATTGGGGATAACGGGGACATTCTGGGTGTGCCCGGTAAAGCCCTTAGCCATGCAGTGGTCTCTGCCCTGGCGGCGGAAATGGGGGGCGGTGATGCCAAAGGGGCGGCTGTGGGTGCATTGGCCGCAGAACTGGCGGCAATTACAATGGAAAGCCGGCTATTTGAACCATCGTACAAAAATGAAGCCGAGCGGCAAATTCATCAGCTTCAGGAAGCGCTTACGGGTAATGAAGCCAAGACCCAGACAGCCAAACTTATCGGGGCGTTGTCAGGTGCCCTGATAAGTCATACACCGGAAGGTGCTTACAGTGCGGCTAACAGCGCAGAGCTTGTCTATCGTAACAACATGACTGAGCATATGTTGCATCAGTTATCGGTTGATAATCAAAAAGATATCCTGGCGGCAGAGAAAGGGGATAAATCGGCGGCAGAACGCGTTATTGCGCGACGTGATGCCGCGATAACCGTGACCGCAGTGGCCGCAGGCGGATATGCACTGGCTTATGGCGGTTATATACTGGTGGCCGGATCGGCTGAAATGGCAGCGGCAGGGCGTATTGCGCTTGAAGGGTGTAAGACTAATCCAGCTCTGTGCCTGAATAACGTGGGGATTTTTGTTGCAGATGCCATTGCACCAGAAGCGGCGGTTGGCACGGGCGTTTTAGCGACCGGAGCCGTAAAAGTATTAGGTAACACTAAAGAAGGTGCGAAAAATCTGGCAGGAGAATTGAGGGATGCCTCAAAACCCCTGTTGAGCAATGCTAAACCTGATACTCATGCTGTAACTCGCTTGATTGAAAATGAGAAGTTGTATGCTGGAAAGGGGACGATTAACCAACAATACCTTAAAGAAATGTCTAAGAATGGTGTCAAATTTTTACCTGAAAATGTCTTAAGAGCTGAAAAGTTAGCTGATGGTAAAATAGTGTTTCTTGAGAAAGGTAATTCATCGGCGGGGCTTCAACATATTGTAGAACGCCATGCAAATGACTTTGCTAAAATAGGTGTTTCAGAATCACAAATACCAAATATAGTCATGGATGCTGTTTCTAAAGGAAAGGTTGTCGGTTATCAAGGAAAAGGTACTGGACGTCCGATTTATGAAATTACAATCAATGGACAAAAGCAACGAGTAGCAGTGACTACTGGCAGTAATGGCTTTATTGTTGGTGCTAATCCAGCAGGGAGTAAATAGATGGAAAGAATAAAATTAATGGTTGATTACGATTGTTATCCATTATGGCTTGATTCAGATGATGAGATTGGGAATATTGATCCTGATGTTTTACCAATTAGTGATTCTCTCAAAGAGGAATTAAATAATTGGTCTAAACAATATGATGAAACATTAAATTTGGATGACCCTTTAAGCTCTGGATTTTCAACCCCAGAAGCAGAAATAGTTTTTAAGGAAAAAGGTCAATATCTGCGAGAAAAACTACAAACTGAATTGGGTAATGACTATGAAGTAGTATATCAATAATGATTACTAATCCCCCGATCGTTAGTGAACTATCCTCCCCCGAATGGTTAGACAAACATATAACATTCGGGGGGAAGTTCATCCAATCGGGGGCTATATTCTTCTATTTTTATGACAACCGGTCTGCCAGCATAAAACCCGAGTTGTTCCAGTCAGAGCCCTTTAAGAGTGAGTTGAGATCTGGACACTGATTAGGCTATCCCCCAGAAAGTGCTTACAGTGCAGAGCTTGTCTACTGTAACAACATGACTGAGCATATGTTGCATCAGTTATCGGTTGATAATCAAAAAGATATCCTGGCGGCAGAGAAAGGGGATAAATCGGCGGCAGAACGCGTTATTGCGCGACGTGATGCCGCGATAACCGTGACCGCAGTGGCCGCAGGCGGATATGCACTGGCTTATGGCGGTTATATACTGGTGGCCGGATCGGCTGAAATGGCAGCGGCAGGGCGTATTGCGCTTGAAGGGTGTAAGACTAATCCAGCTCTGTGCCTGAATAACGTGGGCATTTTTGTTGCGGATACTATTGCGCCAGAAGCGGCGGTTGGCACGGGCGTTTTAGCGACCGGAGCCGTAAAAATATTAGGCAATACCCAAGAAGGTGCGAAAAATCTGGCAGGAGAATTGAGGGATGCCTCAAAACCGCTGTTAAGCAATGCCAAACCTGATACCCATGCTGTAACTCGCTTGATTGAAAAAGAGAAGTTGTATGCTGGAAAGGGGACGACGACCATCACAACCCCAGAAGGTATCAGTTTCCAGATTAACCAGCCGAAGCATTTAGCGACTGTAGATGGTTTTTCTCAAAAATCAGGTATTAGTGGGGCACACAATGCTGATGCGTTTAATGCAGCAGTAAAACAATATAACGTAAAAATTGTAAGTGAAACACCTACAGGTGTGAAAGGTATTACACATATTGAATATAAAATACCAGCTAAACATCCTCAAACAGGTGAAATTACTCACTTCAAAGGTAATGGTTCAAAACCATTTGAAAAGACTATCTATGATCCTAAAATTTTTACTGATAAGAAAATGTTAGAGTTAGGTCAACAAGCAGCTACCAGTGGTTACAAACAAGCTATAGCTAGAGGCCAACAAGCATATGATGCTACAACAAGTGGTGTTACATTTAGGGTATATCTTGATAAGAAAACAGGTGGGATAAGTAACTTCCATCCAAAATAGGACATAATAAATGAAATTTTTATTTGAGCTACCTTATGATCATTCTAATTTTGATTGGATCATAAAAAGCTATTTTGATCTTATGTATAATGACAATCGTTTTTTAGATGCCGTAGAAAATATTATCCAAAAAGACTCTTTTATACTAGATGGTGTATATTGCTTTTTTCCTGACATAAATAGTTATGATGAAAATGAACATTTTGAAGGTGTTCAGTTTGCTGTTGGTTATCCACCAACTGATGAAGATACGATAACAATCAGTGAAGAAACCTGTTATCACTATGTCAGATTAGCCTGTGAAAAATATCTAAAACTTCATCCAGAAGATACCGATAAGGTTAATGAGTTACTGACAAAAATACCAAAGTAAAGTCAACTCTCCCC
>NZ_PUJU01000099.1 GCF_011189505.1 Photorhabdus tasmaniensis
GAAATTTACAAAAGTGAAGTATGACCAACTGGTTAAAAAACTGGAGGAAAACCCGCGAATCTTGCGGGAACCAGCCCCCCCTATATTGCATTAAGTGTGTGCATAACCATTATAATTAGATTATTAAATCACTCACTAATACTCATAAATCAAATAGATATTAATTAAAATCCTTTAATTAAATACATTAAAATACACCCTGTAATTACCCCAAAAGTAAAATACTTTATTTTCCTTTTATTCTTTAGCTTTCTTTGTCTTATCTCTTCATCCGTTTTTATATGGTCATCCCAACCAATATGCCTAACTGCACTTTTATCCAAAATAACTACATATTTATCTATTTTGGCATACTTCTTCGATAGTGTCATTTCTGTGTCACCAGCCAGATTGTAGGGCATAAATAATTCATAATCTGATTTTCTTCTAAGCCCTGGATTAAAACTAAACCCCATCCATCTGGAGTCATTACTTTCCAGAGTAGAAAAGTAAACACCCTCTAATTCTCTGAAATTACTAGGGTAATGGAATGGATAATGAAACATTACATCCTCTTTTAAATCTCTGAGCCATACTTGGAGTATGTTTTTATCAGATTTCAAAGCAACAAAAGAATCTTCGATAAATTTATCTCTATAGAAAAGCCAATCGTCTTCACAATGGAAGATATAGTCAGTTTTTACTTTACTATATGCTAGATCAATTGACTTGATTTGTCCTAGTTTAGGATTGTTTAAAATAATTTCACAGTATGGTAACCAGTGCTCAGGTATAACAGAATAAATAGATTTATCTCCAGAGTCTTCTGTTATAACAACCTGTTGTATAGGATAAGAATTATACTTATCAAATGACTCAATAGTTTGCTTTAATAAATCAAATCGACCACAACTTGTAATAACTAGGGTAACATCACTTGAATCAGAAAAGAACATAATATCTACTCACTGACCTTTATAATATAAAATTTACTCTCAGTTGATATGGTAACAAAAAAAACACTACTTTCATAGTGTCAAAACAAATGACTTCATTTTAAATTACAGGTTAGCATACTAAGTTTATTGATTTACATGGAAGATTCTACCTATTGGTTTGTCTGAATAAGAAATGTATCTATAAAGGTGAAAGCCAGATTAAATTACTGGCTATTTTAATTTATTTCTTATAATTTGATGCTGAAAAGTTTGCGTTTAAAACTCATACGTACTTTAGGATCAAAATAGAATTTTATTTTGGATAATGAGTTTAATCTATTAACTAATAGATCATATTTTTCTTTTGACAACTTTTCTTTATGCTTATTAACTAGGTCAATAGCGTGACATGCAGTAAGACTATTAAAGTGAGCTCCAAAAGTATCAAACATGCACTTAACAGCATCTGCCATTAGATCTGCTTTATCTGAGTCAATATAGCTTGATAGACTTCCACTATGTTTTATATAATTATATATTTTTTCGTCAATATAATATATTTTCTCGCAATTATTTAATAATATTGGAAATGCTAAAGCATCTTCATAGCATGTCACTTCAGGGAATCTAAGCGAATAAAATAAGTCTCTTTTTAAAAATTTACCCCATAGATGAGCTTGAAAATCTTTATGGATTAAAAATTTTTGTATTGCTTTATTCTTACTTAACTTTATTGGTTTTCCTATATGAGCTTTTACTACCTCTTCGGATGGCTTAAACACTTCATGCATCTTTGATAAAAGTATGTCAGGAGAGTTATCATCTAATAATGATATAACTTTTCCCATATTAAATTTTGCAAGACTGTCGTCACCATCAATGAAGGTTATATACTTTCCTCTACTAATATTTACACCATAGTTTCTGACTTTACCTATATTATGAAACGATGTTTTGACATAATGAAATGATTCATTTTCAGACTCAAACATCTTTAAAATAGTTGTGGTTAAATCTGATGAATTATCATCAATCATCAGCACTTCATAATCGTCATAAGGCACTTTGTATAGGCATTCTATTATACTTTTTAAGCATCTTCCTATTAAATCCTCTAAGTTATGAGCTGTAACTATAATTGATAATTTTTTTTCGGAATGTGAACGTAAACCTTGCACTATCATCTCTCTTATGTTGATTGGTTGATATTATAAAATATTAAGTATCAATTTCACTTTTTTAAATAGTTTGAATCATATAAATTGGGAATTGCTGTGTAGCAACTTAGTGGATCTATCGCAACAATAATATCTGACTTTTCTTTTTTCATCAATTTAGAGAATAGAAAAGCAAGATGTAATCTGAAAACCTCTGTGTTATATATCTCAGGACGTATGCGCTGACATGACATTCCATTTAACCATCCATCATCTATTTCCTTAGGTCCTTGGCAGATGCCGTTGATAAATATGCAGCCTATGCTTAACAGTGGATTATCTCTTGAGAATAATAGGATTATGAATTTTTTACACACAGTTTCATTAACGTAGGCTTTCGTTAGGTGATGCAGTATAGTAATCAACACTAGTGAGAGCAAGAAAATACTCACTTTTCTGTTAACTGTCATATCTAACTTTAGTGCTAACAGGAAAAATATGAAGATCATTGCACTAAATGAATAGTAATCTGCGAGGGTAGCAGTTATAAACTCGCCCGTTTCTTGCTTGCTTATATAAAATGGGGATAGGATAGAATTAAAGCCTGGCGGACCATACATCAGCCCGATAGGAGCATAATTTAGAGCTACAATCATAAGAACTCCATAAAACATAGTTTAGCAAAAGGAAAATAGAGAAAGTACATAACCTATTTGTAAACAGTAACCCAAAGCTGTGTAAAGCAAAAGATGAAAAGTGTAACAATTGACAATAGCTTAATTAGGTGTTTTTTTATGATTTTCATATTTATCAATCAGTAGGGTATCGTGTAGTAGTAAAAAGTAGTTTAGCTTTCAAAAAACAAGGAAAACTAGGCTCCAATCTCTTTATCCAGTCATTAGTACTATACTATATATTCCTTGCTATGCAATGTCAGAATAATTTGATATCTCACAAAGAGGAATGCTGTACTCTATATAAGGGACAGAGTATACCGGTGCACTTTAAGTTCATTTTTTCGAGTGATATCACAAAATTTAAAATTTCAGGCATAATTGTGAATGATTTAAGAACTGGTATTGTTTAAAAAATGCAGGGAGGAAATTAGGATTAAATAATCTTGTTGAGACTACTATCATGATAAAAGATGATGCTCTAAATATGGAGTTAACTTTTAGCATAGTAGAAATTATACTTATAAAATCTAGTAAGTTATTATCGGATGACTATTAAATGTGATTTTTTCAATCAATTAAGAAATCCGTGTGATTTACTTTTCGTCATATCAAATAATAGTGGTTTTCATAAAAATCTATGAGTAAATATTATGTTCTTTTCTAAATCAAGTGATGTAACCCTAGTTATTACAAGTTTCCACATTGGAGGTTTGCCAACGGGTAGGCTTTTGAGTCCTTCTAATCCATATAACCGATTGACCGAAGAGCGCGCTGTACAAAGGGTTCTGGCGACATGAGAAACTGACGTTCCCTGATGTAGCATCAACCTGAGTGCATAATCTTTATCCCTGGTTTTATGGATAATTTTTTTCATCTGGCAGCGTTCATTTCAGGATACTGGTGCTATGATTGGAATGACTCAGTCCAGTTAATGATTTGATTTGACGATTAATCAGATCGCAAAAATCGGACTGAGTTCCCTTCAAGTAATCTACAATTTTGAAATTTTATTTAGGGAAAACCAAACCAGTTAACTTGGCATATAGCAAAACGTTGTTATGTAGATCACAATTCTACATAACTTATTATTCCTACGGTCATGAAAAATTATGGCCTTACTTTTTTCACCCATGACCGGATAAATATACGCCAAAAAATCAAACGTAAGGCTGTTAAGAATCTGCGCTTTCTTTTTTGTATATCTAGTTCGCTATTTGCTGAACGGCCTTCATTTCCTATAGATGAATTATGAGAATATTCTGTGAGATTTATAACTGGTGGGATAACAGCTTTTAATTTAACTATATTATTTTCTCTGAGCAATTTCCATTCATCGGCAACTAACCAAACTGGTTGCAAATAATGAAGTAAGTTTTGCGCCGCTTTATTATTTATAACATATCCATGAGCTAAAGCTGCATCAATAACATTGACTACATGGTAATGTTTAACAAGCGGTTTTTTGAATGCATCTATATACTCATTAACTTTGCTTAATAATAAAAGATTTGGTTCATGAGGTTTGTTATTGTTTATAGTTATTAAGGCATCAAGTATTCCGCTGATATCTTTGCCTATTTCAGCATCATCCTCCATAACTAAAGCTAGTTGTATATTTTCTTTAACCATTTTTTCGTAAATTTTTAAATGGCTTAAAGAGCAACCTAGCTCGCCCAAAGTTATTTCACTTTTGTCAAAATCTGGGCAAAGTACTTTAACTTCATCTTGTGACAGCTCCCTGCCATTTATAGCTTCAATGAATTCAACATTAAGCTCTAATTTTTCAGCTTGATATTGTATTGATTTTCTTCGTTCTAAATCTTTCTTTAGGTTAATGATAAATATTTTCATTCAGATAATACTCAAAATTATAAACAGACATGGTACCCATCATTTTTTCAAAAAATTTATACAGATGGTTTTAAAATAAAAGCATTATAGCTATTTTTTCATTAAAAGCTTACAGTACCTAGTGTTATTCTTTCTAACTACCTCCTAGGCGCTGTACTTAACTTTCGTAATATAGTTCATTTAGCATGAAAAGAACACTTTTTTGACCTCTTCGTTTTATATAGCAGAGGATGCATAGTATAATATTAATAGATAACTTGGCTAGATAAAAAATTGAATATCATTTTATTTTTTATCGAAAGCTAAACTACTTTCTGCCACCACACGACATCCTATTGATATATAAATATAAAAATACATTCATCGATTGCCAGTTGTTGTACTTTTTCAATTTCATTTTATAGAGTTCTTATTTTATATCCTATCGTTCTGACGTATGATCTTCCGAACTTTAGTTTTATTCGCTCCCGTTTTATACAAGCAAACAAGAAACTGGTAAGTTTATAACTGCTATCTTTGTAAATTACTATTTATCTAGCGTACTGATTTCCATATTTTGTCGTTAGCACTGAAATTAAATGTGACGATTAACGAAAAAAGGTGTTGTCTATACTCTTACTGTGGAGATTAATAGCAATCGAGTCAGTCTTCTCTCTATCGCCCAGTATCTTAATCAAATTTCATGATAAAGATACTGGGGGATGTGGCTAAAATTAAAGTGTTATTTGGAGTTTTTCGACACCGCAAGCTCGGGCATAACGTGCAAGGGTATCTATGCTGGCCTTATTTATATTGCTTTCCATGCGAGAGACAGTCGGTGGCTTAACTCCCATACGTTCTGCTACTTGGGCACGTGTGATGCCTGCATTGCACCGCCATTCAGCTAGCAGCGCCTGTAATTTTTCTTTTCGCTCTTCGGCTTCGTATGCTGCCCGGTACTCGGGGTCTTTCATCCATTCAGCGTGTAATTCGTCATGAGTTTTCAATTTCACGTTTGATTTCCTCTAGTCTTCGTTTAGCTAGCTCGATTTCGTTTTTTGGCGTCTTTTGGTTTTTTTTAATGAAGATGCGGAGCATATAGATCTTGCTACCCGCTTCATAAACCCAAATACCGCGAGCGATGTCGTTACCCATTGTGCGGATCTCGTAAAGCCCATCACCAAGGGGCTTTGTATCCGGTTCCCGTAGGATCCGCGGGTTTTCCTCCAGTTTTTTAACCAGCCGGTCATACTTCACTTTTGTCAGTTTT
>NZ_PUJU01000100.1 GCF_011189505.1 Photorhabdus tasmaniensis
AAACCTGGAACGCGACGGAAACCCTTTATCCTGACGCGTTATGTATCCATCAATTGTTTGAACAACAAGTGGAGAAAACCCCGAATGCCACAGCGTTAGTGTATGAAGAACAAACCCTCAGTTATGCGGAATTAAATACCCGGGCTAACCGGCTGGCCCATCAGCTGATTGCGCTGGGGGTAGAGCCGGATCAGCGGGTGGCTATTTGCGTGGCGCGCTCACCGGCAATGGTGGTCGCGGTATTGGCGGTGCTGAAAGCCGGTGGCACCTATGTGCCACTGGATCCGGTCTATACCGGGGAGCGTCTGACTCATATTCTGACCGATGCGGCCCCGGCTATTTTGCTGGCGGATAATACCGGACGTGATGCGCTGGACGAGAAAACGTTGGCTGCGCTGACTGTGCTTGACCCGAATACCTTGCTTGATCAACCGGACAGTAATCCACAGGTCCCTGCGCTGACTGCCCGACATCTGGCGTATGTGATTTACACCTCTGGCTCGACGGGGACGCCGAAGGGGGTGATGGTCGAGCATCGTAATATCTTGCGTTTGTTTGAAGCGACTGAATCCTGGTATCACTTTAACCGGCAAGATATTTGGTGCCTGTTGCATTCCATCGCCTTTGATTTCTCGGTATGGGAATTGTGGGGAGCGTTACGTTACGGCGCTAAACTGGTTCTGGTGCCACATGCGATCGCCCGTTCACCTCAAGAGCTGCATCAATTTGTGTGTCAGCACGGTATCACCGTGTTGAATCAGACGCCGAGTGCTTTCAAAGCCTTTATTGCCAGTTATGTCGATAACCCATTACCGGACCAGTTGCGTTATATCATCTTTGGGGGAGAAGCCCTCGATCCGGGGATGTTGCGGGCGTGGTATCACCTGCGTGAAGAGACGTCGCCCCGGTTGGTGAATATGTACGGTATCACGGAGACAACGGTTCATGTGACTTATCGGGAACTGAGTCCCCATGATGTGGCACAGATAACCAGCCCTATCGGTACACGTATTCCCGATTTAACGCTCTACCTGTTGGATAAATACGGCCAGCCAGTGCCGTTGGGGACAATCGGTGAATTGTATGTTGGTGGTGCGGGTGTGGCGCGGGGTTATCTGAATCGCCCTGAGTTGACGGCGGACCGTTTCCTTATCGATCCGTTTAGTGATAAACCGGATGCGCGTATGTACCGGACCGGGGATTTGGCCCGTTATCTGCCGGAAGGGGATCTAGTGTTTGTCGGTCGTAACGACCAGCAGGTTAAGATCCGCGGTTTCCGCATTGAACCGGGAGAAATTGAAGCCCAGTTGGCAGAGCACCCAGCGGTGCGTGAATCTGCCGTGTTGGCATTAGGGGATGCGCAGGATAAGCGTCTGGTGGCTTATGTGGTGGCAACAGCGGATGAGGGGCTGGCAAATAGCCTGCGTACCCATCTGAGCGCTATTTTACCGGATTATATGGTACCAACGGCCTTTGTGCGGCTGGATGCACTTCCGTTGACCCCGAACGGTAAGCTGGATCGCCGAGCGCTACCGGCACCGGATAATGACGCGTTTGCCCGTCAGGTTTATGAAACGCCACAAGGGGATACGGAAATCACATTAGCGGCAATTTGGTGTGAGTTGCTGGGCGTTGAGCAGGTTAGCCGACATGACAATTTCTTCGCGTTGGGTGGTCATTCTCTGCTTGCGGTACGGATGATTGAACGTTTGCGTCACTTGGGGTTGACGTTGGCAGTGCGTAACTTGTTTCAGTCTCCGGTGTTATCAGACCTAGCTCAAACGTTGGGGCAACACCGGGCTGTGGTGGTGCCACCGAATGTCATTACGTCAGCGACGACGACACTCACACCGGAAATGTTGCCACTGATCGATCTGACTCAGGCTGACATTGACCGCATCGTCAGGCAGGTGCCGGGTGGGATGACCCATATTCAAGATATCTATGCCCTGTCGCCATTGCAGGACGGTATTTTGTTCCACCACTTACTGGCAAACGAAGGGGATCCGTATCTGGTGGTCAGTCAGATGGCTTTTGCTGACCGATCCTTGCTAGACCGTTACTTAGCGGCAGTGCAACAGGTGATCGATCGTCATGATATCTTGCGGACCGCTTTTATCTGGCAAGGACTATCTGTGCCGGCTCAGGTGGTTTGGCGTCAAGCCACGTTGTCAGTGATGGAGCTGACCCTAGATCCGACTGACGGGCCGGTTTGCGATCAGTTAACGCAACGTTTTGATCCCCGTCATTATCGTCTTGACCTGAATCAGGCACCGTTGTTGCGGTTTGTGGTGGCACAGGAAATGGATGGTCGTTGGATTGTCCTGCAATTGCTGCATCACCTGATTGGCGACCATACCACACTGGACGTAATGAACCGTGAAGTACAAGCTTGCCTAGACGGACAGCAGGATAGCCTGTCTGAGCCGGTGCCGTTCCGCCATCTGGTGGCACAGGGCCGGCTGGGTGTCAGTCAGGAAGAACACACCCGTTTCTTTACTGACATGTTGGCAGCGGTAGATGAACCAACATTGCCGTTTGGCTTGACGGAAGTGCATCGTGATGGCTCGCAGGTGGCGGAATCTCACCGGATGTTGTCAGCTGGGCTAAATAACCGTTTGCGTCATCAGGCAAGACATTTGGGCGTCAGTCTGGCGGCCCTGTGTCATTTGGCTTGGGCCCAGGTGTTGTCGCGTACCAGTGGACAGGAGCAAGTGGTGTTCGGCACCGTACTGTTTGGGCGTATGCAGGCCGGGGAAGGAACAGACAGCAGTATGGGATTGTTTATCAATACGTTGCCGCTGCGGCTGGATATGGATGATACATCGGTACGGGACAGCGTGCAGGCTGCCCATACCCGACTGGCCGGACTATTGGAACATGAACATGCTTCATTGGCGTTGGCCCAGCGTTGCAGTGGTGTACAGGGGGATATCCCCCTCTTTAGCAGCTTGTTGAACTATCGGCATAATGCCCTATCGGCACCGTCAGATGAGCTGATAAGCGGCATTGAGTTTATTGGTGCACAGGAGCGAACCAACTATCCGTTAGTGCTGTCGGTGGAGGATTGTGGTGAATCTCTGGGGCTGACGGTTCAGGTAGTACAACCATTTGATCCGAAAAACCTGTGCGACTATATGCAACAGGCACTGGAGAGCTTGGTGGAGGTATTGGAACAGGCTCCGGAAACGCCGGTACGGCAGTTGGAAATTCTGCCAGAAGCGGAGCGTACGTTGTTGTTAAAAACCTGGAACGTGACGGAAACTGCCTCTCCTGACCAGTTATGCATTCATCAATTGTTTGAACAGCAGGTGGCGAAAGCCCCTGATGCGCCAGCGTTAGTGTATGAAGATCAGCTCTTCAGTTATGCAGAATTGAATGCCCGAGCCAACCGGTTGGCCCATCAACTGATTGCACTGGGTGTAGTACCCGAGCAGCGGGTGGCGATTTGTGTGTCACGTTCACCGGCAATGGTGGTGGCGGTATTGGCGGTGCTGAAAGCCGGCGGCGCGTATGTGCCGTTAGATCCGGTCTATACTGGTGAGCGTCTGGCCCATATTCTGACGGATGCGGCTCCGGCTATTTTGCTGGCGGATAACCCCGGGCGTGATGCGCTGAACGAGCAAACGCTGGCTGCACTGACCGTGCTCGACCCGAATAATACCCTGTCGGATCAACCGGATGTTAACCCGCAGGTTCCTGAACTGACATCCCGGCACCTGGCGTATGTGATTTACACTTCTGGTTCGACGGGGATGCCGAAGGGGGTGATGGTCGAGCATCGTAATATCTTGCGTTTGTTTGAGGCGACTGAATCTTGGTATCACTTTAACCGGCAAGATATTTGGTGCCTGTTGCATTCCATCGCCTTTGATTTCTCGGTATGGGAATTATGGGGAGCGTTACGTTACGGCGCTAAACTGGTTCTGGTGCCACACGCGATCGCTCGTTCACCTCAGGAACTGCATCAATTTGTGTGTCAGCACGGTATCACCGTGTTGAATCAGACGCCGAGTGCTTTCAAAGCCTTTATTGCCAGCTATGTCGACAACCCATTACCGGACCAGTTGCGTTATATCATCTTTGGGGGAGAAGCCCTTGATCCCGGTATGTTGCGGCCGTGGTATCGCCTGCGTGAAGAGACGTCGCCCCGGTTGGTGAATATGTACGGTATCACGGAGACAACGGTTCATGTGACTTATCGGGTGCTAAATCATGATGATGTGGCGCAGATAACCAGTCCTATTGGTACGCGTATCCCGGATTTAACGCTCTATCTGTTGGATAAATACGGCCAGCCAGTACCGTTGGGGACAATCGGTGAATTGTATGTTGGTGGTGCGGGTGTGGCGCGGGGTTATCTGAACCGGCCAGAATTAACGGTGGAACGTTTCCTGGTCGATCCGTTCAGTGACAACCCGGATGCGCGCATGTACCGCACCGGGGATTTGGCGCGTTACCTGTCGGACGGCAATCTGGAATTCCTGGGCCGTAATGACCAGCAGGTGAAAATCCGCGGTTTCCGCATTGAACCGGGGGAAATTGAAGCCCGGCTGATAGAACACCCGGCGGTACGTGAATCGGTGGTGTTGGCGTTGGGAGAAGCGCAGGATAAACGTCTGGTCGCTTATGTGGTGGCACCCGTGGATGAGGGGCTGGCGAATAGCCTGCGTGCCCACTTGAGTGCAACTTTACCTGACTATATGGTGCCGTCGGCCTTTGTGCGTCTGGAGGCGCTTCCATTGACCCCGAACGGTAAGCTGGATCGTCATGCGCTACCGGCACCGGATGGTGAAGCCGTTGCCCGTCAGGTTTACGCGGCACCGCAAGGCGAAACAGAAATCGCCCTGTCGGTTATTTGGCGTGAATTACTGGGGGTTGAACAGGTCAGCCGGCATGACAGCTTCTTTGCTCTGGGCGGCCATTCACTGCTCGCGGTACGCATGATTGAACGCCTGCGTAACTTGGGGCTGACACTGGCGGTGCGTGACCTGTTCCAGTCGCCGGTGTTGTCTGAACTGGCTCGAACGTTGGGGCAGCACCGGGCCGTGGTGGTGCCACCGAATGTCATTACGTCAGCGACGACGACACTCACCCCGGTGATGTTACCGTTGATCGATCTGACTCAGGCTGACATTGACCGTATCGTCGGGCAAGTGCCGGGTGGGGTAGCTAATCTTCAGGATATCTATGCCCTGTCGCCATTGCAGGATGGCATTTTGTTCCACCACTTATTGGCAAATGAAGGGGATCCGTATCTGGTGATCAGCCAGATGGCTTTTGCTGACCGGCTGCTGTTGGACCGTTATTTGGCCGCAGTACAGCAGATGGTTGATCGGCACGATATTCTGCGAACGGCCTTTATCTGGCAAGGATTGTCAGTGCCAGCGCAGGTGGTCTGGCGTCAGGCACCGTTGTCGGTCATTGAATTGACGTTGGACCCGGCTGATGGGCCGGTGGGTGATCAACTGGTTCAACGTTTTAATCCCCGTCATTATCGTATTGATTTAGGTCAGGCACCGCTGCTGCGTTTTGTCGTGGCTCAGGAGACCGATGGCCGCTGGTTACTACTGGAATTGCTGCATCACCTGATTGGTGACCATACCACGCTGGATGTGATGAATCGCGAAGTACAAGCGTATCTTACCGGTCAGGAAGACGGCCTGCCTGCGCCGGT
>NZ_PUJU01000101.1:0-1960 GCF_011189505.1 Photorhabdus tasmaniensis
CTGCTCTTTAACAATTAATCAGACAATCTGTGTGGGCACTCACAAGACCGTATCACAAAAAAATACACTAAAGTCTTGAAGAGTGAACAACAGTTAATTCATGACGAAATAACAGTCAGTTTCTTTGAGCATCAAGCTTTTAATCGAAGAGTTTGATCATGGCTCAGATTGAACGCTGGCGGCAGGCCTAACACATGCAAGTCGAGCGGTAACAGGAAAGTGCTTGCACTTTTGCTGACGAGCGGCGGACGGGTGAGTAATGTCTGGGGATCTGCCCGAGGGCGGGGGATAACCACTGGAAACGGTGGCTAATACCGCATAATGTCGCAAGACCAAAGTGGGGGACCTGAAAGGGCCTCACGCCCGTGGATGAACCCAGATGGGATTAGCTGGTAGGTGGGGTAATGGCTCACCTAGGCGACGATCCCTAGCTGGTCTGAGAGGATGACCAGCCACACTGGGACTGAGACACGGCCCAGACTCCTACGGGAGGCAGCAGTGGGGAATATTGCACAATGGGCGCAAGCCTGATGCAGCCATGCCGCGTGTATGAAGAAGGCCTTCGGGTTGTAAAGTACTTTCAGCGGGGAGGAAGGGGTTGATTTGAACAGAGTCAATTCTTGACGTTACCCGCAGAAGAAGCACCGGCTAACTCCGTGCCAGCAGCCGCGGTAATACGGAGGGTGCAAGCGTTAATCGGAATGACTGGGCGTAAAGCGCACGCAGGCGGTCAATTAAGTTGGATGTGAAATCCCCGGGCTTAACCTGGGAACGGCATCCAAGACTGGTTGGCTAGAGTCTCGTAGAGGGGGGTAGAATTCCATGTGTAGCGGTGAAATGCGTAGAGATGTGGAGGAATACCGGTGGCGAAGGCGGCCCCCTGGACGAAGACTGACGCTCAGGTGCGAAAGCGTGGGGAGCAAACAGGATTAGATACCCTGGTAGTCCACGCGGTAAACGATGTCGATTTGGAGGTTGTTCCCTTGAGGAGTGGCTTCCGGAGCTAACGCGTTAAATCGACCGCCTGGGGAGTACGGCCGCAAGGTTAAAACTCAAATGAATTGACGGGGGCCCGCACAAGCGGTGGAGCATGTGGTTTAATTCGATGCAACGCGAAGAACCTTACCTACTCTTGACATCCAGAGAAGACCTCAGAGATGGGGTTGTGCCTAAGGGAGCTCTGAGACAGGTGCTGCATGGCTGTCGTCAGCTCGTGTTGTGAAATGTTGGGTTAAGTCCCGCAACGAGCGCAACCCTTATCCTTTGTTGCCAGCACGTGATGGTGGGAACTCAAGGGAGACTGCCGGTGATAAACCGGAGGAAGGTGGGGATGACGTCAAGTCATCATGGCCCTTACGAGTAGGGCTACACACGTGCTACAATGGCGGATACAAAGTGAAGCGAACTTGCGAGAGTAAGCGGAACACATAAAGTCTGTCGTAGTCCGGATTGGAGTCTGCAACTCGACTCCATGAAGTCGGAATCGCTAGTAATCGTAGATCAGAATGCTACGGTGAATACGTTCCCGGGCCTTGTACACACCGCCCGTCACACCATGGGAGTGGGTTGCAAAAGAAGTCGGTAGCTTAACCTTCGGGAGGGCGCTGACCACTTTGTGATTCATGACTGGGGTGAAGTCGTAACAAGGTAACCGTAGGGGAACCTGCGGTTGGATCACCTCCTTACCTGAGATGCAGTTGAGTGCAGTGCTCACACAGATTGTCTGATGAAAGTAGAGCAAGACGCGTCTGCGAAGCCGGCCATTGTGTCCCCTTCGTCTAGAGGCCTAGGACACCGCCCTTTCACGGCGGTAACAGGGGTTCGAATCCCCTAGGGGACGCCACTTGCGGTGATGACGGGTGAAAGCCGTTGTCAGGTTATCGTTAAGCGGATTTTTGCTGAAGTCGGCTTAACGATAAATGCTCTTTAACAATCTGGAACAAGCTGAAAATTGAATACT
>NZ_PUJU01000101.1:1990-5195 GCF_011189505.1 Photorhabdus tasmaniensis
GGTCTCTCAACATTTTGCACCCCGAGACAGTTTCGGGTTGTGAGGTTAAGCGACTAAGCGTACACGGTGGATGCCTAGGCAGTCAGAGGCGATGAAGGACGTGCTAATCTGCGAAAAGCGTCGGTAAGCTGATATGAAGCGTTACAGCCGGCGATGTCCGAATGGGGAAACCCGGTGCAATTCGTTGCATCATCGTTTGATGAATTCATAGTCAAACGAAGCGAACCGGGGGAACTGAAACATCTCAGTACCCCGAGGAAAAGAAATCAACCGAGATTCCCCCAGTAGCGGCGAGCGAACGGGGAGCAGCCCAGAGTCTGAATCAGTTTGTGTGTTAGTGGAAGCGTCTGGAAAGGCGCACAGTAAAGGGTGACAGTCCCGTACACCAAAATGCACAAAGTGTGAACTCAACGAGTAGGGCGGGACACGTGGTATCCTGTCTGAACATGGGGGGACCATCCTCCAAGGCTAAATACTCCTGACTGACCGATAGTGAACCAGTACCGTGAGGGAAAGGCGAAAAGAACCCCGGCGAGGGGAGTGAAAAAGAACCTGAAACCGTGTACGTACAAGCAGTGGGAGCTTCTGTGCAAACAGGGGTGACTGCGTACCTTTTGTATAATGGGTCAGCGACTTATATTCTGTAGCAAGGTTAACCGTTTAGGGGAGCCGCAGGGAAACCGAGTCTTAACTGGGCGCATGAGTTGCAGGGTATAGACCCGAAACCCGGTGATCTAGCCATGGGCAGGTTGAAGGTTGGGTAACACTAACTGGAGGACCGAACCGACTAATGTTGAAAAATTAGCGGATGACTTGTGGCTGGGGGTGAAAGGCCAATCAAACCGGGAGATAGCTGGTTCTCCCCGAAAGCTATTTAGGTAGCGCCTCGTGCATTCATCTTCGGGGGTAGAGCACTGTTTCGGCTAGGGGGCCATCCCGGCTTACCAACCCGATGCAAACTGCGAATACCGAAGAATGGTATCACGGGAGACACACGGCGGGTGCTAACGTCCGTCGTGAAGAGGGAAACAACCCAGACCGCCAGCTAAGGTCCCAAAGTCATGGTTAAGTGGGAAACGAGGTGGGAAGGCTCAGACAGCCAGGATGTTGGCTTAGAAGCAGCCATCATTTAAAGAAAGCGTAATAGCTCACTGGTCGAGTCGGCCTGCGCGGAAGATGTAACGGGGCTAAACCATGCACCGAAGCTGCGGCAGCGACATTGCGATGTCGTTGGGTAGGGGAGCGTTCTGTAAGCCGGTGAAGGTGGCGCTGTGAGGCCCGCTGGAGGTATCAGAAGTGCGAATGCTGACATAAGTAACGATAAAGCGGGTGAAAAACCCGCTCGCCGGAAGACCAAGGGTTCCTGTCCAACGTTAATCGGGGCAGGGTGAGTCGACCCCTAAGGCGAGGCTGAAAAGCGTAGTCGATGGGAAACAGGTTAATATTCCTGTACTGAATGTGACTGCGAAGGGGGGACGGAGAAGGCTAGGCCATCCGGGCGACGGTCGTCCCGGTTTAAGCGTGCAGGTGGGCAGAACAGGCAAATCCGTTCTGCTGTCAACACTGAGGCGTGATGACGAACCGCTACGGCGGTGAAGTGGTTGATGCCCGGCTTCCAGGAAAAGCCTCTAAGCATCAGGTCATATTGAATCGTACCCCAAACCGACACAGGTGGTCAGGTAGAGAATACTCAGGCGCTTGAGAGAACTCGGGTGAAGGAACTAGGCAAAATGGTGCCGTAACTTCGGGAGAAGGCACGCTGGCAGCAGGTGAAGGACCTTGCGTCCGGAGCCGAAGCCAGTCGCAGAGACCAGCTGGCTGCAACTGTTTATTAAAAACACAGCACTGTGCAAACACGAAAGTGGACGTATACGGTGTGACGCCTGCCCGGTGCTGGAAGGTTAATTGATGGGGTTAGCGCGTAAGTGCGACGCTCTTGATCGAAGCCCCAGTAAACGGCGGCCGTAACTATAACGGTCCTAAGGTAGCGAAATTCCTTGTCGGGTAAGTTCCGACCTGCACGAATGGCGTAATGATGGCCAGGCTGTCTCCACCCGAGACTCAGTGAAATTGAACTCGCTGTGAAGATGCAGTGTACCCGCGGCAAGACGGAAAGACCCCGTGAACCTTTACTATAGCTTGACACTGAACCTGGAACCTTGATGTGTAGGATAGGTGGGAGGCAAAGAAGTGTGGACGCCAGTCTGCACGGAGCCATCCTTGAAATACCACCCTTGAAGGTTCGATGTTCTCACCCGGGTGCGTTACCCGCATCGGGGACAGTGTCTGGTGGGTAGTTTGACTGGGGCGGTCTCCTCCCAAAGCGTAACGGAGGAGCACGAAGGTTGGCTAATCACGGTCGGACATCGTGAGGTTAGTGCAAAGGCATAAGCCAGCTTGACTGCGAGAGTGACAGCTCGAGCAGGTACGAAAGTAGGTCTTAGTGATCCGGTGGTTCTGTATGGAAGGGCCATCGCTCAACGGATAAAAGGTACTCCGGGGATAACAGGCTGATACCGCCCAAGAGTTCATATCGACGGCGGTGTTTGGCACCTCGATGTCGGCTCATCACATCCTGGGGCTGAAGTCGGTCCCAAGGGTATGGCTGTTCGCCATTTAAAGTGGTACGCGAGCTGGGTTTAGAACGTCGTGAGACAGTTCGGTCCCTATCTGCCGTGGGCGTAGGAAGATTGAAAGGGGCTGCTCCTAGTACGAGAGGACCGGAGTGGACGCACCGCTGGTGTACGGGTTGTCATGCCAATGGCATCGCCCGGTAGCTAAGTGCGGAAGAGATAACCGCTGAAAGCATCTAAGCGGGAAACTTGCCTTGAGATGAGTCTTCCCTTGACTTTAAGGTCACGGAAGGAACGTTTAAGACGAAGACGTGGATAGGCTGGGTGTGTAAGTGCAGCGATGCATTGAGCTGACCAGTACTAATGAACCGAGCGGCTTAACCTTACAACACCGAAGGTGTTTTGGGGCGAGAGAAGAGAGAATTTTTAGCTTGTTCGAGAGATTGGTTCGGATGGTGGTGCGGCCCGGAGAAACGGAGCCGACATGACGGTCGGAATAAAACGAATATGCCTGGCGGCGATAGCGCGGTGGTCCCACCTGACCCCATGCCGAACTCAGCAGTGAAACGCCGTAGCGCCGATGGTAGTGTGGGGTCTCCCCATGTGAGAGTAGGGAACTGCCAGGCTTTAAT
>NZ_PUJU01000102.1 GCF_011189505.1 Photorhabdus tasmaniensis
CCGATTGGGCTGAGAGGGGGCCTGAATCCGTATTCGTATGTCCATAATCCGGCGAACTGGATTGATCCGCTCGGATTAACAGGATGTCCTAATAGTATTAAATATGGCGAATTAGATCATTTAGGGCGCCCTACAGGAGTTCATGCCACTTTAGATAAAGATCATATTAATACAGGTACGCACGCTAATCCTGATATACAGCCGCCAGGATTTATTACAGGAAAAAGTTCTAACAGAGCTAGGGGTCATTTGCTCGGACGACAATTAGGTGGTTCTGGTGATAATGTTAGGAACCTGGTTACTCTTCAACAAAGACCTGCTAATACTCCTGTCATGAGTGGAGTCGAAGGTAGAATAAGAAAAGCCTTAGAACAAGGAGAAGTTGTTGAAATGAGTTCTATTCCTATTTATAAGGGACCATCCAGAATACCAGCAGGTATTACAATGAAAGCTGAAGGTTCAGGGGGCTTCTTTGAATATGTCACCGTTCTTAACCCTCCAGGAATGTAAATAATGAGTATAGAGAGCTTAAAGAATCTATTGCCCTTGCCTGTTCATCCTAATGAAAATGGTGAAGGTAAAACGTGGCCGTTAATAGATAAACAGCATTCTTTTCCTAAGGACTATATTGATTTTATAACCCAATATGGAACAGGTAGGATTGCTGATTTTATCACTATATTTAACCCATTTAGCGAAGATGATGATTTAAATTTTTTCAGACAGAAAGAATGGATTATTGAAGATTTTCAGTCCCTTGTTGAATCTGATCCAGATTATTATCCGTTTATTCTTTATCCTGATATTAATGGATTGCTTCCTATGGGAGTTACAGATAACGGCGATTATATATTTTGGGTTGTATCGTCAGATAATAGTGACTTATGGAATGTCGCTATTATTGCGGCAAGGGCACCAGAAGTTGAATATAGGCAAGAAAATTTCATTGATTTTTTAGAAGGTGTTTTATCAAGAAACGTCAAATGCATGTCATTCCCTGATGGTTTTCCTTCTAAAAATATAGAATTTAGCAGCATTTAAAACAAGCCGGAAAGATCCCTGTGATCTTCCGGCCTTCTTGTGATCTACCGTGGCGAATACCCACGGTAAGCCAGCGCGGATTGAAGCTTATAGATTGCATCTTTGATCTGATATGCTTCTTCGTCATTCACCGCGCACGCCCGTATCTCTGACCAGTTCAGCCGCTTAACCAGCTGGGCTAAGGCCAGCGCTTCAATGTGGGTTAACTGAATATCCTGTAAATGTTCAATCACTATCGTCATCTCATGCTCTCCCCTTAACCCACAAAACCGGTTATCAGCGCCCGCATCTGCTGCTTAATCTCCCGCAGATGGGCCTGTTGCCGCTGGTACTGCTGATGCTGTTGTTGCGTGGCCTCACTGTCAGGAATGAGCACCAGACAACCGTCCATCACCTTCACTGTAATCTGGCCGCCGGTATCAAACCCGGCCTGCTTAAGCCACTGCCCCTTAAGATGTATCGCCGGGGTGGCGTTGTTGACCCCGTTCGGCACATAACCCACCGTGTAATAACGTTCTGTTTTCACGGCTTTATTTACTGCCGCTTCTGCTTTAGAATGCGCCTTAGCCATAGTAACTACCTCTTTTAGTTGCTTGTGGTGAGCAACGTATTTGGGTGCCCGCCCGAATACGTTGCGTTATTGCCCTCACTTCATCTTAGAAGACCAGCGTTCAGCCTCGTACTTGATAATCATTCCTTCCAATAACTCCCTAATCACCTCTCGCTGCTCCGGCTGCATGTTGTTAATAGCCTGAAACTGTAGAGCCAAGTCGGCATCAGGTAGTAGCTCATCTTCTTCAAATATCAGTGAATCAGTCGTGACCCGCAATGTCTGTGCGATCTTCTTAATTGCCTCCAGAGAAGGTAACGAAATCCCGCCTTCGTAACGTTTGACTTGAGTCACATGGATACCAATGGCATCCGCCAATGCTTGCTGTGAGAGGCCCTTTTGCTTACGGAGGGCAATGAGTCGGTTAGCAATGCTCATCGAATTAAACCAGTCAGAGAAATTTGCTGTCATTCTACCCTCCAAAAAATGCTTGCTTTATATTGGTATCTTAATAGATACTAAATAAAAGAGCAATGGATTCTTGACGCATTTTTTAGGAGGTCGTTTTATGGCACGCATCCCGGAAGCAGAATTACAGCACCTGAAAGCCGCCGTCTCCTTAGTCGCCGTGGTGGAGCAACAGGGGCGACAGCTCTTTAAACGCGGCAAAGATTACGTGCTGCTGTGCCCGTTCCATCAGGAGAAAACCCCGTCAATGGTTATCTCACCGGCAAAAAATCTCTATCACTGTTTTGGCTGTGATGCCGGCGGCTCCGTGCTGGACTGGGTAATGAAAACCAAAGGCTTAAGTCTGCGCCGGGCGGTGGAACAGCTGCGCGGGATACTGGGAGATAACCCGTCGGTGGCTCCGCTGGTGCAACCGGATGAACCGGCCATGCTGGCCGACGATGACGCCGGACGGCAGGCACTGCTCAACCGGGTCGTTGAGTTCTACCATCACACGTTGCTGAATGCCCCCGAAGCCGTGGCCTATCTGGAAAAACGCCGGCTCAACCACCCGGAATTAGTCGCCCGGTTTAAACTGGGCTTTGCCAACCGCACGTTAGCCTATCGCCTGCCCATCAAGGCCGTGCAGGCCGGCGCACAGATCCGCGCCCGTCTTCGGGCCGTGGGGCTGATGCGCGACAGTGGACATGAGCACTTTACCGGTTCGCTGGTGATACCCGTCATTGACCCGAACGGTCAGATCCGCGAGATCTACGGGCGCAAAATCACCGACCGCTTACGCAGCGGAACGCCGCTGCATCTGTACCTGCCCGGCGCGCATGGCGGCATATGGAATGAACCGGCGCTGCTCAGTTCAGGGACGGTCATCCTCTGCGAATCGTTGATCGACGCCCTGTCGTTCTGGGTAGCGGGTCACCGCCATGTCACCGCCGCCTATGGGGTAAATGGCTTCACCGATGAGATGCGGCAGGCGTTCCGGCGACAGGGCGTTAAGCAGGTCTTGATCGCCTACGACAACGATCCGGCCGGCAATGAGGCAGCGGTAAAACTGGCCGCCGAACTGACCGCCATCGGCATTGCCGTGTTCCGGGTGGTGTTCCCCGCGGGCATGGATGCCAACGGCTATCTGTGTCAGGTCGCCGAACCGGAACGGGCCTTCGGGTTGGTGCTGGACAGCGCCGTGTCGATGCAGGCGGCCGCAGAGGTACAGGTAACCATTGCCACAGAGCGGGCCGCGCTGGCTGAACATCAGCCAGTTCCGGTGCCGGAAACGGTCAGCGCCTTAGCCGCCGGGATAGCCGCGTTGCCGTCAATGCCGAATGTGGTCTGGGAAACCGGCGCTAACGGCGAGATAGCCCTCACCCTGGGCACACAACAGTGGGGTATCCGGGGCCGGTCACAGGTGAAAGCCGGGGCGGCAGTGATGAAAGTCAATGTTCAGGTGGTTGATACCGACAGCGGTGTGATGTTCGCCGACAGCGTGGACATGATGAGCGCCCGCAGCCGGAACGGGTATGCGCGGCTGGCGGCCACCGAACTGGGGCTGGCCGAAGGAGACCTGCGGCGTTCACTGGGGCAGGTGTTGCTGGTACTGGAACAGTGTCAACAGGCCGGAGCCGGTGAACAAACCGAAACCCAGCCGGTTCCCGAACTGAGCGAGGACCAGCGGGCCGCAGCGTTAGCCCTGTTGCAGGACCCGCACCTGAGCGAGCGCATCACCGCTGACTTAGCCGCCTGTGGCGTGGTGGGCGAATCCACTAACCTGCTGGCCGGTTACTTAGCCGCCGTCAGTCGCAAGCTGGACCGTCCGCTGGCGGTGCTGATACAAAGCAGCAGTGCTGCCGGGAAAAGCTCACTGATGGAGGCGGTACTCAATCTGATACCGGAAGAGGAACGGCGGCAATACAGCGCCATGACCGGCCAGAGTCTGTTCTATCTGGGGGAAACCAACCTGCAACACAAGATACTGGCGATAGCCGAAGAAGAAGGGGTACGGCAGGCCGCCTATGCGCTTAAGCTGTTGCAAAGCGACGGCGAACTGACCATTGCCTCAACCGGTAAAGATGACGCTACCGGTAATCTGGTCACCAAACAGTACACGGTGAAAGGGCCGGTGATGCTGATGTTGACCACCACGGCGATAGATGTCGATGAAGAGCTGTTAAACCGCTGTCTGGTGCTGACGGTGAACGAATCGCGGGAACAGACCGAAGCTATCCATGCGTTGCAGCGCCATAAGCAGACCCTTGAAGGCTTACTGGCCGAGAATGAAAAAACGTATATCACCGAACTGCATCAGAACGCCCAGCGGCTGTTACGCCCGCTCAATGTGGTTAACCCTTATGCTTCACAGCTCACGTTCATGAGCGATAAAACCCGTACCCGGCGCGACCACATGAAATATCTCACCCTGATACAAAGTATTGCCCTGCTGCATCAGTACCAGCGCGAGGTGAAGACAGCGGAACACCGGGGCAAACGGCTTGAATATATCGAAGTCACCCAAGAAGATATCCGTCTGGCTAACCGGTTAGCCCACGAGATATTAGGCCGCACGCTGGATGAGATGCCGCCCCAGACCCGAAAACTGTTGCTGCTGATACAGCAAATGGTGAAAGCAATGGCGACAGCGCAGCAACGCCCGGTGAACGCTATCCGTTTTACCCGCCGGGATATCCGCAGTGACACCCACTGGAGTGACAGCCAGCTTAAACTCCACTGTCAGCGCCTGAGTGACATGGAATATCTGCTGATACACGGCGGCAGTCGCGGCCATCTGTTGCAATATGAACTGCTATGGGATGGCGATAAAGCAGAGGCGGCTCACCTGTGTGGCCTGATTGAACCGGAAAATCAGGATACCAATAGCGTGTATGACTCGCGCAAGTCTGGCGCTGATGAAGGCAAGTCGGGGTCAAGTCTGCCCCAGGTCAGGGCCAAGTCTGGTTCACCCAAACCGGCTGCAAGCCGCAGTGACAAAGGGCGGAAAGGTTCGCAAGTCGGGGAA
>NZ_PUJU01000103.1 GCF_011189505.1 Photorhabdus tasmaniensis
CGAATGCACGAGCGTTACCACCGTAGGTTTTAGCCAGTACAGTAGTGATGGCAGCAGTCAGGGTAGTTTTACCATGGTCAACGTGGCCGATAGTACCAACGTTAACGTGCGGTTTTTTACGTTCAAACTTTTCTTTAGACATTAGATTGTCCCTCTAAGACACGGAATCGGTGGTTCCACCACATCAACCAAGCTACTGCTTGTTGAATATTGCTTACAGGAAGAAAACTAGGAGACAAGGACATTAGGAAATGGTGCTGATAGGCAGATTCGAACTGCCGACCTCACCCTTACCAAGGGTGTGCTCTACCAACTGAGCTATATCAGCACATCTTGGAGCGGGCAGCGGGAATCGAACCCGCATCATCAGCTTGGAAGGCTGAGGTAATAGCCATTATACGATGCCCGCATTGAACTCGGCTACCTAACTTTAATCAGCTGTACATTGTATCTCAATGTGCTTAGCTTGGAGTAACTACTCAAGCAGAACACTCAAGACTAAATCTGATTGTTTGGTGGTGGGGGAAGGATTCGAACCTTCGAAGTCTGTGACGGCAGATTTACAGTCTGCTCCCTTTGGCCGCTCGGGAACCCCACCCTATCCAAATTTTTAATGGTGCCGGCACCAAGAGTCGAACTCGGGACCTACTGATTACAAGTCAGTTGCTCTACCAACTGAGCTATGCCGGCATCAAGTGCTGCGCATTCTAGGCAGTGTGAACACTCTATGCAACAAAAAAATCACCTCAATCTGATCATTCGGTCACAAAACACTCGGTTCTATCTAATCAGCTGTTTTTTTCAATAGATTCAGGCCAAATAACAAACAAAAAATTATCTATAACTATTGTGGAACTGATTATAATCCTCTATAAAACTCGATAAATTACTTCATTTGCCGTCAGTTAAATTTCCATCATTAAACAAACAACCTAAACTAGCAGTAAGTAAAGCAACTCAATTTTTTACAATTCTGCATTTCTTATCAAAAAAAACCGCCAAAAATATAAAAAAGCCTACGCCTGTCGCTCCTCAGTCGATATGATGCAATTTATTTTTTGTCGGGGACAGGTTGTTTATTACAACCTGTCCAACCTGCACAAACAGGCAGATGTTGGTTTATGAATAAAAAAGCACCTTTTTTGGCTACTCCATATTTGCAATTCAATCGTGAACAATGGGCAACCCTACGTGATTCAGTTCCACTGACATTAACAAAAGAAGAACTAATTGATTTAAAAGGGATCAATGAAGAAATTTCTTTAGAAGAAGTTGTTGAGATTTACCTTCCTTTATCCCGTTTACTTAATTTTTATATCAGCTCAAATTTACGTCGTCAAGCAGTGCTCGAACAATTTCTAGGCACTGATGGACAAAAGGTCCCTTATGTCATAGGCATTGCTGGCAGTGTTGCTGTTGGCAAAAGTACTACTGCACGTCTATTACAAGCACTGCTGAGTCGTTGGCCTGAACACAGAAGTGTAGAATTAATTACTACAGATGGCTTTCTACATTCTAACAGCGTGCTAAATGAACGTGGATTGATGAAAAAGAAAGGGTTCCCACAATCATATGATATGCATAGCCTAGTGAAATTTGTATCTGATATTAAATCAGGATCCAAACAAGTATCTGCACCAGTCTACTCTCACCTTACCTATGATATCGTACCAAATGAGCAAAAATTCATTAAACAACCAGATATTTTGATTCTGGAAGGCCTGAATGTATTACAAAGCGGTATGGATTATCCCCATGACCCACATCATGTATTTGTCTCTGATTTTGTCGACTTCTCTATCTACGTCGATGCACCAGAAAAATTACTCCAGAGTTGGTATATCAGTCGGTTCCTAAAATTTCGCCAAGGTGCCTTTTCAGATCCAGATTCTTATTTCCACAGTTATTCCAAATTATCAGAAGAAGAGGCCATAAACATTGCATCTGATATCTGGCAAGAGATCAATGGATTAAACTTACATCAAAATATTCTACCAACGCGAGAACGAGCAAGCCTAATCATGACAAAAGGCACTAATCACACTATTGAAAGCGTTAGGTTACGTAAGTAAAAATAGTTTCCGAACCCGGAAGACATCTCTCTTCCGGTTGTTCTTAACAACCTCTCAAAGAAATCTCACCACCAATATATGGAGTGATTACACCATTCTGATCAAGTAACAAAGCACCTTGCTGATTAATACCTCTGGCTATGCCATAAACTTCCTGACTACCAATAATTAATTTTACTGGTCTATCCATAAAATTATCTAACTCAAACCACCGGGAAATAAATGAAGATAACCCTTCATTTTCAAACTGCATCAGAGCTTTCCTCAGATCAAGTATTATTTCTACAGCCAATTTATTACGATCAATTTCAATTCCAGCCTGCTGCAAATTAACCCATTGCTGATTAATAAATTCTTCGTCCTTATGATCCATCGCAATATTTATACCTGCACCGATCACAACCTGAGCAGCATCACCAGTTTTTCCCATTAATTCGACTAAAATTCCTGCTAACTTTTTGTCATCAAGATATAAATCATTTGGCCATTTTACCCTAATTCTATCAGCGCCAAATCGATGCAATACTTCAGCAATAACAATACCGACAACCAGACTCAATCCGATTGCAGCAGCGGGTCCTTGTTCAAGGCGCCAATACATAGATAAATAAAGATTCTTACCAAAAGGCGAAATCCATTTCCGTCCACGCCTCCCTCTGCCAGCATACTGGTATTCTGCAACACAGGCATCCCCTGACTTTAACTCAGATAAACGTTCAAGTAGATACTGATTAGTCGAATCAATAACTGGCAAAACAGCTATACGATCCTGGGGTAAATATTGCAAAATAGTCGATTTATCAAGTAGCTGCATAGGTGCCATGAGGCTATAACCTTTGCCAGGAGCAGTTTCCAATTCAATTCCCCATTCACGAATTGTCTGTATATGCTTATTAATTCCAGCTCTACTCATCCCTAAATCTTGCCCCAGTTGTTGACCAGAATGGACTTCACCATCAGATAAAATCTTAATCAATTGTAATGGTACAGTTATATCTTTCATGAAATACATTCCATAGCATCAATTTCGCCTGTAGAACCAATAAAACGCACCTCAGGTTCAAGTAATACACCAAACTTACTTATCACTTGCTGACGAATATAGGCAGCCAATGCGATTACATCCTTACCTGTCGCATTTCCCTGATTTATCAATACTAGAGCTTGCCTGAGATGCACAGATGCACCACCGATGCGATAACCCTTTAAATTACACCGCTCAATAAGCCAACCTGCCGCTAATTTGAACATCCCATTAGCATGAGGATATTGGGGGCTATCAGGGTAATTTTCTTTAATTTTTACCGCAATTTCCGCACTGACAATTGGATTTTTAAAGAAGCTACCTGCGTTTCCTGTTATTGCAGGATCAGGTAATTTACTGGTGCGCATTGTACATACTAAATCAAAAATCTGCTGAGGAGTTACACTACCTCTCAACAACCTAGTTAAATCACCATAGCTCAACATCGGATGCCAATTTTTTTTCAACAGTAAGCCTACAGAGATAATGAAATGATTTTCTTGATATTTATGCTTAAAAACACTATCTCGATACCCAAACTGACATTCATCAACACTAAGACGCGTTTGTTCTCCAGTTTCCAGATTCAGGACATCTACGTACTCACATACATCTCTAAATTCAATACCATATGCACCAATATTTTGAATTGGTGCCGCACCAGCACAACCTGGGATTAACGCTAGGTTCTCTAACCCATAAATCTGATTTTTAAGAGAATAACAAACTAATTCGTGCCAATTTTCCCCCGCTCCTACATGTAGACGCCATGATTCATCAGTTTCCTGATATTGAATCCCCATGATTCTATTCAGAATCACGGTTCCTTCAAAATCTTCAGTAAATAAGACATTACTACCCCCGCCAAGCAGTAGTACAGGTTGTTTTTGGTTTTTAGCTTTTTGCCATAAAGCTAATAAAGATTCAGCAGATTCAGCTATATCTAAACATTTAGCATGGGCTGATAACCCAAAAGTATTAAACTCTTTAAGGGAAAGCATTTACTCAATACTCAATAAAGCTATTTAATAAGTAGTTTATCAGTCTATAGACATGGAAAACAGTTGGAAAACAAAGTTAGTTTTTTCGCTAAATGCAAAAAGGCCACCCTTTTTGGGTGGCCTTTTCGTCTTAAAATAAAGTCTGGCAGTTCCCTACTCTCACATGGGGAGACCCCACACTACCATCGGCGCTACGGCGTTTCACTGCTGAGTTCGGCATGGGGTCAGGTGGGACCACCGCGCTATCGCCGCCAGACAAATTCTTTATATATTATCATGGTGCTGATACCCAGATTCGAACTGGGGACCTCACCCTTACCAAGGGTGTGCTCTACCAACTGAGCCATATCAGCAATAGTGGCTCGCAGTCAATATTAACGCAAACCCAAAAAAATTAAAGCCTGGCAGTTCCCTACTCTCACATGGGGAGACCCCACACTACCATCGGCGCTACGGCGTTTCACTGCTGAGTTCGGCATGGGGTCAGGTGGGACCACCGCGCTATCGCCGCCAGGCATAT
>NZ_PUJU01000104.1 GCF_011189505.1 Photorhabdus tasmaniensis
CGCCGGGCCGGAAGAAGCGGTCGAACTCACTGAGCGGCACATCCTGGGTGGCTTCGGGGTTGAACGGATAGCGGCCAGCCAGGTAGGTCTGGTACTGTCTGACGACGTTTTCACTCCATTCGACTTCACGTGCTAATTTCTTTTCAACCCGCTATTAGCGGTTAATGATTTTCGATTAAATGCCATTAATGGTTATTTTGAAAGGTGATGGATTTATTAAATTAAATCCGCTTTTGATATAAAAGCTTTAATGCTTTGGTATTCGCATTTTTAAATGATGATGACAGTTAGCCTGTTATCGGAAATCGTTTTTTTACTCGACGGATTTAATGAACATAAAGCTTTAACCGTTGTTTTTATCCCTTTTAACACCTGCTTTTTGTTAAGTTTAATCATCATCGGATATCGTGTTTTATGTTTAACGAACACGGATTATATTCACTTTTTATCTTTTCTAATGCAGTTAAATAACTGATGGAAAAACGCTTTAATATCCGTTTATTCGGGAAATGTTATTTTACGTGCGATTTCTTTTCAATTTTAGATTTAATTAGCATAAAGTTTTAACCGTCGCTTTCATCCCTTTTAACACCTGTTTTTTGTTAAGTTTAATCATCATTGGATATCGTGTTTTATGTTTAATGAACGCGGATTATATTCATTTTTTATCTTTTCTGATGCTGTTAAATAACTGCTGGGAAAGCGCTTTAATATCCGTTTATTCGGGCAATGTTATTTTACGTGCGATTTCTTTTTAACTTTTTATTAATGGTTAATGATTTTCGATTAAATGCGATTAATGGTTATTTTTAAAAGGGGCATTTATTGCGTTAAATCCGATTTTGATATAAAAGTTTTAATGCTTTTGTGTTCTCATTTTTAAATGATGATGACAGTTAACCTGTTATCGGAAGTCGTTTTTTTACTCGATGGATTTAATGGGTATAAAGTTTTAATCGTTGTTTTTATTCCTTTTTAACACCTATTTTTTGTTAAGTTTAATCATCATCGGATATCGTGTTTTATGTTTAATGAACGTGGATTATATTCACTTTTTATCTTTTCTGATGTTGTTAAATAACTGGCGAGAAAGCGTTTTAATATCCGTTTATTCAGGTAATGTTATTTTATGTGCGATTTCTTTTCAACTTTGGATTAACGGTTAATGATTTTCGATTAAATGCTATTAATGGTTATTTTTAAAAATGGTATTTATTGCGTTAAATCCGCTTTTGATATAAAATATTTAATATGGCGGCATTTGCGTTTTTAAATGATGATGACCGTTAACCTGCTATCGGAAGTTTTTTTTACTCGATGGATTTAATGGATATAAAGTTTTAACCGTTGTTTTCACCCCTTTTAACACCTGTTTTTTATTAAGTTTAATCATCATCAGATATCGTGTTTTATGTTTAACGAATGCGGATTATATTCACTTTTTATCTTTTCTGATGTTGTTAAATAACCGACGATAAAACGTTTGATACTCATCTATTCGAATAATATCCTTTTGCGTACGAGTTTATTTTTAACTCGCTATTAACGGTTAATGATTTTCGATTAAATGCGATTAATGGTTATTTTGAAAGGTTGTATTTATTAAATTAAATCCGCTTTTGATATAAAAGCTTTAATGCTTTGGTATTCGCGATTTTAAATGATGATGACAGTTAACCTGTTATCGGAAGTCGTTTTTTTACTCTATGGATTTAATGGGTATAAAGTTTTAACCGTCGTTTTCATCCCTTTTAACACCTGTTTTTTGTTAAGTTTAATCATCATTGGATATCGTGTTTTATGTTTAATGAACGCGGATTATATTCATTTTTTATCTTTTCTGATGCTGTTAAATAACTGCTGGGAAAGCGCTTTAATATCCGTTTATTCGGGCAATGTTATTTTACGTGCGATTTCTTTTTAACTTTTTATTAATGGTTAATGATTTTCGATTAAATGCGATTAATGGTTATTTTAAAAAATGGCATTTATTGCGTTAAATCCGTTTTTGATATAAAAGTTTTAATGCCTTTGTATTCTCGTTTTTAAATGATGATGACAGTTAACCTGTTATCGGAAGTTGTTTTTTTACTTGATGAATTTAATGGGTATAAAGTTTTAATCGTTGTTTTCACCTCTTTTAACTCTTGCTTCTTGTTAAGTTTAATCATCATCGGATATCGTGTTTTATGTTTAACGAACACGGATTATATTCACTTTTTATCTTTTCTGATGTTGTTAAATAACTGCTGGGAAAGCGCTTTAATATTCGTTTATTCGGGTAATGTTATTTTACATGCGATTTCTTTTCAACTTTGGATTAACGGTTAATGATTTTCGATTAAATACTATTAATGGTTATTTTTAAAAATGGTATTTATTGCGTTAAATCCGTTTTTGATATAAAAGATTTAATACTTTGGTATTCGCGTTTTTAAATGATGATAACAGTTAACCTGTTATCGGAAGTCATTTTTTTACTCGATGGATTTAATGGATATAAAGTTTTAACCGTTGTTTTCACCCCTTTTAACACCTGCTTTTTGTTAAGTTTAATCATCATCGGATATCGTGTTTTATGTTTAACGAACGCGGATTATATTCACTTTTTATCTTTTCTGACGTTGTTAAATAACTGCTGGGAAAGCGCTTTAATATCCATTTATTCGGGCGATGTTATTTTACGTGCAATTTCTTTTCAACTTTGGATTAACGGTTAATGATTTTCGATTAAATGCGATTAATGGTTATTTTGAAAGGTGGCATTTATTAAATTAAATCCGCTTTTGATATAAAAGGTTTAATGCTTTAGTATTCGCGCTTTTAAATGATGATGACAGTTAACCTGTTATCGGAAATCGTTTTTTTACTCTATGGATTTAATGGGTATAAAGTTTTAACCGTCGTTTTTACCCCTTTTAACACCTGCTTTTTGTTAAATTTAATCATGTAGCAGCAATATAGTAATGTCACTTTTTATCTTTTCTGACGTTGTTAAATAACCGACGATAAAACGTTTGATACCCATCTATTTGGATAATATTCTTTTACGTACACCTTCATCGGTACAGGTAATTTCCGTCAGCTGCCCGCTCAGGTTATAGCCCAGAGTCAGCACCGGCCCGTCACCCTGCATACCCGTCTGGGGTATGCAGGGTGACGGAGTGCGCGTTGTCGGGCTGGAGTGAAACCGGCAAGACGGCGGGCAGTGTCTGGCAGGGAGGTTGGCGCATTTTGTGACTGTCGGCAATCCAGTCCCGGAAAGAGGAAAAATTCAGCTGATGCTGTTCACAATACTGTTTTCGGGTCAGGTCACTGTGGCGCCATTGGGTCACATGGTGTTGTTTTTGCTCCGGGGTATATCGGCTACGGCTCATGGTGTCATTCTCCAAATGAGGATAAGGAAGCAGTAGCGTGCAGGGGCCGGAGGGGAAGGACAAGGTGAGTTCACCGGAGCCTTACCGAACAATCGGTTGAATGAGCTGTTGCCCTGGTCTGATAATCCCTTCAGTTAAATCCCATTTTGTTGTTATCTGACAACGCAAGATGAGATGACCGGACGCTTACCTTTCTTCATCTTCATACTGCCCACAAAACCGAAGATTACACGTCAAGGTCTGCGGGTCATTGGGTCGCTGTAGGAATTGGGCTGCTCTTAAAAAGAACAAAGCCGGAAGATCACGGGGATCTTTCCGGCTTTTATTTCTAGCTGATTAGATTTTTAAGCCATTTTTTAATTATATTTTTAACATCTGATAGGTTTTCTTCGGAAAGAGAACAAATAACAACCAGTTCATTTTTTCCATTAGAGTCTACCCAATATTGAACACTATCTAACTCTTCTAGCGGTTCTTGAATTATTTTTATAGATTTATCAGTTATCTTAGATTTTGCAGAGAAAATAGGATTAGCATCCATAAATTTCAAGCCATTATTATAATGTGTATTGTAATAAGGTATTATCCATTCATCTTTGCTACCATTAATCATATTGAAGAACAGTCTATTCCAATATTGTTCAAGTTCACAATAAACTTGCTCATCATTCAAATAATTCTCAAACATCATTAACATTTCCTACTTAGTGATGATGAATCAGGAACAAAAGCTTTCCCCGACGTTACCTCAATATCGACACGTTCATGGGCAGTTCCCTTAACCAAAAAAGTTTTACTCACTTGAGCATCAACCCCGCCGCCTTTTTCCGCACTCTGAATAAATTTCCTTGCCTTATCAAATTCCCCTTTTCTAAGCTTTCTATCTTTGTTACTTAGACTTGCTTCAAGGGAATCAAGACCGGCTAGCGCATCTTTTGCTGTTATGGGCGTATCCTGTGCCCAAGCAAAAGACTCTTCTAATTTACTCCCCTGAGCCTGAATTCGCCCTCTGTGCTTAGGCTGTAATCCCAGAGGATCTATCCAACCTGTTGGATTTTTGACATAGGAATACGGATTACTTCCCCCAAGTAACCCAATCGGATCTTAGGGACTATCCCGACGCCATCATACCGTTGAGCGGACTTTTCCCCTTGATTTAGCAGCCTTTTTCTCCGCCGCGTTTTCCCACCCTGTTAAAGAACCTATCAACTCGTCCCGACGGGCACTTT
>NZ_PUJU01000105.1 GCF_011189505.1 Photorhabdus tasmaniensis
TCGATTTGAGTTTAATGACATAGCGACAACATTTAGCGTTGGTGAGTTCGTCAAGTCGGTTGACCTGACGACATTATTTACAGATTAAAGTCATAAACAGTGGAAGGGCTTGAAAAGTAACTTTGAATCCTATCGGGGGATGGGCAAAAATAGCCAATACGTTCATGTAGTTACAAATTTGTATGGTACATTACCGGAGTTAAATCAAGGAGATTATGAAAAATTATGATTTCCACTCAATTATCTATATGATTATGGAAAATTTTCGGTAAAGGATGTGTTATGTTATTCGTCGCCATGCTTTTTATGTCAATTGTAACTTTTTTCTTTTTAACCATAATGGTTAGTTATTTCTTTATATTGGAAAGGAATGTAAAAAAAACAATATGGACGTCGTTATTAATGACATTTGTTTTTATATTAAGTCTACTTATTCCACAGTTTTCTTATCAATATTTATTTTAATGGAGTATTCGCGCTTGGTTGCTCATTGCATGAGCAACCAAGGGATTGTTTTTTATCCTTACGGTTTTCTATTCTTAAGAAGTTGCATTAATCTATTTTCCTGAATTTGTCGGCTAACTGGAAAACTGACATTTTCTTTCCATTCCCCTGTGATATCAAATGGCTTTCCTCCCACATTAATATCCTCTTTCACCCAATTAAATGTGTCGTATGGGTCAGTAAATTTATCATATAGTTTATAATTTATTGTACCAGATACATTATATGCATCACCCACTTTTTCAACACTCACATTTGTAAGACTCCCACTGACCGTTGCACCTCCAATACCCCAAAGCGGATCGTAAATCGGGACTTTTTTTTCTAGACCAAAATTATACCTATTTTCAAAATCAACTCGTTCACCACTCTGAATCTGTGAAATAAAACGAGACTGAATACTGCCTTCTGGCCTGCCAAATGCACCTGGTTTCTGCATCAAGCCACGAACTTTATCATGTACACCGATTTCAGAGAGTGTCAGTTCTCGGCCTGATTTTCCGAAAAAATGTTGCAACATGCCGAATGAACTCATGCTGGGTTTGCTATTTTGAGCTTTATCGAAAAACCCTTCATTCGAACCAGGACCACCCCTACCAAAGTTTGCTTGTCTAAGCGGAAGCATTTTCGACACATGTAATTTTTTTACCTTCGTCATATCCCCTTGGGTGTACGCCTTCATTATGTCTTCAATTACTTTGCCCCCTCTTTTATCTCTTGGATATGGACAATCTTCTTCACCACATACTGGACAAATATTTTTCTCTAATCCTTTCAAAAAATCCATGTTAATTTCATTTTCTTTCGACATAAATATCCTTAATTAATGTTAATTAATTCCATTATTTTTACAGATGAAATGCTTTTTAATAAACTAATTTGTATCAATAAAAATTTTGTTAAATATGTGTTTTTATCGACATAAATTAATTTTACATTTTCATTTAATACATAAATACCGAAATAACATGTGTGGTTATTCTTACAGTTATATACCCGCTTAACTTGAAGATGCAAGATTCAAAACCTGGAAGTTGTCATTAATACAGCACGACAGGTTCCCGGCAAGTTCCGGTAATCTTTCCGTAAAAAAGCGATGGATTGCCTGCCTGAACAAGGCCGTCGAGGTGAAATAATGGTTATTTCTGACTTGTTCATTCATCACCTTCCACAGCCTTTCTATCGGGTTCAGATTCGGGCTGTATGGACCAGCGGTTGAGTAGACCAGCCGGTTACCCAGACGGGCCCCTCCTCAGAACCGGACGTGCGGAACTACCGCATCCGGCTCCCGACAGATCAGTGTCCCTACACATATTCAGCGAGTCCAGAGTATTGATCGGGTTTTCCATTTCGTTGGATAACCCAGCATTTTCAAGATCAGATTCAGCTTTTTCCACGTCAGTCGGCGACGACCACTTTTACGGTTGAACCCTCTATAGATTATTCGCATACTTTGGTAGATAAACTGCCCAACTCGTCTCTAGGTTATCAGATATGCTGTGATAATTTATCCAGCCTCTGATCACTCTAATGACGGTATTCAGGATTTGCCGTTTGTCGGTACTCAGATTCTTCCATAGAAAGTCCCTGAGTCCCTTCAATTTAGCGGCGAAACGGTCTTTTCGGCTGGTAAATTTCAGTCGCCAGAAACCCTTTCGCGTTTTCCCCCAATAGCAGGTAAATCCCAGAAAATTGAACGTTGGCAAGCGTTTTCCTGACTGGTTAGCTCGCATTGCCGCAATGTGACCCGCAGGAATTAATTGCGATTTGTCTTCATGCAACTTCAAGCCGTACTTATTCAGTCTCTTAGATAATACCTTGTAGAAACGTTTAGCTTCACTGGGATACTGGAAAGTAAACACCATGTCATCAGCATACCTCACCATCTCTGCCCGTCCATGGATATGGGAACGGCTGATTTCATCAAACCATTCATCTATCACATGATGCAGGTAGATATTGGCCAGCACCGGCGACAGGATTGAACCTAATGCACAGTAAAGACAAATGCGCCGTGATCCCAGGTTGGGCGTATGGGATAAGGCCATACGCCACAAAGAGTAAGCATAATAAATTGGGGATTACTACAGGTTATTTAAGAATCCAAGTAAATTTTCATCATGACTCCAGTCTGGTAGTACCTCTGGTGTAATATCCGGATACGCGTTTTCCAGAGCCTTGCGTTTGGATTCTGTATCAGCCCTTGCATAAATATCTGTGGTCGATATGTCCACATGCCCCAGAATATCACGGATATAGACCAGACTGACGCCGGACTGGTATAAATGCATGGCTTTTGAGTGACGAAGGATATGAGGCGTGATTTTTTCTTTCATACCCGGATGCCGAGAGGATATTGCCTTTGCATGCTTTTGCAGGATATAGCTAATTCCACCGCGGGTCAGCTTGGTATGACGCTGATTTATGAACAGCGGCGAATCCAATTTTCCGTTGTGCAAAAGATTATTTTCCTGCATATATGAGCGCAAAAGCGCCACGGTGTTGCCTAAAAGGGGAACATGACGTGTTTTGTGCCCCTTTCCGGTCAGGGTTATTATTGCAGGCGGCTCCAGTCTAATGTCACGGACGCGTAAATCACAAAGCTCCTGAACCCTTGCCCCGGTATCATAGAGGACACTGAGTAGTGTCATATCCCGACGCCCGGACTGAGTGCGTGGATCTGGAACCGCAAGCAAATCCTTTGTCTGTTCCGGCGTAAGATGCCGAACAATCTGCCGCTGATGCTTTTTGCCGGGAATTTGTAGAATCCGCTGACACAAATGAAGCTGCCCGGGCTCCTGTACCTGAACATAGCGAAAAAACACATGAATGGCGACCAGTCGTTGATTTCTCGTCGCAATGGAACAGTTTCGTTCATTTTCAAGCCATTCCAGAAAACCGGTTATCAGACGGTCGTCCAGTCTGTTTAAACACAGTTTTTCGGGAGGAATATTCAGGACATCTTTGCAGAACACGAGTAACAAACGAAAAGTGTCACGATAAGATAATAGGGTATGGGTACTGAGGTTTTTAACACCGGGTAAATAGGGGGTTCTACGCCGGACAATGGCATTCGGTTAAACTCTTGCCGGGGCATCAAAAGAGTTCCATCGGGTTCTGGGACGCATAGATTTTCGTGGATAGTGCCTCCCAGGCCTCACCCGGTGAGTCATTCCGGCAAGTCCCTCTG
>NZ_PUJU01000106.1 GCF_011189505.1 Photorhabdus tasmaniensis
TCTGTAAAGGGGCGGTGATAACGGGTATCAGCAGCAGTGCGCGCCGGGATCGCAGTTTTGAAATGGCGTTCACCGCTATTCCCTACGCGGAAAACATCTGTTTTCGGCCTGAATTAATCCCCAAACCCCGGATAGCGGGTACCTTGCCCGCCAGGGTCAGCAGCACCGTCGTGAACGACCGGTACGGGGATATTGATAAAGACGGGTTGTACCGGGTGGCGTTTGATTTTGACCGGGCGGAATGGTTGAAAGGGGGAGAAAGCCTGTGGGTGCGTCTGGCTCGTCCCTACGCGGGTGACACCTACGGTTTTCACTGGCCATTGCTTGATGGTACCGAGGTGGCGATCGCATTTGAAGGGGGCGACCCGGATCGGCCTTATATCGCCCATGCGCTGCACGACTCAAAACACCCTGACCACGTCACCTTATTCAACTACAAACGCAATGTCCTGCGCACCCCGGCGAATAACAAATTGCGGATGGATGACGAATGCGGTCGGGAGCACATCAAACTGAGTACCGAATACGGCGGTAAAAGCCAGCTCAATCTGGGGTATCTGGTGGACAGTCAGCAACCACACCCGGATAAACGGGGAGAAGGTTTTGAGTTGCGCACTGATGACTGGGGCGTGATCCGGGCCGGTAAGGGGATGTTTATCAGTGCGGATAAACAGGCCAGCGCCAACGGGGAAGTATTAGCGATGAACCCGGCTATCAGCTTGGTCAAAGGAGCCGTCAACCAGGTGATGGAATGGGGGGAGGTAACCCAAATCCACCTGAATTATCCGCCAGATACTGAGAGCCTGAAAACCTATTTACAGGGCGTGGATCAACTAAAGATGGCGGCCATGCTGCTGAGTGCGCCGGAGGGGGTAGGAATTGTCAGCCCACAGACCGTGATGGTGCAAAGTGGTCAGGCGTTCTATGCCCAAAGTGCGGGCGAAGTACATATCGCCAGTGCCTGCCGAATTGGGGCGAATGCGACAAAAGCTATCTCCTTGTTAGCGCAAAGCGAAGGAATGCGCCTGGTATCGGGAAAAGGGCCGTTTGCTCTGGAGTCACATGGTGATGAACTGGGTATCACTGCATTAAAGGATGTCACGGTCAATTCAACCCAGGGCCATGTGCAGATTACCGCCAAAAATGGCCTGACATTGGCGTGTGGCGGTGCGTATATCCGCCTATCTCCGGCGGGTGAAATTGAAATTCATGGGCCGGGCCTGTTAAGCCTGAAAGGGCAGCACAAAATGGACGCCCCGGCGAAACAGGATTTTCCCTTACCTGACCTGCCTGAATCCGTGTGCAAAGATTGCCTGAAAAAAGCGCAGGAGATGGCGCAAGGGTTTATTTTGAGGAAATAACCGATGAATGATGATCAAATAGCCGACTGGATTGCTGTACTTGAGGCGTCAGCAAAGGATGTCGGTATGCATTACCTCGATATTATTGTGGATCAGTCCGGGGGCGAGTTTTCTCTGATCCCGGCGTTGAAGAGTTTTTTGCCTGAAATCAAATGGTGTTCGCTGTTTCAGGGATTGCCCGAAGAGATTGTGGTGGATGATGCGCCGGTATTGATCCGGATTGATTTGACACACCCTGACCAGCGGCAATGGATGCAGGAAATTTTCTTGCGCTTAAAAGAAGAACCCTTACTGCTGATTTTATGCTCGTCATGGTCATTTGACCTGTTGGCTCCGTATTTAATTCAATGTGTGGATGCCGCATACGCGGGACAGGCGGGCATTTTACGCTTTTTTGATCCGCGTATTTTCCCTGTGCTGTTTTCCCATGTGTTGGATGAGGGGCAGCAACAGCAATTACTTCGGCCTGCGTTGTTTTGGAGCTGGCGGGATCATGACGGCTTTCCTCAATTTTTTTCAGGGGAGAGCGACTCAGGGCCAGCGAGTGAAACTATCGAAAAAATCGATCTGACAGATGAACAATTTGAATACCTCTTATGCGCTTCTGATGCATATCTTCTTGCACAGCAACTCAATGCGGATGAATACCCGGAAGCTACCGGTGAACAACGGTTCAACAGTTGCTATGCCCTGATGGTAGAGGCATCAAACACCTGTGTCTTATTGGATGATGACAGAGAATCATTCGTGCTCAAGCATCTCAAATCCAGATTATCCCTATGTGAAGGAGTCGAAGATGAAAAAACAACAGCTTAGGCTGGCGGTTTTGTGTCTGTTACTGGCTGTTTGTAGCCAGTTTTCGGCACAGGCAGGCGTGATTATCGCCATTAACCATACCAAATGGGCGATTAATCGGTTCAGTGTGGATGGTACGCCGGGTATCGATAGTATCGGGCCGTATCAGGGTGGAGGAGGAGGCTGTTGCTATAGCGTACCAGCGAAATGGAAACCGGGAATGACGGTCCGGGTGGATTGGGAAACCGGCGTCGCTTTCTCCGATGATTTTCCCGGGTATGAAAATAGAAAGAAATATTTAGCATGGAGGGAAAAAATCAACGCTCAAAAACGCCAACATAGCCAGGTAGTGCCGGTTCCTTATTATCAGAATGGGGGTGATACCTGCGGGATTACGGTGCATTTCTTGCCCTGTGATCAAATCAAGGTCACCACGTCCTGTGACGCTTACGGTAGCCAAAACTACCCGATTAAAGAACCTTTAGAAATGAAGGAGCCCAAAGTATGTCCGAAGTAATGCATACAGGCATCTCAAGTTCAGATTATCACCTATGTGAAGGAGTAGAAGATGAAAAAACAACAGTTTAGGCTGGCGGTTTTGTGTTTGTTACTGGCTGCTTGTAGCCAGTTTTCGGCACAGGCAGGTGTGATTATCGCCATTAACCATACCAAATGGGCGATTAATCGGTTCAGTGTGGATGGTACGCCGGGTATCGATATTATCGGGCCGTATCAGGGCGGAGGCGGAGGCTGTTGCTATAGCGTGCCAGCGAAATGGAAACCGGGAATGACGGTCCGGGTGGATTGGGAGGTAGGTGAGGCATCAACAAAGGGGTTTCCCGGTTTTGCTGATGAAGAAAAATATTTAGCTTGGCGTAATAAATTACGGGCTAATAATCGCCAGCATAGCCAGGCAGTGCCAGTGCCCTATTATCAAAATGGGGGTGATACCTGCGGGATTACGGTGCACTTCTTGCCCTGTGATCAAATCAAGGTCACCACGTCCTGTGACGCTTACGGTAGCCCAAACTACCCGATTAAAGAACCTTTAAAAATGAAGGAGCCGAAAGTATGTCCAAAATAAATCATAACGAGACTGTCTGGTTGCCCGCCCCTTTTCCTGCTCAGGGGCGGTTGCCCGCCCGGGATTACCTGATTAGGCAAAATTGCCGTCAACAAATTAGTCAAGAAAGAGCTTACCATCAGGAACTCTGTCTGGCTGCGGATCGTCGGGTGTTACCGCCCTGCTGTAAGACCCTGCATGTCAGCCTGTTTTTTGACGGCACTGGCAATAATTTATATAACGACCTTTATCAGGCCGTTCCTAACCACCCAACCAATATTGCCCGTCTTTTCCAGACGACGATTGGGGCCGGTTATGCCGGTGGTGCGGCAGGTAAGCCGTTGCTGGATGATGTCGAAAGCACAGGCGGAAAGTACTTTAAGTATTATATTCCCGGGGTGGGTACCCCCTTCCCGGAAATTAATGATCTGGATT
>NZ_PUJU01000107.1 GCF_011189505.1 Photorhabdus tasmaniensis
TTCCTTGCCTATAGTGACGCCGGATAGATTTAAGCAAGCCCAAAATTCATCAAAATGAGTGTTGCAAAAACGAGGGTGACCATAGATTTTTATGGTCTCGCTATTTAACGTGCTTGCTTAGTTCACTAAATGCACTACAACGCCTTAAATTGGTTGCGACTGTCTAAAATATATGCTTGTTGGTTGATATTAATCCATTCATCCGATTGCCCTGGATCACAACCGTCATTCCGTCCAGTTCTGCGCATATTTCCCACACTTGCTATTGCACAACAATCATGTACAATTGAGTTGAACAAAAAAGGAGTGAATCATGTTTACTTGTAACTATAGCCATGCCCGCGACAATCTTGCATCTTTGCTGGAGCGGGTAGTTGATGAAAATCAGCCTGTTGAGATTCAGCGCCGCAAAGGAGGCGCTGCCGTCTTGGTAGATAAAGATGCTTTCGAGCGTTACCGCAAAGCGGCTCTTGATGCTGAATTTGCGGAGATCATGCAGACTCATGGTACAGCGTACACGGAGCTTTCAAAACGATGAAACTTGTCAGTTCACAGGAAGTGATTGAGTTTCATGATCGCTTAGTTTCGCGTGATGGTGGCATTGCTGGTATGTCCGAACCCGGTCGCGCTGATGCCATTATTCACCGTGTGTTAAATATGCATCATTACGAGGGGGTAACGGATATTTATGATTTGGCTGCTGTGTATCTTGTAGCCATCGCTCGAGGTCATATATTCAACGACGCGAACAAGCGAACAGCGTTATTTGTCGCGCAAGTCTTTTTAAAACGTAATGGTGTAAAAATCATTAGCTCACGTATTTCCTTTGATGAAATGCAAATTATCGCTGTAAATGCTGCAACTGGTGAATATACGTGGAAGATGGTTTCAGACCATTTAAAGGCGATAATCCTTTAGCTCCACAGCTAACTATCGGAGTAATATCATGACAGGTGAAGGAATTAACACAGTAAAAATAAATGGTGAAATAAAACATATTACAGATTTAGATCCTGTAACGCTTTCCCTTGAATGAACTAAGTTGAAAAATGAAAATAACGAACTTTATCGATGCATAGATGCATAGATGCATAGATGCATAAAGGAAGCTAATTCTGGCTGGCGTGGTTTAATCCCATATCGTTATACACATCTTTAGAAAAGGCTTTTAAAACAGAAAGTTATGAAAAACAGGGCTATGGCATAACCTATTGATTTATAAATAAGTTTAAAAGATGTGTATAACACGATGGGTTTAATCCTTCGACTGATAGGTATTCGCCTCCCACGGGAGCATTAGGCATTTTATTGCCATTTCCTGCCGGTTACTGGTTGAAACAACGAACAATCTCGCCCATATCATTGGTACCCTAAAAAGAGGATTCCAATAATGTCAAGCAGTCAAGCAAAAGACGCGTTTTTCCAGAAATTAGAAACCAATACCAATGCACGAAAAGAAGATGAAGAAGCCTTTAAGCGTGATGTATTAGAGTTCCAAGAAGATACAAAGGCACTGATTCTAGAGATAAAGAAGTGTTTGATGGATCGCCAGTAATAGCTAGTGTCAGCGCAACGTACATAACCAAGAATACCGACCGATTTGAAGTATCAGATCTCACCTTAAAAAATGGTGGTAACATACTAAAAATCATCCCTGAAGGTCTCTACTACCTGGGAGTAAAAGGTTGCCTTGAAGTGACCATTCATAACCCAAGCTCAGCATCAAGCACATCTAAATTCAATCTCCACTGGAAAGATAGGATAAGCAAACTGCCTGGATGGGTAATTGTCCTTAGTGGTGTAGGCAATGCTCCAGCTCAGCGTATTGAGTTCAACCAAGAAAACTTCTTCAAGATGATTATGGAATTTACTCGATGAGCTAAGGGCTGGCTCTCAGCCCTTCATCTTCCGCCGCTCTTTAAGGCCCCGGGAAGCGAAATCTAGATACAATAATTACACTGCCTGGGCGCTCTATGGCTGCCCCAGCGCTCTTGCCATCATTAATTCTTCAGACATATAAACGGTTATACTCACCAGCATCATACAGCAATCATGACTTAACCAAAATCACCTGCATCTGATTGTCGGTACAGTGCCTGGATGCGGCATATCTGGGAGGGACTGTAACCTGTCGCATCCGCTGTTTCCCGGATACTCAGTTTCTTAACCTGACGGTAGTACAGGACTTTCTGATGTCGCTCCTGATCGGCCTGCTTACCCCGGTATTTACCCAGCGTATGTGCTCGTTCAATTCCCTGTTTTTGCCGCTTACGGCGGCTCAGCCAGTCTTTATGATGCGACATCGCGGCCATCAGGTCGATAAGCATGTTATTGATTGCGGTTATTACTGCGCGGGTGATCGGGTCAGCCTGTGAGGGGTCTTTATCTGACAGCGCCTGCCATGAGGTGGGCACATCCAGACTGACAATCCGCAGTTCATGTTGTTCGATCTGTTTTTTCAGCGTCATCCAGTCGCTGTTGCTCAGGCGGGTCAGGCGGTCTATCTGCTCGACCAGTAAAATATCATTACGGTGACTGTCCATCAGTAAACGACCTGGCTCCGGGCGGTCAAGTTTTGTACCGCTGATATTCTCCCGGTAGTGGCTGGCGATTTTATGCCCCCGCTCCTGAACGAACTGCTCCAGCATATCTTTTGCTCGATCGGCGAATTGATCTTCCGTCGATGCTCTCAAATAAGCCCTGATGAACATTTTTTCACCATATTATCGCATTTAGGTTATTGCATTTATTCTATCGCATATAGGTTATGTCATTACTGGAGTGCCGTCACGTTTTAACTATGGCATCAGGGTGTACCCTTATGCCATAGACAGTTTTGTTAAAAATACCGCATGAAATAATTTACGAGGAAACCTATATAGCGCGGAGGCAGATTCTTTCGCTGTTGGAAAGAGAATCATTACTGGCATTACCGGACGATGAGTTAACGCTGAAGCGGATGGCGTATTTCAGTGAACATGATCTGGCGCTTATCAGTGCTCACCGTAAACCCGCCAGCCGAAATGATATTGCCCGTCCCGATACCCGCCTGCTTCTTACCACCATCCTTGCAGACGGCATCAAACTTGGAACGCTTACGAAAACTGAGGTGAAAAAATGCAAACGTTAAAAAGCAGGCTCGAAACTGTAGCCCATTGCTTTGGTAATGATTTCGGTGGCTTTAAATTAAAAAATAGTAAAGCAGATGCAATGAAATGGCTAATGCGATTTAACTTACCTTACTTAGTTCGCGAACATGCCCCTGGTAAATACTTACTGCTTAATCGTGAATATAAACCTCTGGGCTTCATGGCGAAAACTGGTGGCTATGATGCTCGATATGTCAATTATGATGATCACACACTTTCCGGGACGGAAGGGTTACTTAACGCCCAAAAAGACCATTTTTTTTATAACGACAGCTTAGCTCCTTGGGATAGCGCAACGAACTGGAAAGCTTACCAAGAAGGCGTGCTCGAATTCTTAAAGCGCTTTCAGAGTTGATGCGAATGGCGTTTTAGGAGACCATAAAAATCTATGGTCGCCCTCGTTTTTGCAACACTCATTTTGATGAATTTTGGGCTTGCTTAAATCTATCTGGCGTCACTATAGGCAAGGAG
>NZ_PUJU01000108.1 GCF_011189505.1 Photorhabdus tasmaniensis
TATTCGTCGCGATGGACGGGCTGGATGGCTTACAGGCCAACGGTATCAGCAATCTGGTGACAGCGTATATCAACGCGGTGGGTATCAAGAAAAAAGGTGCCTGCCACCTGTTCCGGCACGCGATGGCGACGCAGATGCTGGAGAACGGGGCGGACCTGCGCTGGATACAGGCGATGTTAGGCCATGCCAGCGTGGAATCCACCCAGGTGTATACGCAGGTCTCTATCCGGGCCTTGCAGGCGGTACACGCCAGCACGCATCCGGCGGAGCAAATGGCCGACGAAACAGTCAGCGACGCCGATGAGGTGGGTTTACTGGCCGACCTGTACGCCGAAGACAACACCGACACGGACACGCCGCCGGACAGCCCGACACCGACCTGAAACCCCGATAGCCGCTGACCGTCCGCCCGCCCCCGTTAAGTTAGGCGGGTTCGGTGTGGGGGCAGACCGTGGCCGGACTGCCCGTCGGCATCGGCGCACGCGGGGGTAAATAGTCGTCAGGCGGCCCAACCGCTGGCGTCCCCGTTGAGCCGGTACAGGCCGCCCAACGCCTATTTAACATAATGCGGGGGAATTATACGCACTGCGCCGGTGAGCCCGGGCAATCGCCTGAGCATTGATGAGCGGCTTAATGCGTATAATTGGCATTATGTCTTGCGCCCCCGCGGGTCGGCATTGCGGGGAGTGGCGCACAAGGCTGCGCCTTATGCTCTAACCGACTGAGCCGGACATCGGCAACCCTGAGTGCTTCTTTAGCTGCCCTGCAACCGTTGGGCCAACACCCCTGAAGGCAGGTCGGCCTGCGGCCTCCGCTCATTGACTTCCCCCCGCCCCAACCCTGCTGCACTGGCTGTGCCCCGTGCAGCCCCCAGGGGCTTCCCCGAACAAAATCGCGTGGTCATGCAAGGTCATATGCAAGCCGAAGCCACAGTGCCTCAGAGCGTCGCAGGGGCGCCGCTTGCGGGCTCTATGCCGCCCGCGCCCGCAGAACGGCCGCCCGCCGCCCAAGCGAGTTGGGCGACGTTCGCCCGTTGCCGAAAAAGGCGCTACACTGACCCGAGTACGGCAGGAAAAACCGGCGTTCAGGGGCGAAAAGCGCGTCAGGGGGTTTTGGGGTCGGCGGTGAACGGACATTGAAAAAAACGGGTTGTAACTGACTGAGGGCATTAGGAAAATCGGCGTTCGGTAATCAACGTCGCAATGGAATGCGTTGTTGTGGACAATAACCACCTCAGTGTGGAGAAGAATCAATCACGCAGTGAGGAACTGGTTAATTGTCAGGGTGATACCAATTGCCGTTCTGCTGTCAGGGATAAATATCGGCAGGAATATGACAAGGTTCAGGAGCGGATAGCAACGTGTTCAGGCGCTGACCAGTGCGTTACTGTTGCCAAAGAGCTGCGGGCATTGCAAGGTGATTACAGCGCACGAATAAGCGAAATTCAGGAAAAAGCCAGAATGCAGGGACTGGATTCCCTCACGCCAGCAGAAGTGCGGGAATGGGCAGATTTACGCGGTGCGATGTCGAATATTGATGCATCACGGAATTTAGTGCTCCATCGTGCCCAAATCACCGGAGGCTCAGAAGAAACCACCCAGGAAATCGTGAAGATTATGGGGCAGACGGGGATTGCGGCGTCTGCGGGGGTGGCCGGAGGGATCAGTAAGGCTGGAGTAAAAGGCGGCGGAGATGTTGGAAAAGACAAGCCATCGTATCAACCGAATCAGGGAGCTGTTGGGAATATGAAAGAATTTCTTACTCAACCCGGTTTTGGTACTCAAATAAAAAATAGTACACAAAAAACCAGCCAAATATATCAGGGGCAGAGTGTTTACAAAGCCAATAACAATATTGGAAAAGTGATTAAAAAAGGTGATCAGCTATATCTTGATGGTCAACATAAAAACCATCTTGAGGTTTTTGATAACAAAGGGAAATTTAAGGCTGTCTTAAATTTAGATGGTACGGTAAACCAGACCAAAACTGATGCTGCTAAAGGAAGGAAATTATAAATGTCTATGCGTAGAATAGCGTTAAGCAATAAAAAACTGCGTGGTATACCACGTAGACTACGTTCCTTGAAAACATGGTCCGAGTCATATAGAACCTATTTTCCTGTTATCACTGAAAATGATTATTCTTATGGTTACTGGAATGTGAAAATTCCGGTGTATTCAGCATTAGTACAAGGAAAACAGACAAATAAAAACATTCAATCTATTTGTGCTCAAGATTTGATAGATGCAGCTTATAACATTTATAAGGCGAAGCCCGACAACGAAAATAATATAAGAATTACTTGTTCGATTGTATTGCCTGATATGTTTTCAAGTGAATTATGTATATTCACATCCGAGGAATATTTCAATGAACATACGCGTAATGGATATAATCGGTTTGGTAAAATAACTTTATTGAGTGAACGAAGTTTATGCAAAGAATGGAACTTACAATTACCCGATGGTTTTTCAGAGCTAGGTGTTCTTAGAATAAGTGAAGATGACGAGGGAAAGCCCTATTATTCTGAATACTGGTATATTGGTGAAGTTAACTAAAGCTAAGAATTTATGTTTTAAATATAAATCTCGGCCAACAACGCCGAGATTTTACTTTATATACCAGCTAATTATCCTTCATTAACCAGCCGGATAATAAACATAAAAATCATCTTGAAGTTTTTGATAACAAAGGAAACTTTAGAGTTGTGTTAAATATGGATGGCTCCATTAATCTGGTCAAAACAAGGGCTGCGGAAGCTGAAGGGAGGAAATTACTAAAATGATTAGTGAAAACTATTTCGATGAATTAAAAAATATTTATCTTTATCTTTCAAAAAAGATATCAGAATGTCCAATAGATCAAGGAGATCTATTGATTGACTATGAGGATAAACAAGATGCTTTATTTGAACGAAATTTCGAGTCACTAAAAAATGCAAAGGAATTACTAAAACAAGCTAAGTTAAATGATGACAAAATCGCAATGCAGGCGGCGTTAGTTTATATCAGAGTGTATGCAATGGGACTGTCAAGCTTTTTTGATTCTTTTAAAGAAGATGCCGACTCTTTGTTAAAGGCTTCAGATTGGCCGAACATCCCAGAGAATTACCAATTTCCAGAATGTTACAATTATCTACTTAGTAAATAGCATCAATCCCCGTTAATCTGAACTGCCACCAAATGTTAGATAATCATCCGGCATTTAAAAAGGGCAGTTCATTACGTCTGAAAAAAGTGGCTTACAGGCTAAAAAGTCGCGTCGGGGCGTTGTGGGCTGGGCATCGAACCGTACCGGGAAGAATGGGGTTTAACTGACTGAGTATACAGGGAAAATCGGCGTCCGGCGGTCAACGTCGCAATGGAATGCGTTGTTACTGACAATAATGCACTGAGCTTGCCAAAAGGGATGGCGGATTACGGTCGGTCAGCATCCAGTCTGGCTACCGCGATGTTAAATGAAGGTAAATCCCCTCAAGAGATTTCAGCGGCATTGTCAAAACATGCCAAAGGCGATCACCCGGAAGGACAAGATCCAGTAAGAGGGTTGGTAACAGCATGGGGAGCGGGAATGTCCA
>NZ_PUJU01000109.1 GCF_011189505.1 Photorhabdus tasmaniensis
CCGAAATACTGAGAAAAAGCGTCGATATTCATGGGGGCACTCCTGAAAAAAGGAGTATGAGATCATAAGTAGCTCCGTGGGTCAAACTGAACGATTTTGATTAAATAACGTTCGCGATCTCACCCTAAACCTACCAATTGTTATGTTCATTTGTAAAAATATTTTAATGAATAATATCAACACGAAGAGCAGATATTTTAAAAATTCGCATGGTAATTCCAGTTTAAAAATTAGATTTAATTATAAAGCTTAACACTATTGTTAAGGTCAATAACTATTTATGAGTATAAATAACGTTTCATAATTTTGCTACACATGGATTTATTCAACCCACTGTTATACATAGAATTATGAGTGGTATAAGATGTAGCGCTATTTTGGACTCTTATTTATTTTAAAATTAATCAAACAATCACCACCTTCCCAGGGCGCGAGCATACTTTTTTAAAACCTATTGAATGAAGACTAATAGCATGATCTCATTAGTCTTATTTTCCTGCTAATCACTCACCAATGAACCTGATTGAACATTTATCCGTTGTGAAAGAAACCCGCTCTGATATCAATCGTCAGTACGAGCGGGTTGATGTTATTTTCCTTGTCGTCAGTGCCATTATGGCGGGAGCCGAAGGCTGGCAAGACATTGAAACTTATGGTCATGCCAAAATTAAGTGGCTGAAAGAATACCGCCCCTTTCTCCAGGGGATACCCTGCCAACATACGATGGCGAGAATACTGCGCACTCTCGAGCTGGATTCATTACTGGAGGCCTTACTCAACTGGGTCAATGAACAGCGTGAACAGGTCGGAAAACCGGTTATCGCCTTTGACGGAAAAGTCCTGCGGCGGGCTTACCGGAATGAAAAGAAAAACGCCGTCCCGCAGGTCACCGCGTATGATACTGAGCGCGGATTAGTGTTGAGCCAGAAAGCCACGACCACGAAAAACGGTGAAATCAGTATCGTCCGTCAAATGCTGGATATCCTCAACCTGAAAGGCAGCATTGTGACGCTTGATGCCCTGCATTGTCAGCGTGAAACCCGGCAAAAAATCAGTGAGAAGAAAGCCCACGTCGTTGTTCAGGTGAAGAAAAACCAACCCCCGTCTGTGGGAAGCCGCTCAGTCTCAGTTTCAGCGGGTGTTTGATGCAGGAAAAGAAAAAATTATTACTGAAATCAAACAAGAAGCGCATGGCCGCCGGGAAGAACGTTATGTATTTCAACTCAAGCCCCAATTTCCCCCTGATATCGCGGAAAGATGGCCGACAATCCGCAGTATTATTGCTGTTGAACGGCACCGGACAGAAAATGGCAAGGGTACGGTGGATACGGCTGACTATATTAGTTCCCTCTCTCCCCGGCATAAATTATTGGGGCACTACATTCGCCAGCATTGGCGCATTGAGAATAGCCAACATTATATTCTTGATGTCGTTTTTAAAGAGGATAATTCACGTATTGTACTGGACGGAGCCATTGAAAATTTGGCGCTATTCCGGCGTATCGTGTTGAACATGGTAAAACAATGTGATTGTGGTGCACCGAGCCAACGAAATAAACTCAAAAAAGCCGGCTGGAGTGATGATTATCGTGCACGAGTTTTCTTCGGGTGAAGAGTAATCAAAGTATGCTCGCACCCTGCCACCTCCCTAGGAGGTGGTTTAAGGATGACAATAAAATAATTTCCATTATTTAAATATCAGTTTCAATTTTTTCTATATGCATTGATATAGCAAGTTAATTATGGAGTGGCTATTATTTTTACTCACTACCTATTCCTATAGGAGCATTTTATTTTCCATACTTTGTAGCAAAAGAGAACAGGGAAGTCCTCGGATAAAAGCAATAGCTTTTGAACATACTTTATTAGTGCAACTCGGAGAAAATTACTCCTCACTCATTCAAGTTCTGTCCTCTATCGATGTTCACTTCTCATTCATAAGAACAGCTTGTAATAATTACACCTATTGAGAAAGCAAGCTATTAACTAAATAACGTTTCATAATTCTGCTACACATGGTCTTCTTCAACCCATTGTTATAAATAGAATTATGAGAGGTATAAGGTGTAGCGCTATTTCGGACTCTTATTTAATTCAAGAGAATTAATGTGACAAAAGTATTAATAAATCTCACAAATTATAGCGGCTCTATTTTGGAAAATCAGGATTAAGGAATTGCATTAATTTCTGCTTTAAGAAAATGATTATCATCAGCTTCATAGCTAGCATTGATGGTTAGTTTTTAAAGTCTAGTTTATGGTGCTTTTTTGAGATTAAAAAATTATTTTACTCTATACTTATGCATTGATTGGTAATATATTTAAATTCCACAGGACGAAAATTATATTTTTTCCTGAAATAATTTAAAATCAATTATTCCATTATTGAATTAACTACGAGGTCATATATGAGGATAAGTGAATTTTCTCAAAAAACCGGGATCAGTACAAGAATGATTAGATATTATGAGAAACGGGGACTTATAAAACCAAACCGCACCATATCTGGCTATCGAAACTTTAACTCTCAAGATTTAGTTACAATTCAAATTATTCAATCACTTCAAAAAACAGGTCTCACTTTAGATACTATACGAATATTGATGCCTTGTATCATACGTGAACCTGTCCGACTATCTCTATGCCCGTTTATCATTTCAACACTAGAACAACATCGGGAAAAAATTAAAGAGGCTCTTGAAAGAAACTCTAGAGCCTTGCTGTTACTTGATCAATATCTATCAGATCTTACTCTTCCCTTGCTACCAAAATTGTTGTCTCCCTTGATTGAAAGTCTTACAGAGTGCGAGTGTGTTGAAACTCACCCTAGCTAAAACAAGGTGATTTTTGTCGTCATTGGCAAAAGATGATTGCTTTAGTTTTACATTGCCTCTTGCAAGCATTTAACATGTCGGTATTCCTTACCGCCATAAATACATCATTAGGCTAAGAATATTCGCCCCTTTCAATATAAATATTGGTCGTGGCGTTTAAGTTACGATCATATTTAGTCCCACATCCCACAACTGCAACCCCATCGACGAATAGCTAGTGACCGTTTGCCCGAATAGATAGCCTCACAATACGAACGCCTTTTTGACGAGGGAAACCCTTGGCTGATTTTAGACGTAGTTCATCCATACCAATCCTCTTTATATTAGAGTTGTCTTTCTATCTCGCCAAAGTTCGTATCTAAAATATGTTTTACTAGCCTCTTATTTTTAGCCATGTTTTTAACCTTTAATGACACTATATAACCATCTAGTTTTCATTTATCAGTTGGGTGGTCATTTTTCGGGTGAAGTTAGCGCGAACATGAGCTATTTTTTTGTGATTCTTGTGTAGTGGTCTAATAAAACCGGACCCCCATTTAAGTGGTAAGATTACCAGGGTGAGAGCGTGAGTGTTCATTGTTTAACCATCGAGCATAATCCTGCTATTAACACCTTGTCCATATAGGCACTATTCATACTGGTCATCTTCCGTTTGCGCCGAATACTGGCTTTTTCACTGG
>NZ_PUJU01000110.1 GCF_011189505.1 Photorhabdus tasmaniensis
AATTACGCGAGGCTCCCCCAATGTCTTTATCAACAGCAGACCCGCCGCTATCGCGACACGCAGCACGGTGGAATGCAGTAAAGAGCATGGCCTGCGCCAGATGGCAGAAGGCTCGGCTTCCGTTTTCATCAATGGCTATCCTGCGGTGCGGATCGGAGACAAAACGGTCTGTGATGCGGCGGTAATGACCGGTTCGCCGAATGTCTTTATCGGCGGCGGAACGGCGCAGACAGCCAACATTGTGCCGGAAATCCCCCACTGGGCGTATACCGTTTCCGATTTAACGATGTTTGCCGCCGGGTTAGTCAGTTTTGGCGGCGCGGCTGCCAAAGGCCCCGGCGCGTTGCAAACGCTGTTTAGCCAGGTCCCGGGAGCGGATAAAATCCGCAAAATCGCCTGTCGGCTGGGGGCGCTTGCCGTGGCTGTGCCTGTCGCCGGTATTCTGATGAACCCGGTGGAAGCCATTGCCGGTCAGAAATTTCTGCACGATGAGGATGAGCTGGACTTCGTTTTTGACGCTGAATTGCCGCTCTACTGGCAGCGTAGCTACCTGAGCCGTTATCAGTATGACAGCGTACTGGGTCAGGGCTGGAGCCTGTTCTGGGAAAGCCATCTCACCCGCGTGGACGGCGGATTACTCTGGCGTTCCCCTGCCGGCGATATCGTGCCCTTTCCTGATGTCCCTGCCGGCCACCGTTGTTTTTGCCCGGAAGCGCAAAGCGCGCTGATACACACGCCGGAAGACACCTGGGAAATCCGTGACGCGGGCGAACAGGTTTATCACTATACGGCTTTTGATAATGACGGCATAAGCCGCCTGAGCCACCGCCGCGATAACGTGGGTCACGAGCAGCGCTGCCATTACAACGAACAACATCAGATGGTCAGCATCACGGGCAGCGGCGGGCTGAAGCTGCACTGCGATTACGTGATGATGGAACACGATAACCAGACGGTCTCCCGCCTCACCGTTGTCTGGCGTGAATGGTATGACGGCCATCGTATTCAGCTTTGCCGCTACCATTATAATGAACACGCCCAACTGACCGGGGTCAGCCATCGCAACGACTTTCTCCAGCGTCAGTTCGGCTGGACGGCGCAGGGCCTGATGGCATGGCATCAGGATGCGCGGGGGTTGCGCTGTGATTACCAGTGGGAACAGACGGAAGAAGGCCTGTGGCGGGTGCTTGCCCAGCAAACCAGTGAAGGGGCGGGCTATCGGCTGGAATACGATGACGGGAACCTCACCCGCACGGCACACTGGTATGACAACACCCGCACGGTTTGGCGGCTCAACGACGCGCACCATCTCATCCACTGTCTCGACCGCACGGGCACCGAACACCATATCCTGTGGGATGAATTTGGTCTGCCGAACGGCTACACCGATGCGGACGGCCATACCCGCCTGAGTGAATGGGACAAACACGGTCGCCAGCTGAGTTTCACCGATGCCAACGGCAACCAGACTGGCTGGCAATACCACAATGACACCGACCGGCTCACTTTTATCTTCTGGCCGGATGGCACCGAGACCGCGCTGGCTTACGATGAATTTGGGCGGCTGATGAGTGAAACGTCTCCACTTAAACAGACCACGCGTTATCACTATCTGCATCGTCACACTCTGCGGCCTGCCAGATGCACTGATGCTAAAGGTGGCGAAAGCCAGTTTCAGTGGAATGAGCAGGGACAGCTTATCCGCCATGCTGACTGTTCAGGCCAGTCCACGGTATGGTGTTATGACAAGGAGTATCGGCTGGAAAGAGTCATCAATGCCCTGATGGAAAGTACCTACTATCATTATGATGATAATGGTCAACTGGTTCAGGTCACCTATCCTGACGACTCCACCGAACACATGGCATGGGACAGCGCGGGTCAGTTGACCCATCACCAGCGCAATGAGAATGCGCCCTGCGCCTGGGAATACAATGCATTTGGTCAGGTGGTCTGTGCGACAGACCGTCTGCAACGTCAAATTCGCTATCAGTACAGCCCCGAAGGCCATCTGATACAGCTCGACAACGCCAACGATGACCGTTACCGGCTAAACCGTGATGCCGAAGGGCGCTTAATCGAAGAAATCCGTCCTGACGACACCCTCATCCTGTATGAATACAACGCGGCGGGCTTATTGAGCACCGAACGGCGCATGGGTGACCGCGTGTTCAAATACCCGGAACGTCAGGTACACCAGCATTATGATGCAGCCGGTCAGCTGATTCAGCGGGAAACCTACACCGACACTTATCAATACCGGTGGGACAGCATGGGCAGGCTGCGGGAAGCCCGCCGTGAGCCAAATGACAACGGCAAACCTCTGGGGATAGTCCCCAGCACCGTGCGTTTTGACTATGACGCGCTGGGGCGGGTCATTCGGGAGCAGAACGGCGACGACAGCCTCCAGTTCAGCTATGACGAACTGGATAACCTGACGGCCCTCACGCTGCCACAGGGCGGCACCTTAAGCTGGCTCTACTACGGCTCCGGCCACCTGAGCGCCATCCGGCATGAACAGAAACTCCTCACTGAATTTGAGCGCGACCAACTGCATCGTGAAACCCGCCGCACGCAGGGCAACCTGTTCCAGCTGCGCGATTATGATCCGCTGGGACGCTGTATCCACCAGTACAGCCTGCCGTTGAAACAGGCTGATGCTGACCCCCGGCCCTATCTTAGCGAAGGCAAGCCGTGGCGGGCGTGGGTCTACGGCCCCCAGGACGAATTGCAGATGATGGCAGATCATTACCGGGGCATGATTGACTACCTTTATGACGCGGAGAGTCGCCTGAAAAAAGTGACGCATCAGGGCAGCGCTTATGAAGATATGTTGTGGTATGACCGGGCGGATAACCTGCTGGAGCAACCGCAGTCGATATTGGAACGGGAGGCAGAAGAGCAAGGGATCCCTAAAGCGGTGACGCCGCAGGGCGACCGCCTGAGCGACTGGCGGCAATGGCGCTATGAGCATGACCCGCACGGCAATATTACCCGTCGGGAGTGTCGGTGGTACAAAACCCAGGATTACCGCTATGATGGTGACAACCGCCTGACGGTGGCGAAAATCGGCAACACAACGGCGCATTATCACTATGATGCCCTTGGTCGGCGTATCCGCAAGGTGGTGAAGATCGGGCTTGGTGGGCTGGCGCGTTATGAACAAACCGATTTTGTCTGGCACGGCCTGCGACTGTTGCAGGAGCGTGACCCGAAAAGTGGCGAAACCCAGACCTACTGCTATGAATCCCATGACAGCTACACCCCGCTGGCCAGCATCGTCACGCGGGGAGCCCGGCACAATTACTACTGGTACCACACTGATATCAACGGTGCGCCGCTGGAAGTCACGAACGAGGAAGGGAAAATAGCGTGGGCGGGAAAATATCGCCTTTTTGGCGAACTGGATGGCTCGCCGCTGGCTTACTTCAC
>NZ_PUJU01000111.1 GCF_011189505.1 Photorhabdus tasmaniensis
CCCTCTAATGCGACAGGTTTTCCCTGATGCTTTAAATTATCACTGCCTTCCACAATAGGAAAAACCCCTTTGCACTTAGGGCAGTTTACTAAATCACCTTTAGCAGCAATAGGCACGCCTTGATAAACCCAATCATCAATGGCGGTAATAACTTTACCACCATGATCGGTTAGGTCGTTTAAACGGATCACAGCTCTGTCTGTCATATTTATAACTCTGTCATCAATGGTAGTATTTGTAGATCCCGCAAGCAGATTTCAATATCATTGGCTTTATTGATATGTTCTTGATTCTCGATGTCAAAAATATCTTTTGTCGTGATAATCAATGAGCCTTTTTTGTCATTTTTATCAGAAATAGATATTATTTCTTCTGCCATTGGGACTAAAGTTGGATCTATTTCTATTGGTAAATAGAGCATCCAGCCAGCATAAACTCTATCTGGGAAAACTTGTTTTTGTTTTAATGAGTAACCTCTTGTATCTACTAGAACAAATGGAGAGTTTCTAACCGATATTAAATTTATTAAAAATTCAATAATATCTTGAAAATTGAATTCACCTTTGTCTAAATTGATGCTTATAGATATATTAGTTTTACCTAATCTAACAGGATTAACATGGATTTTATCTTCGCCCATATATAGAATACTGTTGTTGTTCTCATCGATTCCATCAGATAATGATTTCACAATAAATCTAGAGTTTTCATTATAAGTTTCTTTAAAATCCTCTATAGCGTACTTAGTAGGTCCATTTTCATCAAATGCGTTATTTTTTAATCTTTCTTCTTGAGTATAACCAGGCAAACACCAACCACTTTTTCTAGTTGTTAACCTATTTATCTTGCATGTAATTTGATATAAATCAAGTAATGCATTTTCAGGAGTTAAAGCCTCATTTGAATCATGAAATAATTTTATTCTTGAAAATATCATTGACATTTTTAACTCTCCTTTTTGTGAGAATAATTAAAGCTCAGTGTTAAATACCGTAATGTTAGGAAATATAGAAAATGCTATAAGAAAGTATTCATAAGATATTGGTTCTAGAAAGTGCCAATGGGACTTTGGAATATTATTTAATGTCTCGCATACTAAATTCTGCCTTTTAGCCTGATTAATCATACTGTCATGTCCAGACATTTTTCCCTTTAACTTTATATTTTTATAAAAATCATTAGGTTCACCATTTTTAAAAAACTGGTCATACTTAGCCTTAGCCTCAAGAAATAAGCATTGTGCAGGTTTCCAACCATCAAAATTTGTATCCATGCATAACCAAGTCTCAATGATGCTTAATTCAGGGTTGTATATCGTCCCGGCAATTTTTGTTTGATAAGCAATAGTTATTTCCGAATACGATGTGGTTTTTTCCCAAACCATCATCACTTTCCCAATTGCTGGACACTTTTCACACTTGGTTCTGGATGAAGCAATCGTTTTTGTATCCGCTTTTGTTCTATCTTGTTCACCTTCTTTATCTTTGGTGCTTTCCATCACACCAACGGCGACTAATCCCGCAGTACAAGCAGCCAATGTCCATTCAGCAGCAGCTAAAAGAGCGGGAGCCGCTGGCGCAAGAAGTGGTAATGGCATCTCAATTTCTCCTTTTTAATAAATTATCCATGACCTGCAAATAGTCACGGTATTGTTGTTCTGAGCTATCTCCCGCGTTTAACATGTTCTGGATTTCTGACGAGCCGTGAAAATTACGGTTAAACGCAACGAAATATAAATAAGAGCGGATCAACGCTTCATCTTTAAACCCCATCGCAATCAAATCCAGATAAGCGGCCTTTAATCGCCAGTGCAGGCTGCGTTCACTTTCATTTTCGACTAATGCGCTTTGCTCTGCCAGAATACGTTGTCGGATCTGGGTCACATAAGCTTCATCTTCCGCATCAATAAATTTAGCGACCTGCTCCTTGCTGAGTTTTATCATCGTTAGGCCCCTTTTACGAAATAATCAATATTATCAAATAAATATACCCAATCATGAATACCGCCAGTGAATGCCGACAATTGCTCTGGGCTGAAAATATCCCGGATTTGATGCAAAATGCGGGGATCGTAAAAACGCAGTAAGGCTGTTTCCCCCGTTTCTTGCTCAACATTCAGGTAGTTTTCAAGGTGACGAGTCAGTTTGTCCAAAGACAGCGTGGTGTGTAGCCAAGATACCGAAGGTGCAACCTTTTCCAGCGCAAATAATTTTTCTTCCCATGATTTCGCATAAGCCATATCAAACAACCATGGCCCCGCGAATGCAATTTTGGCATCTGGGTATTGCCGGAACAGGGGATTATTCGTGCCAGCGATATACTTAATTTCCTCAGCAAAATGACGTTCATACTGTAGGCCACTGACTAAGGCATACCATTTCATTTCGGGGTGTATTTCTCTGTATTCACTCCACTTTTTCTGTAATTCCGGTGTCATGATTGCCCCCTGATAACCATTGCCGTGCCATCCAGTTCTGCTTTCATCAGACAGGTCAGACAGATTTCTTTCAACGGTGCCGTCAGGGCTTTTTCTGCCTGTACGACACTCGCCTGCTTCAGTTTATCCAGCCTATCCGGCAGTTTGCCACCCCAACCTGAGCCGCTGCCGGGTGATCCACTGCCAAAGTTGATGTTGGCACTGCTGGTAATACCGCTCGCATCGATTTTAAGGAAGTGTCCGGCGGCCTGTAGGGTCAGTTCACTGCTGGCATCAATGACGATTTTAGCGCCGGAACTCAGGTGAATTTCATTGCCGCTTTGAGTCAACAGGGCATCATCTGCCTGGATATGGAGTTTCTGCCCCGTAGATAGGGAAATATCATTTCCCGCCTGTACGCGGTACTCATTATCAATGCGTAAATGGGCATCATGTTTGATATGATGTGTCCGGTTGTGCCCGATATTATGGGTTTCATCATTCAGAACTTGTGCTTTCATATCCCGTTGAGCATGAATAAACACTTCCTCGCTGCCGTTTTCATCCTCAAAACGCAATTCGTTAAAGCCATTTCCTTTGTGGGTTTTGGTTCTGAATGTGGTACGGGTTTTTTCCGCCGGTAAATTCAACGGCGGACGGTTAAGTGCGTTATAGGTGCATCCGGTAATAATCGGGCGGTCAATATCGCCGTTGAGGTAGGAGATAATCACTTCCTGGCCGACTCGCGGTGTCGCCAGAAAGCCGAATCCGTTGCCATTCCAGCCTTGTGCCACCCGTACCCAGCAGGAAGCCTGGTCGTCCGGCGCATCGTAACGGTTCCAGTGGAAGTGAACGCGAACCGCCCCCTCTTTATTGACGTAGATTTCTTCTG
>NZ_PUJU01000112.1 GCF_011189505.1 Photorhabdus tasmaniensis
TATGCGCCGTTGCGTACAGTGGAAGCTGTTCCCGGCATTCACCCTGTATCACTGGCACTGCCGGCCCGATTGACCACATTGTATCCCTCTGCGCCGGTGATAGTCTCCCCGTTAGGGGGCTGGGGGGTGGATAACCTCGCTGTGGTGGCGTTGAAAGTGCGTAACACCCACCGTGAGAACGTGGTGCTTGATCCACGCAGGTTACAGGGGCAATTCATAGCCGCGACCTTTCAGCATCGTTGGCTGGGACCGTCAGGCACGCCGGAAGACACGACTACCGTCTATTTGGTGGTGAAAGGTCGGCCTGACCGTGCCTTTCTGCCAGAACCGGTGAGGTCAAAAACGCCGATGAAGCAACAAGGAAAGCCCCATGCAAATTAAGTCAAACGGTCTGGTGAAATGGGTGGTGCCTGCTTTTGTTATTGCAGGGCTGGCGGTGGGTATCAAGAGTTGTCGGCAATCAGCGACGCCCGTCAGCCAGACAGTGAGTCATCCGGCCCTGGCGGAGCTGTCTCCCGGGGAGCTGCGGGCATTGGGGATTGAAGGCGATACCCCGGAAGATACGTTGCGCACCCTGATTGGGGCTTTGCGCAGTATCCGTATTCAGCAGGCGGCGCTGGAAAAACAAAACGCACAATTACTGGCGGACAATGAGAAATGGCGCAACGGCAGTCAGAGCATGACTGACCAGATTAACCAGGTGGTAGCGGGCACCCGTGAGGAAACAGAAAAGCAACAGCAGGTACTGAAAGCGGAGCAGCAAACGCTGTTTAACCGGCTTGACCAGCTAACCCGTCAGTTAGGCAATAAAAGCATGAGTACGGAACACACTTTGTCTGAGCGTGATATTCCGCTGGGATTAGGATTGGACGATACCGGCCAAAATACGACCTCAGGCGGGGACCGGCTGGTCTGGATTACCCCACAGGATGCGTTACCGGCTGACTCACAGGTTGCAATGAGCGGTCGGCCAGCGACTCCCCGTTTTCCCGTGTCATTTCTGGAGGACAATGCATTGAGCCGTCAGAAACTGGAATATGACGGTATGACTAAAAATCAGCGGGCCATTACCGCTGTCTCTTCTACACAAATATTTTGATATTTTCCTGCATTCTTGTTGAACTCTTATTCTCTTTATCGATCTCAACAAAAAACCACAAAAAATAAGCTAACCGATATGTTTTCAGCCAACACCGAGCAATGGGCAAAAGACACGTTTCAACACGCTGAATTAGGCGATAAACGACGCACCAAGCGCCTGCTTCAGCTCGCCACTTCACTCGCCAACCAGACAGGACAATCCCTCGTGCAATCCTTACATTCCCCTGCCGATATTGAAGCGGCTTACCGTTTCATCCGTAATCAGGCCATTTCCTCTCAGGCCATGGCTGAAGCGGGTTTTGCGGCCACAGTGGCGTACGCAAACGCCTATGATTGCCTGCTGGCTTTGGAAGACACCACGTCACTGTCGTTTTCCCATCACAGCGTGACGGATGAACGGGGTCACACCACCTCAAACCCGAAATCCCGGGGATTCTTTGCTCACTCGATTTTACTGTTTGCGCCCAAGGAACGTCAGGTAGTCGGGCTGGTTGAGCAGCATCGCTGGACACGCGATGTGCAGACGTATGGCAAGAGTCAGCAACGTGATACGCGGCCTTATGAAGAAAAAGAAAGCTATAAATGGGAACAGGCGTCACGGGCGATGGCACACCGGCTGGGCGAACAAATGCCGAAAATTATTTCGGTTTGTGACCGTGAAGCAGACCTCATCGAGTACCTGACCTATAAGGTGGCCGAAAACCACCGTTTTGTTGTCCGTTCAATGCAAAGCCGACGTATAGAAGAGAGTCCGGATAAACTTTATGATTTTGTTGAGACATTAAAAAGTGCCGGAGACCGACGGGTTGAGGTTAAGCAGAAAGGCGGACGTCAAGCCCGCGTGGCGGACTGTGAGGTTTGTTATACGCAAGTGAGTCTGAAAGTACCGAAAGGAAAATCAGGGGAGAACCTTCGCTTGTTTTATGTGGGTTGCCATGAAAAAGGCACCCAAAACGGGTTAAGCTGGCATCTTCTTACCTCAGAGCCGGTCAACAGCGAAGACGATGCCCATCGAATATTCGGTTATTATGAACGGCGTTGGCTGATAGAAGAGTTTCACAAGGCCTGGAAAAGTGGTGGCACGCAGGTTGAATCCCTGCGGATGCAAAGCAAAGACAATCTGGAACGCATGATCGTGCTTCTGGCTTTTATTGCGGTGCGGATACACCAGCTTCGTTTTAAGGGATTGAACAAAGAAGAGGCAGAAAACCACCGCTGTGAAGAGATCCTCAGCCCGCTGGCCTGGAAACTTTTGTGGTCAAAGCAGGAGAAACGGCCCCTGCCAAAGAAAGCGCCGAGTCTGTATTGGGCGTATATCAGTTTGGGCAAATTGGCGGGTTGGTCTGACTCTAAGCGCCCGGGTCGGGTGGGTTGGGAAAGACTCTGGGAGGGCTGGTTTTTGCTACAAACTCTGGTGGACGGTTATTTGCTGGCCAAGTCAGTGGATTTGGAGATGTGATTAAGAGACAGGGTTAAATGCCCGCGGCCTAAATAGACGGTTTCGGCGTTAACGGTGATGTTTTGTTCGGCCTGCATTGACGCAGAATTCACTAAATCGTTGGCAGTAAGCGCAATGTTTTTCCCGGTGATTAACGCCGGAACGGTGGGTTTCTTGCCCGCGTTAACCGGGTCCTTATCCACATCAAAACGAAAGGCCTGTGTCAATGTCGCCGTCAGATCCTCACCGGCACTGAGTTTACTGAAGCTATTCGCCTGACGGTCTTTTATCGCGATGGTTGAGAAATTGTTGCCGGTCAGGGTGAGATTTTGCGCCGCGCTTAACTCGCCGACATTGTTTATCTCATCAGCGGTAATGCGGTTGTTTTTACCCGCAGTAATCACCGGGTGACTTTGTCCGGTCGGGTTGACGTTATCCAGTTTGGTGGCTTTAAGGGTGATATCTCCCCCCGCCCGGATTTGGCCCTGATTGTGGAGGGTGTCGGTGGTTAACGTCAGATGCTGACCCGCTTGCACATGGCTTTGTGCTGTTGTTTCAATGGCTTTGCTGTTGATGCTGATATCTGTCCCGGCGTGTACTTCCCCCAGGATAATTTTCCCCTCCGCAGTCAAACGGATATCGTCCTGGCTGGCGGTCAGGTGGGTGAGATTCACGCCCACCCCGGCTTCGGTCGCCACCAGCCGGATTT
>NZ_PUJU01000113.1 GCF_011189505.1 Photorhabdus tasmaniensis
GCGCAGCAGCTGATTATTCGGGTAACGGGCGATGATTTTACGTCCTGCCCTGTCGTACTGATATTGGATCGTGCGCCCGGTAAAATCGGTTTCCCCGATAATCTGCCCGGCCCGGTCACGGGTGTAACGGTAGGTTTCCCCGGTGGCGTTAGTCACTGTGGTCAGGCGGGTCAGCTTGTCGTAGGCAAAGGTGAGGGTGGTGCCATCCGGCTGAGTGACGCCGTTCAACAGGTCGAAAGCGCCGTAACGGTAGCGGGTCACTTTGCCTTCGCCGTCCGTGACCGCAGACACGCGGCGTTCGCTGTCGTAGTCAAGGGTCTGGCGGACGCCGTCTGGCAGGTGGATTTCACTGACACTGCCCGCCGGGCTGGCATGAAAGGGGCTGTGGTGATAACGGGTCTGCTGATGCAGCGCATCGGTGACAGACAGGAGTCGGCCCAGGCCGTCGGAAGCCAGTTGCGTGGTATAACCGTTCGGGGCGATCACTTCGGTTAATTGCTGCTGTTCATAGCCGTAACACCAGGTGCGGCCATCGGGCAGGACATGGCGCAGGATTTCCCCGTGCTCCCCGTGACGGGACTCTTCCCGCCGGCCCTGCGGGTCGATCACGGAGTCCAGATTACCCCGGTTGCTATAGTGAAATCGCCAGTTTTTTCCGTCCGGTTGCGTAACCCCGGTCAGCTGACCGTATTCGTTGTAGTGGTAAGCGGTACGGTCTCCGGCCGGGGCAGTGAACCGCAGCAGTTCCCCGTACGGGCTGTATTCCCATGTGGCAGTCCGGCCCAGCGGGTCGGTTTGTGCGATTTTGTGGCCAAAGTCCCACTGGGTCAGGGTTTCATGGCCGAGCGGGTTCACTTCGCGGGTCACTAGGCCGTCGGCGTTGTATTCGTAGCGGGTACAGCCGCCTTCGGCATCAAAATAGGTGGTGACGCGATGGGCGTCATCATAGTCAAAACGGTCCTGCCAGTAGCCCTGCGGGGTGGCGGTGGCGATTACCCGGCCCGCGTTATCATAGTGAATGGTGACATCGGTCTGGTCGGTGTCATGCCAGCGGGTCATGTAGCCCGGCGCGCTGTATTCATGCCACAGGTGGTGAAACTGAAACGACTCGCATTCCGCCAGGTAACCCTGATGGTCATAGCGGCAGGTGACCAGCCGCTGGCGCTGCCCCTGGTGCAGCCAGTCAATGGCGGTCAGTTGCCGCTGGTCATAATGCAGCACCAGTTCCGCGCTGTCGGCATGGACGATATCTGCCAGGCGCCCGGTCTCATCGTAACGAAATACGGTCCGGTTGCCGTTGCGGTCCGCTATCGTTGACAGGCAACATTTATCGCCCTGCTTCTGCGCAAAACTCAGGGTGTGCTGGGTGCGGCGGTTAAACAGGTGCAGTTCCCCGCTCAGTTGCCCGTACAGCAGATAATGCCCGGCATACAGGTTGACCGAGAAGACGTTTTCTGTCGGGGTATGGAAGGTGTAAATCACGCCTTCGCCGTCGGTGAAATGCGTCTCCTCGCCATCGCGCCTCAGGTGCTGCGACCAGTCGTCCGCCCATTGGGGACCAAAGAGGCCGGAGAAGCTGGCGGTCGAGCGGTAGACCCGGTTCAGGGCCAGCGGCAATACGCCGGGCAGGGCGAGCACCGGCCAGACTTGCAGGAAGTCGCCGGTTGACACATCCACCGGTTCACCGGCATGGGGGGTTGTCTCGGTTGACTTGCCGTCTTTTTTCACTGAGGGTGCGGGTTCGGCCCCGGGTTCCCCTTTCCCGGCGGGGCCTTTTCTGCCGAGCGGCAGCGGCAATGCGCTGGCAATGGCAATCAGCCAGCGCAGGTCTTTATTGCTTTCGGTCAGGATAGTCAGGGCATCGCCGGTTTCGGCGGTCACGGCAAGGGAGGCGGCGGCGCTGTTGATATTGGCGTCACAGGTGGTGCGGTGGCCTAAGCGGGCAATCGGTTTGCCGTTGGCAAACACGGTTTTGGCCCCTTCGGCAATGACGACCGGGCCGGGGTGGTCGCTGCACACAATGCTATCCCCAACCCGGGCCACCGGGCGGCCTTCAAAAAAGACATTCGGTGAGCCCCCGGTAATGGTGCCTTTATTGGCACCGTATTGTCCGAGCGCCGCCCCCACGCCGCTTACCAGCCCGCCGACATAGCCCCCGGCAAACCCCGCTGCGGCCCCTGCGACCACCGCTAACGCCAGCCCGCCGGTCGCCACAATTAACGCGCCGATGGTCACCGCCGCCACCGCCCCCAGTAACACCCCGCCCAGTGCGCCCCACAAGGCGGCACTTTTGTTCTGATGGGCAATAGCATCCCCTTGCCGGGCCGGTGCATTGCCTTCGGTGGCGATGGTGTGATGGCCCAGTAAGGACATGATCCCGTGGGTAACGGTCGTCCCGATTTCATTGCCGATGTAAGCGCCCAGTTTTCCGGCCGCCACCCCGGCGGCCAGCGGGAGTACAGCGGATATACCGCCGAGAGCGGCGGTGTAGATGCCCGCCACGGCCAGCGAATGGTGTTGAAAATCCTCACTTTCCAGGTAGCTGAGCACGGTATCGGTGGCTGACGTGCTTTCGGTTTGTGGCGGGCCGTTGTCCTGCCTGCCTGCGCCGGTGTGGCGGGTGCGTTGCGCGGCCCCGGCCCCGAACCAGGCCATCATCAATAAACTCATGGTGATTGACTCCCGGCGGTTATTCGCTGTCCTGGGGACGCGGCTGAAAGGAGGTCATCATGGCGCTTATCTGTTCACGCTGGACCGGCGTCATGGCACCCGAGCAGGTGCCGGTCAGGATTAAAATCTGTTCCGGCAGATGCAGCAGCATCATCAGCTGATGGAGCGGGCCCTGTGGCGAAGACCAGGTGAACTCTGCGGTGACGGTGGTCATGCCGTTCAGCTCGCCGGTTTCCTGAGCGAGGAGCTGATAGTTTTTCAGCTGCTGGCTGAGTGCGTGGATTTCCCGTTCGGCAAACTGGGTAAAATCGAGTCCCCAGGGCAGGGTATCGCGGGACAGGGTGAAACTGCTGCCATTGTGGTCATCGGGGCTGCTGAGCACTAAGATGCTGGCATCCTGCCAGTCGTGAGGCATCTTCACTGTGCCAGCATTGAAGTGAAACGGGATGAAGCGGGTTTCCTGGGTCATGGTCGGGTCCTGATAATCATTTTAAGCTGTTTTTGGGATGGGTTTACTTGTTCATATTGATGTTGCCGCCCA
>NZ_PUJU01000114.1 GCF_011189505.1 Photorhabdus tasmaniensis
CCTTGACAGTACAGGAGCACCAGGATTTACCGTTTGAGCAGGTGGTGGAAATCGTGCAGCCGCCGCGCCGACTGGCGCATACGCCATTGTTCCAGGTAATGTTTGCCTGGCAAAACAATGAGAATACAGCCTGGCAATTACCGGGGCTGGCCGTGTCACCGGTCGATCAGGTCTCTGATTTTGATATTGTCAAATTTGATCTTGAACTGAATCTGTCAGAACAAGAGGGGCGGATTGTCGGTGCGTTGAGTTATGCGACTGCCCTGTTTGATCAATCAACGATAGAGCGGCAGGTGGGATATCTGCACGCGGTGTTGCAAGAGATGGTCACTCATGCTCAACAGCGGATCGGGGAAATTGATATCCTGGCACCATCGGAGCGCAGGTTGTTATTGGAAACCTGGAATGCCACAGAAACAGTTTACCCTAGCCAGTTATGCATCCATCAGTTGTTTGAACAACAGGTGGAGAAGACCCCAGAGGCGACAGCACTAATAGCAGGAGATAAAACCCTGAGCTATACGGAATTGAATGCTCGTGCTAACGGGTTGGCTCGTCAGCTGATTAAGCAAGGGATTGATCTTGGTGATCATGTTGCGATCTTGTTTGAGCGATCGATAGAACTGGTAGTATCCCAATTAGCGATTCTCAAAGCCGGTGCCGTTTACGTGCCGATTGATCCTAGTGTGCCGAATGAGCGGAAAAACTGGCTGATAAGTGATTGTTCCGCCAGGTTGTTGCTCACCGATACACAGACTGATATTCCGGCTGACCTGGCTGTTCCGCTGCTTCGTCTCTCTGATGAGGAGAATACGAGTAGTGAGCAGGAGTGTTTCAACCTTGACTTACCGCGTTTTAGTACCGAATCAGCGTATATCATGTATACCTCCGGCTCGACTGGAATGCCAAAAGGGGTGGTAGTGCTTCATCGTGCGGTGGTCCGGCTGGTCATCAATAATGGCTATGCTGAAATTGGACCGGATGATCAGGTTGCCTTTACGGCTAACCCGGCTTTCGATGCCAGCACGTTTGAAGTCTGGGCACCATTGCTCAATGGTGGCGTGCTAGTGGTTATCGACCGCGCCACATTATTAACACCACCGGAGTTAATACGGGTTCTACAGGCTCACCGCATCACGGTTCTGTGGCTGACTATTGGGTTGTTTAACCGGTTGGCGGTAGAGTTATCCCCAATTCTTCCGCAGATTAAAATCCTGATTTTTGGGGGAGATATTCCCGATTTACATGTGATTGCCCAGGTTCTGGATAATCGCCCGCCACAACAATTATTGCAGGCTTATGGTCCGAGTGAGGGAACCACCTTTACCACGATGTATCCTATCAAGGCGTTAACGCAGGGAGCGATCTGGGTCCCCATTGGCCGGCCAATCGCGAATACCCGTGTTTATCTGCTGGATGCGTATGGTCAGCCAGTGCCGTTAGGGGTGGTCGGAGAAATTTATGTCGGGGGGGATGGGGTAGCCCTGGGTTATTTCAATCGTTCTGAGTTAACTGCTGAACGTTTCCTGATGGATCCGTTTAGTGATAACCCGGATGCGCGCATGTACCGTACCGGGGATTTGGCGCGTTATCTGCCGGACGGCAATCTGGCGTTTATGGGCCGTAACGATCAACAGGTTAAAATCCGGGGCTTCCGCATTGAACCGGGGGAAATTGAGACGCATCTGGTAGATCACCCGGCGGTGAGTGAGGCGGCGGTGTTGGCGTTAGGTGATGGGGCGGATAAACGACTGGTAGCCTATGTGGTGGCACCTGAGGATGACGGGCTGGTGAATAGTTTGCGTGTTCACCTGAGTAAAATTTTGCCTGATTATATGGTGCCGTCAGCCTTTGTGCGGCTGGAGGAGTTTCCATTGACCTCGAACGGTAAGCTGGATCGTCGTGCACTACCGGCTCCGGACAATGAAAACGTGGTCCGTCAGGTTTACCAGGCACCACAAGGCGCAATGGAAATGACCTTGGCGGCGATTTGGCGTGAATTACTGGGGATTGAACAGGTCAGCCGGTATGATAATTTCTTTGCCCTGGGCGGCCATTCACTGCTCGCGGTGAGCATGATTGAACGCCTGCGTCACCAGGGGTTGACTCTGACGGCGCGTGCTCTGTTCCAGTCTCCAATGCTATCAGATTTAGCCCAAACATTGGGACAGCACCAGGCCGTGATAGTGCCGTCTAACGTCATTACGTCAGCGACGACGACACTCACCCCGGAGATGTTGCCGCTGATCGATCTGACTCAGGCTGACATTGACCGCATCGTCAGACAGGTGCCGGGCGGGGTGACCCATATTCAGGATATCTATGCTTTGTCACCATTGCAGGACGGTATTTTATTCCACCACTTACTGGCAAACGAAGGGGATCCGTATCTGGTGGTCAGCCAGATGGCCTTTGCTGAACGGACTCTGCTGGACCGTTATCTGGTGGCGGTGCAACAGGTGGTTGATCGGCACGATATTTTGCGTACCGCCTTTATCTGGCAAGAGTTGTCTGTGCCGGCTCAGGTCGTCTGGCGTCAGGCCCCTTTATCGGTCATTGAATTGACTCTGGACCCGGCTGATGGGCCTATTTGTGAACAATTGGCTCAACGTTTTAATCCTAGTTATTATCGTCTTGACCTGAATCAGGCACCATTGTTGCGGTTTGTGGTGGCGCAAGAAGCCGATGGCCGCTGGATTGTCCTGCAATTGCTTCATCACCTGATTGGCGACCATACCACGCTGGACGTGATGAACCGTGAGGTTCAGGCTTATCTTGCCGAACAGGAGGACAGCCTGCCTTCCCCAGTTTCTTTCCGTAATTTGGTGGCTGAGGCCCGGTTGGGGATCAGTCAGGAAGCGCATATCCGCTTCTTTACCGATATGCTGGCGGCGGTGGATGAACCCACGCTGCCGTTCGGATTGACGGAGGTGCATAGTGATGGTTCACAGGTGATGGAATCCCACCGGATGTTGGTACCTGAGCTGAATGATCGTCTGCGTGGTCAGGCCCGGCGTTTGGGGGTCAGTTTGGCGGCGTTGTGTCATCTGGCCTGGGCCCAGGTATTGTCGCATACCAGCGATCAGGTAAAAGTGGTGTTTGGCACCGTGCTATTTGGACGCATGGCGGC
>NZ_PUJU01000115.1 GCF_011189505.1 Photorhabdus tasmaniensis
GTCCGCCGTTGAATTTACCGGCGGAAAAGACCCGTACCACATTCAGAACCAAAACCCATAAAGGAAATGGCTTTAACGAATTGCGTTTTGAGGATGAAAACGGCAGCGAGGAAGTGTTTATTCATGCTCAACGGGATATGAATACGCGGGTTCTTCGGGATAAAACCACGCAGATAAACCATGACCAGAAAACAGACGTTGCGCATAACCGCACGGTGATAATTAAACACGATGATGACGAAGCTGTGCAGGGCTTCCAGACGCTGGAAGTTAGCAAAAATCAAACGGTGACCATTCAAGGCCAGCAAGCTATTTCAATTGGTAAAAGCCATCAATTGAACGTCACCGATAACCAGCAAATTACCGTGGGTAAACATATCACTGTGCACTCGGAAAGTGGACAAATCACTATTGGGAACGCCGGCGGCCAGATAGTGATTGACCCGATGGGGAATATTCGTATCGAAGGGGTCAGTATCACCATGACTGACCATCTCACCGGGAAGAAATCCGCCGATGCGCTGTTTGACTATTCTGCCCGCTATACCCTGTTCAGTGAGCAGAGCGGTAAGCCGCTGGTGAATACCCGCTATACCATTACCACCGCTGGCGGTCAGACTCTTTCCGGTAAAACTGACACGCTGGGCAGAACTGTAACCGTACAGAGTGAGGCAGAAGAAAATCTGCAACTGAGTTCACCGGAAACCCCACCGAAACCGAAGCAAACCTTATATCAGGCCAGTGATAACACACCGGTAGAACATGTGATGGAATTTACGGAGAAATAAATATGACAGCATCCAACAGCGGCAAGATGTGCCCAGCAGTGACCTCAATTAATTGCACGATGGAAATAGGCGTCTTTCCCGCCGATGAAGATCCCTGCTATCTGGCGGAAAAAGCCGAATACGCTCTGCGGCTGCCGGCAATGATTATCACTAAACTGGGGGCTATCCGCTTTCTTAATCAAGTCATTATGAGTGGGTTGATTAAGGTTGAGGAACTTAAACATGACTTTCTGTGGCCCTATAAAGCGGAAGTGGTATTTGCTATCAGAGGGCCTAAAGATGTACCTCTTCCCATGCTGGCGACCAGTCTGGCCTCTAAACAGCGTTATAGCGGTAATTTACCGCAATCCAGCAATCCATTTGCCCGACCTTCTGCCGACGATACGAAGAAGTTTGGTGTTAAGCGTATTCGACGCCCCGATATTATTCTGGTTAAAGAGGAGGCTCTCCGCTGGCCGGGCAGAAATGCCACCTACTTCGATGGTTCTGTGCACCCTGATAATTTGAAGATGCTGATTGAGGTGAAATTTCCGGGGGATGACCTAACTCTGGGACAACAAACTGATTACATTCAGATTGCGACCGAAGACCGCTTTGGTGTAATGCGTATCAGCGATAATCGCACAGAAGAGCAAAAACAGTATGATGAAGCATGGCGAAAACATTATCAACCCGGTTCCCACCACTATAAAAATCCGATACCGCTGGCCCCGCTGCCACCCGGTTCGCCTCCTGATGAGGAAGCTTTACCTATCCCTCCCGAAGAGGGTGCACCGGGGACCATTCCCCAGCCGCTGACAAAAAAACTCCCGCTTCTCAGCACTTCCCGCTGGTCGTTTTTACCCAGCTATGAAGACTGGGTTGTCCTCGGGCAGGAGGTGGCTGGTCTGGCCGAAAATGGGTTGAATTATGTCCGCAACAGTACCCGGGAGCTCCTTGCCCAGTTTGGTACCTGGTTCAATCAATCCGGCAAATGGGTATGTGAAGAGATTATTGACCCGATAAGCCATCAGGTCAGCTACGCATTTTCCTGGGTTAATGAACAAACGGGAAAAATCGTGACCTGGACGGAGAGTGAGATAAAAACCCAGTGGCAAACCGTGCAACAGGGCTCAGATATCACCCTGGAAGAGCTGAAAAACATTCGCTGGATGCAAATATTAAAAGAGGTGGGTGAAGGAATGCTGGAAGTGGTTGTAATTGTTGCCGGCGTTGCCGTCGTTATCCTTGTCACCCTTGCCGTCGCTGCTGCGCTGATTGCACTGGTGGAAATTTTAGCCGCTGCTGCCGCGGTGAGCGCCGCCGCGTTAGCTGCCATCCTGGCCATATTGGCGAGTGTGACATTTGCCACCGCCTTATAATTAACGGAGAAAATAATGGAAACTGTAGATTACTTTGCCCAACTGAGATCAAAATTGACCTCTTTTCTTTTTATTAATGGAGATGAACTGACCGTCTCCCGCTTGGGTATCTCAATTACCCTGTTTTTTAAACAGGGCTACACTCAGGAGAAAAAGCAACGCATTCTGGCCTGCTACCGGCGCTTTCGCGAAGAATTTGGCACCCACCTGCGTTTTCACCGTCATGAGCTGAAAGGGTTAAAGAAATATTCACCGGAAAATATTGCCAAAGTCGAAGAAGGTATTCTTAATCAGAAAAAAAACCAGCTTTCTAGTTGGGTGGTCAGTGATGCCAAAAATGAAGATGAGGCACCTAATTATCTGATGTGTTACCTGGATTCCGATGAGGATGATGGTGACGATAGTAGCTCCTACCTGAGTCTGGTGCTGCCCTGGGATTATCTAAAAGAACCAGAGGGCATGACTCGTTTTATGGCATGGTTGGATTTTATGTGTGAACAACTCGAACCAGACAGTGGGGACTGTGGTTACTGTCTAGTCTTACCCAACGACTTCTATGACTACTTTCCTTTAGAGTACCAACTGGCACAACGTTACCCTGCCCTGCAAGTGAACTCCGCAGTGCACACAGCTAAATTACAGTATGAACACTCCATCCGTGGTATTAACTGGATCACCCTGCTGTCCAAACGCTTTGTAAGACGTCTGGGTGGAGAAGTCTGGATACGTAAAACACTGGCCCGTTATCCGGATGTGGTCATTAGTCCTTACTCCAATGGTCTGATGATCCGAGCCGGTCAATACCCGGACTTAACACCACTACCGGGCAATGTCCCGGCGAGTTATTTTGCCATTAACCAGCTGATACGCCCGATACGGGTTATTCCTCGTGAAGGCCATTCTCTGCATTTTTATGGTGAAGGACATTTTAATTCAACTTCCACGCTGGCCTGGTATGCCCGCTA
>NZ_PUJU01000116.1 GCF_011189505.1 Photorhabdus tasmaniensis
CCCTCTAATGCGACAGGTTTTCCCTGATGCTTTAAATTATCACTGCCTTCCACAATAGGAAAAACCCCTTTGCACTTAGGGCAGTTTACTAAATCACCTTTAGCAGCAATAGGCACGCCTTGATAAATCCAATCATCAATGGCGGTAATAACTTTACCACCATGATCGGTTAGGTCGTTTAAACGGATCACGGCTCTGTTTGTCATATTTATAACTCTGTCATTAATGGTAGTATTTGTAGATCCCGCAAGCAGATTTCAATATCATTGGCTTTATTGATATGTTCTTGATTTTCGATGTCAAAAATATCTTTTGTCGTGATAATCAATGAGCCTTTTTTGTCATTCTTATCAGAAATAGATATTATTTCTTCCGCCATTGGGACTAAAGTTGGATCTATTTCTATTGGCAAGTAGAGCATCCAGCCGGCATAAACTCTATCTGGGAAAACTTGTTTTTGTTTTAGCGAGTAGCCTCTGACATCCATCATGATTATTGGAGAGTAATGGTTGCTAACTAGAGAAGCTACGAAATCAATACACTTAGAATGATTAAGTTTTTCTTTTTCGAAACTAAGATCAATGCTTACATCCGTTTTTCCTAGCCTATTATCATAGTCACGACTTGAATACATGATTCTATTTTTTAACTTTACATCACCTGGAACATCAAATAATGTTTTTATGATAGATTTCAAATCCTCATCATAACTTTCTTTGAATTGATTTATGGCATATTCAGTAATGCCACTTTCATCAAAAACATTGTTTGCTTTTATTTCGTCTAGATCATATCCGGGTAAATGCCATCTACTTGAGCTATTAGATACCTTATTTATTTGTTGCATGATGCAGTATGTGTCACCCAATGCTAATTCTGGTGTTATCTTTTCTTTTAAATCATAAAACATTTCTATTCTAGCGTGTATTATGTTCATCTTTTTAATCCTAATTTTAAAATAAATATCCACATTTAAAGTGTATTAAATGTTTTAATGTTAATAAATTTAGCAAAAGCTTTGGTAAAATATCCGTAAGATACTGGTTGCAGAAAATGCCAATGTGATTTAGGAATATTTTCTAATGAAGCACATACATTATTTTGTCTTTCTGCTTGCCACATCATGCTTTCAAGCCCGGTTTTATCTGTTGGTTTTTTCTTAAATTCAGCATAAAACCATTTGGGTAATCCATCGTCAAAAAACTGATCATACAGAGCCTTAGCCTCAAGAAATAAGCATTGTGCAGGTTTCCAACCATCAAAATTTGTATCCATGCATAACCAAGTCTCAATGATGTTTAATTCAGGGTTGTATATCGTCCCGGCAATTTTTGTTTGATAAGCAATAGTTATTTCAGAATACGATGTGGTTTTTTCCCAAACCATCATCACTTTCCCAATTGCTGGACACTTTTCACACTTGGTTCTGGATGAAGCAATCGTTTTTGTATCCGCTTTTGTTCTATCTTGTTCACCTTCTTTATCTTTGGTGCTTTCCATCACACCAACGGCAACTAATCCTGCTGCACAGGCAGCAAGAGTCCATTCAGCGGCAGCTAAAAGAGCGGGAGCCGCTGGCGCAAGAAGTGGTAATGGCATCTCAATTTCTCCTTTTCAATAAATTATCCATGACCTGTAAATAGTCACGGTACTTTTCTCGGCTCTCCGTTTTACCGGATTAATGTATTAGCTGGGTAAACGGAAAAGACAAGTGCAGCGCATCAGTGTTGCCCTAAATAGGCCAAGTGATTTTTCGTCTAATTGAGCGAGAAAATCTTTTTGGCTGGCAACCAGTTTTGCGCCACATGCCGTGTGCATCCCCTCTAATGCGACAGGTTTTCCCTGATGCTTTAAATTATCACTGCCTTCCACAATAGGAAAAACCCCTTTGCACTTAGGGCAATTTACTAAATCACCTTTAGCAGCAATAGGCACGCCTTGATAAATCCAATCATCAATGGCGGTAATAACTTTACCACCATGATCGGTTAGGTCGTTTAAACGGATCACGGCTCTGTTTGTCATATTTATAACTCTGTCATTAATGGTAGTATTTGTAGATCCCGCAAGCAGATTTCAATATCATTGGCTTTATGGATATGTTCTTGATTTTCGATGTCAAAAATATCTTTTGTCGTGATAATCAATGAGCCTTTTTTGTCATTCTTATCAGAAATAGATATTATTTCTTCTGCCATTGGGACTAAAGTTGGATCTATTTCTATTGGCAAGTAGAGCATCCAGCCGGCACTTAAACGATCTGGGAAAACTTGTTTTCTTTTTATTCTATAATTATCAGTTTCTACCATAATATAAGGTGAGTTATGGCTAAAAACTAGAAAATTAATAAAATCAATCAACTTAAGAAAGTGAAACTCTTTTTCTTTAATGGATATATTAATTTCTATTTTTGTTTGACCTTGTCTTTCAACATGATAATTAAAGTAACTAACTGAACATGCTTGCCCGTCTTCCCCTCCGTCCCAGACGCCTGATATAACCGTAGGATCTTCTTCTGTATAATTTCCTTTAAAGTCGTTTATACATTCGTCAGTTATTCCTCTCTCATCAAAAGCTACCCGAGTTAATGCTTCTTCACGGCTATTTCCTCCTAAGTACCATATTTTAGAGTATCCAAAGAAGATATCTTCCAATTGTTTTACGATTTTATAGGTATCATTAACTGCAATGTCTGGAGTTAATGGCTTTTTCCAATCTGTATATATTCCTATATCTAAAGATAAAATAGTCATTCATTTTTCCTATTAGAAATTATTCGGTTAACAAGGGGTATGAAATGCTTTAATATTGGAGTAAATGGATAATTTTTCTAAATAATAGGCGTAGCTTATAGGTTGCATAAAATGCCAATGAGAATTTGGTATACTGTTTAATGAAGTACACACCCATTGTTGTCTTTTTCCTTGTTTTTGCATTGAGTGGTCTGACGATTTCCACCAAGGTTTGGGTTTACCATTTTTAAAAAACTGGTCATACTTAGCCTTAGCCTCAAGAAATAAGCATTGTGCAGGTTTCCAACCATCAAAATTTGTATCCATGCATAACCAAGTCTCAATGATGCTTAATTCAGGGTTGTAT
>NZ_PUJU01000117.1:0-549 GCF_011189505.1 Photorhabdus tasmaniensis
AATCCAGATCATTAATTTCCGGGAAGGGGGTACCCACCCCGGGAATATAATACTTAAAGTACTTTCCGCCTGTGCTTTCGACATCATCCAGCAACGGCTTACCTGCCGCACCACCGGCATAACCGGCTCCAATCGTCGTCTGGAAAAGACGGGCAATATTGGTTGGATGGTTAGGAACGGCCTGATAAAGGTCGTTATATAAATTATTGCCGGTACCGTCAAAAAACAGGCTGACATGCAGGGTCTTACAGCAGGGCGGTAGCACCCGACGATCTGCGGCCAGACACAATTCCTGATGGTAGGCCCTTTCATCACTGGTCTGACGGTGACAATTTTGCCCGACCAGATAACTTTTGGCCGGCAACCGTCCCTGAGCAGGAAAAGGGGCGGGCAACCAGACAGTCTCGTTATGATTTATTTTGGACATACTTTGGGCTCCTTCATTTCTAAAGGTTCTTTTATCGGGTAGTTTGGGCTACCGTAGGCGTCACAGGACGTGGTGACCTTGATTTGATCACAGGGCAAGAAATGCACCGTAATCCCGCAGGT
>NZ_PUJU01000117.1:647-3063 GCF_011189505.1 Photorhabdus tasmaniensis
TGGACATACTTTGGGCTCCTTCATTTCTAAAGGTTCTTTTATCGGGTAGTTTGGGCTACCGTAGGCGTCACAGGACGTGGTGACCTTGATTTGATCACAGGGCAAGAAATGCACCGTAATCCCGCAGGTATCACCCCCATTCTGATAATAGGGCATCGGCACTACCCGGCTATGCTGGCGTGTCTGGGCATTGATTTTTCTATCCCATTCCAAATATTTTTCGTCGTTTTCATACCCGGGAAAATCGTTGGAGAAAGCAACTCCAGTCTCCCAATCCACCCGGACTGTCATCCCCGGTTTCCATTTCGCTGGCACGCTATAGCAACAGCCTCCTCCTCCGCCCTGATACGGCCCGATAATATCGATACCCGGCGTACCATCCACACTGAACCGATTAATCGCCCATTTGGTATGGTTAATGGCGATAATCACGCCTGCCTGTGCCGAAAACTGGCTACAAGCAGCCAGTAACAGACACAAAATCGCCAGCCTAAGCTGTTGTTTTTTCATCTTCGACTCCTTCACATAGGTGATAATCTGAACTTGAGATGCCTGTATGCATTACTTCGGACATACTTTGGGCTCCTTCATTTCTAAAGGTTCTTTTATCGGGTAGTTTGGGCTACCGTAGGCGTCACAGGACGTGGTGACCTTGATTTGATCACAGGGCAAGAAATGCACCGTAATCCCGCAGGTATCACCGCCATTCTGATAATAAGGAACCGGCACTATCTTGCTATGCTGGCGTTTCTGGGCATTGATTTTTCTATCCCATTCCAAATATTTTTCGTCGTTTTCATACCCGGGAAAATCGTTGGAGAAAGCAACTCCGGTTTCCCAATCCACCCGGACTGTCATCCCCGGTTTCCACTTCTCCGGTACGCTATAGCAACAGCCTCCTCCTCCGCCCTGATACGGCCCGATAATATCGATACCCGGCGTACCATCCACACTGAACCGATTAATCGCCCATTTGGTATGGTTAATGGCGATAATCACGCCTGCCTGTGCCGAAAACTGGCTACAAGCAGCCAGTAACAGACATAAAACCGCCAGTCTAAGCTGTTGTTTTTTCATCTTCGATTCCTTCACATAGGGATAATCTGGATTTGAGATGCCTGTAGACGTCACAGGAAGTCGTGACTTCGACCTGATAACAGGACAAAAAACATACGGTCTTGCTCCACACGTTCAGTTTGTAGCGGCTGTGATCAAAGATGATCGCCGGGGTTGTGTTGTTCATCATTTTCTCCTCGTCACTTCGTGCACACAGGTACCGGTCAGTTTGCTGGTAACAGAGTCAATAAAGAGTCCGGCACCCTTTGCGATCGCTGGCAGGCGACGATATTCAGGGCCGAACAGAACTAAAACCGAATAAGAATTCAGGCGTCAGTCAGAATAAATTCGGAAAACAACAAATCTGGCCAGGTATTTCCCGACCGGAGGTTAACCGGGATATAAATAATTAATCGGGCTATGCCCGCTCCATCAATGAGTCGATTCATTAATAGGATGGACTGTTACTGAGTCATTATATTCTCCTAATGAGTGCATATTAAAATCAAGTCTTTTTTGATCAAACAGCACAATGTGTTAAATACCCAATAAATATAACAGGAGCACAAGAAGATAATCCCCATAATATTTAAAAAAATATAGATAAAATGACATTTATTTACATAAAAATATTGAACTTATTTAAAAAAAACAGAATGACTCACAAGTTATAATATAACAACGCTAGCAATTCATAATAAAAAAGTTATATTTTTATTTATAATCATGTAGTTACTCCATAAAAAACACAAATGACTTCACTTTCAATTTCACCACCCAAACAGGTGAAACAAACGTAAAAAATAATGATTCTCATTCATGGAATGCGAATGAGAATACATTAGGTGATACTCGAAAAATAAATAACAACCGGCTTGTCGATCCCGAATCAAACCTAACCCCCCACCTAAATAAAGCACGATAGCGTCAATAGGAATATTATGGCAATATCTGTCATTCTATGAATAGCAGAGCTCCCTTTAATATTGCCACAATTCTCCAACAAGAAGACTCAGCAATCCCGCCATTTATCCCCTAACACAATAAAATATCTGACTACCAGTCTGCAATAAGATTATTCCTGACCTGGAACATGATATAACAGTGGATTAAATCAGCCACACTGGATTATTCTTCCCCCCAATCCTGTTCATCATCTTAAATCTGAAAATATTCACTGCGGGTCAACGCCACTTTGCCGGTTTTTTTATGACACTTAACCAAATCGCCCTTGCAGGCTGTCACCCTGCCGGATAACGTTTTTCATTTCTCTGGCCCCCCTTTCGGGGTCGGTTTCAGCCTCTTTCCGGCCCAACGCGCTTTGAGATTTTCTTTGCCGATTTGCAATCGCCGCTCTTCG
>NZ_PUJU01000118.1 GCF_011189505.1 Photorhabdus tasmaniensis
AAAGGACGCTCCTCTGCCTATGCTGGCGACCAGTCAAATCTCTAAGCAGCGTTATGGTGATAATTTACCGCAATCCAGTAATCCGTTTGCCCGGCCTTCTGCTGTTGATGCGGAGAAATTTGGGGTTAAGCGTATTCGTCGTCCCGATATTATTTTGGTTAAAGATGAGGCTCTCCGCTGGCCGGGCAGGAATGCCTCTTACTTTGATGGTTCTGTGCACCCCGATAATCTGAAAATGCTGATTGAGGTGAAATTTCCAGGAGATAAGCTTAGTGAAGATCAAGAAAAAGATTATATCCAGATTGCTACCCGCTCTCGCTTTGGTGTGATGCGTGTCAGTGATAACCGCACTGAGCAGCAAAAACTGTATGATGAAGCATGGCAAAAACTTTATCAACCCGGTTCACAACACTATAAAAATCCGATACCGCTGGCACCCTTGCCGCCTGATGATAACGCCTTACCTTTCCCCACGCCTCCCGAAGAGGGAGTACCAGGCACCATTCCGCAACCCCTGACAAAAAATCCACCGCTTGTCAGTACTTCCCCCTGGTCTCTTTCACTTGGCTATGAAGACTGGGTTGTTCTCGGGCAAGAAGTGGCTGGTCTGGCCGAAAATGGGTTGAATTATGTTCGCGATAGTACCCGGGAGCGCCTTGCCCAGTTTGGTATCTGGTTCAATCAAGCTGGCAAGTGGGTGTGTGAAGAGATTATTGACCCGATAAGCCATCAGGCCAGTTACGCGTTTTCCTGGGTCAATGAACAGACGGGGAAAATTGTGACCTGGACGGAGAGTGAGATAAAAGCCCAATGGCAGACCGTGCAACAGGGTTCGGATATCACCTTGGAAGAGCTAAAAAGTATTAGCTGGATGCAAATATTTAAAGCGGTCGGTGAAGGCATGCTGGAAGTCGTGGTAATTATTGCCGGTGTTGCCGTTGTTATCCTAGTCACCCTTGCTGTCGCTGCTGCGTTGATTGCATTGGTGGAAATTTTAGCTGCCGCAGCCGCAGTCAGCGCCGCCGCATTAGCTACCGTCCTGGCAATATTGGCGAGTGTGACATCCGCCACCGCCTCATAATTCACGGAGAAAATGATGGAAACTGTAGATTACTTTGCCCAACTGAGATCACAACTGACCTCTTTTCTTTTTCTCAATGGCGATGGACTGACTGTTTCTCGCCTGGGGATTTCTATCACCCTGTTTTTTAAACAGGGTTACACCCCGGAGAAAAAACAGCACATTCTGGCCTGCTATCGCCGCTTTCGCGAAGAATTTGGCACCCATCTGTGTTTTCATAGCCATTCACTGCAAGGGTTAAGCAAATATTCACCGGAAAATATTATTAAGATAGAGGAAGGCATTCTCGCCAGGAAAAAAAACCAGTCTTGTGGTTGGGTGGTCAGTGATGCCAAAAATGAAGATGAAGCGCCTCATTATCTGATGCGTTATCTGGGTTCCGATGAAGATGATGGTGATGATAGTAGTTCCTACCTGAGTCTGGTGCTGCCCTGGGATTATCTGAAAGCACAAGACGGCATGACCAAATTTATGGCCTGGCTGGATTTTCTGTGTGAACAGCTTGAACCTGACTGGGGAGATTGTGGTTACTGTCTGGTCTTACCCAAAGACTACTATGATTATTTCCCTTTGGAGTACCAATTGACCCTGCGCTACCTCACCCTGCAAGTCAACTCTACGGTTCATACCACACTGGATGATTATGCCGATTCTATACGGAGCATGAACTGGATCACCCTGCTGTCCAGACGGTTTGTCGCACGATTGGGCGGGGAAATCTGGATACGTAAAACACTGGCACGCTACCCGGATGTGGTGATTAGCCCTTACTCCAATGGTCTGATGATCCGCGCAGGCAAATACCCGGATCTGACACCACTACCGGGCAGTGTCCCGGCGAGTTATTTTGCCATTAACCAACTGATACGCCCGATACGTTTTGTGCCGGGAGAAGGTGATTCCCTGCACTTTCACGGCGCGGGTCATTTTGATGATATTTCCACGTTGGCCTGGTATGCCCGCTATGATCGTGGCCCTCTGCATATCACCCCGGTGAGAACCGGTGAGCCGATGCTTGTCAGCGGATTCTGGCGAAATGACAGCCAGCCTGACAAACAGTATTTCTTTGTTCAGGGCGCAACTGCCTTTGATATTCAGGGCGCAGAGCCGGGGACAACGGTATGGCATCTGATACGGGAAGCAGAAAATAGGAATGAGTAAATTGCCGAAGTTGCTGTTGTTATCCTCGTCACCCTTGCGGTCACTGCGGCGCTGATTGCACTGGTGGAAATTTTAACTGCTGCCGCAGCGGTCAGCGCCGCAACATTAGCGGCTGTCCTTGCAACATTGGTGAGTGTCACATTCGCCACCGCCTCATAATGAAAGGAGAGAATATGGATACTCATGATTATTTTTCCCAGTTGAGATCACAACTGACCTCTTTTCTTTTTATTAATGGAGATGAACTGACCGTCTCCCGCTTGGGTATCTCAATTACCCTGTTTTTTAAACAGGGTTACACCCAAGAGAAAAAGCAACGCATTCTGGCCTGCTATCGCCGTTTTCGTGAAGAATTTGGTACCCATCTGCGTTTTCATACTCATGAGCTGAAAGGGTTAAGCAAATATTCACCGGAAAATATTATTAAGATAGAGGACGGTATTCTCGCCAAGAAAAAAAATCAGCCTTGTGGTTGGGTCGTCAGTGATGCCAAAAATGAAGATGAAGCGCCTCATTATCTGATGCGTTATCTGGGTTCCGATGAAGATGATGGTGATGACAGTAGCTCCTACCTGAGTCTGGTGCTGCCCTGGGATTATCTAAAGGAACAAGAGGGTATGGCTCGCTTTATGGCCTGGCTGGACTTTCTGTGTGAACAGCTTGAGCCTGACAGTGGGGACTGTGGTTACT
>NZ_PUJU01000119.1 GCF_011189505.1 Photorhabdus tasmaniensis
GTTGCTCGTCCCCGTGCTCGCCATCTCCGCCCCGTGCAGCCCCCAGGGGCTTCCCTGCTGAACAGCGTCACCTGCGGGCTTCGCCAGCCCGCACCCGGCCAACCCGCGTCAGCGGCGCAGGCAAGCTACGCCGCCGCCACGGGTTCCCAATAAAACCCGGTTCGGGCAGGAAAAGCGGGCAACAACCCGATTATGACAGCGGGGAAAAAGTGGGCTAAAATCGGCAAAGTGCCCGTCGGGGCGAGTTGGTATGTTCTTTAACAGGGTGGGAAAACGCGGCGGAGAAAAAGGCTGTTAAATCAGAGGGAAAAGTCCGCTCAACGGTATGATGGCGTCGGGATAGTGCCGAAGACCCGATTGGGTTAGCCGGAGGAGTAAATCCTTACAGTTACGTGCATAATCCGACTGGATGGGTTGATCCGTTGGGGCTCAGTAGAAAATGTGGCAAAGGATTTGACCAAAAAGACAGGATAACTCAGAGATGGACAGATAAACTTACAGGTAAAAAACCTGCTGATGTAGATGCGCACCTTACAAGTCGTGGGTGGGAAAAAACGTATCCTCAAGCTGGTAATCCAAATGCAATTCAACATGTTCAATATGTTAAAACAACTAAGTCTGGTACTACATATAAACTTGACTATCATCCAGGTGGTAATTCAACACAACCCAATATACATGGTAATGACTATTGGAAAGTATATAGAGTTAATAAAACAGGTGAAAATGTGGTTCTTGGACGAATAGGTCATGGGGGCTTTAAGAACTATGACTTAATTACTGACTCTCCTGTGTACGTCGACAGTATATTAAAGAATGGTGGGTTATAAAGTGATTGATTTTACTGCTGCGATAATATCAGGTAATTCGATAGGAAATATTTTATTGGGTAATAACATATCCGATTATTTTCATGAAATGTATTCAGGATATAGAGTGGAAATTAAAGAGTATTTTCTGCCTGATGGTGAAAAAAGAGTTGCATATACATTGGATAATGTCATGACAATATCAACTTTTCCTGATGGTTTGATTTTTTCCATTGGATGTAATCAAAGATATAAAGGACGTTATAATTGTACTTTATATGCAGGTCAAACCATGAAGGACTTAATAAAACTAACTCAAAGACAGCGTATTTTTAATGGCTCAGTTATTATTAATGACGATTTTGGATTTTCTTTTGTTCTTCCTGCACCTTATGATGAAATAGCAGATAATATTAGTCATATTCCACCCAGTTTGACTTTGAATGAGATATATGTATCTGATTTCTCTTCATGGAACCCCCAATTGTTAAAAAATAACCGGAAGATTTAACAAATGTAAATAATAACTCAAGCGGTCGCGGTAGGAATAGCCGTTACCGGCTCCCCCCTGCACAGATCCGGACGTGCGCTACTAACGCATCCGGCTCCTACCTCGGGTGTTTGGCGTAAAAGCGCTGCAAAGGATAAGGATGCACAATTCGGGGGGACGGTATCCATTTATTCACCAGTGACGGACCGGTGCTGGCTCTGGGCTATAACCTGAGCGGGCAGCTGACGGAAATTACCCGTACCGATTAAGATGTACGTAAAAGAATATTATCCACAGATGGGTATCAAACGTTTTATCGTTGGTTATTTAACAACATCAGAAAAGATAAAAAGTGAATATAATCCACGTTCGTTAAACATAAAACACGATATCCGACGATGATTAAACTTAACAAAAAGCAGGTGTTAAAAGGGATAAAAACAACGATTAAAGCTTTATGTTCATTAAATCCGTCGAGTAAAAAAACGACTTGCGATAACAGGTTAACTATCATAATAATTTAAAAGTGAGAATGCCGCCGTATTAAAGCTTTTATATCAAAAGCGGATTTAACGCAATAAATACCATTTTTAAAAATAACCATTAATAGTATTTAATCGAAAATCATTAACCGTTAATCCAAAGTTGAAAAGAAATCGCATGTAAAATAACATTACCCGAATAAACGGATATTAAAGCGCTTTCTCGCCAGTTATTTAACAACATCAGAAAAGATAAAAAGTGAATATAATCCGTGTTCGTTAAACATAAAACACGATATCCGATGATGATTAAACTTAACAAAAAGCAGGTGTTAAAAGGGGTAAAAAGGGGTAAAAAGGGGTAAAAAGGGGTAAAAAGGGGTAAAAAGGGGTAAAAAGGGGTAAAAAGGGGTAAAAAGGGGTAAAAAGGGGTAAAAAGGGGTAAAAAGGGGTAAAAACGACGGTTAAAACTTTATACTCATTAAATCCATCGAGTAAAAAAATGGCTTCCGATAACAGGTTAACGGTCATCATCATTTAAAAACGCGAATGCCAAAGCATTAAACATTTTATATCAAAAGCGGATTTAACGCAATAAATACCATTTTTAAAAATAACCATTAATAGTATTTAATCGAAAATCATTAACCGTTAATCCAAAGTTGAAAAGAAATCGCATGTAAAATAACATTACCCGAATAAACGGATATTAAAGCGTTTTCCCATCAGTTATTTAACTGCATTAGAAAAGATAAAAAGTGAATATAATCTACGTTCATTAAACATAAAACATGAGATCCGATGATGATTAAACCTAACAAAAAACAGGTGTTAAAAGGAGTAAAAAAACGGTTAAGACTTTATACTAATTAAATCCAAAGTTGAAAATAAATCGCACGTAAAATAACATTACCAGAACAAACGGATATTAAAGCGCTTTCACATTAGTTATTTAAATAAATTTTCAAAATAGTAGATCACAGGAAGGGAACTCAGTCCGATTTTTGCGATCTGATCAATTGCGAAAAATCCCAAACCCCAACACGGACTGAGTGATGCCTATCATAGCACCCATACCTCAAGATGAATGCCAGAAAATGAGAAAACTTATCCATAAAACCCGCGATAAGAACTATTCCCGTCGATTGA
>NZ_PUJU01000120.1 GCF_011189505.1 Photorhabdus tasmaniensis
CCTGATCGTTACACACTGATGGTGTTGAAAGATTGCCTAATACCCGCAATGTGAAACTCACTTTCAGGGTATCAGAATCAAAAGGCAATGCCGCAACATCAACACGTTGCAGGTTTGCTTTTTGAATTTCCGCATCCAGTTTAGCTGGATCGCTGGTTAACGCGTTTTTCAGGCGGTTAGAAATCGTCCCTCTGACCGCTTTTTCCTGAATAGCAATAGGTTGCCATTCGCTGGTTTGCTCCCAATTTCCAGCAAACATGACAGCATCAGAGTTAGAAAGTTTACGTTCAAATGCCAATACAGAAGCGGTTTTAATGGTTGATTTAGACATATGAATATCCTTTTTTAAATTAATCAGTCGATTCTTACTTCTTTATTGGGTTTGGATTGATGGGTAACAAACTGTTGATTGCAGCATCGGTAGATACCCTCTTGATAATGGTGACACCAAAGTAACTGGCGAATATCATTAATACGGTGCGGGCTTCTCCACTCGCCTACCCCATAGATTGCTTCAACAAAACAAAATGGCGTATTAGGATCACGGGTTTTTTCTACTTTCCCTGCGGGATATAACGGCGATATAGCTTGATAACCTGTCATCAAAGGGACTAAATATCCAGAAGCGGGTTTGGGAACATATTTCCAATGTGCCGGGTCGCCAACTTCAGGTTGCTTATCTTCCTGAACAGGAATAGCCCGCATTTTAATAACGGAAAAATCAAGCCAAGCGTCAATCATTTCTGCCTGTGGGTTGCTTTGCTTTAATGCATCGTAGTGATTGGCTAATAATTCTGAACGATCCAACAAAACAAACCCTGGCAACAGGCGACGCATTAATTTACGGGTTTCCTGTCCTTGCTGCGGAAAAGCAATAACATCTACTTTAGCAATTTCAGTGATAGTACCACCAGCTAATCTCTGAGTTTGGCAGATCTCCCATAAATATTTTTCTAAATTCCTAGATCCTTCGTCACCATTTTCAATTTCGCCAATGCATTCAATTAATAAAGAAACCGTCATATGCATACGACCTTCTTCATTAAATGCCGCCGTTTTTGCTTCTTTAGTTAACGGGTTTCGGGTTAATGCAAAAACTTTATCCCTAATAGGATCAGATTGATAAGCATGTAATTGGTGGTTATGGCAGATAACACCGCAATTTTCTAGTCTTAAATCACGGCTCTGCTGTAATTTACGTGAAAGTGCATGAGTAAACCCAAGAAAATGGGTGATTGCTGGAAAACCATAGGTTAAACCTGCAATCGCATTCGCGTTTTCTACTTTAATATGGCGCAAAACAATTAGATAACTCATGGCATCACCTCCGGCAATTCATCCTCAAATTCACGTAACCGTTCTTTAAACACAGAGGCCCACTCACAACGTTCAGGTAATTCCATTTCCAATCGCTCATGCTTCAAACTCTGGTTCAGCCAGTAACTAAAATCTGCGGCTATTTCTTTTTTCCAGTCTCCACCTTCGCGTTCAAATCGGAATTCTTTATCCAGCTGGCAACGATAAGGATCAAGCCAAAGCTGTTGAGCACGTTTTAACTCACAATCATCACTGGCACTCCAACCTTTAAGCTCAAACAGATTTTGTACACCAGCAACATAGTTAAACAAAATATCAATAATTTGATCGACAAATTCCTGCCGGAGTTTTCTAATTTTTCTATTATTCTCGATATCTTGGACAACGAATAAATATTGCCGCATCTTTCCGATAGTTTCACGAGCTAATGAGACAAACTCACTACGCTGATCAAAAATGGACCTGCGATCCATAGGAGGTTTGGTAATACTTAGCCAATTGGGAGAAGCACAAGATAAAAGCCAAGCGCTCCCACCTCGTACACTGTTAAGGTAAGATATATTTTGCGGCTTAGTTCCACCTATATTCTGTACAGCAGTACTAGGATAAATAACTCTAGCTTCAGGATGCCAGTATTCTTCTTTCTTCGCCTTATTAATTTTTTTAGATGACTCACCAAAACGGGCTTCGATAATATGCTGATGTATTGCATTCGCCAACGATGAAGAAAAAAGCGGGCTTAATAAATGATATTCACCGGGGCTGACGGGGAAATAGAGCTGTTTTGCCAGTTTATGTGAAGAAAGTGTTTCATCCGACAAAGCTTGTCGGAATCCGTTAATCCACCGCTCAAGTTGTTGCACGTTTTCCGCCAGTTCAGCCAGTGCCGTATAATCCTCCCGATTCAGACACTCTACCAATGAATCTTTCTGGTATTCTGTTTGCAATAATTTTGCAACATCAAGAGCTGCGGCATTTCCTACAGCATCTATTGCTGGTTTATTCAAAGCGGTAATAGAAAGATATTCAATATTTTCTTTTCCGCTTGCTGATGTTGCAAAAATACTACTGCCTTTTGCATCGCTATGAGTAAATTTCAAAGCATGCGTTACCAAGCTAATTTGTTTTGCCCGATTTGCGGCATCATCCAGCCAGTTTCTTACCTCAAAGCGTTCTTCCAATTCTTTGAGCTGTTCGGCAATCTCTTGTTGAGCAACAGAGATCTCCTCTGCTGAGGTTAACTTCGCCAGTTTCTTTTCCGCCTCTTTATCAAAAGCCTCCAGCTTTGACTGCTTACGACTTTCGATATAATCGACAATAAATCGACTCAATCCATTTTCATTCATAGGCTTTTACCTACCTTATCAAAATGATTATCCAGGTGCCCGTTAAATTTAGCGCAAAAAAATGCTTTGGTACATCATTAGGGTGAGATCGCGAACGTTATTTAATCAAAATCGTTCAGTTTGACCCACGGAGCTACTTATGATCTCATACTCCTTTTTTCAGGAGTGCCCCCATGAATATCGACGCTTTTTCTCAGTATTTCGG
>NZ_PUJU01000121.1 GCF_011189505.1 Photorhabdus tasmaniensis
TAAAAAGTATGCAACCCAGTGTTCTCACATCGGGTGGAAATATTTATATTAACAGTGATATATTATCAAATCAGGCATTGAGCAAAATTGAAGCTGAAAAAGATATTTTCCTGACGGGAAAAAAACTTTTAAATACCAGCAGAATATCGGAAGAAGCATCAGGGTATTTTAATCTCTTTGAATACTTTCCCAAAGACACTTATGTATCTATAACCGATTCACTTAATACCCCCGCCGGTATCTACAAACTCTCGTCTAATAAGCTCCTCGAAAAAATCAATACATATCACCAATGGGATGATAAAAGTTATCATATTTTACCGCCGGGTGAAGTAAAATACGATATAAAAAAAGACAACCTGATCCTTGAGCGGGCAAGTATCATCGCGAAAGGTCATCTTATCGCCGACTTTAGCGATAGCATTAATATTGATACTGACTACCCACATAAATCGCCCCCCAGTTCAGATTTCTATTATGACCTGCCGGCCAGCAGTGAAAAGCTGCCGGAAATACTGTCGGCTAAAAATATCTTATTACACGGTGGAGAGATCACCCTCAAAGATAAAATCAACGCGGCTAATGATCTAAACATAATTTCTGAAAGCGATATTACCCTTAAAAATTCAACACTTTCGGCACCCAATAATTTATCTATGACTGCCGTCAATAATATCAATATCTGGCAAAGTGATATAAAAGGAAAGGATATCACCGCTATCAGCCGTCATGGAGATATCCTATTTCATAATGGTGATCAATTCGGTTATCTTTGGCACCAACATAGTACCAATGATCATCCTGTCTCCAATAAATTAGATGCCGTCGGGAATTTAACTATTAACTCGGGTAAAAACCTCCTTTTACAAAACGTCTATTTACAACCGAGTAAAAATATCTCTCTGATAGCAAATAATGATGTGACCGTAGAAAACCATGCAGACACCTATAATTTTGCCAAATCAAAGACAGCAAACAGTCATAATGCACCAATATCAGGGATATTAAATGCCCTTGAATCACTGACAATCCATGCTGGAAATAATATTTCCGCCAAAGGCTCAGATATCTCTGCGGGGAAAGATATTTATTTAATTGCAGCAAAAGATATTGATTTGAGTTCCGCCGAATTAGAATATAAAAATCATATTCTACCGCAAGACTCAACAGAACTTAGCAGCAAAATTACGGCAAAGAATAATATCAGCATAATGAGTGGCGGTGATATTAATGGGAAAGCGGTCCAGATACAGGCTAATGGCAACACATTATTATCCGCAGGAAGAAATATCACATTACCGTCCCTTGCTTATTCTGTCATTAACCCGGCTAATGATAACAACAAGGATGACCAACATATTATTGCTCAAATCCGTGGTGATAAAAAACTGACGATGGCAGCCAATGGGACCCTCACCACCGCGGGTGCTAAATTGACTTCTGATGGTGATGTCACGCTCTCCTCCGGCGGCAATATGCGTTTTGAATCCGTGCAGAATCACACCTACCGGGAAGGTAACCGGGAATTCACCGAATCAGTGACTCAGCAAGGCACTGAACTGACCAGCGGCGGCATACTCACGGTTATCTCAACCGGCAGTATTCTTTTCCAGGCCACCAAACTGGCGGCTAAAGGGGCAATGGATGTGGCGGCACAAGGCGGTTACTTGTACGCTCAGGCGATGGAAGAATCCAGTCACTATGAGAAAACAGAGACCACGCGTAAGTGGTATGGCAAAAAGAAAACCATTAAACACACCCGTCATGATGTTACTAACAAAGTGACTGAATTTACCGCCGGCGGCGATATTAACCTGTTAAGCCGGGATGACAGCACTTATGAAGCCAGCAAAATCGCCACCAATCAAAATGCCAAACTGACCAGTACTCACGGTCAGGTTAATTTTAAAGCAGTAAACAACAGCACCTTTGAACAAACGATTACTCATTCCAAAGGGTTCTACATCAAGCAGACAGATAAAGGTTACACCGAAAATACCTGGGTGCTTCCTACTATTCATCTTGGCGGAAAACTCACCGTAGATGCAGCAAATGGTGTTAGCGCTGATATCAAAGCTAAAAATGGTCAGTCATTACAAGCTGTCGTCTCCGTCTTCGGTAATACCCCGGAAACCGCCTGGTTGAAAGGACTGAATGAACGTCAGGATGTTCAATGGAACGTAGTCAACGATGCGTATGACCGCTGGGATTATAAAAGCCAGCACCTGAATCCGGTGGTTTCGGCGGTGATAGCGATTGCCGTGGCTACCGTGACGGCAGGTGCAGGCATAACAGCTTCTGTGGCCGGATCAGCCGCAGGCACGGCAGGTTCAGCGGCGACGGCAGCGGGGGCAACCGCCAGCACTGCGGCTACTGTGGGCTCAATGGCTTACGGTGCGACAGCTTCCGGCATGGCGGCGCTGGCCTCTCAGGCGGCGGTCGCCCTGGTGGATAATCAGGGTGATCTGTCCAAAACCTTAAAAGCGATGGGCAGCAGCGACACCGTTAAATCCACTTTCACATCCATGGCAATGGGCGGCGCACTGGCGGGTTTTGACACGGTGATGGGATGGGATAACGCGGCGAATGGCGCAAAACTGGAACCATCAAAGGCAACATTACCTTCCCTGAGCAACGGCGACTGGAGCAAAGTGGCTCAACGGGTTGCGGGCCAGTCCATTATCAGCTCCAGTCTGGGGACAACGATTAATGGCGGCAGCTTTAAAGACAATTTCACCACCGCATTACTTGCCAATATCGGCAATCAGATGAATGCAGAAGGGGCCGGGCTGATTGGTGATAATGGTCAGGTGTTAGGTTTACCCGGAAAAACGATCAGCCATGCGATTGTTACAGGTA
>NZ_PUJU01000122.1 GCF_011189505.1 Photorhabdus tasmaniensis
TTCAGGTCGGTCACTGCCGCCTGCACGACCTTTATCTGGTCCCGGTTGGTGAAAAGGGAGAGCACACTGCCAGCCCCCCACAATAACGCCAGTACCATCAGGCCACGACAGACATTGCGCTTCTGGAACCACCCGAACCGTCGGCCGTGCCAGTGCAGACTGTCAGTCAACACCCCCTGCCAGGCAAAATCGGGTAGCCAGTTCTGCGGTCCCGCGTCCCGGTTCGGCTCCAGCGGCAAACTGAACATTAATCCGCGCAGCAACACCCTCTCACTGTACTCCGCCAGCCACGGTGTCAACACCTTACGCCAGTGGGCAATCCCCTGTTTCTCCAGGGTGGATGACAGACGATAAAGGAAATCATGGGCGTTCTCTGCCAGGACTTGCTGCATCCCCAGCTTGCGCATCGGGTCAATCAACTGTTGCAGGTGAGTCTCCACTATCTCGGGTGTACAGCGTTCAGGTAAAAAGCACCCCACCGCCTGCGTCACCCGCCCTGCCTGTGACCAGAGACTGTGGCACACCTGCCACAAATAGATGGGAGCCTGCCAGTGCAATTGCTGGGCCTGTTTTTGCAACATCCGCAGGGCTTTATCCATCCAGACCGGCTGGGCGCTTTGTTGTTCGGTCAGGGCCCAGACGATGCCGTTGAGCGGACGGAAACGGCGCAAGCGACGCAGGGCCGCCAGTTGCGCGGTATCGGGTTCAGTTTGTAAACTGCCGCCCCACAGCAGGAGTGTACGATGGCCTTCCAGCCAGTGTTGGGTCGTCAGCCCCGGCGCGATGGCTTCCACCTGTTCAGGTTCGCCCAACAACAACAAGATACGGACTTTATACCGCCAAAACATCCCGTAACGACGATGCAGGCGATCGCCTAAATCACCATAATTATACGGTTCGCTGACGGGCAAAAGTGGCCGGGTATCCGGCTTCGTGTCAGTCACTTTATTTTTGACAAACAACGTGACCGTGATAAAACCCAGCATACTCACCACCACCATGAGCACCCAGGCTATTCCACAAACCCGTAACAAATGATTGAACGTTTCAGTATCCGTGGTTTGGTGTTCTCCCCAAAACCACCATCCCAGACCGACTAACGAAACCAACAGGGTAATGGTTCCCACCAGTAAGATGAGCGTATTCACCACCGAAACAGGTTGTAATTTATTCTCTTGCAGTTCCATAAGATTTCACTATTCCAAACGCTAAAGCATGTTGAGGATCACGGGCTAACCACCCACAGGGCTGGCCGGTATTTTCCGCCGAGATAGCCGCCAGGGTTTGCACCACGACCGCTTCCATCCCGCCAATATTGCCCCAATTGAGATCCTGCACATGTTGAGTGACATTCCAGCCGGTCTCTTCCAGTGAGGAAACATCCGGCTGGGAAAACAGAAAACAGGGTTCCGGTGGCTGGGTGATATCCGCCTGCATCAGCGCCCGGGCCGCCACATCCATAACCTGTTCATCATCTTGAGTCTGAAAATATTCACCGCGGGTCAACGCCACTTTGCCGGTTTTTTTCAGCAACCAAATAAAAGCCGCTTCACCTGCCGGTAAGGCTGATTCCGCCTCACTGACCACACACTGGCAACCGGCGCATAAAATAGTCGCCTGACTGCCCGTTGTCACATTCAGCAGGTCAATCATCTCATCCAGGGTGTCAATACCACGCCAGTATTGCGGCTGTTCGGGTAACACCACATCAGGAAACCACTCCGCCATCTGGGCAGCAAACCCCTGCCAGACAGCGGTAGAGCCCAGCCAGTAACAGTGCAGAGGCGTACACTTCAAGGGTTTCTGATACTGACTCCGCCACTGATGCACCGCCATTTTCATCAGTTGAATTTCCCGTTGCTCAATATCCGAGACAAAAGAACGCAACAGACGAACTGCCGAACCCGTTTTTTCCCTGAGGTTCTCCGGGCGACAATGGGACTGATTAATCACACTCAGCCACACATCAGGCGTGATCCCCAGCGGCCCGACCAATACCCAATCCGCCAGCGCCATCTGCTGACGATGTTTACGCCACCAACCTTGCTGCACCCACGCAACCTGTTGCTGATAAATCCAGGCGTTATGCCGGGCAAAACGGTAAAACAGCCAGCGAAATAGCAGACATAACAGCCATAACGCCGCCAGCCCAGGGATCATGGCGTACAAGGTTGAAGCGTCACCGATTTCAGGTCTTATCAGCGCGACGATGTTACTGACCAGCAATACCCCGCCGACACCGACTGCCAACCAGCGTTTAAAACGGGGTGGTGAAGCCTGACGATAAGGTGGAAAAAGAGGGCAGGCTTTCATGACACCACCTGATAATCGGGAAAAGAGCTGACTAACGTACAGCCACATTCACAACGATGACCGTGTAATGCCACCGGCTGACCCTCTATCAGGCAAGATGCACTCCCCTGAGCAATGGTAGTCATGCCATGGTGATAACACTTAACCAAATCGCCCTTGCAGGCTATCGGTTGACCAAAACAAAGATAGTGGCCCGACAATACCTTGCCGCCATATTCACGCAGGCTGTCACCCTGCCGGATAACGTTTTTCATTTCTCTGGCCCCCCTTTCGGGGTCGGTTTCAGCCTCTTTCCGGCCCAACGCGCTTTGAGATTTTCTTTGCCGATTTGCAATCGCCGCTCTTCG
>NZ_PUJU01000123.1 GCF_011189505.1 Photorhabdus tasmaniensis
GTGAGTTGCTGACCCCCTCGCATCAGGCCGCCAGTGTTGTCGGTTTTTTCCTGCACGTTAAGCGTGGTATCGCCCACCGCTTGTACCTGACCGTGACGATTGTCGAGCCGTTGGGTTTTCAGGTTGAACTTCCCTGCCGACAACAATTTGCCGTCCCGGTTATCGGTCTGCGCCTGTCGGGTGTCGATAGCCAACTGTCCGCCTTGAAGGTGGCCCTGACGATTATCCAGTTGGCCACTGGTGACCGTGGTGGTGCGCTCACTCAGAATACGCCCCTGCTGGTTATCCAGTAACTGCCCGTCAGTATCCAGTGTCAGGGCGTCTGCGGATTGTAAAGTGCCTTCGCGGTTTATCAGTTGCCGGCTGTGAATGTCCAGTCCGCCATTGCCCGCTACCCTGCCGCCGGTGTTATCAATGTCGCCGGTGCGCAAGGTTAACTGCCCGCCACTCAACAACTGGCCCGCTTTTTGGTCAGTATTGCGGGTATTAGTCAGCCCATGGCCGTGGGTATTAATGGACATCTCACGACCTGCCTGTAACAGCCCCGCCGTATTATCCAGTTGGCCACTGGTGACCGTGGTGGTGCCCTCACTCAGAATACGCCCCTGCTGGTTATCCAGTAGCTGCCCGTCAGTATCCAGTGTCAGGGCGTCTGCGGATTGTAAGGTGCCTTCGCGGTTTATCAGTTGCCGGCTGTGAATGTCCAGTCCGCCATTGCCCGCTATCTGTCCCTGCGTATTGGTGAGCACGGTGCTGGTCAGGGTGGTTTTGCCGTCCGCCGTGATTATCCCGCCAGTGTTATTGATGTCACCGGTGTGCAAAGTTAAGTGTCTGCCGCTCAATAACTGACCGCCTTTTTGGTCTGTCGTGGCGGCATTGGTGAGCCAGTGACCGTGAGTATCTACGGTCATGTCGCCACCAGACTGTAACAGCCCGGCGGTGTTCTTCAGCTCACCACTGTGTAAGGTTAGGGTGTCCCCGGCTATCACCTGCCCCTCGGTATTGGTGAAGGGATGGCCTGTGGTCTGGCTGTTAATGTTTTGCGCCAGTAACACACCCTGCGTGTTATCCAGAGTCTGGCTGGTTGTGGTCAGTCGGGTTTTGGCTTCAAGATGACCGTTGGCATTCTGAATGGCTTTGCCAACGGTGAGGAGGGTGCTGTCCCCGGTGGCAACGATGCTACCCTGACGATTATCCAGTTGGCTGGCGCTGAGCTCAAGCGCATTGCCGGCTTCCAGCCGGCCCGACTGATTGTCCAGTGCATCGTTAACCGCCAGTGTCAACGAACCATTTTTAGTCGCGACAAGTTGACCCTGACGATTATTTATCGCCGTGGCATTCAGGTGTAGATTGCCGTTGCTGGCAATCTTACCGCTTTGATTATTCAACGTGTTGACCGTGAGGGACAGGTTATCGGTGCCCGATTGTTGCATGACGCCGCCCTGATGGCTCAGGGTGTCCGCATTGACGGTCATCTGCCCGGCCTGAGTTTCAGCGTGGTTGAGTTGCAGTTCACCGGCCTGTATCGTCAGGGCGCCATGGGTCAGCAGTTTGCCCTGATTGCCCAGCCACCGTTGGGTGTTGAGCGACAGTGTCCCGTTGCCCGCCAGTTGCACTTGACCCTGAGTGTTATTCACCGTTTGCGCGGTCAGGCTCAGGTTATCCCCCTGACTGGCAATGTTGCCCTGCTGGTTGTTAAGCGTGTCAGTGGTTATCGTGAGCTGTTTGCCTTGGTTGAACAGGGTACCGCCCCCGTTATTCAGGGTGCGCGTGTTAAGCGTCAGTTCACCGGGACCGGTCTGGTTAATTTTTCCCCGTTCGTTAGAGATGTCAGGCGTCGTGAAGTGGATTTCCCGCGCCACTAACTGGCCGCCGTCGTTGTTAAACTGGCCCGGTGTTTTCGCCATAAAACGGCTGGCGTTGACGGTGGCGTGAGCCGTCCTTATTCCCGCTTGACCGGCGGTGAGTTGAATCTGTCCGGCTGCGGTCTGGCTGTGGCTCAGGTCAATCTGCTGACTGTGGATAGCCAGCGTATCGGTCGCCAGATTTTTGCCCTTCGCCTGAACGTGCTGCGCGGTCAGGATTAATGAGCCGGGTAAAGTGGTACGGCCGTTATCATCCAGACCGGCCGCCCACACACTGCGGTGACCACTGTGTATTGTTCCTGCTCTGGCAGTGATATTGCCCCGCGCCTCAATCCGGCCGCTATTGTCCAGTTGTCCGCCGGATTGCAAGGTCACTGTCGATTGCGACAGGAGTTTGCCCTGATTGTCTATCCCGGCGGTCCCGGTTAATTGCAGCGCATCCCGGCTGCTGATGGTGCCCCGATTTTCAATCCTGCCCTCGGCGGTGATATGCACCTCGCCTGCCGGAACACCGAGGTTACCGGCGTTACGCACCCCCACACCCGCTTCGGTGCCTATCAACCTAATTTTATGGGCATACATGCCGCCCAGTGCCGCCACATCCAACGCAAACGCCGGGGGCTTATTATCAGCCGATTTTTTTTCAATTTGCCGGTGCGCAGCATCCACCCGATTGCGTCCGGTGGTCACGT
>NZ_PUJU01000124.1 GCF_011189505.1 Photorhabdus tasmaniensis
CGGTTTAATGCGCCCCGTTGCCCGGATAGCTCAGTCGGTAGAGCAGAGGATTGAAAATCCTCGTGTCGGTGGTTCGATTCCGCCTCCGGGCACCAATTCAAAGCGCGTTGGTTGAGAGATAAAAAAGCTCAACGGGCGTTCGATACTGGGACCTAAATGCATCGTTACAGTTGACTTAATCTTGCATCGCTTCGATATAGAGTATAAAGGTTCTAGATCCAGGATATCTGAGAAATTAGATATCCTTTTTCGTTCGAGCGCAATACTTACAAGTTCTATTGCAACTGTCAAGCCATCCAAACTAAAATCAATGAATTAATTAACACGATGTTGTATGTTGGTGACTCAGCTTTCCTAAATTGATCAGAAGAAGGTCAGTTATAGGAGATTGTATCAGTTCAAAAAAATTCCCCATCTTACGACAAGGAATTTGTGGGGAAAAAACAAGTTCAGGCAACAGCCAGGAGATTTTGTTTTATCCGATTAACATTTCGCCTCTCTCTCTGGCTCAGCATCGATATACAGCATTAATTCACGCTCCAGCGCACGCCCGGCAGTATCCAGATTGATATCAATATATTCCATCGTCGTAGTAATACTGCGGTGTCCCAATAATCCGCGTACCATTTGCAAATTACGATCAGGTGCTTTCATCAGTTCAGTTGCCAGGGTATGCCGGAAACGGTGTGGACCCACATCAAATCCGCACTCCTTTGACAAGCGCCGAAAAAATGATTTTATCGTCTGTAACGGGTCGGTTTCGTTTCCTCTGTCTGTTTTGGCGGTAAAATAGTCCACACAAAACAGGGGATCATTCAGTTTTGCCCCAGCGGCCTGAGCACGTTCCAGCAAAATTTCCAGTCGCGGATACAACCATTTCACCACCGGCACCTGGTGTTCATAATGGTTCTTACTCCCCTCGGAGCAAAGAATAATCCGACGTTCTTTCAGATCAATATCTCCAAGCCGGATATGTAATAACTGATTTTGCCGCATCCCGGTATAACGCAACGTATCCAGTACCGTCAGCCAATATCAGGTCGGATATAATGCACAGCGGCCACGCTGGTTATCCCCGGCCTGCCGTTCTCGCGCTTCAAATTGCCCCATCGTGAGATACAGGGCTGTCAGCTGTTTTTTGGTTAATGTTTTCTTTTTCTTCTTGTTCGCATTAACCACCACACCATTAAATGGGTTTTCCGTTTGAGGCAGTATTTTTTCTTTTATCGCCAAATTAAATAACGCTCGCATATGGGCAATCTTACTGTTCCAGGTCACACCTTTCCGTCCGGACTGATGCAATACATATCTGCGCCACGCCAGGACCTGCTGTCGGGTCACTTGCGCAGGCCGATTGTCCACACCTGCAAACACCTGGAAGGTATTCACCACCTTGCGATAACTTGACTCCGTATCCGGCCGCAAGATTTTGGCAAAAAAATACTCATCCAGCAGGTTATCCCAGGTCATACTGTCCATCTCTACTTCCTCACTTCATCAATTTGAAAACCCATTGCGGGGCGCAGAAAATAACATATTGTTATTAAAGATGCTTTTCAGGAAATCGCCAGAAAAGGGCTATCCTCCGGTACAGAACGGTCACGATAAAGCAACGTGCTTTTGATTAAGTAACCATGAACACGCTGATAGGAGCCAGTCCGATCAGCCGAATCATAAAGATGACAACAACAAAAACATTTTCCACGACTGACTCGGTGTCGTCCCAGCCGCTCAAAGGCGGTTTGTACCCGTTTCCATTTTTGGCTAACCTCTTTGCCATCTGCCTGCGTCTTCTCACCGAGAAACTGGAAGAAAATGGCCGGCGCACTCACAAACACAAAACCACTGACCAGGTGTATCCGGGCTTTCGGCGTATTAAGGGTCATCACCCCCTGCCTTAATCCAGCGGACAACCAGTCCCAGAATTGCTCGCCAATACAGGGTGTCTCATTGGCATTTTCGTTCTGCCCTGTTGCCTGAACCGCGTGTTGTGAAGGCACCGGCGTGTATGGCGGTACGATTTCCGCTTCACAGGCCATAACCTGTTCTGTCACTGTGCCCGCGACATTCATTCCCATTAATGACAAGAGCTGTTGCGTGCTCTCATCCGGCGGCATCCCCTTCTCTGGCGTGACGGTCATGACGGCAGAAGGGATCTCATCAACCGGTCTCACGGCTGATGAAACAATTTCAGTCATCGTGCTATCTTCCTGCCGTCTCTGAGAGAGCAGAACACTGTCCATTGCCGTTGATAAAGGCGCAGCAGAAACATCGGGATTTCCTGAAACAATCATTTGCGGTGAT
>NZ_PUJU01000125.1 GCF_011189505.1 Photorhabdus tasmaniensis
CATTTAAATATGCCAGCAATGAAGAGCGGGAGATGGAATTCCAGTTGGGGGATAGCGTCAGGGGTACGCTGGCGATTAGGGCGGAAACGAATATTCAGGCGGGTTTTAAATATTATCTGGTAGAAGGGTATTTTAAAGCTGGTGCAGATATTGAAGCGGAAGGGTGTTTTGAACTGGATAAGCAGGATAACGGGTTATATCTGGTATTTTTTCATGAGGGGATTGTTGCCAGTTATTATGTGGAGTATGGGGTGGGGAAAGGTATAACTAAAAATAATTATGATTTTATCAATCAAAATAGCAAACTAGGTGATAAGAAACAAAAGAAATGGGAAATATATCCAAAACTACCGAAGGAAAAATCGACATATAAACTGAGGTTATCGCAATGAAAAAAGTGTTTTTGCTCTTTCTGGTCTTATTTTCATTATCAGCTTATGGGAAAAATATGATGGATAAAGTTAAATATATTACTTATTTAGAAACTAATCGGGCACGTTGCGTGCTTAAGGTAAATGGAATTTATACTTTAAGTAATCTCAATTCAATGACTGGTACTATATCGACCGGGTATAATGTTGCACCATTATTGCAAAATGGTAAAAACACTGTCCATATGGAAATGGCCCCGTTTAGTGATGCAGAAGAAGGGTATATTTATAAAGATAAGCAGGCGGAGTGCAAAGTCAGACTGGTAAGGATGACACCTTACCAGTCTGATGAAATCACGAATATTATTGCCAGTGTGGCAGATAAAAATGGTACGTTAGAGCCAACAAATACGAAATCCGTTAATTTTAATGCTAATACCGCGCAGTACAGCAAAATTACGGAAAATAACCTAAAAGATGAAGGTTTTTATTATGCGGAAAGGACAGTGACATTAAATGATCTGCCTGTCTGGGCCTGGACTATGGCGACCCCTCTGCCGGAGACAGCGGCAAGTACTGAACTGGTTAAGAAAGCCTATGAAGATATTTGGCAAATGTTGGAAAAACAGGATTTGTTGGCACTGAAAACAGCCTATCAGTTAACGTTGCATGAGGAGTCCCAGGCTAATGACAGTACTGAACAAATTCATTTTGATTCGTTGGATTTTAAACATTACTTTGATAAAGGCTATCAGGCAGTACCGATAGACTGGAGTAAATATAAGCTGGTGCGCTATATGGATGGTCGGTTATTCCGGTATGAGCTTAATAATAGTATAAAGTCACCGTTGCTAATTGAGGATAAGAATAATAGCGAAAATGGATTTATATATAATCCGATTTTTTCTTTAATCAATGGAAAAGTGGTGATTTCAAGATAACTATGATTTCTTTTAGATAACTCAGTATTAACCGTTTCTGGCAGTTAATACTGAGAAGTAAGGAAAAACTATGCTCTCAGTTAACATGAAAAGCGCCGTATGCGATTGTAAAATCCCGGACCCTTGCATTCACAAATTAACTTTAAAAATCGGAAAACGGGTTTTTATTTATAACCAGATTGAACCGATAGGGGATATTTGGGTGGTTGATGAAACCGACGGCATCCCTGTGATGATTTCCCTGGTGGGGAAACGGTGTATATCTGACAATCCACAATGCCCGAAAGCGATTTTTTATAGCCCGGATAATCCAGTGTTTCAGTTTCATGAATGGGCTAAAAACCCGATAAACGGCCCAGGCAGCGAGGATAAAATCCGTTTTTCCAGCCACACCTTACCGGAGGATCCGATAGAAAATGATCCGCTGGGCTTTATTGCATCGTCCCTGTTTCAGCCAGGAGAGCTGAGTCATTTGCCCCATACCGATTATATTCTTGAGCTGACACAATGTTACGGCCAGCCTTTTGTCATGCGTTCATTTCCATTGACGAACGGTAAGACGAAGGCATTGTTGTTGGGCACGGTCGATGCGCTTTATACGAAAATCCATGTTTTGCCGCAATATGAATGGACACTGGCGGTGACGATAGGGGCAGAGCAGGCGATACGGGAAAGAAGTGTAGAGGAAAGAAAAACCGAGGCGCTTGAGGACAGGAAAAAAACCAATCCGCAGGCGAAAAGGCCGGGTCAAAACTGGCATAAACGCACGGCCGGTTATGAATTAACGGACACGTTAACGATTGAAGGAAGCTTTGATTATACACTGGGCCCTTATTCCGGAAAATTAACTCATGAACTGAAAGAGGCGTTTAAAACAAAGCGCAAAAAACTGGGGTTAGTGAATAAAGGTTTTCAGGCAGTTGATATGCTGCAAACACTGTTTTCTCGTGAAGGCAGCCAGGAAATAAGACTGCTGGATAT
>NZ_PUJU01000126.1 GCF_011189505.1 Photorhabdus tasmaniensis
TGGGAATTACCCCACCGGCAGTCGCTAAGGTTGAAAAGAACCCGATGAAAGCCAGTGTTGCGACACTTGAGCGCTATGCGGCGGCATGTGGCGTTAACCTCAAAATTAGTATCGTTTAACTGTTGCCTGTCGCCTCTTGGATATTAACCAAGAGGCGACGGGTATTTTACTAACCAATGAACCCCGCGTATTTTTTATTTTTTCATTATTAATACATACTTCTTATTTTTTAGCATAGGTACACTGAGTAATATTTTTTCTTTTGAGGAGGTCTGTGGATCTCCTTTATCTCTTATCTTAATAAATCGAGAGATAATAAACTTATTAAAAATATTTAATTTATCTTTTCGAGAATGAGAGGGCAGCCAAGAACCATTAAAATGATGTATTGCGAAGTTTATCATTCCCAATTCTGGGGTACAAAAATAGTTAGATGGATAAATAATGGAATTGTTATTCAAATGGGTTTCTTTTGTTCCATCATAAGGTGGTGATAAATTGAATTTTCTTGAAAAATAACGAGTTATCTTTATTATATTGGTTTCTAAATCCAGCCCATTAGGTGTCTCAAAATGTATATCATTATATTGTTTTAGTAAATCACTGACAATATTGTTTCTTTTTTCTGCCCCTATGACTGCCGAGGTAATAGGATAGTATTCATCACCTTTTTCATAACAACTAAAAAAACTCAATTGCAAAAATTTGTCTATGTTTTTGGTGATTTCAACATCAGTGTCCAAATATACACCACCTTCATGATACAGTGCATATAGCCGTAAATAATCAGAAACAAACGCCCATTTATTGTTGAGAAACGCCTCTTCCATATAATTATTTTTAATTCTTTTTAAACTTTCATTGTTCCATTCAATCAGTTCATAATCAGGTAAGAATTTCTTCCATGTATCTATACAATTTAAAACAAATTGTGGTTTAGGCTTATCACCAACCCATACGTAGTGGATTTTCTTAGGTATCATTTGTTTTTGCTATCTCAAAATGTGAATGTAGTTTCTATTGCGGTTAGTGTACTGCTAGGTAATCCCACTATCAACCTCACCTAAACAGCCCAATTATGGGAGATTAACTTCACATTTTTACAACCCTAATACTCTCTCTTCCGAAGGTTACACAACCTCCCTCCATCTCAAAGCTTATCTTCATTTATGGTACCGATGATAAGTGGGACAGTAAAGAGTGGGTTAGCTGATAAAGATCTTCTTAAATCAAGCCAAATCGAAGGAACAAAGCAGCAACAAGCCACACTGTTACGACAGACGAATGAAACACTCTCGCTACTCCAGGACTTTGTTGACTTAGAGGTTGCTACTGAAGCCGAAGAAGCCGAATTAAAAACAAAACCGGTTAATCCGGCTTTATCCCGTTCTGACCACCCCTTTCCCTTATACCCAACTCAATCACTTCATAGGTTTTTCAGGCCAGGTGATATCTGGCGCTGCTGCAACATCAATCCGATTAAGTAATACCACGTATTTTTTTCCATTCGAGCAACAACCCTTTATCTTCCTCTGATTCCATTCCTGTATCTGCGGCATATTGCAGCGGTGCAATTTTTTGAATAGCCTCGCTCATTAATTGCTGCTTGTTGAATATCATTTTTCAGTTTTTCTTCGTCATCCTTCGAAATTAACCACTTCCCACCCCTCTTATGATATTGCGACGGCCTCGTCTGTTTTGTAAAACTATCTGGAATAATAATTTCTTGATTCTCTTGTGATTGAACGGATATCATACAATAAATTGTAATTCTTTTTTTATTCTCAACAAGTACCCATTGCCTTAATTTTTCACGCAGCTAAAATCCCGCCTTAAATTTTGGTTCTATACATAAGGCATTCATCGGGGATTTACTATCCGGATTAGCATCAGCAAACCCAGTAAATGGCTGATGTGGCTTAGTGTTATCAAAATAGTATTCATCTTATACCCAAGATAGACGGCTGGTGTCATAGCGACACCGGATGAACAGAAACGGTTTGATGTGTGGGAACTATACAGCATTGATCTACAACGTCTGAATATGATTTTCGTTGCCCGTTTTTTCTGATCCTTGTTTGATCTTTTTCTGTGAAAGTTTTGCAAAACCTTTTTCCTTTCTCCTATTAACCTTCTGTACTTTATGTATTTTTTCATTTCTTGCTTTCCATTTCGGTCTTACATTGATCTGGCGGGGATCCAAAAATATCCTTTTAAAATATGCTGTTAAACAGCAAGTTATTACAGCTCTGACGCTATGATTGAGCACAAAATT
>NZ_PUJU01000127.1 GCF_011189505.1 Photorhabdus tasmaniensis
GCCGGTTATGCCGGTGGTGCGGCAGGTAAGCCGTTGCTGGATGATGTCGAAAGCACAGGCGGAAAGTACTTTAAGTATTATATTCCCGGGGTGGGTACCCCCTTCCCGGAAATTAATGATCTGGATTACACCCTATTAGGACTGGCTGGTGCTGACCGGGGTGAGGACCGGATCAACTGGGCGCTGTTGCGGCTGATTGATGTCCTCGGTTTTAGCCTGACACAAAAACAGATGACCAACAGTGAAAGTCAAAAATCCCTTGAGGCGATGTCCACCACATGGCACACGCTGGGCTTGGGTGGCTCGCATAACCGTTATGGCGAGTTTTACAGGCAGTTTTCCCGCTTAAAACGTGAGCTGGTAATAGCCCGTCGCCAGCCGGGACGGAGCAAATCCAAACTGCTGGGGATGAAGTTGTATGTGTATGGTTTCTCCCGTGGGGCAGCGGAAGCGAGAGCCTTTGTTAACTGGCTGGCTGAACTGTTGCCTTCTCCCAGCGGGGATAACCCGAAACCGTCACAATGTTTGCAAGCGAAAAACGAAACCGACCCGGAGTGCAACCTGCCCATCAGTGTGGAGTTTCTCGGGCTGTTTGACACGGTGGCGTCGGTCGGGGTGAGCCATGTGGTTCCTGTCGTTGAAGGGCATATGGCCTGGGCAGACGGCACGCAAGAGTTGCCATCGGAGGAGACATACGGTGGTCTGGTGAAACGCTGTGTGCATCTGGTTTCGACCCATGAACAGCGGCTGAGTTTTCCGCTGGATTCTATTCGTCGTTCTGATGGTACTTACCCGACAGGCAGCACCGAGGTGATTTATCCCGGGGTGCATTCTGATTTGGGCGGCGGTTATCCACCGGGCGAACAAGGAAAATCAATAGGTAAAACAGACGGATTACTCTTATCACAAATAGCCTTACATGAAATGTATGCAGCGGCTTTTGATTCCGGTGCTCCTTTAAAAGTGCCGGAAGATGTTTTACCTACAAATTTAGCCAGTAATACTTGGCGTAAGATGTCTTTGGAGTTGGGAAAAGAGTTTTTGATCATTCCAGATTTAGTCAACCGCTTCAACGCCTGGCGTCAAGTCACCCTGGGCCTGGAGATGCCCAAACAACCGTTGTCGGAAGAGGAAGCGGCCCGCTTTGAACCGGTACGGTCAACGGTGGCGCTGGAGCAGGCCATGAAAAACCAGATGGACTGGCTGACGGCCTGGCGTATCAACCGCTACGCCGGCGGTACACTGCTCAGTGCGCCGTTTTTCCATGAAGCGCCCAACCGTGATGCGAAAAAAGCCCACTATGAGCAAAGTCAGCAGGCGCAGGAAGAAAAGCAGCAGGCGGTGTTAAAGCAACGGAAAGCCCAGTGGACGGCTTTTGCTGTCAGTGGTAAGCGGGGAGAGCCTCCGGTGTTAGCCCCGGGTGTGCCAGATTTTGACCCGGAAATCGCCCAGAAGCAGTTGCGGGAAGCGGCAGCGGAATTCAGCAGTGACTACCGGGGAGAACGGCGTGAGCTGCACAGTGCATGGCAATTTGCTCTTGATGACATTATGGGCACCGCGATTTATGCGTTGAACAGTGATGATGACCTCATGGAGTATCTGCAAATGAAACTGGCGGGCGAAGCGTTGGTCAAACGGCTTTTCGAGCTGGTTCCGACGGGAAAATCGGGTCAACCCGAATCACCGGCGTCATTACTGGTGGCCCTGTATGACAATCAGGTTCACGATTCCCGCGCCTGGTTTATGTACTCTTCGATAGGTTCACGTGAGCCGTGGGGAGGTTATTTTCGTTACCGGGTGATTTACTTCGGTAAAATTTGCAGCAGACAGTTATCACTGCTGACGGTGGCTGGCAATGTGGTGGGCGCGGTGTCGCCAGCGGGCAATGTGCTGTTTGACTTTAAACAGAAAAAAGTCGTCAACACGATGGTGGATACCCTCGGCAAAGTTTCCAAGGTATCTGCCACGCAATTGGAAATGAGCGCCCGCGATTTATCCACCCGAGAACTGATCCCCATGTTACCGGACGCGGAGCAGACGAAAGCGTTCACCCATAATGTGGGCGAGGTGACGAATCAGCAGAGACGGTTTATCGAAGAGCGGCGATTGCAAATCGGCAAAGAAAATCTCAAAGCGCGTTGGGCCGGAAAGAGGCTGAAACCGACCCCGAAAGGGGGGCCAGAGAAATGAAAAACGTTATCCGGCAGGGTGACAGCCTGC
>NZ_PUJU01000128.1 GCF_011189505.1 Photorhabdus tasmaniensis
TTAACTCAAAGATGAATTTAAATCAAAGGTTAATTTAACCAATAGGTGAATTAACAGCATCTACAGACGGGATCATGCACGCGGCAAAAACGGCACTACATCGTTCCCGCTTACCCGATTTAGATCTCAAAAATTTTGCAATAAATTTTGTGCTCAATCACAGCGTCAGAGCTGTAATAACTTGCTGTTTAACAGCATGTTTTAAAAGTATATTTTTAGCTTCCCGCCAGATCAATGCAAGACCGAAATGGAAAGCAAGAAATGAAAAAAAATACATAAAATACAGAAGATTAATAGAAGAAAGAAAGGGAAAAGGTTTTGCAAAACTTTCACAGATAATGGAGGTTATTCAAAAAATTGCACCGCTGCAATATAGCGCAGATACTGGAATGGAATCAGAGGAAGAGAAAGGGTTGTTGCTTGAATGGAAAAAATACCGGGTATTACTCAATCGGATTGATGTTTCATCAGCGCCAGATATTAACTGGTCTGAAAAGCCTATGGAGTGATTAAGTTGGGGATGAGGAAGGAATAAAGCCGGGCTAACCGGCTTCGTTCTTGCTTACTTAGGTATCTCCGGCCATTGCACATCAGGTGCTTGATTCACATCTACACGAGTGAGTAACACCCGGTATTTCTTCCACTCAAGCAGAGCGGCTTTCTCTGAGTCTGTCGCAACCTCTAAGTCAACCGAGTCTTGCAATAGAGACAGTGTTTCATTGGCTTGCTGTAACAGTGCTGCTTGCTGTTGCTTGGCTTCATCAATCTGATGCGATTTGAGAAGGTCTTTATCTACTACCCATTCTTTACCGTTCCACTTGTCAAAATCAGTGGGTGGTTTTTTGAATGTCAGCGTACCCGGTAACTCACCGATTTCAGTGATTTCAGTCGGAGCGCGGGTTTGCGTGTCGTAAGCGATTTTTCCACGATAGTCAGGGAGGATTTCCCAACAGAGTTTATCTGCACTGCGACAAACCGCCTCATCATCAGATTTCGGTAACTCAGGAGCATCAGAATAAGCACCAGCTGATAGACTGACACCCAGCATCACGTATTCAATATCAGAGCTCGTGAATTCTCGTGTGATTTGATTAGAGTGATAAACCTTTATCCATCCGGCCTGAATAGCTAATCCATCTTTACCCAATACGGCGGTTTCATGGTCTAAAGAATATTTTTGTTCTGTCATTATGCTGCTCTCACTATGTAGTTAAATGCGATGTTCCGGGGACGGGTTTCGTTTGCAGTACGTGCAACGCGAGATGCGTCAAATGTTACAATGTCTGCTCCTTGTTTGTTAGATGGATAACATGCATACAGCCCACTACTTGAATTGCGTGTCGCATTAAGAGCACCGTCAAAATTTTCGAACTGTGAATAGCCGTCCATTAGTCTCGCTTGAAAACCGCCCGTGATGTTTTGCAGCGCATCTTCCTGCCACGACCCACACACACGCCCCCGATCTACCCCTCTACCATCATCCCAACCACGAATAAATTCGCCTCTTAAATCAGGTACGTTACCTCCAGGGTAAGCTTTCGCTAACATTGGGTATAACGATTTATCAAAGGTCTGGCCGTTGCACGTGAGATAGCCAACGGGCGTGTATCTGTGAGGATACGGAAGCGGGACTCCAACGGGAATCGCCGGATTTGCTGTGCTATATTGAGTCGTCCAGGGCTTATATCGTTCAGGCCCATCCCATGTCTGTCTTGTCGCAATATCGCCCTGATGGGAATAATATGTTTGATGAATTCTCTGATCATTGCTCTTAAATACAGAAAGAAATCCATATGCGTAAATCTTACTTCCGTTATAAGCGGGTAAGTCAGTTACAGAATTGGGATTATCTATAGCAACGCAATATATGCCAGATTCTCGTGTATCAGAGAATCTGCTGTTATCTGACACATATGAACGGAAATCGGGAAACGCCCCCACATCCCCGGCATTCAAACTGACATCCCCACTCAGCACCTTCCCATTAATTTTCCGACTACTCGGCACCGCATTTTTCGCCAATTCCACCGTTTCCACTAAACCAACATTTTCCGTAGTTGATTAACTGACATTATTCTTTGCCAAGGCAGACTGTTAAAGCATTAAACGGGATTCAATCTGGTAAAAATCGGACTTATCTGCGTATCAATAAATAACCAAAATGA
>NZ_PUJU01000129.1 GCF_011189505.1 Photorhabdus tasmaniensis
TAGCGACTGAGCAGGGCGTTAAAACGGTCGTCGGTCTTTTTTATCAGGGCCGGTGAGACGGTGTGCCCCTGTTCAACCTCCACGGCCAGCTGACGCAGCAACTCTTCCAGCGGCACGTCGCGGTTGTGGCGGGTCTGAATCTGATATATCGCGGTCTTCAAATAGGAGAGGGTGAAACTGCCCCGGTTGCGCTCCTGCGCCAGAATTTTGTCGGTCAGTTGCTGGAGTTGATTGTGGGTCTGGTACCAGCTGCCCGACAGCGGGGCGTTATCCAGCCGGACGGCCTGTAACTGTTGCCAGCGGGCGGTTTCTCGCTGCTGTTTGCGGTCCTGCGGCCAGGTTTTCTGCGCCATGCCGGTCAGCTGTTCAGCCTGTTGCAGCACCACCAGCGGGGAGGTGTCCGCTAACCGGGTCAGCTGCTGTTCATAGGTTGGCAGGTCAGGCCGGTACAGCCAGGCCAGTCGCGCGCCATCCGGCGTGTCAGTCAGGGCCGTGAGCTGTTGTTGCAGCGGGCGGTAAAGCCCCAGCCAGCTGCCGGTCAGGACAAACGCGCCCAGCAGAACGCCCAGTCCAAAGCCCTGTAAGGCGCTCATCCCGGGCGGTGGTTCTGGGAAACGGACCTGAACTTTGGGCGGGGGGCTGTCGTCACCGGGGTCGCCGGGTTCCGGTTCCGGCCCGGTAGTGGCCAGGTAGACCAGCGGCGGCATCGCGACTGGTTTGGGGGCCGGTGTGGGCAGGATACGGCTATTTTCCAGTTTTTTCGCGGTGTTCTGGAAAAACCACAGCAGGTTTTCGACTTTGGGCAGGCGCTTTAAATCGGACTGCTGGAGCCGGTCAACTATCAGTTGCAAGGCCCGCTCTGCCCGGTAAATCAGGCGCAGGTCGCGGGCGGTGTAGTCGTACTGGCGCAGGGCGTTGCCGCTGCGGGTGTTAAACCAGTCGAGCATGTCCGTGCGGACCGCAGGCTGGGGCGGCCACAGTTCATCCCACTGGCTGACAATCACGCCAGCCAGCAGTTCACAGCCTTCGGTAAAGCCGGCCAGGCCGCTCAGTTGCATCCGGGCCAGGGTGTAGTAAATCGCACTTTGCAAATCGACGCCGTGGCAGCGAAACAGGGTCAGGGCCAGGGATTCAATCCGCAGCCAGTTCACCGCTGGCTGAGACGGGTGGTTGATTTTGTTGATTTCTTCACGGATTGCCGTGAACGCCGGCAGGTTCATCGGGTTACTGCCGGCACGGATAATCAGGTTTTCAGGGGATTCACGCATGGCCGTTTATCCTTGCCTGCCACCGGCGACGCGGGGCAGGGGCATTTTCATTTGTCATTAGTAGAGGGTGTCAGGCAGTTTGAACTGGCTGAACAGGCCGCCGGCAAACGGGTTGTCGGATTCATCGACGTAGATACGGTAGGTCATGTCGCCGCCATCCACGCTAAACAGCACATCAAAGGAATCCGGCCGTACGCTGGTCAGTTTACCGCTGTTAATCAGGCGCAGTTGTGCCCACGGGCCGGTGAAGCTGACGGCGCGCGGCGATTTGCCACTGACGTCCGGTATCAGCGTGAGCTGACTTTCCACGCCAGCCCGCATGGAGTTTGGCCAGATTAAGTGCACGATGCTGCCGTGACCGTGGGCATAATCGAGTAACTGTCCGTCGAGGTTAAGCAGGCTGCGGCGTTTGTTGCCGGTCAGGCTGACCGGTTCAATGGCAAACTGGGTACCCAGGCCGTTTTGCGGGGTGAAGAAGGTGTCGCGAATACGGTTAGCCAGGGTCAGCTGTTTCAGCACATCCGGGCGGATAAGCTGTTCACCGTCAGTGCCGTAGGTCAGGTTGTTCTCGACAAACGGTTTGAGGTTCTGCTGATAGAAGGCATCCAGCGTGCCGCCGGGCCGGAAGAAGCGGTCGAACTCACTGAGCGGCACATCCTGGGTGGCTTCGGGGTTGAACGGATAGCGGCCAGCCAGGTAGGTCTGGTACTGTCTGACGACGTTTTCACTCCATTCGACTTC
>NZ_PUJU01000130.1 GCF_011189505.1 Photorhabdus tasmaniensis
ATAAACGGGGCCCGGTGACAGAAACGATTGACCTGAACACGCTGGCCTGGCAGGACCATACCCGGCCAGAGGCTGCCGGTATCCCAATAGCGGATCGCCAGACCGGGCAAGTGCAGCAAGCCCCCACCGCCGTGAAACCGGTTGCCGGGATAAACAACGCGCCCTTAGTCTTGCCGCCCGGCCAGCCCTTAGTGCTGCCACCCGGCCAGCCGTTCGAACTGACGTTGCCCCCGGAAACTGTCAAAGGACAAACGGTTGACCCGGTCATCCGCGTTATCACGCCCGATACCCGATTACCGGATAACAGCCTGTACACCGTGCAACCGGGCAGTGACAGCCACTATCTGGTGGAGACCGACCCGAAATTCACCCAGTACAAACAGTGGCTGGGCTCGGACTACATGCAGCAACAGTTAACGCACGACCCGGCTCTGGTCCACAAACGATTAGGGGACGGATTTTACGAACAGCGGTTGGTGCGCGACCAAATCACCCAACTGACCGGCCAGCGTTATCTGCCCGGTTACCACAATGATGAAGCGCAGTTTAAAGCGTTGATGGATGCCGGTATTGCCTTTGGTAAACAGCAACAGTTAACGCCGGGCGTGGCCCTCAGCCCGGCGCAGATGGCGCTGCTGACCTCGGACATTATCTGGCTGACTAACCAGACCGTGACCTTACCGGATGGCACCACGCAGGGGGTCACCGTGCCACAGGTTTATGCGCGCGGGCGTCAGGGCGACCTGAGCGCAGATGGTGCTTTGCTGGCTGGCAATACGGTGGCGCTCAACAGTCAGGGCGATATCACCAACAGCGGCACGATAAGCGGGCGTGACGTCACCCAACTGACCGCCAACAATCTGACCAACAGCGGCTTTATTCGCGGCGGCAAAGTGGATTTGACGGCCCAGCAGACTATTACCAACCGGGGCGGCCAGATTCAGGGGGATGACCGGGTGAGCTTGCAAGGCCGCGATATCACCAGTGCCTCGACCGTGCGCGGGGATGAGGCGAACCGTTGGCTGGACCGCCCTGCGGGCATCTATGTGCAGAACGATAACGGCACCTTATCGCTGAGCGCCATCAACAATGTGCAATTAACCGCCAGTGAGGTGAAGAACGCCGGGAAAGACGGTCACACCGGGATAACGGCCGGGCATGACCTGACGCTGGAGACCGTAAACACGCAACACACAGAAAGCGGCGACTGGGGCGGCGGTAACACGCGCCATCTGACCCAACAGACCGATATCGGCAGCCAGATAACCAGCGCCGGTGACCTGACATTGCAGGCCGGGCATGACCTGACGGCCACCGCAGCCCAGATTAATGCGGGTCAGCAACTGACGGCGCAGGCCGGAAATAACCTGACGCTGACCACCGGTACCGCCTCATCCGACTTAGTGGAGCACCGCAAACAAGCCAGTCAAGGCTGGCTGTCGAAGTCGTCAGTGGAAACCCACGACGAAGTGCATGACCGGCAGGCCCTGAGCACCACGTTCAGTGGCGATAAAGTCAATCTCCAGGCCGGAAAAGACCTCAATATCCGCGGCAGCAATGTCGCCGGTACGCAGGATGTCAGCCTGAACGCTGGTCATCAGCTCACCGTCACCACCGCCGCGGAAGCGCACGATGAAACCCATTGGCGGCAGGAGAAACACTCGGGCCTGATGGGCACCGGCGGAATTGGCTTCACCTTAGGCAAGGCCAGCCAAAAAACCACTACGGACAGTGACAGCCAGCTGACCCAAGGCAGTACCGTGGGCAGCAGTCAGGGCAACGTCACTCTCACCGCAGGTGAACAGCTCCGGGTTCACGGCAGTGACGGGGTTGCAGGTAAAGACATGACCCTCAGCGGCCAGCGCGTCAGTATCACCAGTGCGGAAAATAATCACACGGTCTTGACAAAAACCGAGCAAAAACAGAGCGGCTTAACCGTGGCGCTGAGTGGCACGGCGGGAGGTGCCGTCAACAGCGCGGTGCAAACGGT
>NZ_PUJU01000131.1 GCF_011189505.1 Photorhabdus tasmaniensis
CCAGTGAAAAAGCCAGTATTCGGCGCAAACGGAAGATGACCAGTATGAATAGTGCCTATATGGACAAGGTGTTAATAGCAGGATTATGCTCGATGGTTAAACAATGAACACTCACGCTCTCACCCTGGGTACATCATCAACCAATAAATATCTTCAACCCTGACTATCATCCCATGAGAAGCAAAGTATCAAGACATCCAATCATCAATGGTTCTTCATAAGATAGTTTATTTCTTTAAGAGTTCAACTTATTGTTAAAAAAATGCAATCCCACCTTTCCACTGAGTCTATGTATTGACTCTCAACTTCGGTGCAAAATAATATTTAATATAAATACTTTTGAAGGAAAATATACAATTTTTATGTAGAATTTAATCCTCTAGACATTTATAATTTAAAAACTGCCGTACAGGTAGCTTAGAAATATTTTTATGTCTATTACCTTAAGACAAAAACCAACTGCCGCGCAGGCAGCTTAGGCAGCGCCGCCTAGTGCGCTGCCATACACATCCATTACAAACTACCAATATCTTTATAAAGTCCCTGTCTATAGTGACAAAATATATACACCTTCCGACCTCTTATCATATTCAACTCATTATGAGAAACGTTTGCACAATTTAGCCAGATGACAAAGAATAAAACATACCCCAAAGACCTCCCCATCCCCTTCATTCCCTATCTCCTCATTCGAGTATGCTCATGGAACCAAATCAAAGTGATTACTTATTGACCCTTATAGACATGGGAGACACCAGAAATCAATGATTTTTTAAAATTTTTACATATTAAAAATTTTTAAAAGACATATAAATAGGTGTGATAAAATGTCAAAGCACCAATGAATAGAATTTTGAAATGCCAAGAGCGAGAGCATAAAAAAGCGTGGGGCACTCTATTAAATCGTCGATAGAATGAGCTATTAAGCCTATTTTTCTCAGGTAGCTCGCCATGAAAACTTATATCATGAAAGTGGCTCTTCGGGGTATCAGTCCTATGGTCTGGCGGCGATTCAAGTTGTCAGGTGAGACTTCTTTAGCTGCTTTGCCGTGTAAGTGCCCCAAGGTTTTTTATGCTCTCATAAATCAGAGGTTCTACGCTGGAACCTCATTATATTCGGGCAACTACAGAATTCAGAAAAAATCGTATGCTAAGCCTCATGCACGATTTACATAGTTGATGAGAGCCCCTGCAATCTCAACGATTTTCTCGGGTATGCCACAGCCGCAGCATGTAGATAACCAAACCAAGGATCTCGTAACGAATCTCGTACTCTCCAACCAAAATCCGCCTAACCTCCCGTGGCTCGAACTGGAACAGTTGCTCTCCAATACGCGGGTTGGTTAACAGAATCGTCGGTGCCTGGGTCAGCGCCTGTACCGCCTTAGCCGCAGCGGGCTTGTTAGCCAAAGCCAGAAATTCATACAAGCGCGCCAAATCAGATAGCGCCTTACTGCTCCACTTAAGTTCCATCAGCGTGGCACTGGTAGTTGCTGGTCGGTACCGAGGCTGTCAGCCCAAGCCTGCACCGCCTGGTGATCGATAACGCTACCTGCTTCCACGTCTGCCAACGCTTCTTGTGTCAGGCGATCTCGATCCTCCTCTTGGGCGATCCATGCACAAAGAGCCTGTTTCATGATCCAGCCGCGTGAGCGTTCAAGTCTGGCTGCCATCTGGTCAACTTTATCGGCCATCAGTAGTGGCACGTGTGCGGTCAGCACCTTGGTTGTTGCTTGTGTCATGTTGCTCTTCATTTACTGACTCCAAATTATTTTGTTTGATTCGAAGTTAATCATAGTGATTTATTTTGAATCAATCAAGGGTGGTGTCAGTTTGGGGTTTTCTGACCATCAATGGCATTCGGTTAAGATAACAACTATGCTATAAAAATCTAAGTTTCCTCGGAGAGTATGCTGATGGATATATATCATTTTCTGAACAAAACTTTTTTTGATTCATGCTCGAAAATTGATAATTT
>NZ_PUJU01000132.1 GCF_011189505.1 Photorhabdus tasmaniensis
AAAAATCGTGATGACCCCGGAGAGCATCAAAATCATCTTCGGCGGAGAGACCAACAGCATTGAAATCAACGCCAGCGGCGTCATCGTGTTGGGCGGCAACATCAATATGAACAAGTAAACCCATCCCCAAAACAGCTTAAAATGATTATCAGGACCCGACTATGCCCCAGGAAACCCGCTTCATCCCGTTTCACTGGTCGCGGTAGGAATCGCCGTTACCGGCTACCCCCCGCACAGATCCGGACGTGCGCGACTAACGCATCCGGCTCCTACCTCGGGTGTTTGGCGTAAAAGCGCTGCAAAGGATAAGGATGCACAATTCGGGGGGACGGTATCCATTTATTCACCAGCTGACTGTAACGCGACCGTTTATTCTATAACCGGTTCAGGTATTATTCGCCAGAAGGGTGTTGTTATCGCAGGTGGTAAATATTCAGGAGCCACAAAATCATTATGAATATTAAAGAATGTAACGAAATTATCTGCAAACACCTGATTGATTCATGTTACCAAGATGAAGCAAATGATATTAGGAATCTTACATGTATTGTATTGAGTAATTGTGCAAGTGAAGATGAAAAAACTATATCTACAAATGATTTATTATCTCGGTGTCACCCCAGATGGTTAGGTGATTATTATATCAAGGATGTCACATATAAATATTGGACAGATTTGATAACAAAATTTAGGTATCTTTTAGAAAAATGTGCCGCTAAATAAAATTTTCAAAGCTAACATCAGTTCATCTAAATAACCGGAAAGATCCTTGTGATCTTCCGGCCTTTTTATGATTTATCAGGGCGCATACCAACCTGCGGTTTAGTAGGAAGTATGAAGACAAGAAAAGCGGTTTATTTTATAATCGGTTCCGGTATTATTCACCAGAGACAGGACAGTACCTGTCGCCTGATCCGATCGAGCTGAGTGGGGGCCTGAACTTATACACTTATGCGCCAAACCTCCTGACATGGATCGATCCTTGGGGGTTAAGTGATGAACCAATTGGCAGTGAAAATAACCTATTCAGTTCTTCAGGAGCTGCTCGTCGTGATGCCATGAGGCATGGCGGGTATTCCTACAAGTCAACACCCCGTAAGTCAATCACGAAATAGTTCTGGTCGGGAATATTCTTACGAAATAACAAAACCTGGCGGTGGTAAAGGTTTATCTTCTGTTCAAGAACAAACAATGGATATTAGCCATCCAGATAAACCTCATTGGGAAGCAGGACAAGTTAAAACAGATGATTACGGGAAACCTCGTATGAATAAATATGGACGTCCTCAATTGCGTAATGGAAAAGGTAAAACTTATTATGGTAAAGGAAGATGTAAATGAATATCTCTGAATATAGAAAATCATTACTTTATAGAAAATCTCAAGGAAATGTATGCAGAGAAGAGTATTTGAATAAAATTAAATCCATTACTAATGAACTTGTGAATGTTAGTGATTTTTTAAGTTTGGAAGAAACAGACTTAATTATAAACTCATTGAAAAATAAGAAAATAAGAAAATAAGAAAATAAGAAAATAAGAAAATAAGAAAATAAGAAAATAAGAGAATAATCTCAAGTAATGAAGTGGAAATTTATTCTTGTCAAGATCTTGCTTCGTTTATAAAAGAAAAAGTTACAGGGGTTTCTTATTATTTACTAATGGACGAAAAATGGAAATTCTGTATCGCATATAAGATAAACAGGAATCTTGATTATAATCAAGATTATCATTTTAATGATTTATATTCTGATGAAATAAGGATTATAGCTTGTGATTTATCATTTCAAATCCAAATTGATTATGATTGTTCTAATATAGAATGTAGTCATGTAATATATAAATCCGTCATTCCGCACCGTATTTATGATTTAAAAATAATGTGATCTTACACAGGTTTTTTGTATTGATGACATTAGTGGGATTGACGGCAATCGCCAATTTTGATCTATTACTTTTATTTGCCGGAAAG
>NZ_PUJU01000133.1 GCF_011189505.1 Photorhabdus tasmaniensis
ACGTCTTACGACACTCCCCACTGATTTTAAAGCAAATATCACTGAATGATGCTCTTAACCACTTAACAAGAGTCTACCGAAATATGGTGCTGGTTTATTAGCACCGATTTGTGGGGATCCCTCAGCCAATTGGGGGCTCCTGAGTTTTTCGAACAGAGAAAAAACCAGTAATAACAAGGGTAATTTGGATTCAATTCGAATCCTGTAGGGCCATCTCTAAGTCTCTAAATGTCTTTTAAAGTCTACAAATCTCTTAAAAAACAAAGAAAACCAAGAAACTACAATCTATCGATGTCTACTAGGGTATGTTGAAATCTACAGATCTCTGGGGGCATAATAGGGGGCATTGTTAGGTTCAATCAAAATAGATGCCCTCAAATGAAGTTGACAGCCAGACAGATAGAGACCGCGAAGCCCAAAGACAAATCGTACAAACTCTCCGATGGTGGGGGCATGTACTTAGAAATTTTCCCGAATGGTTCCAAATGTTGGCGGTTAAAATATCGTTTTGTTGGCAAAGAAAAGCGATTGGCATTTGGTACTTATCCCACCGTAACTTTGGCAGAAGCCAGAAACCAGAAACAAAAGGGAAGACGCCAAGAAAATATTGGCAAATGGCGATGATCCAAGGCAGGTCAAAAGACAGGAAAAAAGAGAAAAGGCTCTCATCGTAAATAACAGCTTCGAAAAAATCGCCCTTGAGTGGCACGCTTGCAAGGCTCCTAACTGGTCAAAGGGATACGCAGATGACCTTTTAGAAGGCTTCACAAAAGATATTTTCCCTTACATCGGCAAACACGCCATCACCAATATCAAACCCTTAGACATGCTCACACTTGCGCAAAATGGAACAGCGCGGCGTTCTCGATAAGTTGAAAAAGATCAGACAAGCATGTAATCAAGTTTTCAAATACGCAATTGTCACGGGAAGAGCAGAATATAATCCTGCGGCTGAACTGGCTGGCGCATTAGCGACACCAAAAGCCAAGCATTTCCCACATTTGAATGTTGATGAATTACCTGCATTTTTACAGGCATTTTCCCTCTATAGCGGAAGTAAAATTACTCAAATCGCTACCAAATTACTTTTACTTACCGGATTAAGAACAATAGAACTGCGAGCCTCTACTTGGGCAGAAATTGATTTAGACAAAGCAATTTGGGAAATCCCACAAGAATGCATGAAAATGCGTCGGCCTCATATTGTTCCGCTTTCTGGGCAAGTTTTGGCTTTGCTGAAAGAGTTGGAAGCGATCACAGGCCGATTTAACTATGAAAAATATGTTCATTCTTTAAACCATGAACAATGGTTTCTGGCTTTGCAAATACGGCTTGGATTCACATTAAATGCACGCAATCACTTATTTAATGAAAGAACTCATAACATTTAAAAATTTTTGATTCCATATTGGCATAGTTATTAAAGCATCTACTCACACTTAACTCAAAGAAAAACACCTGCCTATTTTAGGTCATAAAAATTCAGCTCAGTTTGATAAAAAATTAATAAATTACTTTGCATATCACCTTGTGCTGCAAGAATTAAGAGCTCTTCATAACAACTAAAACAAACGATTTCTCCAAATAGTGAGAGATTTTTACACAACTTATTCAATAGTTGACTTTTACAAAAATAAACTTATGCAAATACCAATTAAAAAAATAATAACATCAACATCACTTTTAGCAAACAAAAAAATATAGAATTTAAGTTCAAAAATAAATAAAAAAAACACAAAGCACAACATATAACCGTCATTCCGCACCGTATTTATGATTTAAAAATAATGTGATCTTACACAGGTTTTTTGTATTGATGACATTAGTGGGATTGACGGCAATCGCCAATTTTGATCTATTACTTTTATTTGCCGGAAAG
>NZ_PUJU01000134.1 GCF_011189505.1 Photorhabdus tasmaniensis
TAACACCGAGTGCCGCGACACGGTTCATCACCCGTACCGCCAGCAACGAATGGCCGCCCAGGGCAAAGAAATTGTCATGCCGGCTGATTTGCTCAATCCCCAGGATTTCACGCCAAATCGCGGCCAGCGCGATTTCTGTTTCACCCTGCGGCGCGGCGTAAACCTGACGGGCAACCGCTTCATTGTCCGCTGCCGGCAACGCTTGACGATCCAGCTTGCCGTTCGGGGTTAATGGGAAGGCATCCAGCCGTACAAAGGCCGACGGCACCATATAATCCGGTAAAATGGCGCTCAGATAAGTATGCAGGCTATTGACCAGCCCCTCATCCGCAGGTGCCACCACATAAGCCACCAGCCGTTTCTCCTGCCCTTCACCTTGCGCCAATACCACCGATTCACTCACCGCCGGGTGTTCCACCAGCCGGGCCTCAATTTCCCCCGGTTCAATGCGGAAACCGCGGATCTTAACCTGCTGGTCATTACGGCCCAGAAACGCCAGATTGCCGTCCGGCAGATAACGCGCCAAATCCCCGGTGCGGTACATGCGGGCACCCGGTTTATCACTGAACGGATCGATAAGGAAACGGTCAGCCGTCAAGTCAGGGCGATTGAAGTAGCCCCGCGCCACTCCCGCGCCCCCGATATAAATTTCCCCCACCACACCCTGCGGCACCGGCTGACCATACTCGTCCAGTAAGTAAAGGCCGGTGTTGGCTATCGGACGCCCGATACTTTCAATAACCCGGTCACCCCGCCGCATCGATATCCAGGCAGAATAGGTTGTCGTTTCGGAAGGTCCATAGAGATTACATAACCGTTGCACCGGCGTTTCTGCGAAAATCTGTTCAATTAGGGCACTTTTAAGCGGCTCACCCGCCAGATTGACGGTATGGACCGGAGCCATCAGCGCCTGAGCCTGCAATAGCGGTTTCATTGCCGACGGGACGGAGTTAATCAGACTCACCGGCAGGCCATGCCGCATCAATGACAGGACATCCTCGACCAGATGAATCGCCGCACCACAAGATAACGGCATAAAACATTCGAAAATGGACAGGTCGAAATTCATCGACGTCGAGAACAGTGTCTCGCGGATCTCTTCCGCGCCAAAAGCCTGCTGGGCCCAGTGCAGGAAGTTCACTGTATTCCGGTGCTCAATCATCACCCCTTTTGGCACTCCCGTGGAGCCGGAGGTGTAAATCACATACGCCAAGTGCCGGGCAGTCAACGCAGGGACCTGTGGATTACTGTCCAGTTGATCAAGCAAGGTATTCGGGTCGAGCACGGTCAGCGCAGCCAGTGTTTCCTCACCCAATCCGGCACGACCGGCTTCATCCGCTAACACCATAACCGGGGCCGCATCGGTCAAAATATGTGCCAGACGCTCGCCCGGATAAGCCGGGTCCAGCGGCACATACGCGCTGCCAGCTTTCAGCACCGCCAATACCGCGACCACCATTGCCGGTGAACGAGATACGCAAATCGCCACCCGCTGGTCCGGCTCTACCCCCAGCGCAATCAGCTGATGGGCCAACCGGTTAGCCCGGGTATTTAATTCGGCATAACGGAGGGTTTGTTCTTCATACACTAACGCTGTGGCATTCGGGGTTTTCTCCACCTGTTGTTCAAACAACTGATGGATACATAACGCGTCAGGATAAGGGGTTTCCGTCGCGTTCCAGGTTTCCAGCAACAGCCTGCGCTCCGATGGTGCCAGGATATCAATTTCCCCGATCCGCTGTTGAGCGTGAGCGACCATCTCTTGCAACACCGCGTGCAAATATCCCAC
>NZ_PUJU01000135.1 GCF_011189505.1 Photorhabdus tasmaniensis
TACCGATTGGCCGCCCAATATCCAATACCCAAATTTATATTCTCGATACCTACGGGAAACCTGTCCCAATGAGTGTCACGGGTGAACTTTACATTGGGGGAGTCGCTGTCGCCCGTGGTTACCTGAACCGGCCAGAATTGACCGCTGAACGTTTCCTTATCGATCCGTTCAGTGATAAACCAGGTGCCCGCATGTACCGCACTGGAGATTTGGCACGTTATCTGCCGGATGGCAATCTGGAGTTTCTTGGCCGTAATGATCAACAGGTTAAGATCCGCAGTTTCCGCATTGAACCGGGGGAAATTGAAGCCCGGCTGATAGAACACCCGGCGGTGAGTGAATCGGTGGTATTGGCGCAGGGGGAAGGGCAGGAGAAACGGCTGGTGGCTTATGTGGTGGCACCCGCAGATGAGGGGCTGGTCAATAGCTTGTATACTTATCTGAGTGCCATTTTACCGGATTATATGGTGCCGTCGGCCTTTGTACGGCTGGATGCCTTCCCGTTAACCCCAAACGGCAAGCTGGATCGTCAAGCGTTGCCAGCAGCGGACAATGAAGCGGTTGCCCGTCAGGTTTACGCCGCGCCGCAGGGTGAAACAGAAATCGCGCTGGCCGCGATTTGGCATGAAATCCTGGGGATTGAGCAAATTAGCCGGCATGACAATTTCTTTGCCCTGGGCGGCCATTCGTTGCTGGCGGTACGGGTGATGAACCGTGTCGCGGCACTCGGTGTCGACCTGTCGCTGGCGACCCTGTTTAAATCCCCTACTTTAATGGCTTTTGCCGAGGTCATGCAGGCCCGGTCTGGTCAACCGGACCCTATTCTGCCGGCCATCGTGCCGATATCCCGTGAGGGTGAGTTGCCGCTGTCATTTGCTCAACAGCGCTTGTGGTTTCTGGCACAGCTTGAGGGCGTCAGCGAGACTTATCATATCTCGATGGCTCTGCGCTTATGTGGTCAACTGGATATTATGGCCTGGCAAAAGGCGCTGGATACCTTGTTTGCCCGTCATGAAGCGCTACGCTCTGTCTTTGTCTCTACTGAGGGGCAGCCACAAATGCAGCTATTGGCACCGGATAGCGGCTTGCTGCTATCTCAACATGACCTGCGTGGACTCCCGGATGCGGAAGGGGTTCTTGAGCGTCTGTGTGCCGAGGAAGTGCACGCATCATTTAACCTTGACCGTGGCCCACTGATCCGCGCCGGTCTGATCCGGCTCACCGATGACGAATACCGGTTCCTACTCATTCAGCATCACATTGTTTCCGATGGCTGGTCTGTCGATGTGTTGATACGTGAACTGAGCGCACTCTATACGGCGTTTCTGGCTGGGCAACCGGATCCACTGCCTCCGTTGGCGATTCAATACCCGGATTACGCCGCCTGGCAGCGTCAGTGGTTGCTGGCGGAGCGGACCCAAATGCAATCCGACTATTGGCGTGCGACATTGGCTGATGCACCGGTTCTGCTGGATTTGCCTACTGACCGGCCCCGTCCGCTGGAGCAGTCATTTGTTGGGCATGCCGTGCCGGTTAACCTGGATACGGCATTAACGACCGCGCTTAAACGCCTGAGTGAGCAACACGGTGTCACGTTATTTATGACACTGTTGTCCGCTTGGGCGGTGGTCCTGTCGCGTCTGTCAGGTCAGGACGATGTGGTGATTGGCACACCGAGTGCAGGCCGCAGTCGTCAGGAAGTGGAGTCGCTGATCGGATTCTTTGTCAATACGCTGGCGTTGCGTGTTGATTTATCGGGTGAGCTGAC
>NZ_PUJU01000136.1 GCF_011189505.1 Photorhabdus tasmaniensis
AGTCTTGTAGCAATGAGAGAGTGTCATTTGCCTGTTGTAACAGTGCTGCTTGCTGTTGCTTGGCTTCATCAATCTGATGCGATTTGAGAAGGTCTTTATCAACTACCCATTCTTTACCGTTCCACTTATCATAATCAGTATCAGGTTGCTTGAAGGTCAGGGTATCCGGCAGTTCGCCCAGTTCGGTGATTTCACGCTTCTGACGAGTTTGAGTGTCGTAAGCGATTTTACCCCGATAATCAGGGACGATTTCCCAACAGAGTTTATCTTCGCTACGACAAACAGCTTCATTATGAGATTTCGGGAGCTCTGGCGCATCGGAATAGGCACCGGCTGACAGACTAACACCAAGCATGACATATTCAATATCAGCAGTGGTAAATTCTCTTGTCATCTGATTAGTGTGGTAAACCTTTATCCATCCTGCTTGAGTGGCTAAACCATCTTTACCCAATACGGCGGTTTCATGGTCTAAAGAGTATTTTTGTTCTGTCATTATGCTGCTCTCACTATGTAGTTAAATGCTATATTACGAGGGCGATTTTCGTTAGCTGTCGGAACGACACGAGATGCATCAAAATATACAGTCGATGTGTAGCCGCCCCCATCCTCATGATATGTACGATCAGTGTAGTTTCTCGATTCATTAAAAACGCCTGCGGATTGAACTCCTGCAACCATCTCTTTGAAAAGCATTGAGCCCGTAATATTTCTAATTGCATCCCCCTGCCATGACAAAATCCCACGACCACTATCAACACCGCGCCCATCATCCCAGCCACGAATAAACTCACCGCGCAGATCAGGGAGTACGCCGGATGGGTAAGCTATGGCTAACTGGGGATATTGAGATTTATTAAATGCTTGACCGTTGCACGCAAGATAACCTGATGGGGGATTGGGTTGCGGCCATGGAATGGGGGTGCCAACTGGGTGGGTATTGACTACCCCCCCTCTTGTAAAGCCATTATTATTTAAAAAATATGCATAAAGATTTCCATCGGGATCGATGTATAATTGACCTACATCACTACCTGTGGTACCGATATTAAGTCCTTTAACCCATCCCGAACTCCCGTTCCCGGACCCGCCCCAGGCCCCAACATAGCTCCTTGTTGGGATACTATTGACAGAAATAAATCCAGGAAATGCCCCCACATCCTCAGCAGTGGGTTTATTTGCGGTGTTATAGTCCCTACGCCAACCCGGATAGTACCCTTCACCATGATTAATATAAGTAAATTGTACGTTTGCGATGCCGTTTCCGTTTGTCGTCGTCGGTGTTGTAACACGGATAGTCATTGCAGATTCTATGCCCATGACTTCAACCACAGCCCCCGCAAGACAAATATTACCGCAGCCTGTATCGTTGATTATGCGATTGTTGGCATATGACCATGATCCCTTACATATCCAGTATGGATTATCAAAAGCCCCCTGGAATTTTAGCCATTGTAAAAATTCAGCGGTTGTCCACATGCCAGTAGCGGTATTGATCGAGCCGCTATAAGCACGACATGCCCCCACATCCCCAGCACTCAAACTGACATCCCCACTCAACGTCTTCCCGTTAATTTTCCGGCTGCCCGGGACCGCGTTGTTAGCCTTAGTCACCGTTTCCGACAAACCAACATTTTCCGTAGTTGATTAACTGACATTATTCTTTGCCAAGGCAGACTGTTAAAGCATTAAACGGGATTCAATCTGGTAAAAATCGGACTTATCTGCGTATCAATAAATAACCAAAATGA
>NZ_PUJU01000137.1 GCF_011189505.1 Photorhabdus tasmaniensis
TTCAGGTAACCACGGGCGACAGCGACTCCCCCAATGTAAAGTTCACCCGTGACACTCATTGGGACAGGTTTCCCGTAGGTATCGAGAATATAAATTTGGGTATTGGATATTGGGCGGCCAATCGGTACGTTATCGGCAAAACAGCTCGGATGGTTGATATCAAACACGGTACAACCCACGACGGTTTCGGTTGGGCCATACTCGTTGATGATGCGTGATCCAGGCGATAATGTTTGCCAAAGTGCAATAGTGGAACTGGGTAGTGTCTCTCCACCCACGATAAAGCAGTGAGCGGGGCATTTTCGTCCCACGGTTTTCAATTTCTGCCCCATTGCCGCAAGATGACCGGGAGTAATTTTAACCAAAGCACCCGATTCCATTGACAACAACGCGGGAAGCAACTCAACCAGCTCCTGCCCGTCACGGAGCAGATGGCTCTTGCCTCCACATAGTAAAGGCAGGTAAAGACTGGTGACCGTGGCATCAAAGGCTATCGATGACGAAACGATACTATTGAATTGCCTTTCAGTTAGGTAATCACTCCTCGCCCATAGCAGGTAGTTGCAAACACCACGATGTTCCAGCATCACTCCTTTCGGTGTCCCTGTTGAACCTGAGGTATAAATTACATACGCCAGATGTCGTGAAGTTAATGCAGGTATTTGCGGGTTGCAGTCCCGCTGGTTGAGCAATGCATTTGGGTCAAGTACGGTGAGTTCTGTCAGTGCCTTCTCACCCAACGCAGCACGTCCGGCTTTATCCGCCAGCAAAATAACCGGAGCAGCATCAGTCAGAATATGGGCCAGACGCTCCCCGGTATAGACCGGATCCAACGGCACATAGGCTCCACCGGCTTTTAGTATTGCCAATATCCCCACCACCATTGCTGGGGAACGTGACACACAAATCGCCACCCGCTGATCCGGCTCTACGCCCAGCGCAATCAACTGATGAGCCAACCGGTTAGCCCGGGTATTTAATTCCGCATAACTGAGGGTTTGTTCTTCATACACTAACGCTGTGGCATTCGGGGTTTTCTCCACTTGTTGTTCAAACAACTGATGGATACATAACGCGTCAGGATAAAGGGTTTCCGTCGCGTTCCAGGTTTTTAACAACAATGTACGCTCCGATTCTGGCAGAGTTTCCAACTGCTGTACCGGTGTTTCAGGTGCTTGTTCAAGCGCCTCCACTAAACTCTCCAGCGCCTGTTGCATATAACCGCATATCCGATCCGCATCAAACGGCTGGACAACTTGAGCGGTTAATCCCAAGGATTCACCACAATCCTCCACCGACAACACTAACGGATAATTGGTTCGCTCCTGCGCATCAAGGAATTCGATCCCACTGATCAATTCATCCAGCGTTGTTGACAATGTATTATGTCGATAGTTCAGCAAGCTGCTAAAGAGGGGGATCTCCCTCTGCACATTACTGCAACGCTGGGCCAGCGCCAGTGAAGCATGTTCATGTTCTAATAACCCGGCAAGTCGGGTATGGGCAGCCTGCACGCTGTCCCGTACCGGGGTATCATCGATATCCAGCCGCAGCGGCAAGGTATTGATAAACAACCCCATGCCACTATCAGCCCCTTCTCCCGCCGCCATGCGTCCAAATAGCACGGTGCCAAACACCACTTTTACCTGATCGCTGGTATGCGACAATACCTGGGCCCAGGCCAGATGACACAACGCCGCCAAACTGACCCCCAAACGCCGGGCCTGAC
>NZ_PUJU01000138.1 GCF_011189505.1 Photorhabdus tasmaniensis
CCGTCATTCCGCACCGTATTTATGATTTAAAAATAATGTGATCTTACACAGGTTTTTTGTATTGATGACATTAGTGGGATTGACGGCAATCGCCAATTTTGATCTATTACTTTTATTTGCCGGAAAGCCAATATGTCCACATCTGTACCTGCCATTAAACGTCTCGATCATCTTGGCCTTATCGCCGCTTTTTGTCATGAAGCCGGTTTACCCCGCATGATTGATGCCATTATCCCAAAATATTCATCGCATACTGTCTCTCACGGCGACGCTTTTCTGGCGATGATCCTTAACGGGCTGGGGTTTCACAGCCGAACGTTGCACATGTTTTCCGGCTTTTTTCAACATAAGCCGATTGCGCGTTTAATTGGCGCTGACATTGAAGCTGAACACCTTAATGATGATGTGCTCGGCCGTACACTGGATGCCTTATATGAAGCGGGGGTGTCGGAAGTTTATCAGGTGCTTGCTGAGCAAGTGGTTGATAAATTGGGGTTAAATCCCAATTCCGTTCATTTGGATATCACGAGTTTTCATGTCGATGGTGACTATGACAGCGCGTTGGGAGATGACACAAAACGCATTGCGCTAGTGCCGGGTTATAGCCGGGATCACCGGCCCGAGCTGAACCAGGTTGTCCTTGAACTGATTTGCGAAAATCAGGCAGGTATCCCTGTCTACATGCAGGCCATGAGCGGGAATACGAATGATGCCAAAGCCTTTGCCCAGACGATCAAAACCCATATTCAATGCCTGAAGGCGGCACAAAACAGCCGCTACTTTGTGGCCGATGCCGCACTTTATACTGAAGCCGCGCTCGCTTCTCTTCATCAGCAAAAACAACGATTTATTACGCGCGTTCCCTTGACTATCAAGGAAGCTAAACAGCATCTCCTGAACGTGACAGCAGAGCAATTCAGCCCCATCAGTGAGGGCTATTCAGGCTGCTGGGTGACGTCATCGTATGGCGGTGTTCCTCAGCGTTGGTTACTGGTGAACAGTACAGCGGCAGAAAAACGTGAAAACCAGACTTTCCGGAAAAACACACTCAGGGAAACAGAAAACGAGTCTAAACAGTTCGACAAACTGGGCAAAAAATCCTTTGCCTGCCGGGAAGATGCCTTACAGGCACTGCATGATTTTGAGTCTCAATGTCAGTTTATCGGCATCGCCTCGCCGGAAATTCAGGCGATTACCGCGTATGCGGGGCGCGGGAAACCCGGCAAGCATCACCCCCCCAAATCGGTTCATTATCAATTAGCCGGTCAGGTTTATACCCGGTTAAACAATGTGAAACAGGCCAGATTGCGGGTCGGGAGGTTTATTTTAGCGACCAATGAACAGGATGAAGGACAGCTTGATATGGCGGCGTTACTGGCTAATTATAAGGCACAACAAACGGTGGAGCGGGGTTTTCGATTCCTGAAAAGCCGGGAATTCCTGACGTCTGCCATTTTCCTGAAAAAACCGGAGCGGATAGAAGCGCTGTTAATGGTGATGACCAGTTGTCTCATGGTTTATGCGGCGCTGGAGCATAAAATTCGCCATGAATTGAAACAAAGTGTGCCGTTTTTCCCCGATATGAAGAACAAACCGACACAATCCCCCACCGCGCGTTGGGTGTTTCTGGCCTTTGAAGGGATCAGCACCTTTGAATTTCAAGAACATAAAATGGTGACAGGAATGCAATCTTACCACCATGAGCTTTTGAGTTTATTAGGTGCACAA
>NZ_PUJU01000139.1 GCF_011189505.1 Photorhabdus tasmaniensis
TTACACCCGTGACCGGGCCGGGCAGATTATCGGGGAAACCGATTTTACCGGGCGCACGATCCAATATCAGTACGACAGGGCAGGACGTAAAATCATCGCCCGTTACCCGAATAATCAGCTGCTGCGCGGGTGCTACACCCCGGAAGACCACCTGATCCGGCAGGAAGTCTGGCAGGAAGACGATGAACAGTGTCAGCTGGTCGCGGTCACGGAATATGACTATAACGCCACCGGCCAGCTTATTCGCGCCACCAACCCGGATGCGGTGGTGGAATTTGAATACGATGGCTCCGGCAACCTGACCACCGAAACGATTAACGGGCGGACGGTAACCCACGAATGGGATCCCCTGAGTGGCTTACCGGTCAGCCGGCAGGGAGACACCCTGCCGGCCCTGCGCTGGGATTATGGCCCGCTCGGTCAGGTCACCCGCGTTGAGCTGGCTGGCCACGCGCCGCTGCTGATGCAGCATGACCTGCTGGGACGGGAAACCGTACGGGAAAGCGGGGCCGGATTTATCCAGTCACAGGCTTACACCCCGCTCGGGCTGCTGGCCCACCAGACTGCCGGACGCCATCCGACGCGGTTTCAACAGACGTCCCCCGATGCTGACCCGTCTTATCCGCCGCTGGGCCGCACGGTGAGCCGGCGCTGGCATTACAATTCGGCGCACAATGTGGCCTGCATTGAAGACAGACTCTGGGCAGAAACTCGCTACGGCTACAATGCGAACGACCAGGTGGTGACCGCGCAGTTTGGCGGCTCGACCGCGTGTGACGAACAGTATGTGTATGACGCGGGTCAGAATATGCATTACCACAAGCGGGTGCCGGAGCGGCTCAGTGAAGACGTGCAGCAGACGTCTCAGGCGCAGCAGGCCGGGCGGGTGGTTCAGCGCGGGGCGAACACTTATCGCTACGATGAGAACGGACGCCGGGTAGAGAAAACCGAGCAGCGGCGGGGCTACCGGCCGCGAACCTGGCGTTACCGCTGGGACGGTCAGCAGCGGCTGACCGGGTTTATCAGCCCGGAAGGGAGCCGCTGGCGTTACGGCTATGACGCCTTCGGGCGGCGGATTAGCAAGCGAAAAGAAGCGGAGGGCGCGGGTCAGCCGGTGAAACCGACGACGATTATCGGTTATAATTACCTGTGGAGCGGTGACCAGCTGATAGAAGAGACGCCGGTGTATGCGGACGGGAGTGTTGCCGGAGAGCAGAGTATTCACTGGCTGTACGAACCGGGGGCGCTGACGCCGTCGGCGCGGTATGAAAAGGGTCAGCTGTACTATTTGGTGAGCGACCATCAGAGGACGGTGCGGGAAATCCTGACCGAGGAAGGGGAACTTATCTGGGCGGGCCGGCTGCTGACCTGGGGCGAAGCGGAATTTTGGCGGGTGCTGACGGTCAATGACCCGCGGACTCTGACGTGTAATCTTCGGTTTTGTGGTCAGTATGAAGACACGGAGAGCGGTTTATTTTATAATCGGTTCCGTTATTACGACAGGGAAACGGGACAGTACTTATCGCCTGATCCGCTAGGGCTGGCAGGGGGCCTGAATCCGTATGCGTACGTTCATAATCCGGCGAATTGGATTGATCCTCTGGGATTGGCGGGTTGTGATCCTACTGGATACCATAAACGCAAGGCCC
>NZ_PUJU01000140.1 GCF_011189505.1 Photorhabdus tasmaniensis
CCGAAATACTGAGAAAAAGCGTCGATATTCATGGGGGCACTCCTGAAAAAAGGAGTATGAGATCATAAGTAGCTCCGTGGGTCAAACTGAACGATTTTGATTAAATAACGTTCGCGATCTCACCCTACGTTTTTACCCCTTTAAACCTCTGCTTTTTGTTAAGTTTAATCATCATCGGATATTGTGTTTTATGTTTAACGAACGTGGATTATATTCACTTTTTATCTTCTCTGATGCTGTTAAATAACTGACGATAAAATGTTTGATACTCATCTATTTGGATAATATTCTTTTACGTACACCTTAATCGGTACGGGTAATTTCCGTCAGCTGCCCGCTCAGGTTATAGCCCAGAGTCAGCACCGGCCCGTCACTGGTAAACAAATGGATACCATCCCCCCGAATTGTGCATCCTTATCCTTTGCAGCGCTTTTACGCCAAACACCTGAGGTAGGAGCCGGACGCGTTAGTAGCGCACGTCCGGATCTGTGCGGGGGGTAGCTGGTAACGGCTATTCCTACCGCGACCCTTAAAAACGAAGAAAGCCGGAATATCACGGGGATCTTTCCGGCTTTTTGTATTTAACTCAAACAACTATTGTTGTTTATATGCAATGATGATGTATGACATACCTGATCTATTATCTGCCACAGACTCAATACTTCCCCATAGGAAAAAAAGTTTCTCTGATGAACCAAACAATAATTTTAATAAATTGTCATTTATTAATTTGTTTCTCATTTGGTTTTCGTTGGTAAACACATTGATCTCATTCTCTTTTTCCTTGTCGAATGGTAGTAATTTAATAAAATCAATAATCCCATTCTTGAAAACAATGCTGACAATATAATTTTTATCTAAAAAGAGGATGTCATCTATTGAATAACTGATGCTATCTTCAAAGTCATACATTTTTTTTGGATTAAGATCCAATGTTAGGGTTATAAAGTCATCCAATGTAATCAATGGGTTTATTATTATTCCATTTAGATTTATATCACCGTTAATATATATCATTTCAATTTCACCGAGTATAAGGGTTCTAACATTCCTTCATATTTTTCAATAACAATTTGAGGTAATCCACCTGGGCCAGCTTTAGGGTTAGCTCTCACTATACTAAAAGCAGCAGGCGTATCTTCTAGAACTCTATAAGCTGTCATGCCAGGCCTGTATCCAAATTGTTCATGAGGGAAAACTTGTAACCCTTTAAATACACCTTCTTTAGAATATCCTCTTCTTTCTATCGCCCTAACAGTTGTATAGAAGTTTCCTTGCCCTGGTGCCCCTGCCATCAATATTGTGCCTTTTTTGACAGTAATATCTCTGAAATGATCAACCCCCGGATACTGGCCGCTTCCTTGCCAACCTCTCGCAAATTCTGATGGTGTTTGCTGAGTTGGAGCATCCCCTTTATTGCCTACCCCACCTGCTAACCCCAGAGGGTCAACCCAACTCACAGGATTATGCACGTAACTGTAAGGATTTACGCCGCCAGCTAACCCCAAAGGGTCTTAGGGACTATCCCGACGCCATCATACCGTTGAGCGGACTTTTCCCCTTGATTTAGCAGCCTTTTTCTCCGCCGCGTTTTCCCACCCTGTTAAAGAACCTATCAACTCGTCCCGACGGGCAC
>NZ_PUJU01000141.1 GCF_011189505.1 Photorhabdus tasmaniensis
AAGCGCGTCAGGGGGTTTTGGGGTCGGCGGTGAACGGACATTGAAAAAAACGGGTTGTAACTGACTGAGGGCATTAGGAAAATCGGCGTTCGGTAATCAACGTCGCAATGGAATGCGTTGTTGTGGAGAATAACTATCTCACCGCAAAACAAATCCCCTCATGGCTGGAAAAATTTAGAGCTGCTTCCACGGAGGAAGAAAGAAACCGTTTGATTGAAGTTGCTGGTAAAGCTGATCAAACTCAGCAACAGAAAGCGATAGAAACCCGGATCACAAAAGAGTATCTGGTACAACAACAAGAAGAGTTGATCAAACTGGTTCAATCACCGGGTTGTGATGCGGATTGTATAAAGCTGGCAGAACATAGCCTCAAGCAACTTAGCCCGGTTATTGATAGCTACGAAGTCTTGCAGAACGGCAACAATGTCCCACGGGCAGTGGTTGCAACGACAGCTATTGCTGCGCCTTGGGCGAGCAGGGCTGTAGCACCTTTATTCGCTGACGGCGTGGGCAGTATGATGCTTACAACTGGCACGATAGGGGCAGGAGCGAATGCTGGAATTCAGTATTTAACGACAGGTGAGATCAATCCAGTTGATGTAGGATTTGCCTTTGGTACAGGAGCATTTACCGCCTATACAGGATTTTGGGGTACCGTCGGCTGGAATGCGGGTATGGGAGGCGCTGCCAGTGCAGTGAAAGGAGATGATCCTTATTCAATTGGACTAAATATTTTAAGTGCAGGGACAGGTGCTGGCGCGGGGTATGGAGTTGGTAAGTTAACCACTTTTACTGGAAATAAAATTGGCCAATGGCAGACAAGTGAATTTAACCCGAAATTTAATCCTAAATTGCAGGGAGGGGCAGTAAAAGGTGAATATGGACTTTCGAAGGATATGAAACCTCATCCACTACCCGGTATTTTGGGGAATATGGGAGCTGCTGGTATGACAGAAGGAACAAACTGGATGATTCAAGAAGAGATTAAAAAGGCTAAGGAAAAAGCTAATGAAAACAAAAAATAGCCAGATAGCAGTTGTGCTTATAACCAGCATCATGTGTGGTATAGGTATGTTTTTGATAATGATGGTAACCTTTTTTATTGGTCGTTGTCTAATTTGGTGGTTTGTGAGTGGTGAATTTAATTTCCCATATGAGTATGTAAAGAAATCTTTCAAAATAGGCCTAGCTATAGGCCCAATAGCCGGAGTAGGAACTTGGTTTATAGAATATAAGTTACGTAGATGACGTTAAAATCCCAATCCTCGCGGTTGGGATTTTTCTTATGGCTTTAGCCAGTTTAAGTCGCGTTAGCGTCTTAAACATAAAACCACCCGCTTTGCGGGTGGAGTTCAAAGGTTATACCAAGAAAAACACCTTTCCGTTACGATATATACCCAAGAAACTTCAAGATGCAGTTTTTAGTACCTGAAAATGGTCATTAATTCTAGATGTCAGCGAGTTCGCTATATCAGGTAGCGTTGTGGTGAAAAATTTGAATACTTTGTCTCGAAATTCATGTTTATCAGCGAAATAACGGTTATTTCGAACATGTTCATTCATGACCTTCCATAATCGCTCTATCGGGTTTAAATTGGGGCTATAGGGAGGAAGGTAATGTAACTCAA
>NZ_PUJU01000142.1 GCF_011189505.1 Photorhabdus tasmaniensis
TCAACCTGAAAACCCAACGGCTCGACAATCGTCACGGTCAGGTACAAGCGGTGGGCGATACCACGCTTAACGTGCAGGAAAAAACCGACAACACTGGCGGCCTGATGCGAGGGGGTCAGCAACTCACCCTGAACACTGCTCACCTGATTAACCGCGAGACAGCGCACACGGATAACGGCGTGGAAGCCCAAAATCTGACGATAAACGCCCAACTGGCCGATAATACCGGCGGGGCTTTACGGGCGGCTCACCACCTGCAAGCGAACATCAGCCAGACGCTGAATAATACCCAGGGGCTGGTCTCTGCGGGCAAACAGCTCACGGTCAACAGTGAGGCTCAGCAACCGCATCTGGTGATCCTCAATCGACAGGGCACCCTGATTGCCGGGAAACAGGCTGACATTAGCGCCGGAGCCCTGAGTGGTGACGGTCAACTGTTATCACAGGGCGATATGGCGGTCACCTTAACCGAAGATTTTCACCAGACCGGCAACACCGCGGCCAATGGCAATCTGACCCTGAAAACGACCGGCCATATTCTCAATGACCGTCAGATAAAAGCCGGTCAGGCGCTGCATCTTGACGCACAACATCTCACCAATAGCGCGTCAGGCGACATCAGCGCTAAACAAACGCAAATCAACGTCCACGACACAGTAAACAATACCGGGCTGATAGATGGCGACCTGACCCACCTGACAGCCAACACCCTGAACAATACCGGCACCGGGCGTATTTACGGGGACCAGCTCGCCCTCCAGACGGGCACTCTGAATAACACCGCTCAGGACGGCAAAGCCGCCGTGATTGCGGCGCGTGACCGGCTGAATATCGGCACCGGAACGCTCAACAACCAGCATCATGCCCAGATTTACAGCGTGGGCGACATGCATATCGGCGGCCAGTTGGATAACACCCTGACGGCCAACGGTCAGGCGCATAAACTCAATAACCACGCGGCGACGATGGAAGCCGGGAACAACCTGAAGATCCAGGCTGACCAGATCCGCAACACCAACGCCGGTCTGGTCACCCAGGTCGTCGAAACAGAGAAATCGCCGCATCACGATGCGGTACTGAGCGGCCAGACTGCGCGTTACGACTGGTCGCAGGTCGATACGTCGCACCGCAACAAATACGGCGTGCACGATGCCATCATGCCGGATGGCAGCCGCAGTAATGACTTTTATGAATATCAGTACACCCGCACCGTCAGAGAGACCCAGGTCAAACACAGTGACCCCGGTAAAATTCTGGCGGGCGGCAATATCACGCTCAACAGTGCGCAGGTCACCAATCACGACAGCCAGATAGTCGCCGGCGGGGCGCTGACGGGCAATATTGGCGAATTGCACAATATCGCCACGCAGGGCGAACGTATCACCACCGATACCGGCAGCCGGATCCGCTGGTACGCCAAAAAGACCAAACGCTGGCACCGATTCGGCGGCACCAAAACCTCGCAGGGGAAAGATACGCGCGATTATAAACGGGGCCCGGTGACAGAAACGATTGACCTGAACACGCTGGCCTGGCAGGACCATACCCGGCCAGAGGCTGCCGGTATCCCAATAGCGGATCGCCAGACCGGGCAAGTGCAGCAAGCCCCCAC
>NZ_PUJU01000143.1 GCF_011189505.1 Photorhabdus tasmaniensis
ATTTATTAAGGGGATTAAACTCTGTTTATAAAAAGGGTTTTTCTCCTTTATAGTGACTTTGCTCTTTAATAATCAATAGATTAAAGTTAATATGCAACAGTTCACTGCCGTACAGGCAGCTTAGAAAAGTATTAAAGCCGTTCACGGATATGGTGAAAAGTTCACTGCCGTACAGGCAGCTTAGAAACGTAGCGACTTTTAGTTGTTCAAGTGTTATGTGTTCACTGCCGTACAGGCAGCTTAGAAATTTTTCATTTGCGGCTACCTCTTAGCGTACATGTTCACTGCCGTACAGGCAGCTTAGAAAGTTGCCAGCGGCTTATGTCTATGAATATCCACGTTCACTGCCGTACAGGCAGCTTAGAAAGCCAAAGATGATGCAAAAGAGCATAGTTTACAGTTCACTGCCGTACAGGCAGCTTAGAAAGTCAACTTTCCAAACTAAATTCAACATATCGAGTTCACTGCCGTACAGGCAGCTTAGAAAATGGGCAGCAAAAGGCACTCCGACAAGCTTATGTTCACTGCCGTACAGGCAGCTTAGAAAAATATGAATATAAGCACTATCCACTCCAATTTGTTCACTGCCGTACAGGCAGCTTAGAAATGCTTTTCTGCAAGTTTAAACGGTGCATTCATGTTCACTGCCGTACAGGCAGCTTAGAAAATTGTTGTTAGTGGTATAGGGGAAATGAGAGCGTTCACTGCCGTACAGGCAGCTTAGAAAAAGGTTAAATTTCTATTCCTTTCCTTGGTTATAAGGGAATAGGGGTACTGATTTATTCTTATCTTAATAACCGCTATTGGATTTGAAATCCGTAAGCCACGAATGGTTTATAGAACTAGCCCCTTATGGAGCTGGTTTTGTTGGTTTTATTAGGACATCAGCAGGAATACCAAACATACCGTGTAAATTCCGGATCATGGATAATATCAGATTACGCTTTCTATTGAGAACTTCATAAACACGGTTGGATTTGCCGATAGCGGGTTCCAAGTCTTTAACTGTTAATCCTGATTGCTCCATTCTGAATTTAATGGCCTCGATCGGGTCTGGTGGGTCGATTGGATAGTGTTCTGCTTCGTATTCTTCAATGAGCAGAACTATCACTTGTGACTGCTCCCCGTCGTAAACCTGTCTTTCCTACACAAATATTTTAACCCGCCCCCTCGTTATTGAACTTTTCCCTCAAAGGTCCGGAGGACGGGCTTTGCTGGCATCTTCTGACCTCCGAACCGGTCAAAAGTCAGGAAGACGCCCATAAAATATTCAGTTATTACGAGCGCCGCTGGCTGATAGAGGAATTTCACAAAGCGTGGAAAACGGGCGGCACGCAGGTAGAAGCGCTGCGTATGCAAAGCAAAGATAATCTGGAGCGCATGATAGTGTTGCTGGCCTTTATAGCGGTACGGATACACCCGCTGCGTTTTATGGGTCTGAACAAAGAAGAGGCAGAGAAAGAGAGCTGTGAGACAGTATTAAGCCCCCTGGCGTGGAAATTACTGTGGTCAAAACAAGAAAAACGCGGTCCGCCGAAAAAAGCCCCGAGTTTGCATTGGGCCTTCAT
>NZ_PUJU01000144.1 GCF_011189505.1 Photorhabdus tasmaniensis
GAGGCCTTATTGAGTTCAGGAAGTCGGACGGGAGTATAGTACCGGAGAAATCAGTGAACAAAACAGAAAACAATGTGGCGGAATTGATGGAGGGAAGGCTCCCGACCAAGGGGAACAGCCAACAGTGCGCCCGTATCCGGACACAGAGCCGGGGAAATACGACGTTACGCTTGCTGGCTGTGCGAAAAGCAGCAAAGAAGGATAGGAAACAACAGTTTACTCACCTTTTCCATCACCTCAGTGAAGAACTGTTATGTCAGAGTTTTCAGCAGCTTAAGCGTCATTCTGCCCCGGGCTGCGAGGGTATCACATGGGAAAATTATGCGGAAAATCTGCAAAATAACCTCCATGCGCTCCACGGCAGACTTCATCGGGGGCAATACAGACCCCAGCCAGCAAGGCAGGTGAAGATCCTGAAAGAAGACGGGACAGAAAGACCATTGAGTATCCTGTGTCTGGAGGACAAAATCGTGCAGCAAGCGGCTGTCACGGTCTTAAATCAAATCTACGAGACCGATTTTCTCGGCTTCTCGTATGGATTCAGACCAGGCAGAGGGCAGCACGATGCACTGGACGCGCTGAATGTGGCCATTATGGAGAGGAAAGTCAATTGGGTGCTGGATCTGGACATCAGTCGGTTCTTCGATACCGTGGAGCATGACTGGCTCATCCGGTTTATTCAGCACAGGATAAGGGACGGTCGGATGTTGCGATTAATCAGGCAGTGGGTCACGGTGGGGATAGTCGATGAACACGGACACCGCCAGAAGTCGCATTGTGGCACACCGCAAGGTGCAGTCATATCGCCACTGCTGGCGAATATCTACCTGCACTACAGCTTTGATCTCTGGCTCAACGCCTGGCGAAAGCAGACGCAGGGAGAGGTAGTGATGATCCGATATGCCGATGATGCGGTACTGGGCTTCCAGAAACATCAGGATGCTCGGGCGTGCCAATCCCTGCTACAACAACGTCTGATGCAGTTTGGGTTGAAGGTACATCCCGCGAAAACCCGGCTGGTGCGATTTGGGCGCTTTGCGTTAAAGCAATATGAGGAGCGACCGGAGAGGGGCAAGCCGGGGACGTTTGATTTTCTGGGATTTACGCACTATATAGGACGATTACACACGGGCAAGGATGCGGTGATGCGCAAAACCCAACGAAAACGGCGTCAAACCCAACTGAAGCGAATAAAACAGGGGCTGCGGCAACGGCTGCATAACCGCCCGGAAGAAACGGGACGATGGCTGAAACGAGTGGTAGAAGGGCATATCAATTACTATGGTGTCCCCTTCAACAGCAGAGCATTGTGTCAATTTGTGGAAGAAGTGAAGCGGATGTGGCTAAAGTCACTGAAACGGCGAAGCCAGCGACACAAAATGACGTGGTCGCGTTACAGTCAGCTGGTGAATAAATGGGTACCGTCCCCCCGAATTGTGCATCCTTATCCTTTGCAGCGCTTTTACGCCAAACACCCGAGGTAGGAGCCGGATGCGTTAGTCGCGCACGTCCGGATCTGTGCGGGGGGTAGCTGGTAACGGCTATTCCTACCGCGACC
>NZ_PUJU01000145.1 GCF_011189505.1 Photorhabdus tasmaniensis
TTTCTAAGCTGCCTGTACGGCAGTGAACTGTTGCATATTAACTTTAATCTATTGATTATTAAAGAGCAAAGTCACTATAAAGGAGAAAAACCCTTTTTATAAACAGAGTTTAATCCCCTTAATAAATCAATAGTTTACAATTAACCGAGAAAAAAGGGTCAAAACCAAGGTACAGTAGCTGACGCACTTAATCCATAAGAGCTAAAAACTCCTGGTGTTGGTCTATCTTCTATTAACCCTTGTTCGACAAACAACGGAAAACTTTGCCCTGATGACAGACTTTTAAGGCGCAAAAACGGTAAAGTAGTGCGTTGTTCTTTGCTGATCGGAATACATTGCCGGGCTTGTTCCTCCGTTAACCACCCCTTTTTAACCGAACGGCGTCGAAGCCGCTCTACGTTACTATTGACCTGCACCCGACTCACACAACGATATTGAGTATCTTGAGGTACTGGTTGGATATCCGTCACTTCAGTATAATCCCTGAGCCCTTTTAACCAAGGTAACGCCTGTAAGTCATTCAGCGCTTCGCTTGAACCGTGAATCCTCAACGTGTCCCCCAGCTTTTTTCTCGCACACGGAAAACTGACCCCAATACGTCCGTTACCCACTTGCCCTAATGCCCGATGCAGTTTAGCAAATAACGCTTCCATCAAGCTTTGCTGGCTAAATTCAGGATCGGGAAGGACGCGGATTTCAAGGTAATAATCCATCGTATCCCCTTATTCACCTTTCTCACCAAAAACACCACCACGGATCAAAGTCGCCATAACATAGTGTTGTTGCTCTACTTCCGGCACTTTTCCTTTGATGACCCAGTTATCTAGCAAAGTATAAAAATCCATTTTGGCTTTAGGCTGACGATAAGCCTTACCCCGGCTAGTTACTGAACCATAGGGTTCAACAGCAATTGGGCCAAGATCCAACTCAGATGCATCGGGATACCACGTATCAATGGTGCGAAGCGCGTTACCTACTTTCTGTGAATGCAATGCAGCAATTCCATTGACCTGATACAACACTTTGCTTTTTTTACTGTTACTGTCGAGAACTAATTCTTGAGAAGGGAAAACTTCCTGACCACAGTTTAAGCGAACAAAAGCCTCCACGTTGAAGAATGTTGCTCCATCACCCGCCAACCCTTCCTCAATTTCAGCAGCAAGTTTAGCTAAATGACCTTCTACCTTACCGAATTCACGTAAACTGAAATCTTCACAATTAAATTCCCACCATTCGCTACTCTTCCCCTTCACACAAACCTTAATTTCTTCTGCGCCAACTCGGTTACGCCACAAAAACCGTCCATTAGCCAGATTTTCTGCATAACGTGCAGCCAGTGTTTTAAAACCATGCTCGGCAATATAACCGTTGATTACATTCGCCAGTTCAGCCTGATAATCCTGATCGTTACACACTGATGGTGTTGAAAGATTGCCTAATACCCGCAATGTGAAACTCACTTTCAGGGTATCAGAATCAAAAGGCAATGCCGCAACATCAACACGTTGCAGGTTTGCTTTTTGAAT
>NZ_PUJU01000146.1 GCF_011189505.1 Photorhabdus tasmaniensis
ACCTGTCTCTTCTACACAAATATTTTGATATTTTCCTGCATTCCTGTTGAACTCTTGCTTTGGTCATCGATCTCAACCAAAAACCACAGATAAGCTAACCGATATGTTTTCAGCCAACACCGAGCAATGGGCAAAAGACACGTTTCAACACGCTGAATTAGGTGATAAACGACGCACAAAACGCCTGGTTCAAATCGCCGGTTCACTCGCCAACCAGACAGGACTCTCCCTCGTGCAATCCTTACATTCCTCTGCCGATATTGAAGCGGCATACCGTTTCACCCGTAATTCGTCTGTTTCTCCCCAGGCCATTGCCGAAGCGGGTTTTGCGGCCACCGTGGCGCACGCTAACGCGTATGATTGCCTGCTGGCCCTGGAAGACACCACTTCCCTGTCGTTTTCCCATCACAGCGTGACGGATGAGCTGGGTCACACCACCTCAAACCCGAAATCCCGGGGATTTTTTGCCCACTCGATTTTACTGTTTGCGCCTCAGGAACGTCAGGTAGTCGGGCTGGTTGAGCAGCATCGCTGGACACGCGATATTCAGACATATGGCAGGAGCCGGCAATCTGACACGCGGCCTTATGAAGAGAAAGAAAGCTATAAATGGGAGCAGGCATCACGGGCAATGGCACACCGACTGGGCGAACACATGCCCAAAATTATTTCGGTTTGTGACCGTGAGGCCGACCTCATCGAGTACCTGACCTATAAGGTGGCCGAAAATCACCGTTTTGTCGTCCGTTCAATGCAAAGCCGGCGTATAGAAGAAAGCAAAGATAAACTTTATGATTTTGTTGAGACATTAAAAAGTGCGGGAGACCGACGGGTTGACGTTAAGCAGAAAGGCGGACGTCAAGCCCGCGTGGCGGACTGTGAGGTTTGTTATACGCAAGTGAGTCTGAAAGTGCCGAAAGGAAAACAAGGGGGAAGCATTCGCTTGTTTTACGTGGGTTGCCATGAAAAAGGCACCGAAAACGGATTAAGCTGGCATCTTCTCACCTCAGAGCCGGTCAACAGTGAAGACGATGCCCATCGCATATTCGGTTATTATGAACGGCGTTGGTTAATAGAAGAATTTCACAAGGCCTGGAAAAGTGGTGGCACGCAGGTTGAGGCCCTGCGGATGCAAAGCAAAGCCAATCTGGAACGCATGATTGTGATCCTGGCCTTTATTGCGGTGCGGATACACCAGCTTCGTTTTAAGGGCTTGAACAAGGAAGAGGCAGAAAAGCACAGTTGTGAAGAGATCCTCAGTCCGCTGGCCTGGAAACTGTTGTGGTCAAAGCAGGAGAAACGGCACCTGCCAAAAAAAGCGCCAAGTCTGCATTGGGCGTATATCAGTTTGGGTAAATTGGTGGGTTGGTCTGATTCTAAGCGTACGGGACGGGTAGGCTGGGAAAGACTCTGGGAGGGCTGGTTCCTGCTGCAAACTCTGGTGGACGGTTACTTGCTGGCCAAATCGGTTGATCTGGAGATGTGACTAAGAGACAGG
>NZ_PUJU01000147.1 GCF_011189505.1 Photorhabdus tasmaniensis
GGGTCACACAACCGTGGGCCGGTCAGGGCTGGGGTATGCTGGCTATCCCGCGTGTTGGTCAGGAAGTGGTGGTGGACTTTCTTGATGGTGACCCGGACCAGCCGATTGTCACCGGGCGCACCTATCACGCCAGCAACATCCCACCGGGCAGCCTGCCGGGCAGCAAAACCCAGATGGCCTTCCGCTCAAAAACCCACAAAGGCGAAGGCTATAACGAACTGCGCTTTGAGGATGCCAAAGGCAGTGAAGAACTGGCTTTGCATGCCCAGAAGGACATGACCACCGTGGTGCGCAATAATCGCGAAACCCGGGTCATAAACGACCACACCGAAAGCATCGGCCATAATCAGGTGCTGTCCGTCAGAAATGACCGCCATAAAGAGGTGACAGGCAATGAAGTCAGCGCTATCACTGGCCTGCGTCAAATCACCGTGGAAAAAGACAGCCTGCTGAACGTCAAAAATAACATCCAGATACAGGCCCGGGCTGGCGGTATCGAAATTGCCACCGCCGGGGGCAGCATCACGCTCGACAGTGCCGGCAACATCAGTATTCAGGGCGCTAATATCACCCTTAACGGCAAACAGGTCAATGTGAACTGACCGGTATTGCCCCATTAACAGCCACCCCTGACGACATGATTTCAATCAATCACGGAAAAACAGCATGACAAACACAGTGTATCAGATGAATGAAGGCACCCTGGCTATCCCGGCCAGCTGGCGGGATGAATCCATGAACGTATTTGTGCTGCCAGATGACAGCGGCATGAATCTGGTGGTCAGCCGCACCCCCGTTCCGGCCGGCATGGATAACACCGCTTATTATGAACAGACCCTGGCACAGTTTCGCACGCACCTGCCCGGTTATCAGGAGCACCAGTGCAGCGAAATCACCCTGAGCCAGGCACCTGCCCGCCGGCTGGACTACCAGTGGAAAAGCCCCGAAGGGGACATGTACCAGACCGTAGTGCTGCAAATCCGCGGCACACAGTTGCTGACCTTCAATCTGACTTCACCCGCTCCCTTTGCGGATGGCCAGCGCGAAGCGTTACTGGCGGTTATCGACAGCTTCCAGGCCGCCGGATGAGTTGACAGGAGGTGAAATATGTCACTTGGTGATGAGATTATTACCCGGATTGCCCGAGTGGGGGCGTTACATGCCGCCCCGGTTGCGCCCCCATCGGGCGCTCCCGGCCCGGCAGCGGCCAGAGAAGGCGACCCGATTAAACATGCCAGCTTCCTCGGTGCTCTGGCCGGAGCCATTACCGGGGCGCTGATAGGTGCGGCGGTGTTTGCCGCCGCTGCCGCTGTGGTAGTCGGCACGGGGGGATTAGCCACCGTTGCCGTGATTGCACTGGGCAGCGCGGCGACCTTTGCGCTGGGCGATGTCATCAGCGCCGCCAGTTCGGCGGTGACCAAAATGGTGGACAGTATCGGCCCGCCCAGTGGCGCACTGCTGACCGGCTCCCCCAATG
>NZ_PUJU01000148.1 GCF_011189505.1 Photorhabdus tasmaniensis
ATTGCAGGCCGGGCATGACCTGACGGCCACCGCAGCCCAGATTAATGCGGGTCAGCAACTGACGGCGCAGGCCGGAAATAACCTGACGCTGACCACCGGTACCGCCTCATCCGACTTAGTGGAGCACCGCAAACAAGCCAGTCAAGGCTGGCTGTCGAAGTCGTCAGTGGAAACCCACGACGAAGTGCATGACCGGCAGGCCCTGAGCACCACGTTCAGTGGCGATAAGGTCAATCTCCAGGCCGGTAAAGACCTGCATATCCGTGGAAGTCATGTCGCAGGCACGCAGGATGTCAGCCTGAACGCCGGTCATCAGCTCACCGTCACCACCGCAGCCGAAGCGCACGATGAAACCCATTTACGGCAGGAGAAACACTCGGGCCTGATGGGCACCGGGGGTATCGGCTTCACCTTAGGCAAGGCCAGCCAAAAAACCACTACGGACAGTGACAGCCAGCTGACCAAAGGCAGCACCGTGGGCAGCAGTCAGGGCAACGTCACTCTCACCGCAGGTGAACAGCTCCGGGTTCACGGCAGTGACGGGGTTGCAGGTAAAAACATGACCCTCAGCGGTCAGCGCGTCAGTATCACCAGTGCGGAAAATAATCACACGGTCTTGACAAAAACCGAGCAAAAACAGAGCGGCTTAACCGTGGCGCTGAGTGGCACGGCGGGAGGTGCCGTCAACAGCGCGGTGCAAACGGCCCGTGAAGCGCAGCAGACCGAAGACCCGCGCCTCAACGCGTTACAGCACACCAAAGCCGCCTTGAGTGGGGTACAGGCCGTGCAGGCGGGCCGACTGACGGAGGCTCAGGGCAGTGATGACACAGGCAATAACAACCTGGCCGGGGTTAACCTGTCCTACGGGCGTCAGTCTTCCCGTTCAGAACAGCAGCAGCATCAGACCACCCAACAGGGTAGCCATCTCACCGCCGGGGATAACCTCACGATAACCGCTAACGGGGAGAGCAAAGGTCCATCAAATCAAAGCGGGGATATCCGTATTCAGGGCAGCCAGTTACAGGCGGGTAAAGACCTGCAACTGAATGCTAACCGGGATATTCAGCTCTCCTCCAGCCAGAACACCGAACAGACCACTGGCAAAAACAGCCGCCACGGCAGCTCGCTGGGCGTGGGCCTGACCGCCGGACCGGGGGGCACCGGCCTGAACGTCTCAGCCAATGTCAGTCAGGGCAAAGGGCGTGAAAGCGGCAACAGTATTAGCCACAACTCAACGACACTGGCGGCGGGAAACACGGTGACCCTCAACAGTGGCCGGGACACCACGCTCAAAGGGGCGCAGGTCAGCGGCGAACAGATAACCGCCGAGGTGAAACGTCACCTGACGCTCAGTAGCGAACAAGACAGCAACCGCTATGACAGTCAGCAGCAGAACGCCAGTGCCGGAGCCAGTGCCACCGTGGGCC
>NZ_PUJU01000149.1 GCF_011189505.1 Photorhabdus tasmaniensis
GCGAGTTGGTATGTTCTTTAACAGGGTGGGAAAACGCGGCGGAGAAAAAGGCTGTTAAATCAGAGGGAAAAGTCCGCTCAACGGTATGATGGCGTCGGGATAGTGCCGAAGACCCGATTGGGTTAGCTGGCGGACTAAATCCTTACAGTTACGTGCATAATCCGGCTAACTGGGTAGATCCTCTGGGGTTGAATCCATTGGCATTACCAACACCGACATCTTTAGATCCTTGGGGGCACGGCGCAAAATTAGAATCTACCGTAGTGCCTAAAGGTGGGATTGCTGTTGAAATGGCTATGTCTCCAGGACAAATTAAACCAGGAGGATGGGCAACCTTAGACCATATTCCGAATGTTGATTATGTAAGAAATCAATTGGCCGTAATTCCTGAATTCAAGCCTGAAATATCTCATGTGCAAAAGTTCCATATTCCAGAAGGAATTCGTATACAAACGGGGCCAGTTGGTCCACAAAGTTCTGGAGGGAAAATTTATGCAGGTGGAGGTACCCAGATACAAATCCTTAACTATGAAGATAGGGCAAAGTTAAAGCCCATTGGTGAGCCAAGGAAAATTTATTCTAAAAAATGTGGAGGATAAATGAGCATTATTAGTGATTTTAAGATTATAGATACTCTGGATGACTATGATAGGAAACGGAATCCTCAAGGATTAAGTGTTTTCGAGTTACTTCCTACTGGCATTACATGGGTATATGCAGGAAAAAGACAAGAAATATACGATGACAATAGACTTATACCTCTTATTTTGAAAGATTCTGCTGGAATAGCTTTGATTATAGCGCCTTTTAATAAATCTAATAATCAAGCATATATTCTAAATCCGGATAATTCACTTAAATGGAATATTAAGGAAATTTTAAATACTAGCGATGTAATCTTTTCAGATGTTTATTATATAAACAGCGAATTATATTTTTTTATCCATATTAATGGGATAGATTTCAGATTTTCATTCGATATTGAATTAGGTTCTATCGGAGAACTAATTCAATCGTATTAATGAACAGACAGGAGGCTCCTAGCGATCTTCCTGCCTATCGGGACACATATCAACCTGCGGTTTAGTGGGTAGTACTTGATGACGAGCGGAACCTGACCTGCAATTTACAGTTCTGCGGAAAATATAAGGATGAAGAAAACGGGCTTTTTTACAACCGACACTGTTATTACGACAGTGAAACTCGCCTGACCCTTTAGGGTTAGCCGGCGGCGTAAATCCTTACAGTTACGTGCATAATCCGGTGAGTTGGGTTGACCCTCTGGTCGCGGTAGGAATAGCCGTTACCAGCTACCCCCCGCACAGATCCGGACGTGCGCGACTAACGCATCCGGCTCCTACCTCGGGTGTTTGGCGTAAAAGCGCTGCAAAGGATAAGGATGCACAATTC
>NZ_PUJU01000150.1 GCF_011189505.1 Photorhabdus tasmaniensis
GCCCATTGTTCGGCGCAGGTTGAAAACATAAAGATTACCTCAAGTTGTGTTTTTTATTGAGATCAATCTATGAGGGAAAAGTTCAATAACGAGGGGGCGGGTTAAAATATTTGTGTAGGAAAGACAGCTACTTTAACGCGGCAGCAGTGATATTTGCCCATAACCAAAGGCTATTACTCAGCGACTGGTGCAGGCGCTGATGCTGGTGGAAGTTCGAGTGCCCGACCACCTGATTGTCGGCGGCAGGCAGATTTTCTCCTTCGCCGAACATGGTCTTCTTTAACAGGATTAAAATGATGAATAAAGACGCTACCCAAACCTGGGGTCTTAAACGAGATATCACACCGTGTTTTGGAGCACGGCTGGTGCAGGAAGGTCATCGTCTGCATTTTCTGGCGGACCGGGCAGGGTTCACCGGTTCATACAGTGAGATGCAGGCTCGACATCTGGATGACGCTTTCCCGCATTTTGTCGCGCATCTTGAGCTGATGCTGCTCTCCGGTGAACTGAATCCCCAGTGTGCACACTGCGTCACGCTGTACCGTAACGGGCTGACCTGTGAAGCCGATACGCTGGGCAGCCATGGGTATGTATATATTGCAATTTATCCCTCCAATTTGGTTAAAGACTGATTTTTAGCATCATCTCAGCTTTGTAAGCCTTCAAAACTTTTCTTCGTTTATTAAGAGACTCAACTCATGCAAACCTCAACTGTACCGGCCACGTTGCCGGTTTCGTCACGCCTGTCGCCTGTGCAGGTCTGGCAGCAACTGTTAGTTTATCTGTTAGAACATCATTACGGCCTGACACTCAATGACACGCCATTCCATGATGACGCGGCCATCCAGGAGCATATCGACGCAGGAATAACATTGGCTGATGCGATGAATTTCGTGGTGGAACGTTATGAGCTGGTGCGTACTGACCGAAAAGGATTCACCTGGCAGGAGCAGACGTCATTTCTGACCGCTACCGATATTCTCAGAGCCAGACGAGCTACCGGGCTGATGAATAATAAAATCTTCGAGCCTTATTCCTGATTTTTACCTCCGCACTTTCCACTCTTTTTGTTCATCGCATACATGCCTGTAAACCCTGGCAGACATGTATGCTTTTATGGTCAATGTCAAAGATAAGCACGGCTCAGAGATGTTGGTGACACGATAGTTAGCAGTTACAATCACCAGACTCGAAATCGCTTATGTATTCAGCGAAATACGTTTGGGGGCCCAATTGGGGCTGAGGAATCCCCAGAAAATAGACAGGCATAGCGTTGTGTGATCTACTGATTGTTCCACCAAGTCAATAAGGTCACTGCTATGCCTGCACGTAAAGTATGTCACAACTTCTTCAAAGATGCCTT
>NZ_PUJU01000151.1 GCF_011189505.1 Photorhabdus tasmaniensis
AGTCTTGTAGCAATGAGAGAGTGTCATTTGCCTGTTGTAACAGTGCTGCTTGCTGTTGCTTGGCTTCATCAATCTGATGCGATTTGAGAAGGTCTTTATCAACTACCCATTCTTTACCGTTCCACTTGTCAAAATCAGTGGGTGGTTTTTTGAATGTGAGTGTGTTGGGCAATTCCCCGATTTCAGTGATTTCAGTCGGAGCGCGGGTTTGCGTGTCGTAAGCGGTTTTTCCACGATAGTCAGGTACTATTTCCCAGTGTGTGCAATCCTCACTACGACAAACGGCCATATCATGTGATTTGGGAAGTTCTGGCGCATCGGAATAGGCACCAGCTGACAGACTGACACCGAGCATGACATATTCGATATCAGACGTAGTGAATTCTCGTGTAATTTGATTAGAGTGATAAACCTTTATCCAGCCTGCCTGAATAGCCAAACCATCTTTACCCAATACGGCGGTTTCATGGTCTAAAGAGTATTTTTGTTCTGTCATTATGCTGCTCTCACTATGTAATTAAAGGCAATGTTGCGGGGACGGGTTTCGTTTCCGCCCGCAACGTATGTCGATACTTTCGTCGTTGACACATCGTTTTCAACAACGACCCATGTTTTCGAGATAGAATCAACGTTAACTGGCATTCTGCCAGTTGGCATTGTGTGACTATGTGATTCATTCGCGCCAGCCTGCCACGTACCACACACACGCCCCGAATCAACACCGCGCCCATCATCCCAGCCACGAATAAATTCACCGCGCAGATCAGGGAGTACGCCGGATGGGTAAGCTATGGCTAACTGGGGATATTGAGATTTATTAAATGCTTGACCGTTACAAGTGAGATAGCCAACAGGGGTATATCTATTCGGATACGGCATTGGGACGCCAACGGGGCACAAATGCTCAAGATAATCATATAAATATCCTGGGTCGCGGCTTGTAGACCATGCTTTTCCGTAGATATTTCCATCGCCTGTTATTGCCGCATTTTCATTACCAAAACTCACTGCTCCATCCCGCCGAATGATAAACATCCCGCCGCCGCCGTAGCCGTTCGTCAGAATAAGATTGCCGCCTTTTTCTTTATAAATTTCAGCTCGGATACGTCCGTTTTCATCAGTGATGTAATACCCCAAGCGCTTATCGCCTTTTAAATAAACGTCCCCGCTAATCGTCCCACCGGATTTTGGGTAAGCACTTTTTGCCAACGCCACCGTTTCCGCTAAACCAACATTTTCCGTAGTTGATTAACTGACATTATTCTTTGCCAAGGCAGACTGTTAAAGCATTAAACGGGATTCAATCTGGTAAAAATCGGACTTATCTGCGTATCAATAAATAACCAAAATGA
>NZ_PUJU01000152.1 GCF_011189505.1 Photorhabdus tasmaniensis
GTGAGCGTATCCGGTAATTCCCCGATTTCAGATATCTCAGTAGCCGCGCGAGTTTGCGTGTCGTAAGCGGTTTTACCCCGGTAATCAGGTAAGATTTCCCAACAGAGTTTATCTTCGCTACGACAAACCGCCTTATCATGAGAATCGGGAAGTTCTGGCGCATCAGAATAAGCACCAGCCGATAAGCTGACACCAAGCATCACATATTCAATATTAGAGTTCGTGAATTCTCGTGTAATTTGATTAGAGTGATAAACCTTTATCCAGCCTGCCTGAATAGCCAAACCATCTTTACCCAATACGGCTGTTTCATGGTCTAAAGAGTATTTTTGTTCTGTCATTATGCTGCTCTCACCATGTAGTTAAATGCTATGTTCCGGGGGCGGGTTTCGTTGCCACCCGTTTTTTCTGTTGTGCTGTCGATATATAAAAAACCATTATTATCTTCGTCGCTATGACCAGACCCGAGGTTACCGTTATACCCACCCGGCGTCTCTTCTTTCTTGTTAGCACTGCGGAGACCGTTCATATTTTCGATATAATACCGATCGCGATAGCCATGTTTATGACTTACAAACGCATCCCCCTGCCACGACAAAATCCCTCGCCCCGCATCAGCAGTACCACGCCCATCATCCCAGCCACGAATGAACTCACCGCGCAGATCAGGGAGCACGCCGGATGGGTATGCTGCTGCTAATTGCGGATATTGAGATTTATTAAATGTTTGACCGTTGCACGCAAGGTAACCTGATGGAGGATTTGGCTGCGGCCACGGAACAGGAGAGCCCAAGGGGCAGTTACTGACTGGACCACCGTCTATTTCACCGTTAGTATTAAAAAAATACGCATATAGCTCACCGTATTGATTAACATAGATTTGCCCCGTATCACCGCCTGTCCCGATGTTAATGCCTTTGACCCATCCCGCTCCGCCTCCGCCAGAAAATGCCCCCACAAACCTGCGGGTGGGAATATTTTCAACATAAACTGTTTCCGGCAAAGCCCCCACATCCCCGGCATTCAAACTGACATCCCCACTTAACGTCTTCCCGTTAATTTTCCGACTGCTAGGCACGGCATTATTAGCCTTTTGAACGATGATGTCGTCAGTATAAACACATTCCCCTCCCGGTTTTGCACCATTATTATTGGAAAATTGTGCAAATAACCGCCCGGATGAATTAACCCAGATCTGGCCATAGTCGGAATCGCCGACGCTGATCCCTTTTGCATAGTTAGTATGCGCTCTACCTTGGAACGCGCCGTTATATCCAAGCGTCGGAATCACATCAACAGATTTCAATCCTGGATATGCCCCCTGAGCCAAATTCACCGTTTCC
>NZ_PUJU01000153.1 GCF_011189505.1 Photorhabdus tasmaniensis
GGGCTGAGGAATCCCCAGAAAATAGACAGGCATAGCGTTGTGTGATCTACTGATTGTTCCACCAAGTCAATAAGGTCACTGCTATGCCTGCACGTAAAGTATGTCACAACTTCTTCAAAGATGCCTTAGCACCGTTTCATCAATATCGCCAGAATGCATTAATCGATGCCACTATGGCTTTGATTAATGGCGCTTCTCTTACGCTAACCAGTATTGGACGTTTTTTGCCCGGACAGGCTCAGGTCAAAAACAAGATAAAAAGGGTTGATCGCCTGTTAGGAAACACCGCTCTTCACAACGATATTCCTGCGATTTTTAATAATATTACTGCCATGATAACTCGTCAGTTGCCTCTTTGCGTTATTGCGGTGGACTGGAGCGGTTATCCATCGCAGGAGTATCATGTGCTTCGTGCCAGCCTTCTTTGCGACGGTCGGGCAATGCCGTTATTGAGTTGGGTTGTATCCTCGGAAAAACAAAATAACACCTTAATACAAAATCAGTTTCTTGATTCCCTCGCTAAAGCCGTCTCTTCCGATGCCAGAGTCAACATCGTCACAGACGCAGGATTTAAGAGTCCATGGTTTCGACATATTGCCTCATTGGGCTGGGATTTTATTGGGCGGATCAGGAATAACGTTCAATTTCACCTGGCAGAGAGTCCTGAAATATGGCTGAAAATCTCTGACTGTCCTGGAACAATAACGCCGAAATACATGGGGGCGGGAACGCTGGTCAAAGAAAAGAAAAACCGTATTAATGGTCATTTTTATACATACAAGAAATTACCTAAAGGGCGGAAAAGTAAACGTTCAAAAGGCAGGCCAATGTATACTAAAACAAACAACGAGTATCGGCAGTCAGCAAAAGAAGCCTGGCTTATTTTCAGTAGTATAGATGATTTAAAGCCAAGGGAGATCATCAAGTTATACAGTCGTCGCATGCAGATAGAGCAAAACTTCCGCGATGAAAAAAGTGAGCGTTTCGGATTTGGTCTTCGTGCCAGCCACAGTCGCTCTGCGGGTAGAATGCTGGTACTGAGCTTACTGGCAACACTGAGCACAATCGTCCTGTGGCTGATTGGTTATCACGTGGAGAATAAGGGATTACATCTGAGATATCAGGCCAACAGTATCAAATCACGGCGGGTCATCTCATATCTGACGTTAGCGGAGAACGTCTTACGACACTCCCCACTGATTTTAAAGCAAATATCACTGAATGATGCTCTTAACCACTTAACAAGAGTCTACCGAAATATGGTGCTGGTTTATTAGCACCGATTTGTGGGGATCCCTCAGCC
>NZ_PUJU01000154.1 GCF_011189505.1 Photorhabdus tasmaniensis
TGTGTCCAGTGCATCTGGGAGGCACTGCCGATTCAGACCAAAACGTGTCAGGGATAAACAAAACAACTTCAATCGATTTATTTCTCATCTCCGTCCTGTTGGATAAAACTCCGGCCCAAGAGCCGGACACGCCCCCTCAGAGGAAATATTCCCCCAATGGGTAAATCGCCGGCGTCATATCCGCCGGCAGTAGTGTTATCAGACGCTCAGGCAAACCTGAACCTGTTTTTTTACCGTCAATTCACCACGAAACGTCCCTGTGGAATAAGCGAAATAACGCTGTCAGTACACTCATCCCCGTCATGTAAAACATTGCCGAGAATGTAGGCCAGCCCTATCACTTTACGGATACCGTCTTCCTCACCCAATTCCAATTCATCAGAGCTGCCAGCTTCCCACTGCCCATTCCGGTATTCGTTATAACCACATAACCCTCGGGCATCCTCAAAATAGTGGGTAATATGGCAATGGTATTGCCTTGACAAGGCAGCGATGATTTTTTCACGCCATGGTCCCAATGGTGCTGTATCAAAACTCCCGATCAGGCTGCTATCGTCATTTCGCTTCCACGCTATGTCATAACCTTGCGGCTGAATCATACCGTATAATCGGAAATACAACTCACGAGTCGTCTCGTGATCCTTTAACAACCTGCCGCAAGATCCATTGATTTCACTCGCAAGATGGGTCGGTATCAGCAGAAATAAGTCACCAGGAACCGTCTCTGTCAGCCGGTCATCAAGATGAGACCACAGCATTTCAGCATCACGTTCTGCGTTCCAGGTCAACAGACCGAACCAGTCACAGGATTTTTGGTTAAACAACGCCCTGATGGTTTCCCGCTCTGCCGGGAGCAACGTCTGCCATTTTCGCGCGGCCAGACCACTTTGTTGGTATAGCCTGTCAATCTGTTGGCTGGTGACTTCATCAAGCGCCACATTCTCTTTTAACAAGGCCAGCCAGTGCTCAAACGCCCGGTTTTCCGGTGAGTCTACCCCTGTTCCTTTCGCTACCAGCGCCGGATACAGTGAGTAATCTGTCGTTTCAGTAGGTTGCAGGAGACCGGCACAGCCCGCGACAAACAGCTTAATACTTTGATGGATGGCCTGCCCGTAATAGGGAATTCTGTCTCCCAATCCCCATTGTTGCAGAGCCTCCAGTTGGTCGGGGTGACCCGTGATATGCAAACGATTAGCGTACCCCTTCGGCATAGTAAAAAATCCTCTTTTTTTACCTGAAACAGGGCATGCCTGGTGAAGGCAATGCCCCCACAGGCAGATGATAAGTTCAGCGATGT
>NZ_PUJU01000155.1 GCF_011189505.1 Photorhabdus tasmaniensis
TAGGGTGAGATCGCGAACGTTATTTAATCAAAATCGTTCAGTTTGACCCACGGAGCTACTTATGATCTCATACTCCTTTTTTCAGGAGTGCCCCCATGAATATCGACGCTTTTTCTCAGTATTTCGGCAAATTACAAGATCCTCGCCAATCGGCCAAAATCAGTTACCCCTTGTTTGACGTGCTTTTTCTGACCATGTGCGCTGTTATCGCCGGGGCGGAAGGATGGGAAGATATTGAAGATTTCGGGAAAATGCGCCTCGATTGGCTTCAGCAAAAGGGGCTGTTTCAAACAGGGTTGCCTGTTCATGATACGATAGCACGTATTATCTCCCGCCTCGATCCCGCCCAATTTCAGTCATGTTTTATTCACTGGGTTCAGGCTGTGAACAAACGTACCGAAGGGGAAATTATTGCGATTGATGGCAAGACATTGCGAGGAACCGGCAACGGCAACACACGACAATTGGCTATCCATATGGTCAGCGCCTTTGCGACCACTAATGGCGTGGTGATGGGACAGCTAAAAACCGGGCATAAATCCAATGAAATTAAAGCCATCCCGAAATGGATTCATTTGCTGGATATTAAAGGTTGTCTGGTGTCTATTGATGCGATGGGGTGTCAAACCCAAATTGCAGAAAAGAGCCTTCATCAGGGAGGCGACTACCTGCTAGCGGTGAAAGGCAATCAGGAACGCTTGTACCGGGCAGTCAAACAGGCCCTGGCGGCGAAAACTACGGCGAGCAGTACCAAAGAAAATGTGACGATAGAACAAGACCATGGGCGCATTGAAGCCCGAGAATATCATGTGTTACCTGCGGATGAACTGGGGCAGCAATTTCCGGCCTGGAAAGGGGTAAAAAGCATCGGTGTGGCAATGGGTTATCGCCTTGAAAAATCAGGCAAAGAATCACTGGCGTATCGATATTATATCAGCTCTGCTGAATTGGAACCGGCACGCTTTGCGGCGGCAGTGCGTGGTCATTGGGGAATTGAAAATCGTGTCCACTGGGTCCTTGATGTCTCAATGAATGAAGATGCGTGTACTATTTGTCGTGGTGACTCCGCAGAGATTTTAGCCTGTATGCGACATCTGTCTCTCAATATGCTGAGGGCAGAAACCAGTGAAAAAGCCAGTATTCGGCGCAAACGGAAGATGACCAGTATGAATAGTGCCTATATGGACAAGGTGTTAATAGCAGGATTATGCTCGATGGTTAAACAATGAACACTCACGCTCTCACCCTG
>NZ_PUJU01000156.1 GCF_011189505.1 Photorhabdus tasmaniensis
CGTGTGATTTATTTTTTTAAGCGGTTATCATCATGAACACTATCGCACTGATTGGTATCGATCTCGGCAAGCATTCCTTTCATGTCCATTGTCAGGATCATTCGGGGAAAGCCCTGCTACGTAAAAAATTCACCCGAACTAAATTGATGGAATTCTTAGCTGGCTGCTCTCCGGCAACGGTGGTGATGGAAGCCTGTGCTGGCGCGCATTTCATGGCAAGGTGGATCGCTGATTTGGGGCACGAGGCCAAGCTGATTTCACCGCAGTTTGTTCGTCCCTTCGTCAAAAGTAACAAGAATGACTTTATTGATGCCGAAGCTATCTGTGAAGCCGCCTCACCCCCTTCAATGCGATTTGTTCAGCCCAGAACGGAAGCTCAGCAAGCCATGCGAGCCCTGCACCGTGTCCGGGAATCGCTGGTACGGGATAAAGTGAAAACCACCAACCAGATGCAGGCTTTCCTGCTTGAGTTTGGCATCAGTATGCCCAAGGGGATTGCCGTGATAAAACAGCTCTCCACTGTGTTGGATGAACATGAACTTCCCCCTTATCTGGTACAGGTATTACTGCGGTTACAGGCGCATTATCACTATCTGGTTAAACAAATCACCGAGATTGAAACCGCCCTGTCACAAGAGATTGCTCAGGATGATACCGGACAACGGCTGATGACGATCCCCGGCATTGGCCCCATCACGACGAGTGTGCTTTCCTCACAACTGGGCGATGGGAAGCAATACGCACGCAGCCGGGATTTTGCAGCCTCGATGGGATTGGTTCCCCGCCAGTACAGTACTGGGGGAAAGACAACCTTATTGGGGATCAGTAAACGGGGTAACAAGACACTCCGGCAACTGTTAGTGCTATGTGCCCGAACGTTCATACTGCATATCGAGCATAAAAAGGGCAAACTGGCTGACTGGGTTCAGCAGCAACTTGAACGAAAGCATTCTAATATTGTGGCCTGTGCGTTGGCTAATAAACTCGCCCGGATAGCGTGAGCTATTACGACACAACACACGGTATTTGTTGCCTGAAACTGACGTCATTGTGAATCTATTTAACTATTACCCTACTGGTTTTTCGAAGACTGATAATTGATGACATGAACGGCCTACCGGCCTGATGAGAAACCTAGCATAAAAATTGGCTCCTTGAAGCCGACACACTTTTAAGGTTCATCAGGCGCGGAACTCATCGAGGCGGAGGTTCCTTACCTACAGTGACGCCGGATAGATTTAAGCAAGC
>NZ_PUJU01000157.1 GCF_011189505.1 Photorhabdus tasmaniensis
ATAACTTTAGCAACAACACCAGCACCTACTGTACGGCCACCTTCACGGATTGCGAAGCGCAGACCCTGATCCATCGCGATTGGTGCAATCAGGGTAACAATCATCTGAATGTTATCACCTGGCATCACCATTTCTACACCTTCTGGCAGTTCGATAGTCCCGGTTACGTCAGTTGTACGGAAGTAGAACTGTGGGCGGTAGCCTTTGAAGAACGGAGTATGACGGCCGCCTTCGTCTTTGCTCAGAATATAAACTTCTGATTCGAAAGTGGTGTGTGGCTTGATTGAACCTGGTTTTGCCAGTACCTGACCACGTTCGATTTCGTCACGTTTAGTACCACGCAGCAGCACACCCACGTTCTCACCCGCACGGCCTTCGTCCAGCAGTTTGCGGAACATTTCTACGCCGGTACACGTGGTTTTCGCCGTATCTTTGATACCCACGATTTCAACTTCTTCACCCACTTTAACAATACCGCGCTCTACACGACCGGTAACGACAGTACCACGGCCTGAAATAGAGAATACGTCTTCGATTGGCAGCAGGAATGGCTGGTCAATAGCACGCTCTGGCTCTGGAATGTAGCTATCCAGGGCATTAGCCAGTTCGATAATTTTCGCTTCCCACTCTGCGTCACCTTCCAGTGCTTTCAGAGCAGAACCACGGATGACTGGTGTGTCGTCGCCTGGGAAATCGTACTGAGACAGCAGCTCACGCACTTCCATCTCAACCAGTTCCAGCAGCTCTTCGTCGTCTACCATGTCACATTTGTTCAGGAACACGATGATGTAAGGAACGCCTACCTGACGACCTAACAGGATGTGCTCACGAGTCTGTGGCATTGGACCGTCAGTTGCTGCAACTACCAGGATAGCGCCGTCCATCTGAGCAGCACCGGTGATCATGTTTTTCACGTAGTCGGCGTGGCCTGGGCAGTCAACGTGCGCATAGTGACGGCTTGGCGTATCGTATTCTACGTGCGAAGTAGAGATGGTGATACCACGCGCTTTTTCTTCTGGCGCGTTATCGATCTGGTCGAATGCACGAGCGTTACCACCGTAGGTTTTAGCCAGTACAGTAGTGATGGCAGCAGTCAGGGTAGTTTTACCATGGTCAACGTGGCCGATAGTACCAACGTTAACGTGCGGTTTTTTACGTTCAAA
>NZ_PUJU01000158.1 GCF_011189505.1 Photorhabdus tasmaniensis
GGCGGCCAGTTAGTGGCGCGGGAAATCCACTTCACGACGCCTGACATCTCTAACGAACGGGGAAAAATTAACCAGACCGGTCCCGGTGAACTGACGCTTAACACGCGCACCCTGAATAACGGTGGCGGTACCCTGTTCAACCAAGGCAAACAGCTCACGATAACCACTGACACACTTAACAACCAGCAGGGCAACATCGCCAGTCAGGGCGAGGACCTGCATCTCACCGCACATCAGGTGGATAATACTCAAGGCACGGTGCAACTGGCGGGCAACGGGACACTGTCGCTCAACACCCAACGGTGGCTGGGCAATCAGGGCAAACTGCTGACCAATGGCACCCTGACGATACAGGCCGGTGAACTGCAACTCAACCACGCTGAAACTCAGGCCGGGCAGATGACCGTCAATGCGGACACCCTGAGCCATCAGGGCGGACTGATGCAACAGCGGGGCAAGGATAACCTGGCCCTCACCGTGAATACCCTGGATAACCAGGGGGGCAGGATTGAAGGTAACGGCAACCTGACCCTTGAGGCCACTACCGTAGATAACCGTAGTGGTCACCTGGTGGCCGCTAAAAATGGCAATTTGACACTGACGATGAAGGACCAGTTGAATAATCAGGCGGGGCGTTTGGAGGCCGGTCATGCTCTCCGACTCACTTCAAGGTGGCTGAATAATGAACAGGGGAGTATTGTGGCGACCGGCGACCGGGCCACCCTGACGGTCGGGAAAAGCATCGAGAATACCAATGGACGCATTGAAGCCAAAACCCGGCTGACCACACACAGTCAGGCACTGAATAATACTCAGGGGAAATTACTGGCCCAGCACATTGACAGCCAAACGGGCGGACAGGCGTTTACCAACACCGCCGGTCAGGTCATCGCCCAGGAAACGTTGACGCTGAACAGCGGTGAGCTGAATAACACTGCGGGGCAATTGCAATCCGGTGGGAATATGGCCGTGGATACCCACGGACACAAACTCATCAACAAAAATAATGAGCAGAAAAACCAAAAAGGGGGCCTGCTATTGAGTGGCAGGCACCTGACCCTGCGCACCGGCGATGTTGATAACACCGGCGGAATGATAGCGGCGGACGGCAAAACCACCCTGACCAGCACCGTGCTCACCAATACGCAGGGACAGAT
>NZ_PUJU01000159.1 GCF_011189505.1 Photorhabdus tasmaniensis
GGCATGGTTGCCTGCTTTGTACAGGGCAACACGGGCAAACATCAGACCCGCTATGAGATGACGGTGCGCCCCGATATGTGGCGCACCACCCTGCGTCAGAATGCCCGGATTTTTCAGCAGCAGGATATCAAAACCATTCTCACCACCCTGCTTAAAGAGAGCGGCGTCCGCGATGTGGTGTTCCGGCTGCGCCATCCGCACCCGGAACGGGAGTTCTGTGTCCAGTACCGGGAAACCGACTTTGACTTTCTGCACCGGCTGACCGCCGAAGAGGGCATCTTTTACTGCTTCGAATTCACCGGCAACAAAAACACCCTGGTGTTCGCCGACACTGCGGGGGCCCTGGCCAAAGGCCCGGTGCTGCCCTACCACCCCGGTGACGCAGCCGAAGCCCAGCAGCTGTGCGTCACGGCGCTGACCCGGCAGGCTCAGGTGCGCCCGGCCACCGTGGAGCTGAAAGACTACACCTTCAAAAACCCGGTCTGGGCGGCGGAGTTCCGCCACCATATGCGGGAACAACACCTCCAGCACACCGGCTATGAACACTTTGATTTTCCCGGGCGCTTTAAAGACGAGCAGCACGGGGCCGATTTCACCCGCTACCGGCTGGAAGCCCTGCGCAATGACGCCCTGACCGGCCACGGTGAAAGTAACGACGCCGCGATGCGGCCGGGCGTGCTGTTCACCCTCACCGACCACCCCCGTGATGACCTCAACCAGCTCTGGCAGCTGGTCAGCGTCGCGCATAGTGGCAGCCAGCCACAGGCGCTGGCGCAATCCACCGGGGAGTCCGGCACGGTGATGAGCAACCAGTTCACCTTTATCCCGGCGCATCAGCACTGGCGTCCGATGCCGGCGCGCAAACCGGTGATGGACGGCCCGCAGATAGCCAAAGTGGTTGGCCCGGCGGGCGAAGAAATCTTCTGTGATAAATACGGCCGTATCCGGCTGCAATTTCTGTGGGACCGTTACGGCCAGAGTGACGACCACAGCTCCTGCTGGATACGGGTCACACAACCGTGGGCCGGTCAGGGCTGGGGTATGCTGGCTATCCCGCGTGTTGGTCAGGAAGTGGTGGTGGACTTTCTTGATGGTGACCCGGACCAGCCGATTGTCACCGGGCGCACCTATCA
>NZ_PUJU01000160.1 GCF_011189505.1 Photorhabdus tasmaniensis
GCCGGGCCTTGCTGGCCGGTCTGCCCCTGATACGCCACGGTGTTCATTAACGCTATCAGCGGGGACTGACGCCCATCCGCCATCAGGGTTAACTGGTCTGTCACCTCGGTCAGATTACGCGCTTTGTTCCAGCGCAGGCTGTTGAGAAAATCCTGCCAGGCCCCGGCAAAATCGGTAAAGTAACGCGCGGTCAGACGGGCTTTCAGCTCTGCCGGTGAGACGGCTGCCGGGACGGCCTGACGGTTATCACTCAGCACCCAGTCAATTTCTTCCTTACGTGAAGCCACCGCGTTATCAATCGCTTTCTGTATCTGCCCTTCCCACGCCTGTCGGGTAAACATCCCCGGCACCCCATGTGTGGTAGTAAACAGCCGTTCCGCCTCAGTGTCGCCGGTCATTTGCCTTAAGGTCAGGTCCGCATAATCCTTCGCCACCGATTGCAGCATCTGCTGGTAGAGCGTGGCTTCTGCATTGTGCCGGCTCATCTGCGCCAGCAATATCCGCCGTACCTGACTGATTAATGCCGTGTCCGGCGTAATCCGCCATTCAGGATGAGCCGGCAGATTTTCTGCATAAAAATGCCATAAACTTGATGCGGCACTCAGCCAGACACCGGGGGCAATACCGGCCCGTTCCGGCTCGTTTTCATTGAGGACGCGGGTTAAAAACGCGGCGTCGGCTTTCGCCGGGTACGCCATCATCAGATAGGCTTTGAGCTGGTCGTGCGCGGCTTTCGCCCGCCGGGCCCGTTGCGGGCTGCCCGGGGGCAGGTCCACCAGCGCGCTCAGTTTTTGGTGCAGTATCGCCGCCGCCTTATCCCGTATCAGCCGGTTATTCACCTGGGTGTAGTACGGCAGTACCGCCGTTAATAGCGGCTGATTTTGATTCAGGCCGAAACGCTGATACCAGGGCGCGCCGTATTCGGCCCGGTGCTGCACCCGGCCCAGTTCATCACGCAGGGTCTTGAACGCCAGCAATTGGGCGTCAGACGCTTCCGGGCGGGTTTTCAGGTCGGTCACTGCCGCCTGCACGACCTTTATCTGGTCCCGGTTGGTGAAAAGGGAGAGCACACTGCCAGCCCCCCACAATAACGCCAGTACCATCAGGCCACGACAGACATTGCGCTTCTGGA
>NZ_PUJU01000161.1 GCF_011189505.1 Photorhabdus tasmaniensis
ATATACCCAAGAAACTTCAAGATGCAGTTTTTAGCACCTGAAAATGGTCGTTAATTCTGGACATCAGCGAGTCCGCTATATCAGGTAGCGTTGTGGTGAAAAATTTGAATACTTTGTCTCGAAATTCATGTTTATCAGCGAAATAACGGTTATTTCGAACATGTTCATTCATGACCTTCCATAATCGCTCTATCGGGTTTAAATTTGGGCTGTATGGATGGAAGGTAATGTCACTCAATATTGCTAACATAAGCCCACTCCTTCACAAAATGAGCTTTGTTGTAACCCGCCTCATCCACAATAAGATGAATTTTTTGATGATAGTCAGGATAAGACTTTCTTATTTCATTGAAAAAACGGCAAATGTTGTAATCATTGAGGGTTTGATATTCCTGGAACACCGGACGACCAATGGCATTCAGGTTGAGTGCGCCCAATATATTCAGGCGAGTTCGGCTGCCTGTTGTTTTGACTGTTTTTCTCTCGCCTTTTCGCATCCAACCCTAACCGAGTTTAGTGCCTTGAGTCAGGTGAACAGCGTCAAGAAAGAGGATGGGTTCATCTTTCGCTGTGACTTTAAGATGTTCATAATATTCAATAAATTGTATCTGTTTTTCCGCCTCGAATTTATGAGGGACCCCACAAAGTTTTTTATAAGAAAAACCCTGACGGTGTAGCCATTTATTCATGCCTGGAATGCTAAAGGTCATATTCCAGAGCTGAGCAACATAGGCCACGATTTCATGGGTGTGATGGAAAAGATTTTGAGATAAGTGGTTGATTAAAAGGTCAGTTTGCTCTCGAGAAAGTAAACTATCAGACCCCCCATTATCAGATTTAAGTTTCCCCTGATTGAGGTAATCACGGATATGGCGGTCAACGGTGGTCTGATGGAGTCGCAATGCCTGGGCTATCATGACAGAACTCCAGCCTTCAGAAGCCAGAAGGATAGCTTTTATTCTGTCTCGTACTTGACCATCACGAGTGGTGTCGTGAAGACGTTCAAGTTTGATTTTTTGTTCTGATGTAATAAATATTTTCATGGCGAGGATAATGATCTCCATTTCGGATAAAATCAAGCATCTTCAATGATTACGGGTATATA
>NZ_PUJU01000162.1 GCF_011189505.1 Photorhabdus tasmaniensis
CATTGGTGTTTATGCTGCTATAGCTAATGTAGAACCATCAACCGTATTCCGGCCATCTTGTATCTTTAATCTGGTTTATGCTGGTTAAGTGAGATTGGCAACAATCATGTAGTCAGACAACCATCAAGGGATTAAGCCCGTTAATGAGCTTTCGACGCATGATTGTTACTTTTCTTCGAGAAACCCGAACAGTTGCTTGAAACTAAATTCGCATTTGCAAGAATGGGAGCCGAATAACCATGACTGAAACGATTTGTGTCGGTATTAATGTTGCCAAAGCTTCACTCGAAATTGCGCTTAGTGCACAGGGAATTGTCATGACATTCCCAAATACCCCTGTAGGCCATGATCAACTAGCATCTACTTTGGCTAACTATGCCCAAGGGAATTGCTGTGATAAAACAGCTCGCCACTGTGTTGGGTGAACATGAACTTCCCCCGTATCTGGTACAGGTATTACTGCGGTTACAGGCGCATTATCACTATCTGGTTAAACAAATCACCGAGATTGAAACCGTCCTGTCACAGGAGATTGCCCAAGATGATACCGGACAACGGCTGATGACGATCCCCGGTATTGGCCCCATCACGGCGAGTGTGCTTTCCTCACAGCTGGGTGATGGGAAACAATACGCACACAGCCGGGATTTTGCAGTCTCGGCGGGATTGGTTCCCCGCCAGTACAGTACTGGGGGCAAGACAACCTTATTGGGGATCAGTAAACGGGGTAACAAGACACTCCGGCAACTGTTGGTGCTGTGTGCCCGAACGTTCATACTGCATATCGAGCATAGAAAGGGCAAACTGGCTGACTGGGTTAAGCAGCAACTTGAACGAAAGCATTCTAATATCGTGGCCTGTGCGTTGGCTAATAAACTCGCCCGGATAGCCTGGGCCATTACGACGCGACACACGGTATTTGTTGCCTGAAACTGACGTCATTGTGAATCTATTTAACTATTACCCCACTGGTTTTGCGAAGACTGATAATTGATGACATGAACGGCCTACCGGCCTGATGAGAAACCTGGCATAAAAATTGGCTCCTTGAAGCTGGCATACTTTTAAGGTTCATCAGGCACGGAACTCATCGAGGCGCAGG
>NZ_PUJU01000163.1 GCF_011189505.1 Photorhabdus tasmaniensis
CTGCTTGTTCTTGATAAGTATGTTGATTTCTCGGCACTGGCTGACACCATAGACCGTGTCGCACCACGTATTATTTCTCCCAAAGGGGGACGCCCGCCATTCCCGACTGAGGTGATGGTTCGCATCATTATCCTGAAACATTTCCATCATCTTTCCGATGAAAAGATGGAATATCAATTGCTTGACCGAATGAGCTGGCAACGTTTTTGTCGCCTGACCGATGTCATTAATATTCCAGACCGTAACACGATTTGGTGTTTCGAAAAACGGATTGGGCAGGAAGGTGCCAGCGCGTTGTTTGAAGAGGCGAAGCATCAGCTTTCGGCACAGGGACTCATTCCCAGAGGAGGTCAAATCATTGATGCCACGTTGCTCCCAGTGCCTAAGTAGCACAATAGGAAGGAAGAGAATGAACAAATCCGTCAGGGTAAAACGCCGGATAACGGGACAGCAAACAAACGATGCCAGAAAGACACCGAGGCAACCTGGACGAAAAAGCACGGTAAAAGTTATTTTGGCTATAAGCTTACCATTAGTGTCGATACAAAATATAAAGTGATCCGCCACATCGCGACAGGAACTGCTGCTGTCCATGATAGCCTGTTTTTTGAAGCCGTTTTGGATCGGTCAAATACAAGCCGGGACATTTATGCGGATAAAGGGTATGCCAGCCAGATGCGTGAACGTGCGCTGAAGGAACAGGGCTATCGTGTTCATATTCAGAGGAAAGCATCACGTAATAAGCCCTTATCAGATTGCCAGAAAGGCCGAAATAAGAAAATAGCGAAAACCCGGGCACGAGTCGAACATATCTTTGGCTCATTCTCTCAGATGGGTGAAAAATTTATCCGAACGATAGGCCAGCTGCGAGCCAATTTTGCGATGATGATGAAGGCCACCTGCTATGATTTGCCACGTTTGGTTTATTTTGGGAAATCCGGCATTCATGCTTTTTAATTCCGGTATGTGATGAAAAAGCGATGAGTTTATTTTTTCCGCTGAAAAAGCAAGAAAAAGTCATACACAATAAGGTCATTTATTGGTGAGTGCAAAATTGATCTTATTTTTTGTATTGAGAGTTTTTAGAGGTTCCC
>NZ_PUJU01000164.1 GCF_011189505.1 Photorhabdus tasmaniensis
GGGGAGAGTTGACTTTACTTTGGTATTTTTGTCAGTAACTCATTAACCTTATCGGTATCTTCTGGATGAAGTTTTAGATATTTTTCACAGGCTAATCTGACATAGTGATAACAGGTTTCTTCACTGACTACTACTTCAGGATCATCGTCATCTGGAGAATAACCATATATAAATTTTACACCTATAAAATGGTCTCCTTCGTAATAACTATTCATATCAGGAAAATTGCAATGAGCCCCATCCGTACCAAATCCATATTTTTTAATAATATTTTCTACAACTTCTAAAAAACACTCCTTTCCATACATAGTATCGAAATAACCTTTCACAACCCAATAAGGATCTTTATCATCATAAGGCTGTCCAAATAACTCTTTATTCATTTTTTATTAATCCTATTTTGGATGGAAGTTACTAACTCCACCTGTTTTCTTATCAATATACACTCTAAATGTAACACCGCCTGCTTTAGCATCATATGCCTGTAACCCTTTCGACATAGCTTGTTTATAGCCACTCGCAGCTGCTTGTTGACCAAGTTCTAGTATTTTCTGGTCAGTAAAGATCTTAGGGTCATAGATCGTTTTTGTTTCAGGCTTTGATTTATAACCAATAATATTACCTGCACGATCTTTAGCTGGTATCTGATACTTAATTTCAATTATTCCATTAACACCAGTAGGTGTTTCACTTACAATTTTTACGTTATATTGTTTTATCGCTTCATTAAACGCATCAGCATTGTGCGCCCCACTAATCCCTTTTGATTGAGTAAATCCATCTACAGTCGCTAAATGCTTCGGCTGGTTAATCTGGAAACTGATACCTTCTGGGGTTGTGATGGTCGTCGTCCCCTTTCCAGCATACAACTTCTCATTTTCAATCAAGCGAGTTACAGCATGAGTATCAGGTTTAGCATTGCTCAACAGGGGTTTTGAGGCATCCCTCAATTCTCCTGCCAGATTTTTCGCACCTTCTTTAGTGTTACCTAATACTTTTACGGCTCCGGTCGCTAAAACGCCCGTGCCAACCGCC
>NZ_PUJU01000165.1 GCF_011189505.1 Photorhabdus tasmaniensis
GGGTCAGTGGTCAGTCCTTTAATCACTCCCGCCAAATACGGTGACGCGCCGCCTGCCAGCGCCTGACCGAGGTTATTCCCCGCCAGCCCCTGAATCGCTGCCGTAGCCGCTTGTAGGGCTTTCTGATAGGTTCCGCCGGTCCCCAGGCCGGAGTCATTCAGCGCCTGCGTGTAAGCGGTGTCATAGACTTGTTGGTTGATATCTGCCGGAGTCGGGTGTTTATTGCCCCGGTTGACCAGTTTTTCTCTGGCATCAGCTTTGTCCTGTTCACTGATACGGTCCCGTTTCGCTTTCGCCGCTTTTGTGGCGATAATTTGCCCTTCGGTGCGGGCTATCTCGGTCATCTGCGCACCAATTTCACCCATCAGTTGCGCCTGTTGCAAACGCTGCTGTTCTTTTTCCCTGTCAAATATCGGACTGAGGACATTAGCGGCGTTATCGGTATCGCCGCTCAGAGTGGCAATATCCTGCGTCTGGTGGTCCTTATCCCGGATAATCACCGCGCCCTCACTGACGGCAGCGTGCGTGGTACTTTCATCATGGCCGGCGCTGTTCGCGCCCACCAGAGTATTGGCGGCCAGATTGCTCAGTAATTGACTGCCAACGGGCCCCCCGGTGCTGATACCGGCACTCTGGTGTTCAGTACGGAAGTTCGCTTTGTTTTGAATGTCCTTAAAGCCCAACGTGCCCGTGTCAAGGGTGTTGTGGGCTTTGTCGGCCGTGCTGGCAATCACCGCGCCGTCAAGCTGAGTATGGTCCCCCACGTTCACCTGATAGCCCCCTTTCCCCGCATACAGCCCGGTTTGTTCCTGTACGCTGTCAAAATTGCTGTGGAGTTTGTCGCGGCTGGCGCTGAGGCTGAGGGTCCCGCCCGGTTGCGGGCCCACGGTGGCACTGGCTCCGGCACTGGCGTTCTGCTGCTGACTGTCATAGCGGTTGCTGTCTTGTTCGCTACTGAGCGTCAGGTGACGTTTCACCTCGGCGGTTATCTGTTCGCCGCTGACCTG
>NZ_PUJU01000166.1 GCF_011189505.1 Photorhabdus tasmaniensis
TGATTCTAAGCGTACGGGACGGGTAGGCTGGGAAAGACTCTGGGAGGGCTGGTTCCTGCTGCAAACTCTGGTGGACGGTTACTTGCTGGCCAAATCGGTTGATCTGGAGATGTGACTAAGAGACAGGAACTGGACGGGTGTCATCAGTCCATCAGAGACCGCATCGATATACTCTTCGAGATAACCTGACTCAAATTCCTCTGCCTCAATATTGTGCAAATCCTGTGGCCCCATTAATACATCGATGTAACCGATAGCGGAGGAAAAACGCCGTATTAAACGGGGTTCAACCTGTAAGTTACACAGAAATTGACCCAAACGTTCAAAACAATACAGACACGTTTCTGTCAACTGCTTATCCAAATAGTCCATAAAACGTGTCCAGTACTGTTGTGTTTTGCTGAATTGCTCCAGCCCAATTTGCTCTTCTTCTGGCAGGTTGTCCTGCACCGTCAGACGCAAAAACTGCTCCGCCGTCAGATTCAGCAACACGGTTGTATCCGGCCGGATAAGGATATCCACACAACCACTGCTGTCCGGATGGGTATAAGGCATCAGCATCGGATCCTGATAAACATGAGATATCGCGTCCATTCCCCGTATCCATAACGTCAGGATACGTTCACTATTTCTGCATCTAGCCCGGTTTGCCGGATCCTCAGACAAACTGTCCAAAAGATGAGTCATGACGGGCAAAAGCAACGCTTTGGTAAACTTTACATGGGTATTGACGTAGTCTCCCTGGCTCTCATGAAACAGACAGAAAATAGCATCGTCATCCAGCGCCAGCCCCATTCGCTCTTCGAATTGATGGCGGATATAAAAACGTAATAAAGACATCAGGTAAATCTCGTGATTGACGGGGTTCCCCCTGTAGGGCTGAGGGATCCCCACAAATCGGTGCTAATAAACCAGCACCATATTTCGGTAGACTCTTGTTAAGTGGTTAAGAGCATCATTCAGTGATATTTGCTTTAAAATCAGTGGGGAGTGTCGTAAGACGT
>NZ_PUJU01000167.1 GCF_011189505.1 Photorhabdus tasmaniensis
ATGCCGTATCCTGACCCGGGTTGTATTCACCCACTGTTTGAGCAACAGGCAGAAAAAAAACCTGATGCGATAGCGCTGGTGTATGAAGAGCAAGCCCTCAGTTATGTTGAATTAAATATTCGAGCTAATCGGCTGGCGCATCAGTTGATTGCATTAGGCGTGGTGCCGGATCAGCGGGTGGCCATTTGTGTAGCGAATTCACCAGCGCGGATCGTGGGGCTGCTGGCCGTCTTGAAAGCGGGTGGCACCTATGTGCCGTTGGATCCGGCCTATCCGGGGGAACGTTTGGCCCATATATTGATTGATGCTGATGCGGCTATTTTACTGGCGGATAATACCGGACGTGCGGCGTTAGGTGAAACAGCGCTGGCCGGGCTGACTGTAATGGATCCGAATGTATTGCCTGCCCAGCCGGACAGCAACCCGCAGGTGATTGCATTAACCCCACGACATCTGGCGTATGTGATTTACACCTCTGGCTCAACCGGTATACCCAAAGGGGTGATGGTTGAACATCGAGGGCTGGTTAACCTGATTCAGGAAAAAATCGCTCAGTTTGATATTCATTCCGGTAGCCGGATATTGCAGTTCGCCTCATTTGGTTTTGATGCCAGTGTCTGGGAAATCATGATGGCGTTGTGTGGTGGTGCGGCTCTGGTTATCCCTGTTAACACGGTTCGTCAGGACTCGCGTCATCTTTGGCATTATTTAGAAGAGCAGGCGATAACACACGCCTGCCTGACACCGGCTTTACTTCGGGATGGTGTTGGTTTACCGGAGATGACGATAAGACCGGTATTGATACTGGGGGGAGAGGCCCCCAGTGCCGCGCTGCTTCGGGCATTGAGTCACCGGGCAACGGTGTTCAACGCGTATGGTCCGACAGAAATCACGGTTTGTGCTGCTGTTTGGCGTTGCCCGTCAGACTACACCGATGGCGTCATTGCGATCGG
>NZ_PUJU01000168.1 GCF_011189505.1 Photorhabdus tasmaniensis
GCCATCGTGCCGATATCCCGTGAGGGTGAGTTGCCGCTGTCATTTGCTCAACAACGCTTGTGGTTCCTGGCACAGATTGAGGGCGTTAGCGAAACTTATCATATCCCGATGGCCCTGCGCTTATGTGGTCAACTGGATGTCATGGCCTGGCAAAAGGCGCTGGATACCTTGTTTGCCCGTCATGAAGCGCTACGCTCTGTCTTTGTCTCTATTGAGGGGCAGCCACAAGTGCAGCTATTGGCACCGGATAGCGGCTTGCTGCTGTCTCAACATGACCTGCGTGGGCTCCCGGATGCGGAGAGTGTTCTTAAACGTCTGTGTGCCGAGGAAGCGCACGCATCATTTAACCTTGACCGTGGCCCGCTAATCCGCACCGGTCTGATCCGGCTCACCAATGACGAATACTGGTTCCTGCTCACTCAGCATCACATTGTTTCCGATGGCTGGTCTGTCGATGTGTTGATACGTGAACTGAGCGCACTCTATACGGCGTTTTTGGCCGGGCAACCGGATCCGCTGCTTCCGTTGGCGATTCAATACCCGGATTACGCCGCCTGGCAGCGTCAGTGGTTGTCAGCGGAACGTGTTCAGGTTCAATCTGATTATTGGCGTACTCTGCTGGCTGACGCACCGGTTCTGCTGGATTTGCCTACTGACCGGCCCCGTCCGTCGGAGCAGTCATTTGTTGGGTATGCCGTGCCGGTTAACCTGGATACGGCATTAACGACCGCGCTTAAACGCCTGAGTGAGCAGCACGGTGTCACGTTATTTATGACACTGTTGTCCGCCTGGGCGGTGGTCCTGTCGCGGTTGTCAGGTCAGGACGATGTGGTGATTGGCACACCGAGTGCAGGCCGCAGTCGTCAGGAAGTGGAGTCGCTGATCGGATTCTTTGTCAATACGCTGGCGTTGCGTGTTGATTTATCGGGTGAGCTGAC
>NZ_PUJU01000169.1 GCF_011189505.1 Photorhabdus tasmaniensis
ATAAACGGGGCCCGGTGACAGAAACGATTGACCTGAACACGCTGGCCTGGCAGGACCATACCCGGCCAGAGGCTGCCGGTATCCCAATAGCGGATCGCCAGACCGGGCAAGTGCAGCAAGCCCCCACTGCCGTGAAACCGGTTGCCGGGATAAACAACGCGCCCTTAGTGCTGCCACCCGGTCAGCCGTTTGAACTGACGTTGCCCCCGGAAACTGTCAAAGGACAAACGGTTGACCCGGTCATCCGCATTATCACGCCCGATACCCGATTACCGGATAACAGCCTGTACACCGTGCAACCGGGCAGTGACAGCCACTATCTGGTGGAGACCGACCCGAAATTTACGCAGTATAAACCCTGGCTGGGTTCGGACTACATGCAGCAACAACTCACCCATGACCCGGCGTTAGTGCACAAACGGTTAGGCGACGGATTCTATGAACAGCGGTTGGTACGGGACCAAATCACTCAACTGACCGGCCAGCGTTATCTGCCCGGTTACCACAATGATGAAGCGCAGTTTAAAGCGCTGATGGATGCCGGAGTGGCTTTCGGTAAAGCCCAACAACTCACCCCCGGCGTTGCCCTCAGTCCAGCCCAAATGGCGCTGCTGACCTCGGATATTATCTGGCTGACTAACCAGACAGTGACCCTGACGGATGGCACGACCGAGGTGGTGACTGTGCCGCAGGTTTACGCGCGTGTCCGTCAGGGCGACCTGAGCAGTGACGGCGCTTTGCTGGCCGGCAATACCGTGGCCCTTAACAGTCAGGGCGATATCACTAACAGCGGCACGATAAGCGGGCGTGACGTCACGCAACTGACCGCCAACAATCTGACCAACAGCGGCTTTATTCGCGGCGGTAAAGTCGACTTAACGGCCCAACAGACGCTCACCAACCGGGGCGGCCAGATTCAGGGAGATG
>NZ_PUJU01000170.1 GCF_011189505.1 Photorhabdus tasmaniensis
CCCTTAATAGACCACAGTTGCCCTGCACCCATTGAGCTATAAGGATTAAATGTTGGTTCTTTTATATATTCAAGTGGGGCTTTTACCGCTACTTTAGCAAACTTATCGGCAGCATGGGTAGTAACCCATGTCGAACCTTTGACAAGCCCTAAACCGCCAGCAGCTGTGCTGACAATACCCGTTACGATTTTTCCCATTTCCAAGCCGGCATTATATGCACCTTCACTACCCGCTTTCTCGTATTCAACTTTGATGACATCCAGTTGCTTAAGATAGCTCTCCTTCGTTTCTTGCCAGATAAAGCCAGGCATATCTTCCTGCATCAAAAGCATTTTAAGTGCATCTATTGTCTCTGACGGATTAGAAACTGCCCCGACAATTGCCATGACATTATCGTAAAGTTCCACTGGAACACCGGATACAAAGCCAGCGGCAAGATGGAGCTCTTGTTGAGAGCCGATGATTCCCCATTTGCTAAGAATTTGAGCTTTCTTAAGATAATTGGTTTCTGTAGCAAGCTCTTTTTCCATCAATTCTTGCTGATGATGTGCGAGATAATTGTACCGGAAAGTATTTTCAGCACTGTTTGCTCCGCTGTAAGCGCCATTTGCTTTGCCGGTGAATACAGCACCAGCAATACCACCGAAAGCCCGAACAATTTGTGCTTGTTGTTCTGATGTTTTTTGCCATTTTTCAGCCTCAATGAGATTATCTCCCATTATTGCACCGGCTAGTTCAGCAGCTAAAGCTCCAGCTATTGCCCCTTTTGTATTACCACGACTAATTTCAGTACTGATACCTGTAACAATCGCATGGCTGATCGTTTTTCCGGGTAAACCTAACACCTGACCATTATCACCAATCAGCCCGGCCCCTTCTGCATTCATCTGATTGCCGATATTGGCAAGTAATGCGGTGGTGAA
>NZ_PUJU01000171.1 GCF_011189505.1 Photorhabdus tasmaniensis
GTATCGCCTGGATATGCCGGGTGTCCGCGCCGTTCTCCAGCATCTGAGTTGCCATTGAGTGGCGGAACAGATGGCAGGCCCCCGGTTTAGCCAGCTGCGCCTGTTTACGGATGCTGTCAGCGGCTATTTGGGTTAACGTGCCTCTGGCCAGCCCTCCGCCTTTTTTGGTGATAAACAGGTGACCGCTGTCACCCCGCCGCGTTAACTGGGGCCGGACACTGAGCCAGCGACTTAACCAGTGCAACGCCTGCTCGCCGATGGGCACCACCCGGTCCTTACGGCCTTTTCCCTGTCTGACCAGCACCACGCCGCGCCCGAAGTCCACTTCGCTTAACAGCAGGTTCGCCACTTCCATCCGCCGGATACCGGTACTCCACAACACTTCAAGGATAGCCCGGTTTCTCAGGCCCGTGAGGGTGTCGATATTGGCGGCGGCTAAGACCGTGTGGGTTTCGTCTTCATTCATCACCTGGGCTGGCAGCCGTTTTTCTTCCTTTGGCAACACCAGACTGTCCGCCGGGTTATACAGGATATGGTGACGTTTCAGCAGCCAGCGGAACCACTGACGTAAGACACTCAGGCGGTCCCGCTGACTGCCCGGGCTGTAGGGCTGTCCGTCGGCTTTACGGGCGCTTCTCAGCCAGCGCTGGTAACTTTCCAGCAACAGCAGGCTGACCTGCGGCGCGTTCATGACCCCGCGGGCTTCACACCAGGTGATGAACGGCAACAGCCGCTCTTCATAGGACTCCTGTGTCCGTTCACTTAACCCCTGTCCCTGCACGGCTTCCCGCCAGGCGGCCAGATGCTGGCGTAAGGTGGCGAAGCGGGCCGGGATGGCGTCGGGTTGACTGTGGGCTTCCGTTACTGAGGGGCGTTTTTTTCTGTCTGGCGAGGCGAGCGTTGTTGCCGGGCTGGT
>NZ_PUJU01000172.1 GCF_011189505.1 Photorhabdus tasmaniensis
GTATCGCCTGGATATGCCGGGTGTCCGCGCCGTTCTCCAGCATCTGAGTTGCCATTGAGTGGCGGAACAGATGGCAGGCCCCCGGTTTAGCCAGCTGCGCCTGTTTACGGATGCTGTCAGCGGCTATCTGGGTTAACGTGCCTCTGGCCAGCCCTCCGCCTTTTTTGGTGATAAACAGGTGACCGCTGTCACCCCGCCGCGTTAACTGGGGCCGGACGCTGAGCCAGCGACTTAACCAGTGCAGCGCCTGCTCACCGATGGGCACTACCCGGTCCTTACGGCCTTTACCCTGTCTGACCAGCACCACCCCGCGCCCGAAGTCCACTTCGCTTAACAGCAGGTTCGCCACTTCCATCCGCCGGATACCGGTACTCCACAACACTTCAAGGATAGCCCGGTTTCTCAGTCCGGTTGCGGTGTTGATATCCGTCGCGGCTAAGACCGTGTGGGTTTCGTCTTCATTCATCACCTGGGCCGGCAGCCGTTTTTCTTCTCTTGGCAACACCAGGTTATCTGTCGGGTTATACAGGATATGGTGACGTTGCAGCAGCCAGCGGAACCACTGACGTAAGACACTCAGGCGGTCCCGCTGACTGCCCGGGCTATAGGGGTGTCCGTTCGCTTTACGGGCGCTTCTCAGCCAGCGCTGATAGCTTTCCAGCAACGGCAGGCTGACCTGCGGCGCGGTCATGACCCCGCGGGCTTCACACCAGGTGACGAACGGCAACAACCGTTCTTCATAAGCTTCCTGTGTCCGTTCACTTAACCCCTGTCCCTGAACGGCTTCCAGCCAGGCGGCCAGATGCTGGCGTAAGGTGGCGAAGCGGGCCGGGATGGCGTCGGGTTGACTGTGGGCTTCCGTTACTGAGGGGCGTTTTTTTCTGTCTGGCGAGGCGAGCGTTGTTGCTAGGCTGGT
>NZ_PUJU01000173.1 GCF_011189505.1 Photorhabdus tasmaniensis
TCCGGCTCTTGGGCCGGAGTTTTATCCAACAGGACGGAGATGAGAAATAAATCGATTGAAGTTGTTTTGTTTATCCCTGACACGTTTTGGTCTGAATCGGCAGTGCCTCCCAGATGCACTGGACACATTCTATTTCCCTTAATCCTTTCTTGCATGAGCCGCCATGTGCCTTTTGTACTTATCATGACTGATTCAACGAAATAACCGGATACACGCTTCGTTTACCCGTGACGGAATTGGGAACGTTTGAATCATTGCGTGCGGTTTTCATCGATTAATTTTTATTCCCGGAAAAGAGTTTTGCCTTGTCCCTGTCAGAGGATGTATTAGGGTTTTGGGAAAAAAGAGGAGATTAATCGTGTTGAAAAAAATTAAAATCCTGCTGGCGGGAACCTCCGCAGGAAAAAAGTCACTTCCACAACCCACAGCCATCCCAGAAACGGTCAAAGCAGGCTACTTTTTGCCGTCTGAGTCCAGACTGTTGCTGGATACTGCCCGGCGACGGCAGTGTTTACAGTGTCTGTGGGACAATAGCGCATTACCCCAAACACACTATCAGGCGCTGTGGCTGACTCCGTTACATGAGTGTGTTGCATTGATGCAACAACTTCCGGCAGCACCACAGGGGCCTTATGCCCATCAGGGCGGCTTGATTGATGTGACTCTGCAATGTACTGCCTTTGCGGTACGTCTGGCAAAAGGACAGATGTTACCACCGGGTGTGACCCCTGAGACGCAGGCAGAACAAAGTGTGATATGGAACACGGTGGTGTTTTACGCTGCGTTATTTCATTTTTTACCTGTTTTGGCCCAGTTTGACGGAGAACTGGACGAAGGGCAACCCTGGTATCCTGGGTTGGCTGTGCC
>NZ_PUJU01000174.1 GCF_011189505.1 Photorhabdus tasmaniensis
CAGCAGTAAATCACAAGCCAGGAATGGCTTACGGTAAATAAACTCAGAAATATAATGTAATATATAGATATATGTATTTTGCTTTGGTATATTCTGGGCGGGCGCTTGAGACTATCTGTCTCTGGCGTGCCGGAGCAGATAGAAGAAAGCCCCAAATGATCTTTCAATCAATTTGAGGCCTATTCTTTATGCTTCACAACATAAGACTAGCCTCTTACACGCCGAAAGGCAAGGAGACGCTAATCATGAAACAGCAAAAAGCGATATTTATCGCCATCGTTATTTGTATTGCCGCTTTGGCGGCTGTGCTGGTCACGAGGAAGGATCTCTGTGAGGTTCGCATCCGAAGTGGTCAAACGGAGGTTGCTGTTTTCATGGATTACGAACCCAAGTAAGAGCAACGGCGGGGAGCAATCCCCGCCATCGCTTGTTGTTGAACATGGCTCTCAAGCACCCGATCACCAACTATTAATGGCTATCCCGTCATTTTATTCATATTTTTATAATATCATTGCTTATGTGATCTGTTTATATATCTGATGAATTTAAATGTCGAATAGAATGGATATGGTGAATTATATTAAAGGGATTAATATCGGAATAGATAAAAGCTTCCTTTTATTCAAATCTATAAACGCCGGTATATATTAATTAATACTAAAATTTCAGTGGTTTTAATTTGTATCATTTCATCTGGGATTTATACCGAAGATCAGCAGTAAATCACAAGCCAGGAATGGCTTACGGTAAATAAACTCAGAAATATAATGTAATATATAGATATATGTATTTTGCTTTGGTATATTCTGGGCGGGCGCTTGAGACTATCTGTCTCTGGCGCGCTG
>NZ_PUJU01000175.1 GCF_011189505.1 Photorhabdus tasmaniensis
GAAGCCGGATTTACCGCCACCGCCGCTCACGCTCAACGTTATCATTGCCTGTTAGCGCTGGAAGACACGACAACCCTGTCATTTTCCCATGCGTCGGTCGCCGATGAACTCGGCTATACCACCTCGAAGGAAAAATCCCGGGGCCTGCAGGTACACTCGGTGTTGTTATTTGCGCCAGAAGAACAACAGGTCGTGGGATTGATAGAGCAACAGCGCTGGTGCCGGGATGTCAGTGATTATGGCAAAAGCCAGCAACGCGATGCACGCCCTTATGAAGAGAAAGAGAGTGATAAGTGGGAACGGGCCTCACAAGCTGTCGACAGCCGGTTAGGGGAACAGATGGCCAACGTGATTTCTGTCTGTGACCGTGAAGCCGATATCATCGAATATCTGCGTTATAAAACGAGCCAAAAACAACGTTTCGTCATCCGTTCGATGCAAAGCCGGCGTATTGAGGAAAGTCAGGATAAACTTTATGACTTTATCAGCCAGTTACAGAGTGCTGGAGAACGCTCAGTTCAGGTCAGACAGAAAGGCGGGCGTCAGGCGCGTGTCGCGCATTGTGATATCAGTTATGCCGAAGTGACGTTGAAAATCCCCGAAGGAAAAAACGGTGAAGCGGTGCGGATGTTTTATGTTGGTTGCAACGAAAAAGGTCCGGAGGACGGGCTTTGCTGGCATCTTCTGACCTCCGAACCCGTCAATAGTCAGGAAGACGCCCATAAAATATTCAGTTATTACGAGCGCCGCTGGCTGATAGAGGAATTTCACAAAGCGTGGAAAACGGGCGGCACGCAGGTAGAAGCGCTGCGTATGCAAAGCAAAGATAATC
>NZ_PUJU01000176.1 GCF_011189505.1 Photorhabdus tasmaniensis
TTATTCTCAATAACAACGCATTCCATTGCGACGTTGATTACCGAACGCCGATTTTCCTCATGCCCTCAGTCAGTTACCACCCGTTTTTTCCAATGTCCGTTCACCGCCGACCCCAAAACCCCCTGACGCGCTTTTCGCCCCAGAAGGCCGGTTTTTCCCGCCAAGCCCTGGTCAGTGTAGCGCCTTTTTCGGCAACGGGCGAACGTCGCCCAACTTGCTTGGGCGGCGGGCGGCCGTTCTGCGGGCGCGGGCGGCACAGAGCCCGCAAGCGGCGCCCCTGCGACGCTCTGGGGCACTGTGGCTTCGGCTTGCATATGACCTTGCATGACCACGCGATTTTGTTCAGGGAAGCCCCTGGGCGCAGCCAGTGCAGCAGGGTTGGGGCGGGGGGAAGTCAATGCGCGGAGGCCACAGGCCGACCTGCCTTCAGGGGGGTTGGCCCAACGGTTGCAGGGCAGCTAAAGAAGCACTCAGGGTTGCCGATGTCCGGCTCAGTCGGTTAGAGCATAAGGCGCAGCCTTGTGCGCCACTCCCCGCAATGCTGAACCGCGGGGGCGCAAGACATAATGCCAATTATACGCATTAAGCCGCTCTTCATTGCTGAGCGGATTACCGGGGGTTGCCGGCGCAGTGCGTATAATTCCCCCGCATTATGTTAAACAGGCGTTGGGCGGCCTGTACCGGCTCAACGGGGACGCCAGCGGTTGGGCCGCCTGACGACTATTTACCCCCGCGTGCGCCGATGCCGACGGGCAGTCCGGCCACGGTCTGCCCCCACACCGAACCCG
>NZ_PUJU01000177.1 GCF_011189505.1 Photorhabdus tasmaniensis
CTAATCAGGTTAACTTTTGGATTTTATACGCGTTTGGCTATCAGTTTGCCCCACGTTATAAAAATTTTCCAACAAAAACAGAGGGTATCATTGGGTTTGAGCCGCCAGGGAAATACAGTGAAGAGTTCCTTATTAAGCCTATTCGTAAAGTGAATGAAGAACGGATTATCGAAGAGTGGCCAAATATTCAACATATAATGGCTTCTCTTGGTCAGAAGGAAACGACGCAATCATCCATTGTTAGGAAATTAAGCTCTTATGCCCGACAAAATAAAACAAAAAAAGCGTTGTGGGAGCTGGATAATATTATAAGAAGCATCTATATGCTCGACTATATTGATAATAAATCCCTGCGCCAATACGTTGCCAAAGCATTAAACCGTGGTGAAGCTTACCACCGATTGAAAAAAGCGATAGCGCATGTCAACGGGGGCAAAATGAATGTAAAAAGTGAAAATGAACAACATATTATCCACGAATGTACCCGACTCATAGCCAGTGCAGTTATTTATTTCAACGCAGAACTCTTGTCCAGTTTGCTTGAGAGAGGTGATCCTGACGGTTTATTTGAGATGGGACAGCTGGGTAAAAAAACTGGGTAAAATATCGCCAGTGGCGTGGCAACACATTAATTTCTACGGTCGATTTGAGTTTAATGACATAGCGACAACATTTAGCGTTGGTGAGTTCGTCAAGTCGGTTGACCTGACGACATTATTTACAGATTAAAGTCATAAACAGTGGAAGGGCTTGAAAAGTAACTTTGAA
>NZ_PUJU01000178.1 GCF_011189505.1 Photorhabdus tasmaniensis
GGTCAGGATTTCTTATTCACCCTGGCGTACCCCTGCCCGAAGCGGGATCAGGTGATGCAATACGGTGAAGACGACTTACATTTTGTGCAACGCCTGCTGGCGGAAGTGGGGATCTGGTACAAACTGACCGCAGACGACCGGCTGAAAATTGATGTGGTGGAGTTTTACGACGATCAGCGTTACTACCAGTTGAATGTTTATATGCCGGCCCGCAATCCGTCAGGTATGCACGGCGGGGACGAGGACGCGGTGTGGGGCATGGAAACGGCGCATCAGGTGGTGGAAGGGAAAGTGGTGACCCGGGATTATGACTACCGTGACGCACTGCCACAATACGGTATGGATGCCGCGGTGGATGTGACGCGGGGCGATGAGACCCTGTATGGCGAAGCGTACCATTATCTGGATAACAACTACCGGGTGTTAGGCAACCGTTACGACCTGGATCCGGAAGTGGAAAGCGCGGTGTTCTACTCGCGGCTGCAACATGAACGCTACCTGAATCGACAGACTCAACTGCGGGGGTTAACGACATCCGCGACGTTGTTGCCGGGTCAGGAATTGAAAGTCAGGGGGGAGGCCCCGGAAGCGTTCTGTAAAGGGGCGGTGATAACGGGTATCAGCAGCAGTGCGCGCCGGGATCGCAGTTTTGAAATGGCGTTCACCGCTATTCCCTACGCGGAAAACATCTGTTTTCGGCCTGAATTAATCCCCAAACC
>NZ_PUJU01000179.1 GCF_011189505.1 Photorhabdus tasmaniensis
ATTGCAGGCCGGGCATGACCTGACGGCCACCGCAGCCCAGATTAATGCGGGTCAGCAACTGACGGCGCAGGCCGGAAATAACCTGACGCTGACCACCGGTACCGCCTCATCCGACTTAGTGGAGCACAGCAAACAAGCCAGTAAAGGCTGGCTGTCGAAGTCGTCAGTGGAAACCCACGACGAAGTGCATGACCGGAAGGCCCTGAGCACCACATTCAGTGGCGATAAAGTGACTCTCCAGGCCGGTAAAGACCTGCATATCAGTGGAAGTCATGTCGCAGGCACGCAGGATGTCAGCCTGAGCGCTGGTCATCAGCTCACCGTCACCACCGCAGCCGAAGCGCACGATGAAACCCATTTACGGCAGGAGAAACAATCGGGCCTGATGGGCACCGGGGGTATCGGCTTCACATTAGGCAAGGCCAGCCAAAAAACCACTACGGACAGTGACAGCCAGCTGACCAAAGGCAGCACCGTGGGCAGCAGTCAGGGCAACGTCACTCTCACCGCAGGTGAACAGCTCCGGATTCACGGCAGTGACGTGGTTGCAGGTAAAGACATGACCCTCAGCGGTCAGAGCGTCAGTATCACCAGTGCGGAAAATAATCACACGGTCTTGACAAAAACCGAGCAAAAACAGAGCGGCTTAACCGTGGCGCTGAGTGGCACGGCGGGAGGTGCCGTCAACAGCGCGGTGCAAACGGT
>NZ_PUJU01000180.1 GCF_011189505.1 Photorhabdus tasmaniensis
ATGTTAAATGAAGGTAAATCCCCTCAAGAGATTTCAGCGGCATTGTCAAAACATGCCAAAGGCGATCACCCGGAAGGACAAGATCCAGTAAGAGGGTTGGTAACAGCATGGGGAGCGGGAATGTCCACAGTGGTGGCACCGGTGCTGCTGCCATCGGGAGCAACGATAGGCAGTATTTTTGCTGGAGGTCTAATTAGTGGAACGGCCAACATTAGTAATCAGCTTACAAATGGTTCTGTGAACATGACTGATGCACTGATAGCCACGGGAACAGGAGCAGTAACGCAAGGCAAAGGGTTTTGGTTTACAGAAGTAGCGAGTATAACGGGTGCTTATATTGGGGCAAAATTACAAGATAAAAATCCACTTGCTCCGGTAGTAGGTGCAGCAGTTGGTAATGCTGTAGGTGCAATCGGAGGAAAAGTTATTACTGATAAACTTGCACCAATAGTAGCTAACCCAATTAAAGGTGAAGTCGGCGGTGCTATCAGTGGAGCTCTAATTTCTGAAGCGGTAGGAAATCGAGTTGAAAATCAGTTAGATAAACGTGGAGGAGGTAAATGAGATATCAAAAAGCCACTTATCAGGCTCTTTTATTGCTTACCAGTCTATGGTTTATATTATTTTTCTGTATGGTTTTTATTACCAGCCTTATTTTAGCAACAATTTTTTATTTCACAGATGGACAATTTTTCTTCTCTCTA
>NZ_PUJU01000181.1 GCF_011189505.1 Photorhabdus tasmaniensis
GTGTCGATAGCCAACTGTCCGCCTTGAAGGTGGCCCTGACGATTATCCAGTTGGCCACTGGTGACCGTGGTGGTGCGCTCACTCAGAATACGCCCCTGCTGGTTATCCAGTAACTGCCCGTCAGTATTCAGCGTCAGGGCGTCTGCGGATTGTAAGGTGCCTTCGCGGTTTATCAGTTGCCGGCTGTGAATGTCCAGTCCGCTATTCCCCGCTACCCTGCCGCCGGTGTTATCGATGTCGCCGGTGCGCAAGGTTAACTGCCCGTCACTCAACAACTGGCCCGCTTTTTGGTCGGTATTGCGGGTATTAGTCAGCCCATGGCCGTGGGTATTAATGGACATCTCACGACCTGCCTGTAACAGCCCCGCCGTATTATCCAGTTGGCCACTGGTGACCGTGGTGGTGCGCTCACTCAGAATACGCCCCTGCTGGTTATCCAGTAGCTGCCCGTCAGTATCCAGCGTCAGGGCGTCTGCGGATTGTAAGGTGCCTTCGCGGTTTATCAGTTGCCGGCTGTGAATGTCCAGTCCGCCATTGCCCGCGATCTGTCCCTGCGTATTGGTGAGCACGGTGCTGGTCAGGGTGGTTTTGCCGTCCGCCGCTATCATTCCGCCGGTGTTATCAACATCGCCGGTGCGCAGGGTCAGGTGCCTGCCACTCAATAGCAGGC
>NZ_PUJU01000182.1 GCF_011189505.1 Photorhabdus tasmaniensis
ATATACCCGTAATCATTGAAGATGCTTGATTTTATCCGAAATGGAGATCATTATCCTCGCTATGAAAATATTTATTACATCAGAACAAAAAATCAAACTTGAACGTCTTCACGACACCACTCGTGATGGTCAAGTACGAGACAGAATAAAAGCTATCCTTCTGGCTTCTGAAGGGTGGAGTTCTGTGATGATAGCCCAGGCATTGCGACTCCATCAGACCACTGTTGACCGCCATATCAGTGATTACCTTAATCAAGGTAAACTGAAATCTGATAATGGGGGGTCTGATAGTTTGCTTTCCCGAGAACAAACTGATTTTTTAATCAACCATTTATCTCAAAATCTTTTCCATCACACCCATGAAATCGTGGCCTATGTTACTCAGCTCTGGAATATGACCTTTAGCATTCCAGGCATGAATAAATGGCTACACCGCCAGGGTTTTTCTTATAAAAAACCTTGTGGTGTCCCTCATAAATTCGAGGCAGAAAAACAGAGACAATTTATTGAATATTATGAAAATCTTAAAGTCGCCGCGAAAGACGAACCCATCCTCTTTCTTGACGCGGTTCACCCGACTCAAGGCACCAAACTCGGTTATGGCTGGATGCGAAAAGGCGAGAAAAAAACAGTCAAAACAACAGGAAGCCGAACTCGCCTGAATATA
>NZ_PUJU01000183.1 GCF_011189505.1 Photorhabdus tasmaniensis
TTATCTCAACATCTTTTCCATCACACCCATGAAATCGTGGCCTATGTTGCTCAGCTCTGGAATATTACCTTTAGCATTCCAGGCATGAATAAATGGCTACACCGTCAGGGTTTCTCTTATAAAAAACCTTGTGGTGTCCCTCATAAATTCGATGCAGAAAAACAGAGACAATTTATTGAATATTATGAAAATCTTAAAGTCGCCGCGAAAGACGAACCCATCCTCTTTCTTGACGCGGTTCACCCGACTCAAGGCACCAAACTCAGTTATGGCTGGATGCGAAAAGGCGAGAAAAAAACAGTCAAAACAACAGGAAGCCGAACTCGCCTGAATATAGTGGGTGCACTCAACCTGAATGCCATTGGTCATACGGTGTTCCAGGAATATCAAACCATTAATGACTACAACATTTGCTGTTTTTTCAATGAAATAAGAAAGTCTTATCCTGACTATCATCAAAAAATTCATCTTATTGTGGATGGAGCGGGTTACAACAAAGCGCATCTTGTGAAGGACTGGGCTTATGTCAGCAATATTGAGTTACATTACCTTCCTCCCTATAGCCCCAATTTAAACCCGATAGAGCGATTATGGAAGGTCATGAATGAACATGTTCGAAATAACCGTTATTTCGCTGATAAACATGAATTTCGAGACAAAGT
>NZ_PUJU01000184.1 GCF_011189505.1 Photorhabdus tasmaniensis
CCGTTAAGCACCCGGACGCAACGTACCCAACTGGAGCCATTGAAGGTCTGGTTCAAATGGCTGACGAAACAGAACCTGATACTGGCGAACCCGGCGGCGGACCTTGAACTCCCCAGACTGGAAAAGCGGCTGCCAAAATATATCCTGAGCATTGATGAAATCAAGCATATCCTGTCGCTGCCTGACCTGCATACGTTGCAGGGCGCACGTGACCGGGCCCTGATGGAGCTGCTCTGGTCAACGGGGATACGGCGCAGTGAAGCGGCCCGGCTCGATATCTACAGCATTGACGGGTCACGCAAAACCGTGACCATCCGGCAGGGCAAGGGGAATAAAGACCGGGTGTTGCCCCTCGGCGACCGGGCTTTAAGCTGGCTCCAGTTTTATCAGCAACAGGTTCGCCCGCAACTGCTGGTCACCCCGGACATTCAGTCGCTGTTCGTGGCAATGGACGGTCTCGACGGGTTGCAGCCGAACGGTATCACGAATGCCGTGAGCGGTTATATCCGGGCTGCCGGCATCGAGAAAAAAGGTGCCTGCCACCTGTTCCGGCACGCGATGGCAACGCAGATGCTGGAGAACGGGGCGGACCTGCGCTGGATACAGGCGATGTTAGGCCATGCGAGCGTGGAATCCACCCAGGTGTATAC
>NZ_PUJU01000185.1 GCF_011189505.1 Photorhabdus tasmaniensis
CAATCACAACTGGCCGGGCAACTTAACGCCAACCCGAACCTGAAAGGCCCGGCGGCGGAACTGATTATTAATGAGGTCACTGGCAGCGGACGCTCTGAACTGCAAGGTCAGTTGGAAATTGTCGGCAATAAAGCCAACGTGATGATTGCCAACCCCAACGGCATCACCTGTGATGGTTGTGGTTTTATCAATACTGCCGGTGCCACCCTGACCACCGGGAAACCCCAGTTTGACAAACAGGGGGCGTTGGAAGCACTCGAAGTGCAGCAAGGCCAGATTACCATTGGCGGCAAAGGACTGGACGGCAAGGCGACGGATTATGTCGATATCATCAGCCGGGCGACGGTGTTGAATGGAAAAATTCAGGCGAATAACCTGTCGCTGACGCAGGGTGCCAATCGCATCAACCGGAAAGACGGCACGGTTAACCCTCTCACTGGAGAAGGCACTAAACCGCAATTAGCCATTGATACCAAAGCGCTGGGCGGCATGTATGCCCATAAAATCCGGCTGGTGGCGACCGAAGCCGGGGTGGGCGTGAATCTCACCCACCTGACCGCCAGCCAGGACGATATCCGTTTGACTGCGGAGGGGAAAATTATCCTGGGGGAAGTACACGCCGGGACAGA
>NZ_PUJU01000186.1 GCF_011189505.1 Photorhabdus tasmaniensis
ACGATTCCAAACGCACGGGTCGAGTCGGATGGGAACGACTTTGGGAAGGCTGGTTTCGGCTGCAAACCCTGATAGACGGCTATTTGCTGGCTAAATCGGTTGATTTGGAGATCTGATCAAGAGACAGCAGTAACACCCCGCCCAGTGCGCCCCACAAGGCGGCACTTTTGTTCTGATGGGCAATGGCATCCCTTTGCCGGGCCGGTGCATTGCCTTCGGTGGCGATGGTGTGATGGCCCCGTAAGAACATGATCCCGTGGGTAACGGTCGTCCCGATTTCATTGCCGATGTAAGCGCCCAGTTTTCCGGCCGCCACCCCGGCGGCCAGCGGGCGTAAGGCGGATACACCGCCGATAGCGGCGGTGTAGATGCCCGCCACGGCCCCGAACCAGGCCATCATCAATAAGTGATTGACTCCCGGCGGTTATTCACTGTCCTGAGGACGCGGCTGAAAGGCGGTCATCATGGCGCTTATCTGTTCACGCTGGACCGGCGTCATGGCACTCGATGGCCTGGGTTGATTTTTCTGGAATGACATCACGCCTCCTTAAATTATTCATGAGGATATTCAACGCACAGACCCTCGGTCCGGCGGTTTTTTGCGTGTAGTCAGCAAATAATCAAG
>NZ_PUJU01000187.1 GCF_011189505.1 Photorhabdus tasmaniensis
TTGTTAAACGTAAAACATGATAGCGGATGATGATTAAACTTAATAAAAAGCAGGCGTTAAAAGGGGTAAAAAAACGGTTAAAACTTTATACCGATTAAAATCATCAGTTAAAAAAATGACGTTTAATAACAACTTAAAGCCTGCCTTGTGTTTTGTGGGTATTTTAATTAATGGCTTTGGCGTTTGATCTTTATGACCGTACCTTTAATCGACAGGCTCCGGTCGGGCAACCACAATTAACAAGGTGTCCCGCCAGTGCAACAGGTATTCCCTGTATATTGAACAAGTTAGAACCTTCCGCAATGGCACCGGTTTGTTTACAGGCAGGACAAAATACCGGATCACCTTTACGGGCAACCTCCAGTTGTTGGTTGACCAAATCAGAACCATTTAAAACGTTTCCTCCGGTTGTCGTGGTATCACCGTTAAGGATAATTTGTCTTCCTTCTACTACACTTCGCATTATATTGACTCCTCTCTATTTTCTGCTTCTCGGATCAGATGCCATACGGTTGTTCCCGGTTCTGCTCCCTGAATATCAAAGGCAGTTGCGCCCTGAACAAAGAAATATTGTTTGTCAGGCTGGCTGTCAGTTCGCCAGAATCCGCTGACAAGCATCGG
>NZ_PUJU01000188.1 GCF_011189505.1 Photorhabdus tasmaniensis
AATTTGAAAGAGTTAACCAGCGACCGGCGTGATATCACCTTAAACGCTAATGGCAAAATTGAATTAGGCAATATCAACGCTAAAACCGACTTAAATATTATCGGCAAAGAAACTAATATTGCTCCCAATAATAAAGTGCAAGCGGAACGGGATATTACCCTGGCAAACACCACCCTGGAGAATAAAGGCCGCGTCACCGCCGGCCGGGATATGCGGGTATTTGGTGACACCGTACGCAATACCGGTGATAAAGCCTTACTGCAAGCCAACGATAATCTGTGGATACAGAAAGATGCGCAGGGGAATAAAGGTCAGTTAGTCGAGAATAGATCCGCGACGATAAAAACCGTCAAGGGGGATTTGATTGTCAGGACTCATGAGCTGAATAATGCCCGCAGTCTCTATTTTTTTGAAGAAAGAGAAGCAGCCCCCAATCCGGCAGATAAAAATTTCAACATCCTCGCAGCACAACATAAGCATGGACATAATTTAAAAAGTATGCAACCCAGTGTTCTCACATCGGGTGGAAATATTTATATTAACAGTGATATATTATCAAATCAGGCATTGAGCAAAATTGAAGCTGAAAAAGATATTTTCCTGACGGGAAAAAAACT
>NZ_PUJU01000189.1 GCF_011189505.1 Photorhabdus tasmaniensis
TGGGAGCAATATTAGTTTCTTTGCCGATAATATTTAAGTCGGTTTTAGCGTTGATATTGCCTAATTCAATTTTGCCATTAGCGTTTAAGGTGATATCACGCCGGTCGCTGGTTAACTCTTTCAAATTCACCCCAACGCCATCTTCAGTAGCCACCAGCCGGATTTTATTGGCATACATCCCGCCCAGCGCTTTGGTATCAATGGCTAATTGCGGTTTAGCGCCTTCTCCGGCGAGAGGGGTAACCGTGCCGTCTTTTAAGCTGATGCGGTTGGCTCCCTGCGTCAGTGACAGGGTGTTAGCCTGAATCTTTCCATTTAACTCCGTGGCCCGGCTGATGATATCGACATAATCCGTCGCTTTGCCATCCAGCCCTTTGCCGCCAATGGTGATCTGGCCTTGTTTAACTTCCAGGGCTTCCAGCGCGCCCTGTTTGTCAAACTGGGGTTTCCCGGTGGTCAGGGTGGCGCTGGCAGTATTGATAAAACCACAGCCATCACAGGTGATGCCGTTAGGGTTGGCAATCATCACGTTGGCTTTATTGCCGACAATTTCCAACTGACCTTGCAGTTCAGAGCGCCCGTTGCCGGTGACTTCATTGATAATCAGTTCCG
>NZ_PUJU01000190.1 GCF_011189505.1 Photorhabdus tasmaniensis
GCTTTATTAGTCTTAACGTTAAGCATGGGAATTCTGAAAGAAGGTTTCTCTTTCTAAGATCTGACTTTACCGCTTCCGATGGCGTATAACTAACAATAAGATCATCTGAATTACTGTCAGAAAAATCGCTAATAGTCTTATTCCTGTTTCCCTCCTGTACTCTAAATACGGCATTCAGATTGTTTTGCATTACTTGATATAACAAGTAATAGCTAAAATATCCCCGATCGAAGATCACGACAGCATTGCTATCCAAACACTGGAGATGCTTTTCGGCACAAGCCCTCTCATTGTTATGGTTAACAAAATCAACGTCATATATGATCGAATTCAATACATCATAGAGACAACTCATCATTGCATAGGGATAATGTCGTGATGTGTTTTTGGGTGTTTTATATCCATTTTCCAGCAACCCTCTGGGAATGTTTAATTTTGAGCCATCTATAGCAAACAGTCGATGTCCTTTCCATGTTTCGGGATGGGTATTATCTTCCCATACAGAAACGATATTTTTGTTTATGGTTTTTATTGCATCATCAGGTAATTTCATTCTGGCTTCGCACATTGATGAAGCAGAGACGGGCTTATGCTGAGGTAGCGGTATTTTT
>NZ_PUJU01000191.1 GCF_011189505.1 Photorhabdus tasmaniensis
TATCACGCCAGCAACATCCCACCGGGCAGCCTGCCGGGCAGCAAAACCCAGATGGCCTTCCGCTCAAAAACCCACAAAGGCGAAGGCTATAACGAACTGCGCTTTGAGGATGCCAAAGGCAGTGAAGCACTGGCTTTGCATGCTCAGAAGGACATGACCACCGTGGTGAAACATGACCAGACCCTGGTCGTGGAAACCGGCAACCGGCAGGTTGCCGTGAAAACCGGTGATGAAAAAACAACCATTGAACAGGGTAGCCTGATGGAAACCATCTGCCAGCTGCGCAGCACCGACGCCAATCAGGTCCAGGTCAGGACCCGCGCCGGGAAAGCGGGCGACGGGACTCAGCTGTATGAAGCCAGTGACACTATCATGCTGAAAGTCGGCGCAGGAAAAATCGTGATGACCCCGGAGAGCATCAAACTCACCTTCGGCGGAGAGGCCAACAGCATTGAAATCAACGCCAGCGGCGTCATCATGCTGGGCGGCAACATCAATATGAACAAGTAAACCCATCCCAAAAACAGCTTAAAATGATTATCAGGACCCGACCATGACCCAGGAAACCCGCTTCATCCCGTTTCACTTCAATGCCGGCACAGTGAAGA
>NZ_PUJU01000192.1 GCF_011189505.1 Photorhabdus tasmaniensis
TTGCTCGGTGTTGGCTGAAAACATATCGGTTAGCTTATCTGTGGTTTTTGGTTGAGATCGATGACCAAAGCAAGAGTTCAACAGGAATGCAGGAAAATATCAAAATATTTGTGTAGAAGAGACAGGTCCAGTTCCGGGTTGATGTGGTATACAAAAATGATCGTGTGATGGAGAGTTTTCGATCAGATATAGACATTGAAGATGTTAATAACCCAACACTCAGAGATTATCGGGAGGTGGTGGATGAGGCAATCACCTGGGTACATGAGCAGTTTGTGCTGAAAACCCACCCGGAGAGTACCATTACCCCCATACGAAAGTTAGCGGCTTGATTGAAAGTTAGCCCTGACTGCGGGTACGCGGTGGTTGTTTTTCACCCTGACGGGCGTTATTTCCTGTCAGGGAATAACGCCCGTTTTTATTTCGGAGCGTTACTGATGAAAAAGATTAAGACCAAAACACCCTCAAAGACTGTCCGCAAGAACAAAGTCGCCCACCGTCATGGCAGACGTTTCCGGCCTGATGGGTACCGGGGGATGACGGGCAGGATTATCGCGACGTTTGGAAAAAGAAAGCGTCCTGATGTACAGGCCACAA
>NZ_PUJU01000193.1 GCF_011189505.1 Photorhabdus tasmaniensis
TGAGGCCGTGGAGTTGATGAAGTGGGAGCGTATCCCGCTGCCGGTTGCCCTGCATGTTGGGCAGGAGCGGGTGGTTTTTGTGGATAAAAATGTCCGGGTGGGTTTTCCCGGGATGTTGAATGGCAAATTGCGGGTACAAAGTACCGGTGGTGCAGTGTATTTGTATCCGAGTGAAACGTTTGTTCAGACCCGGCTGCAACTTCAGGATGTGGAAAGTAGTGAAATGATTTTGCTGGATGTGACCGCCACCAATGGAAAAAGCCCCCTTGAGCCGGTTCGTGTGGTGTACCACGGGGACGTGACCACGTTGACGGACAACGACCAGGTTCACTACGGTGCCAAAGGGGATAACACGTCAGCAACGTCGCCCTCTCCTGCCGGTGAACGTCAGGCCGCCCGGCGTCAAAAACCGTCCTACACGGCTCCGCTGCCGGTGGTCCTGACCCGTTACGCCGCACAGAGTCTGTATGCGCCGTTGCGTACAGTGGAAGCTGTTCCCGGCATTCACCCTGTATCACTGGCACTGCCGGCCCGATTGACCACATTGTATCCCTCTGCGCCGGTGATAGTCTCCCCGTTAGGGGGCTGGGGGG
>NZ_PUJU01000194.1 GCF_011189505.1 Photorhabdus tasmaniensis
TATAGATGTTCAAGCTAATATTCGTAACTCAAATAAGGAAAGGTGTTTATGGGCATTAAAGCACAAAGCTCAGCGCATACAAAGTGGCTGTGTAAATACCCTATCGTCTTTTCGCCGAAATATAGACGGAAAGTGATTTTTAATAATATTCGTTCAAGTGTGGGTGAGATCCTCAGAGACCTTTGTAAGTATAAAGGTGTGGAAATAATCGAAGGTCATCTCATGCCAGACCATGTTCATATGTTAGTGAGTATTCCACCAAAGCTAAGTGTTTCAAGTTTTATGGGATATTTGAAGGGTAAAAGTTCGCTGATGATCTTTGATAGACATGCCAATTTAAAATATAAGTTTGGCAACAGAAAGTTTTGGGCGGAAGGGTTCTATGTCAGTACGGTAGGGCTAAATGAAGCGACAATTCAAAAGTATATCAGAGAGCAAGAAAAGTCGGATTTAGTCTCGGACAAATTGAGTAGTAAAGAACATGTAGACCCCTTCAAGGGGTAAGCCAAAGTAGCAAAGACATTTAGCTTGAACGAAGAGAAAGCAGCGTCATTTAGGCGCAGTCGGTAACAAGCCCTTATAGGGC
>NZ_PUJU01000195.1 GCF_011189505.1 Photorhabdus tasmaniensis
TCACCGCCGATGGTCGGATAGAGAACCTCGGCACCCTCAGCAGCCGTGACGCGTTGCAGTTAACCAGTACCGCAAAGATAGACAATCAGGGCAAACTCCTGTCGCAATCGACAGTGACCTTGCAATCCGGCGAACAACTAAACAATAGTGGCCGGGTTGAGGCACGGGGCAATATCACCGCCAGAGCAGGCACGATACACAGTGGTCACAGCAGTGTGTGGGCCGCCGGGCTGGATGATAACGGCAACACCACCCGCCCCGGCTCATTAACCCTGACCGCGCGGCAGGTTCAGGCGAAGGGGAAAAATCTGGCCACCGATACGCTGGCTATCCACAGTCAGCAGATTGACCTGAGCGACAGCCAGACCGCAGCCGGACAGATTCAACTCACCGCCGGTCAAGCGGGAATAAGGACGGCTCACGCCACCGTCAACGCCAGCCGTTTTATTGCGAAAACACCGGGCCAGTTTAACAACGACGGCGGCCAGTTAGTGGCGCGGGAAATCCACTTCACGACGCCTGACATCTCTAACGAACGGGGAAAAATTAACCAGACCGGTCCCGGTGAACTGACGC
>NZ_PUJU01000196.1 GCF_011189505.1 Photorhabdus tasmaniensis
GAACAACACAACCCCGGCGATCATCTTTGATCACAGCCGCTACAAACTGAACGTGTGGAAAAATACCGCGCCACTGGATGTGGTGGCGTTTAGCGGGCAGGAATTCTTAAGCCGGCCTTTTCGTTACACCATTGAATTCACCAGCTCGGTGAAGGATATCAAACCGGCGCAGATGCTGATGCGGGACGCCGCGTTTACCCTGACATCGGCCGCGATTAATCCGGGAATGCGAGGCATACCGGTGATACCGCCGGCACCGTTGCGCACAATCTACGGCGTGATCAGTGGATTTAAACTGTTGTCCACCTCGCGGGATGAAAGCCATTACGAAGTGACTCTGGAGCCGCGACTGGCCCTGTTGTCACGAAGCCACCAATTCGCGATTTATCAAAAGATGTCGGTGCCGGAGATTGTGGAAAAAATCCTGCGTGAACGTCACGGTTTTCGCGGTCAGGATTTCTTATTCACCCTGGCGTACCCCTGCCCGAAGCGGGATCAGGTGATGCAATACGGCGAAGACGACTTACATTTTGTGCAACGCCTGCTGGCGGAAGTGGGGATCTGGTACAAACTGA
>NZ_PUJU01000197.1 GCF_011189505.1 Photorhabdus tasmaniensis
GTGGACTTTCTTGATGGTGACCCGGACCAGCCGATTGTCACCGGGCGCACCTATCATGCCAACAACATCCCGCCCGGCACCTTACCGGGCAGCAAAACCCAGATGGCCTTCCGCTCAAAAACCCACAAGGGCGAAGGCTATAACGAACTGTGTTTTGAAGATGCCAAAGGCAGTGAAGCACTGTCGCTGCACGCTCAACGGGATATGCATACCCGGGTAAAACATCACCAGACTCTCACCGTAGAAACCGCCGACCGTGAGATCACCGTTCAGGCCGGTGATGAAAAAACAACCATTGAACAGGGTAACCTGATGGAAACCATCTGCCAGCTGCGCAGCACCGACGCCAATCAGGTCCAGGTCAGGACCAGTGCCGGGAAAGCGGGCGACGGGACTCAGCTGTATGAAGCCAGTGACACTATCATGCTGAAAGTCGGCGCAGGAAAAATCGTGATGACCCCGGAGAGCATCAAAATCATCTTCGGCGGAGAGACCAACAGCATTGAAATCAACGCCAGCGGCGTCATCGTGTTGGGCGGCAACATCAATATGAACAAGTAAACCCATCCC
>NZ_PUJU01000198.1 GCF_011189505.1 Photorhabdus tasmaniensis
GGTGGGCGGCGCCGACATAATGTTTGTTACGCGTTGGCGGGCCGTTCAGGCCCGCTTTCGCGTAATGCCACATTATGTTGAATGGTGGCTGACCGGCAACGATGCTGACAGAGGACACCGAAGTTCAGCGCCGGGCGGCCACCATTTACCGCCGGCACTCCGAAGGTGGGCAGGCAGTCCGTGCGCAGGGACGCGCGCGGTCTGCCTTTCACTGCACCCCACGCGCTCACAGGGAACCGGCTAACCTTCGAACTGTCCAACCGCACTGAGATTTCAGGCCGGCTTCGGGCTGTCCGGCCTGGCGCTATCGGCCTGCTTATCGTCTGGCGGCGTGGCCTGCTTTGACTGCCGTTCTGCCGGGTGGGTCTGCTCATGCACTTTCTTTAAGTGACCGATTGCCACCCGCGTATAGATTTGCGTGGTTTCCAGTTTCTCATGCCCCAGTATCGCCTGGATATGCCGGGTGTCCGCGCCGTTCTCCAGCATCTGAGTTGCCATTGAGTGGCGGAACAGATGGCAGGCCCCCGGTTTAGCCAGCTGCGCCTGTTTACGGATGCTGTCAGCGGCTAT
>NZ_PUJU01000199.1 GCF_011189505.1 Photorhabdus tasmaniensis
GAAAACGGAAGCCGAGCCTTCTGCCATCTGGCGCAGGCCATGCTCTTTACTGCATTCCACCGTGCTGCGTGTCGCGATAGCGGCGGGTCTGCTGTTGATAAAGACATTGGGGGAGCCTCGCGTAATTGCCCCGCAGGGACTGCGCGACGAGGCCCCCGCAGAGACAGCGGCGTCACGCGCCATGTCGCCTAAATAACCCGCCGCCATGCCCACCGCAATAGCGGCACCAATCAGCAAAACGCCCACCCCGATACAGGATGCAGCCAATCCGGCCACAAAGAGGGCCCCGGCGAGAATCCCCCCGGCAGCTGAAATTAATGAACCGATGACGGTTCCCGCCATCAGTCCCGCCATGGCGCTGGAATGGCCTATCGTGTCTCCGAGTCGTGCAGCTTCTGGCATAGCGCCCCCTTCTTAGAACTGGAAACTTTTCAGGCCATCATCCAGCCACTGCCGTTGAGCATCGGTGAATTTCTGCGGGGATGACAGGGTGAAAATCAGCATTTTTTTCTCATCCAGCCGGAATACGGCCTGATATTGATAGACTTGTTGGCCTTTTTTGGGCC
>NZ_PUJU01000200.1 GCF_011189505.1 Photorhabdus tasmaniensis
CATAGCGCTCAAGTGTCGCAACGCTGGCTTTCATCGGATTCTTTTCAACCTTAGCGACTGCCGGTGGGGTAATTCCCAATCGTTCGGCTAACTGTGAACTGTTAATGCCTGCCCTTTTTTTCATGCTCTGTATCAACTCGTAGAGTTCTTCTTCCTGTTTGGCTGCTTCATAAGCGGCCTGAGCTCCGGGGGATGAAAGGGCTTGTGCCCTGACTTCTGACCAGGGAATACCTTTAACTTTCATTTGTCATCTCCTCTAATCTTTGCAATGCCAGCTTTATTTCTGGCGCTGGGGTTTTCGGTGTTTTTTTGATAAATGTGCGGAGTATGTAAATTCTCCGGCCGGCGACATAAGCAAAAATGGTTCGGGTAATGTCTTTATTGCCAACACGTAACTGGAATAACCCGTCACGCAACGGCTCTGTTGCCGGGTACCGCAATGTGTTCCCCCTAGCTTCTAGTTTATCAAGTGCCAGTACCGTTTTACCTCTCATCACCTCGTCCAGTGCTTGAATCTCATTGCTAGCTTCTTCGTGAAATATCAGTTCAAACATGCATCCCCCCT
>NZ_PUJU01000201.1 GCF_011189505.1 Photorhabdus tasmaniensis
GGCCGACCTGCTGTCTGGGATCTCTCCCCTCTCTATAACCTATTGCTTGTCTTATTACAGCAATCGCCCCAAGAATTAGGCTATCTCCGCTCTCGCTGGAGCCTTGAACTCATGACTCATACCCTTAATGAATGACTCAACCTTTCTCTGACACAAAGTGTCCTCTATAGTTACTTTGCTCAGGCGGGGATTGTTTGGCGCAGAGCGGCACCTACGGTAAAACAACCTGATCCCAAATACGATGAGAAAATGGCAAAGATCGCAGAAGCCAAAGCGAATATTTCAGAAAAACATCCCGTTTTCTATGAAGATGAGGTGGATATTGATTTAAACCCGAAAATTGGCGCGGACGGGTGTTTCAAAGGACAACAAAAACGGGTTATCATCCCGGGAAGAAACGAAAAACATTACCTTGCAGGCTGCCTCAATGCCCAAACAGAGCAAATCACCTATGTTAAAGGAATAAAAAAGAACTCTGACTTATTTATCAAAATGTTAGATGAACTGAATCATCAATATCCCCATGCGGAAACCCTCACATTAATCCTGGATAACTACGG
>NZ_PUJU01000202.1 GCF_011189505.1 Photorhabdus tasmaniensis
CAGTTTGATGTGGATAAATCAGGCGTTATCCTCAATAACAGCGCTAACCCCACTCAGACGCAACTCGGTGGGATGGTGGCCGGTAACCCCTGGCTCGCCAAAGGGGAAGCGAAAATTATCCTCAATGAGGTCAACAGCCGCGACCGCAGTCACCTCAATGGCTGGGTTGAAGTGGCTGGCCGCAAAGCGGAGGTGATTATCGCTAACCCCGCCGGGATCACCTGCAACGGCTGCGGGTTTATCAACGCGCATCGTACCACGCTGACCACCGGCGAGGCGCTGATGGAACAGGGCCGGTTGAAAGGGTTTGATGTCAATCAGGGGGAAGTGCGGATTGACGGGCACGGCATGGACAGCACACAGCAAAGTTACACCGATATTATTGCGCGCTCCGTGGCGATTAACGCCAGATTACATGCGCAAGACCTGAACGTGACCACCGGACGCAATCGGGTGGATGCTGCGCACCGGCAAATTGAAAAAAAATCGGCTGATAATAAGCCCCCGGCGTTTGCGTTGGATGTGGCGGCACTGGGCGGCATGTATGCCCATAAAAT
>NZ_PUJU01000203.1 GCF_011189505.1 Photorhabdus tasmaniensis
GGAGACTTTTCGCCGTCGTCTGAGCAATACCCTCAGGGGCGGAAAGTAACAGCGCCGATTTTCTCAGTTCCGTTAACGTGTCACTCAATAACGCCTTCTGTTGCTGCAAATCCGCTAATTCAGCTTTGGCGATTTTAGCCGCACCCCGTAATGCTTCGGTTAACGCCTGCGCCTGTTGTAACTGACCGATTGCTTCCTGCATTGCCAACACGTCTCCCCCCGCATTGGCTTGTTTATCCGCACTGATAAACATCCCCTTACCGGCCCGGATCACCCCCCAGTCGTCTGTCCGCAACTCAAAACCTTCTCCCCGTTTATCCGGGTGTGGTTACTGACTGTCCACCAGATATCCCAGGTTGAGCTGACTCTTACCGCCGTATTCGGTACTCAGTTTGATGTGCTCCCGACCGCGTTCGTCATCCATCCGCAGTTTGTTATTCGCCGGGGTGCGCAGGACATTGCGTTTGTAGTTGAATAAGGTGACGTGATCAGGGTGTTTTGAGTCGTGCAGCGCATGGGCGATATAAGGCCGATCCGGGTCGCCCCCTTCAAATGCG
>NZ_PUJU01000204.1 GCF_011189505.1 Photorhabdus tasmaniensis
AACTGAAAGAGGCGTTTAAAACAAAGCGCAAAAAACTGGGGTTAGTGAATAAAGGTTTTCAGGCAGTTGATATGCTGCAAACACTGTTTTCTCGTGAAGGCAGCCAGGAAATAAGACTGCTGGATATGGAAATCCAGACGCCGGAAATCGCCTTAAGCGGCGGCAGTAAACTGGTAAATGCTGCACATGGCAATGGGGCGTATTTTGAACAGGCGGTTTCGGTGGCGTTATCGCCGCTGATGGGGATTAAATTGCGGCTGGATTTAATTCAGGCATTTGCCACGGCATTCGGTGTTGAGAAATTAATTGCGCTTATTCGGGAGCAGGGATTAAAAGGAAAGGCGGCGGTAGATGATGGGCGGGATGGTGCTTATCTGGGGGCGCAATTAGATATGGTGCTGGAAGGGGCGTTAAATCTGTCATTTAAATATGCCAGCAATGAAGAGCGGGAGATGGAATTCCAATTGGGGGATAGCGTCAGGGGTACGCTGGCGATTAGGGCGGAAACGAATATTCAGGCGGGTTTTAAATATTATCTGGTAGAAGG
>NZ_PUJU01000205.1 GCF_011189505.1 Photorhabdus tasmaniensis
GGTTCGACGGGGTGCAGGAGATAATGGGGGAAACCCTCTATCAGGAAGGTCACCGCCTGAACTGGGTTGGCTCACACCGGTTTGTCTACGACCTGGCTGGTCGCATGAAAGAGAAACAATTTTTAGCCGAAGGTTACCGGCTGGCGGTGACGAAATACCGCTGGAACAGCCAGAACCAGCTGACCGGTCTCATCACCCCGGATGGCCGCCGGTGGGAATATCGCTATGATGCTTTCGGGCGGCGGACAGAAAAACGCTGTATCCAGACCGGTAAGCTGACCACATACCTGTGGGACGGGGACGTACTGGCGGAAATCCGCGAATACCAGCATGGTCGGTTGAAAATAATCCGGCATCTGGTGTTTGACGGGTGGGAGCTGACAGCCCAGCAGACCCGACAGTTTACCCTCAATCTGGACAACCGGGTGGACCTGATGGTGGGCGACATCCAGACCCAGTATGCGGTGAGTGCGCCGACGGGTGAACCGCTGGCGCTGTTTGACCTGGCAGGCAAACGGGTGTGGCGGCAGCCGAGACA
>NZ_PUJU01000206.1 GCF_011189505.1 Photorhabdus tasmaniensis
TAGGCGTCCAGATGCTGGCGCAGGGTCAGCTGGGTAGGCTCAGATTGATGTTTAACGGGTGATGACATGATGGGGTTTCCTGTAGAGAACAGCGGTTAGTGTTATCAGTGTGTGATACATCACGACGATACGATGGCTTGATTTTTAAGTGGCCGGAACAGTCCTTTTCTGTCTGCCCAGACTTGCGAGCCATTCAGTCCTTGACTGCTGCGGCTTACAGCCGGTTTTGATGAACCAGACTTGGCCCCGACTTGAGGCAGACTTGACTCTGACTTGCCTTCATCCGGGCCAGACTTGCGCGAGTCATATTCACTCTTTATATCCGGCTTTCGGGTTCGTTGATGAGGGGGCAGTACGGTACGACGGCCTGATTTTTATATGGCCGGAACAGTCCTTTTCAGCTTTCCCCGACTTGCGAACCTTTCCGCCCTTTGTCACTGCGGCTTGCAGCCGGTTTGGGTGAACCAGACTTGGCCCTGACCTGGGGCAGACTTGACCCCGACTTGCCTTCATCAGCGCCAGACTTGCGC
>NZ_PUJU01000207.1 GCF_011189505.1 Photorhabdus tasmaniensis
GTACTGAGTAAACGGAATGCCCTCTTTGTCTTTTTGAAACCGCCCGTAACTTTCGAAAATGTGAAATGGCGTGCTATTTTCTGCTTCATAATCGGTGGCGTTATGCTGCAAAGCATAATTGGGGTTGCGGTAATTCCGGTCTTTTTGAGTGATGGATTCAGGGCGCATGTGGGAGCCAAGAGACCATCCGGAGATAACATTTTCATCTGTTGCGTCGGTGACATCTGGGTTGTAGATCAGCGTATCCGGTGCCCTCATGTGTAAGTGGCTGTCGCTCACATGGAGGCCATCATCGGCGAACCAGAAGAAAATCCCCTCTTCCGCAGCCAGGCGGGTAAAGAAATCATAGGAGGATCCCCTTTTCATGGTGGTGTATTCCCGCACTGAGTGAGGGTTATTAAAACGTATATTGGCCTGGAGTTTTTTCTGTTTCAGCAGGCTGTGTAAAATGTCGGGAACACTGAGCTGGTGATAAATACGGCTGTCCTGATCGAGGGTCAGCAGCCACATTTCTGGCCTGACG
>NZ_PUJU01000208.1 GCF_011189505.1 Photorhabdus tasmaniensis
GTGAGTTGCTGACCCCCTCGCATCAGGCCGCCAGTGTTGTCGGTTTTTTCCTGCACGTTAAGCGTGGTATCGCCCACCGCTTGTACCTGACCGTGACGATTGTCGAGCCGTTGGGTTTTCAGGTTGAGCCTCCCTGCCGACAACAATTTGCCGTCCCGGTTATCGGTCTGCGCCTGTCGGGTGTCGATAGCCAACTGTCCGCCTTGAAGGTGGCCCTGACGATTATCCAGTTGACCACTGGTGACCGTGGTGGTGCCCTCACCAATAATCTGGCCCTGCTGGTTATCCAGTAACTGCCCGTCAGTATCCAGTGTCAGGGCGTCTGCGGATTGTAAAGTGCCTTCGCGGTTGGTGAGTTGCCGGCTGTGAATATCCAGTCCGCCATTCCCCGCGATCTGTCCCTGCGTATTGGTGAGCACGGTGCTGGTCAGGGTGGTTTTGCCGTCCGCCGCTATCATTCCGCCGGTGTTATCAACATCGCCGGTGCGCAGGGTCAGGTGCCTGCCACTCAATAGCAGGC
>NZ_PUJU01000209.1 GCF_011189505.1 Photorhabdus tasmaniensis
CGTCGTGATGTATCACACACTGATAACACTAACCGCTGTTCTCTACAGGAAACCCCATCATGTCATCACCCGTTAAACATCAATCTGAGCCTACCCAGCTGACCCTGCGCCAGCATCTGGACGCCTATCTGGATAACCTGCTGTTGCAGGGGTTGAGTCAAAAGAGCCAGGCCGCCAGTCATGAACGGCTGTCGCCGTTCGTCAACTGGTGTGAGGGACAGGGCATCCTGTCGGCTTCACAAGTCACCGAGCCGTTACTGGCAAACTGGCAGCAGTATCTGACCCAATACCGCAAGGCCGGCGGTCAGCTCTATACGCCGGACAGTCAGCGCCGACGCCTGCGGGCCTTACGCCTGTGGTTCGACTGGTTGCAGCAGCAACACGCTATCCCGACCAGCCTAGCAACAACGCTCGCCTCGCCAGACAGAAAAAAACGCCCCTCAGTAACGGAAGCCCACAGTCAACCCGACGCCATCCCGGCCCGCTTCGCCACCTTACGCCAGCATCTGGCCGCCTGGC
>NZ_PUJU01000210.1 GCF_011189505.1 Photorhabdus tasmaniensis
CCTTCTGCTCCAGTTTCTGCGCTATTGTCATCAGTACCTCCTCATACTTCGGGGACTGTTCTGCCAGTCGCCGGATAAAACCCTCTGGATCAGCGGTATCTCCCGCCTGTAATAAGTAGTTTAGCACGCTTTTTAGCTGTTCATCCGTATAGTAATCATACGCCAGCAGCATAACCAGTTCTTGCAGCAGCTCCGCCATATCTCGCTGCCGGATATGCTTTTGCACCATTTCCAGTAACGCGACCCGTTTATGCGTCAGGATTTCATCATCCGGTATCACCGTCACATCGACCAGCGGGAATGGACCGGAATAGATTTCCTTCGCCAGCGCCGGATCATCGAAGCAGTCGAGCCAATAGGTACTCCACGGATACGGCTGGATTTTCCCGTGATAGAACAACATCGGAATGACCAGCGGTAATTTTTCATGCCCCTGCTCCAGATGCCGTTGCATGGCTGAAATACTGTAACGCATCAACCGGAATGCCATCATCTTATCCGGGGAACTCTGGTGTTC
>NZ_PUJU01000211.1 GCF_011189505.1 Photorhabdus tasmaniensis
CAGAACAAAGTGTGATATGGAACACGGTGGTGTTTTACGCTGCGTTATTTCATTTTTTACCTGTTTTGGCCCAGTTTGACGGAGAACTGGACGAAGGGCAACCCTGGTATCCTGGGTTGGCTGTGCCGCAGGGGCCGTATCGTTTCCGGTTCAAAACTCCCCCAGTGGAGACGAGGGTTGCCTGTCATTTTGGGGGGGGTATTCGCCGGGCGATTGCTGCCGGCTAAGGCGGTGACCTGGCTGGCATCGGTACCGGATACCTTGCCTACGCTGTTTTGTCTTCTATCCGGCGATATGAAGGAAGATGACGCAATAGGTCAGATAATCACAGAAGCCCTGAGTCAAGCCAGTGCACCGACAATATCAGAAATATTCTCTGTCACGGTTGCATCACCGCAAATGATTGTTTCAGGAAATCCCGATGTTTCTGCTGCGCCTTTATCAACGGCAATGGACAGTGTTCTGCTCTCTCAGAGACGGCAGGAAGATAGCACGATGACTGAAATTGTTTCATCA
>NZ_PUJU01000212.1 GCF_011189505.1 Photorhabdus tasmaniensis
CAGAACAAAGTGTGATATGGAACACGGTGGTGTTTTACGCTGCGTTATTTCATTTTTTACCTGTTTTGGCCCAGTTTGACGGAGAACTGGACGAAGGGCAACCCTGGTATCCTGGGTTGGCTGTGCCACAGGGGCTGTATCGTTTCCGGTTCAAAACTCCCCCAGTGGAGACGAGGGTTGCCTGTCATTTTGGGGGGGTATTCGCCGGGCGATTGCTGCCGGCTAAGGCGGTGACCTGGCTGGCATCGGTACCGGATGCCTTGCCTACGCTGTTTTGTCTTCTATCCGGCGACATGCAGGAAGATGACGCAATAGGTCAGATAATCACAGAAGCTTTGAGTCAAGCCAGTGCACCGACAATATCAGAAATATTCTCTGTCACGGTTGTATCACCGCAAATGATTGTTTCAGGAAATCCCGATGTTTCTGCTGCGCCTTTATCAACGGCAATGGACAGTGTTCTGCTCTCTCAGAGACGGCAGGAAGATAGCACGATGACTGAAATTGTTTCATCA
>NZ_PUJU01000213.1 GCF_011189505.1 Photorhabdus tasmaniensis
TGGGAATTACCCCACCGGCAGTCGCTAAGGTTGAAAAGAATCCGATGAAAGCCAGCGTTGCGACACTTGAGCGCTATGCGGCGGCGTGTGGCGTCAACCTCAAAATTAGTATTGTTTAACTGTTGCCCGTCGCCTTGGTTAATGTATCCAAGAAGCGACGGGCATATAAGGTTTTTTTGATTCTGGTCGACCTCCTTTGTTCTCTGAAAAACCAGAATTAAATCAATGGTATCATGCCCCTATCCTTACTTCGGCTGCTCCGGCCATTCAACATTGGGTGCTTGTGAAGTATCTACCCGAGTGAGTAATACCCGGTATTTCTTCCATTCAAGCAAAGCGGCTTTCTCTGAGTCTGTCGCAACCTCCAAGTCAACCGAGTCTTGTAGCAATGAGAGAGTGTCATTTGCCTGTTGTAACAGTGCTGCTTGCTGTTGCTTGGCTTCATCAATCTGATGCGATTTGAGAAGGTCTTTATCAACTACCCATTCTTTACCGTTCCACTT
>NZ_PUJU01000214.1 GCF_011189505.1 Photorhabdus tasmaniensis
CCGATGGCCGCTGGTTACTACTGGAATTGCTGCATCACCTGATTGGTGACCATACCACGCTGGATGTGATGAATCGCGAAGTACAAGCGTATCTTACCGGTCAGGAAGACGGCCTGCCTACGCCGGTGCCGTTCCGCAATCTGGTGGCGCAGGCCCGGTTAGGTATTAGTCAGGAGGAACATACCCGCTTCTTTACTAACATGTTGGCGGCGGTGGCTGAACCCACGTTGCCGTTTGGGCTGGCGAACGTGCATCATGATGGATCTCAGGAGACGGAATCCTACCGGATGCTGACTACCGGGTTAAATGACCGTCTTCGCCATCAGGCCCGGCATTTGGGTGTCAGTCTGGCGGCGCTGTGTCATCTGGCCTGGGCCCAGGTATTATCACATACCAGTGGTCAGGAGAAAGTGGTGTTTGGTACCGTGCTGTTTGGGCGCATGGCGGCGGGAGAAGGGGCTGATAATGGGATGGGGCTGTTTATCAATACCCTGCCGTTACG
>NZ_PUJU01000215.1 GCF_011189505.1 Photorhabdus tasmaniensis
GACCATAACGTTTGCGATAGGGTTTTCTGGCAATTCGCAGATGTTGCCATAAATCACCCCCCTCTATTTTATCTTTATAAATCAGCCTATAAATCGTCTCATGATGCAAAGATATCCCTTTATGTTGCTTCAAATAATCAACCACCTGTTCAGGGCTTAAGTCTTTCCAAATTAACCGTTTTATCCATTTTCTTACTACCGGCGTTATTTTCACGGCTTTCTTAGCAAAATGACGACGTGCCAATCCCTTCAAATGAGCCTGTTCAGGACAGTATGTCTGGACCTCTTGATTTCTCTTCAATTCTCTGCTGATGGTCGACGGACTTCGCTTAAGTGACTCAGCAATGAAAAGCTGTGAAAAACCCGCTTCTTTTAAGCTGGAAACCTGATATCTTTCTGTTTCGGTCAGTTGTGTATAGGCCATAGTGCATTTTCCTTTGGCGAGAAAGATGCCTACTATAGCAACTGACCGCCCTTCTGAAAAATTGCACTTAT
>NZ_PUJU01000216.1 GCF_011189505.1 Photorhabdus tasmaniensis
TGCAACCGGGCAGTGACAGCCACTATCTGGTGGAGACCGACCCGAAATTCACCCAGTACAAACAGTGGCTGGGCTCGGACTACATGCAGCAACAGTTAACGCACGACCCGGCTCTGGTCCACAAACGGTTAGGCGACGGATTCTATGAACAGCGGTTGGTACGGGACCAAATCACTCAACTGACCGGCCAGCGTTATCTGTCCGGTTACCATAACGATGAAGCGCAGTTTAAAGCGTTGATGGATGCGGGTATCGCCTTTGGCAAACAGCAACAATTAATGCCCGGTGTCGCCTTAAGCCCGGCGCAGATGGCGCTGTTGACCTCGGACATTATCTGGCTGACCAATCAAACCGTGACCCTGCAGGATGGCACGACCGAGGTGGTGACTGTGCCGCAGGTTTACGCGCGTGTCCGTCAGGGCGACCTGAGCAGTGACGGCGCTTTGCTGGCCGGCAATACCGTGGCCCTTAACAGTCAGGGCGATATCACT
>NZ_PUJU01000217.1 GCF_011189505.1 Photorhabdus tasmaniensis
AGACTTTCTGGAGATACATTTGCCCGCGACATTACGGGCCGTTTGTGATCTGGATACACTGCGGTTGGAATCCGGGTCGTTTATTGAAGACAATCTGCGGGCGCATTATTCCGACATTTTGTATTCACTGAAAACGGCACGGGGTGACGGTTACGTGTATTGCGTGATTGAACACCAGAGTTCCCCGGATAAGATGATGGCATTCCGGTTGATGCGTTACAGTATTTCAGCCATGCAACGGCATCTGGAGCAGGGACATGAAAAATTACCGCTGGTCATTCCGATGTTGTTCTATCACGGGAAAATCCAGCCGTATCCGTGGAGTACCCATTGGCTCGACTGCTTCGATGATCCGGCGTTGGCGAAGGAAATCTATTCCGGTCCATTCCCGCTGGTCGATGTGACGGTGATACCGGATGATGAAATCCTGACGCATAAACGGATCGCGCTACTGGAAATGGTGCAAAAGCATATTCGGCAGCGAGA
>NZ_PUJU01000218.1 GCF_011189505.1 Photorhabdus tasmaniensis
CGTCAGGCCAGAAATGTGGCTGCTGACTCTGGATCAGGACAGCCGTATTTATCACCAGCTCAGTGTTCCCGACATTTTACACAGCCTGCTGAAACAGAAAAAACTCCAGGCCAATATACGTTTTAATGACCCGCACTCAGTGCGGGAATACACCACCATGAAAAGGGAATCCTCCTATGATTTCTTCACCCGCCTGGCAGCGGAAGAGGGGATTTTCTTCTGGTTCGCCGATGATGGGCTCCATGTGAGCGACAGCCACTTACACATGAGGGCACCGGATACGTTGATTTACAACCCAGATGTCACCGACGCAACAGATGAAAATGTTATCTCCGGATGGTCTTTTGGCTCCCACATGCGCCCTGAATCCATCACTCAAAAAGACCGGAATTACCACAACCCCAATTATGCTTTGCAGCATAACGCCACCGATTATGAAGCAGAAAATAGCACGCCATTTCACATTTTCGAAAGTTACGGGCG
>NZ_PUJU01000219.1 GCF_011189505.1 Photorhabdus tasmaniensis
AGGCGTTGGGCGGCCTGTACCGGCTCAACGGGGACGCCAGCGGTTGGGCCGCCTGACGACTATTTACCCCCGCGTGCGCCGATGCCGACGGGCAGTCCGGCCACGGTCTGCCCCCACACCGAACCCGCCCAGCTTAACGAGGGCGGGCGGACAGTCAGCGGATATCGGGGTTTCAGGTCGGCGTCGGGCTGTCCGGCGGTGTGTCAGCGTCGGCGTTGTCTTCGGCGTACAGGTCGGCCAGTAAACCCACCTCATCGGCGTCGCTGACTTTTTCGTCGGCCATGTGTTCCGCCGGATGCGTACTGGCATGAACCGCCTGTAAGGCCCGGATAGAGACCTGCGTATACACCTGGGTGGATTCCACGCTCGCATGGCCTAACATCGCCTGTATCCAGCGCAGGTCCGCCCCGTTCTCCAGCATCTGCGTTGCCATCGCGTGCCGGAACAGGTGGCAGGCACCTTTTTTCT
>NZ_PUJU01000220.1 GCF_011189505.1 Photorhabdus tasmaniensis
TTTTGAAATCTTATTTAATCAATAAATTAACCCAGTACCGTGGCGGTAAAACGACACATTGGATCCTCACGCCAGTTTCAAATTGCCTGATGGCTTACTGGATGAACAAGGAAAAACTCAAACAGATGCATAGCAACACTAATGCAACATTGGGCAATACCATCCCACTCTCGCCTGTTAGGCTTGAAGCGCTAACTGCGTGACAACCGCACCTCACAAAAAATTCGTGATATACATCACATTTTTAAAATTAATCGGATATTAACCAATCAAATAGCCGCGACACCGTACATTTTTTGTTATATTTTTTCGCTCAGATATTATATAGGCAAAACTATTCATTCTTTGTCTTTACTCTCTGAGGTAACCCATGGCATAGCAGCCCAGATTACCTGTTTGATGTGCTCAATGACGGTTATCAACAAGACTATCAGCAACAGACTGCTAGCAACCTC
>NZ_PUJU01000221.1 GCF_011189505.1 Photorhabdus tasmaniensis
TCGAAGCTTTTCATGATTTATATCACCTTAGATGGAATATAGAAGAGTTATATAAATTGTCCAAGTCAATCCTTTGCATTGAGGATTTCCATTCACAGAGTGAGAAAGGCGTAAAACAAGAAATCCAAGCGCATATATTATTACTGAACCTGACAAGGATATCGGAAAATGATATTAATCACAGAGGCAACGATAGCGACTGCATTGATAGCAGAGAAAATAAACAGAAATTGAATTTCAAAAACTGTTTGTTTCTCGTAGTAAGACACTTGTCTTTGCTAATTCAGGGGATAAAAAAACATTTAAAATCATTTTATTGTGCTCTTTCAGAGGGACTTGCCGGAATGACTCACCGGGTGAGGCCTGGGAGGCACTATCCACGAAAATCTATGCGTCCCAGAACCCGATGGAACTCTTTTGATGCCCCGGCAAGAGTTTAACCGAATGCCATTGT
>NZ_PUJU01000222.1 GCF_011189505.1 Photorhabdus tasmaniensis
ATACTGTCGCCAATACACTCTGAACTATGATTTTAGTATGGTGGAGCTAAGCGGGATCGAACCGCTGACCTCCTGCGTGCAAGGCAGGCGCTCTCCCAGCTGAGCTATAGCCCCATACAGAGACACTGCATTATCGTCATCAATACCAGCCAATTCGCCTGGCGCGCCGGGAAGGTCAACGCGGTTCACGCGCGGGGGAAGCCCCCAGGGATAAGCAAAACTGGTAGGCCTGAGTGGACTTGAACCACCGACCTCACCCTTATCAGGGGTGCGCTCTAACCACCTGAGCTACAAGCCTGTTACGATAATTTACTCTGTTCTTTCATCAGACAATCTGTGTGAGCACTGCACTCAACTGCATCTCAGGTAAGGAGGTGATCCAACCGCAGGTTCCCCTACGGTTACCTTGTTACGACTTCACCCCAGTCATGAATCACAAAGTGGTC
>NZ_PUJU01000223.1 GCF_011189505.1 Photorhabdus tasmaniensis
AAACCAACATTTTCCGTAGTTGATTAACTGACATTATTCTTTGCCAAGGCAGACTGTTAAAGCATTAAACGGGATTCAATCTGGTAAAAATCGGACTTATCTGCGTATCAATAAATAACCAAAATGATGATTAAGAGAAGAATGCATTAATTATGAGGGAATTACGAACATCTTTTGGGTGATAAATCAGCGGATTTACATAGCCCAATTTGGTAAGTCATGCAGCTTACAGCATTCTCAATGCTTGAAATGATAAGCTGATATGGGAAATCAGGTAGATTTGTCGTTGGCCATCTCATAACAGATTCTGTACATTTCTTTGAAAAATTAGCCTTTGAGCTAATTTAACTTGGATGCTAATATTTATTTCAGGAGGAGGAAAGAGTGTTTAAAGTTATCTATCATGATGAAGCAGCCAAAGAAGCCGATAGCTTACC
>NZ_PUJU01000224.1 GCF_011189505.1 Photorhabdus tasmaniensis
CAGTACCGGCTGGAAGCCCTGCGGACGGACAGCAAATCAGGGCAAGCGGAGAGCAATTGTATTCGATTAATGCCGGGCAGGATCTTCAAATTAACCCACCACCCGATTGATACCATGAATGACCGCTGGCAAGTTGTCTCTTCTCAACATCAAGGGTACGTCCCTGCTGTTTTAGGTGATAACGGCACCGGCACCACCCTCCATTCCCAGACCCGGTTTATTCCCGGCCGCAACGACTGGCGTCCCCCCTACCGCTATAAACCGCTGGCGGACGGTGATGAAGTCGCCACGGTGGTTGGGCCCGGCACAGAAGAAATCTACGTCAATAAAGAGGGGGCGGTTCGCGTTCACTTCCACTGGAACCGTTACGATGCGCCGGACGACCAGGCTTCCTGCTGGGTACGGGTGGCACAAGGCTGGAATGGCAACGGATT
>NZ_PUJU01000225.1 GCF_011189505.1 Photorhabdus tasmaniensis
AATTTCGAGACAAAGTATTCAAATTTTTCACCACAACGCTACCTGATATAGCGGACTCGCTGATGTCTAGAATTAACGACCATTTTCAGGTGCTAAAAACTGCATCTTGAAGTTTCTTGGGTATATAGTTAACCTGAACTTCACTTAAGAAGGAAATTAAAGTACCTGAGATACGATCAACGTTTTCGTCAAAGAAAATGCAAGACATCTCAGTCCGCTTGGTTTTTTGCTTAATATTCCTTCAGTATAAAAGAGAATATGCTACCATTCGCCGATGAAGAAAAAAATACACCAATGCTACATGGCGCTGTTTTTAAACAGTTTTTAGGTCATATTGATACGGCCAGAGACTTTCTGGAGATACATTTGCCCGCGACATTACGGGCCGTTTGTGATCTGGATACACTGCGGTTGGAATCCGGGTCGTTTATT
>NZ_PUJU01000226.1 GCF_011189505.1 Photorhabdus tasmaniensis
ATAAGCGATGGCGGGGATGACTCCCCGCCGTTGCTCTTACCTGGTTTCGTAATCCATGAAAACAGCAACCTCCGTTTGGCCGCTTCGGATGCGAACCTCACAGAGATCCTTCCTCGTGACCAGCACAACCGCTAAAGCGGCAATACAGATTACGATAATAGCGATAAGTACCGCTTTTTGCTGTTTCATGGTTAGCGTCTCCTTGCCTTTCGGCGTGTAAGAGGCTAATCTTATGTTGCTACGCATAGATGGGCCTCAAATTGATTGAAAGATCATTTGGGGCTTTCTTCTATCTGCTCCAGCGCGCCAGAGACAGATAGTCTCAAGCGCCCGCCCAGAATATACCAAAGCAAAATACATATATCTATATATTACATTATATTTCTGAGTTTATTTACCGTAAGCCATTCCTGGCTTGTGATTTAC
>NZ_PUJU01000227.1 GCF_011189505.1 Photorhabdus tasmaniensis
CGAAATCAATCGCCGGGTCGGCACTGGCTAAACTGACCGTCAGGCTGAAGGGGGTTGACAGGGCTTCGGTGAGTGAAAACCGGGAGACGACAAAGGTCTCAGGCGGTAATCCGCCCGCCGTGAGGGTGAACTGCAACCCGCCAGCGCTTTGGGCGCTGAGCAGGCTGGCTATCTGCTGTGCCACCTGCCCGGCGGTTTTTTTCTGAAATGACATGGTAAAGGTTCCTTTTCTGAGGTTACGGGTGGGCTTTCTCAGGACGTGCTGTCAGCCCGGCGTCTTGTTGTAACGCAGAGTAGCGACTGAGCAGGGCGTTAAAACGGTCGTCGGTCTTTTTTATCAGGGCCGGTGAGACGGTGTGCCCCTGTTCAACCTCCACGGCCAGCTGACGCAGCAACTCTTCCAGCGGCACGTCGCGGTTGT
>NZ_PUJU01000228.1 GCF_011189505.1 Photorhabdus tasmaniensis
GGGTTTCCGTCGCGTTCCAGGTTTCCAGCAACAGCCTGCGCTCCGATGGTGCCAGGATATCAATTTCCCCGATCCGCTGTTGAGCGTGAGCGACCATCTCTTGCAACACCGCGTGCAAATATCCCACCTGCCGCTCTATCGTCGATTGATCAAACAGGGCAGTCGCATAACTCAACGCACCGACAATCCGCCCCTCTTGTTCTGACAGATTCAGTTCAAGATCAAATTTGACAATATCAATATCAGAGACCTGATCGACCGGTGACACGGCCAGCCCCGGTAATTGCCAGGCCGTATTCTCATTGTTTTGCCAGGCAAACATTACCTGGAACAATGGCGTATGCGCCAGTCGGCGCGGCGGCTGCACGATTTCCACCACCTGCTCAAACGGTAAATCCTGGTGCTCCTGTACTGTCAAGG
>NZ_PUJU01000229.1 GCF_011189505.1 Photorhabdus tasmaniensis
AGTTACAGGCGGGTAAAGACCTGCAACTGAATGCTAACCGGGATATTCAGCTCTCCTCCAGCCAGAACAGTGAGCAGACCACTGGCAAAAACAGCCGCCACGGCAGCTCGCTGGGCGTGGGCCTGACTGCGGGACCGGGGGGCACCGGCCTGAATGTCTCAGCCAATGTCAGTCGGGGCAAAGGCCATGAAAATGGCAACAGTGTCAGTCACAATAACACCACGTTACAGGCAGGACAGACCGTCGAGCTGAACAGTGGCCGGGACACCTCGCTAAAAGGCGCTCAGGTCAGCGGCGAACAGATAACCGCCGAGGTGAAACGTCACCTGACGCTCAGTAGCGAACAAGACAGCAACCGCTATGACAGTCAGCAGCAGAACGCCAGTGCCGGAGCCAGTGCCACCGTGGGCC
>NZ_PUJU01000230.1 GCF_011189505.1 Photorhabdus tasmaniensis
TCCAGTACTAGTATGGCCCGGGGGATCCGTTAGCTATCGTTCGCGAGAAAGTTAGTAGACACACAGGACCCAGGCGTGCAAGTCAATTTCAGCTGACTACACCGATTCTGGTTAAAAGAGCCTATGGCCACCCTTATTTTAGAGAAAAAAAACCACACCTCTAATGTGTTGGGCACTAGAAAAAGCTAACTACCTAGTCCGTTTCTGGACGACTTCATTGGGAATAACATACCCCCCACTGTGATTAAGACTGGCACTGTCCTAATGCTTTCTTCAATAGGTTTGGCTCATGTGTGATTCCCTCTGGCTTCCTGGGTACTTAAAAACAGGGCTTAGAGTATGGCTGCTGACAAAATTGCACTCTAAACGCTAGCTTAGGTCTTCTGCGGCCGCGATATCCTGCAGA
>NZ_PUJU01000231.1 GCF_011189505.1 Photorhabdus tasmaniensis
CGAAGGGCCTTGCGTTTATGGTATCCAGTAGGATCACAACCCGCCAATCCCAGAGGATCAATCCAATTCGCCGGATTATGAACGTACGCATACGGATTCAGGCCCCCTGCCAGCCCTAGCGGATCAGTACTAAGATAACAACACCCTTCCGGCAAATAATACCTGAACCGGTTATAGCATAAACCACTTTCCTCATCAAAAATTTGCCCGGCAAATCGCAGGCCCGGATCCAGTTGCGGGTTCTCACCCTGCTCTGTCAGCGGCAGACCGTACAGCGACTGTCTCGGCTGCCGCCACACCCGTTTGCCTGCCGGGTCAAACAGCGCCAGCGGTTCACCCGTCGGCGCACTCACCGCATACTGGGTCTGGATGTCGCCCACCATCAGGTCCACCCGGTTGTCCAGAT
>NZ_PUJU01000232.1 GCF_011189505.1 Photorhabdus tasmaniensis
TCAGTGAAGAAACCTGTTATCACTATGTCAGATTAGCCTGTGAAAAATATCTAAAACTTCATCCAGAAGATACCGATAAGGTTAATGAGTTACTGACAAAAATACCAAAGTAAAGTCAACTCTCCCCGATCATACGATCGGGGGGGAATTATTTTTATTAACTTTTAGAACTGATACACAAGTTTAATAATTAACTGGTCATCTTCTATTTTAACAATCACCGGTCTATTAGCATAAAAACCTATCTGTTCCAGCCATCGTCCCTTAATGGTGATCTGCTGAAATGGCAGCGGCAGGGCGTATTGCGCTTGAAGGGTGTAAAACGAATCCGGCGCTGTGCCTGAATAATGTGGGGATTTTTGTTGCAGATGCCATTGCACCAGAAGCGGCGGTTGGCACGGGCG
>NZ_PUJU01000233.1 GCF_011189505.1 Photorhabdus tasmaniensis
TTCGAAGGGCCTTGCGTTTATGGTATCCAGTAGGATCACAACCCGCCAATCCCAGAGGATCAATCCAATTCGCCGGATTATGAACGTACGCATACGGATTCAGGCCCCCTGCCAGCCCTAGCGGATCGGGCGTAATAAACCGGCCTGTCTCCGGGGCATAATACCTGAACGTATTAAAATGCAGCCCGGTCTCATTGTCAAAGTATTGGCCCACATAACGCAGGTTTTGCCTGAAATCATAGTCGGTTGATGACAGGGCCGGATCGGTGAAGTAAGCCAGCGGCGAGCCATCCAGTTCGCCAAAAAGGCGATATTTTCCCGCCCACGCTATTTTCCCTTCCTCGTTCGTGACTTCCAGCGGCGCACCGTTGATATCAGTGTGGTACCAGTAGT
>NZ_PUJU01000234.1 GCF_011189505.1 Photorhabdus tasmaniensis
TTCGAAGGGCCTTGCGTTTATGGTATCCAGTAGGATCACAACCCGCCAATCCCAGAGGATCAATCCAATTCGCCGGATTATGAACGTACGCATACGGATTCAGGCCCCCTGCCAGCCCTAGCGGGTCGGGCGTAATAAACCGGCCTGTCTCCGGGGCATAATACCTGAACGTATTAAAATGCAGCCCAGTCTCATTGTCAAAGTATTGGCCCGCATAACGCAGGTTTTGCCTGAAATCATAGTCGGTTGATGACAGGGCCGGATCAGTGAAGTAAGCCAGCGGCGAGCCATCCAGTTCGCCAAAAAGGCGATATTTTCCCGCCCACGCTATTTTCCCTTCCTCGTTCGTGACTTCCAGCGGCGCACCGTTGATATCAGTGTGGTACCAGTAGT
>NZ_PUJU01000235.1 GCF_011189505.1 Photorhabdus tasmaniensis
TATCCTGCTGCTGAAAAATCCGGGCATTCTGACGCAGGGTGGTGCGCCACATATCGGGGCGCACCGTCATCTCATAGCGGGTCTGATGTTTGCCCGTGTTGCCCTGTACAAAGCAGGCAACCATGCCAGTGACGGTGCGCTCGATTTTGCCTGCGCGCAGGATAGTCAGGGTGGCGCGGGTATCAAGGACGGCGGCGAAATCAATCGCCGGGTCGGCACTGGCTAAACTGACCGCCAGACTAAAGGGGGTAGATAAGGCTTCGTTGAGTGAGAAGGCGGCCACCACAAAGGTTTCAGGCGGTAATCCGCCGGCCGTGAGGGTAAAGAGTAAGCCGCCGGCGCTTTGAGCCGCTAGCCGGTCGGCAATGTGTTTGGCACTCG
>NZ_PUJU01000236.1 GCF_011189505.1 Photorhabdus tasmaniensis
ATGGCCCGGGGGATCCTTATCTGTCAAAACCGCTAATGTCCGTTCTAAGACCGTCTGGAGAACACTTGCCCATCAGTGCTTTTGAACCTTTTTTTCACAGGTCCCTTCCGATTACACTGAGAAGCTGACCACACCTGCTAGAAGATGGAGGTATGCAGCCCGTTAGTAGGAGTAATACTACCCAGCTTATAACCCTCAAACGTAGGGCAGATGGCGGCCGCGATATCCTGCAGATGCATCCAGTACTAGTATGGCCCGGGGGATCCTTATCTGTCAAAACCGCTAATGTCCGTTCTAAGACCGTCTGGAGAACACTTGCCCATCAGTGCTTTTGAACCTTTTTTTCACAGGTCCCTTCCGATTACACTGAGAAGCTG
>NZ_PUJU01000237.1 GCF_011189505.1 Photorhabdus tasmaniensis
AAGCCTACTTTAGTTATAGCTTGCCAGAGATTTTCTGTGTCATGTAGAAGTCATCCACTTTTAACACCAGGAGGTGGATGTGGGGCCAGGAAATATGTCAATAACGATACGGGACTTCTAACAGTGACTCGCGGCCGCGATATCCTGCAGATGCATCCAGTACTAGTATGGCCCGGGGGATCCTTAAGTCGTGTCCTTCTCCTACGATCTTGTGAACGATGGATATTTTCTTTCTAAACTTTAAACAAACAGTGGAGAGATGTTGTTGTGTGTGGAACGACGCTTAGCCTACCGAGGAAGATCCAGACTACAATAGAATATGTGGCCAAAACTCTCCGCAACTTCAGCAGCAAAAAGGATATTATTGACATA
>NZ_PUJU01000238.1 GCF_011189505.1 Photorhabdus tasmaniensis
GGTGTTTTGAGTCGTGCAGCGCATGGGCGATATAAGGCCGATCCGGGTCGCCCCCTTCAAATGCGATCGCCACCTCGGTACCATCAAGCAATGGCCAGTGAAAACCGTAGGTGTCACCCGCGTAGGGGCGAGCCAGACGCACCCACAGGCTTTCTCCCCCTTTCAACCATTCCGCCCGGTCAAAATCAAACGCCACCCGGTACAACCCGTCTTTATCAATATCCCCGTACCGGTCGTTCACTACGGTGCTGCTCACCCTGGCGGGCAAGGTGCCCGCTATCCGCGGTTTGGGGATTAATTCAGGCCGAAAACAGATGTTTTCCGCGTAGGGAATAGCGGTGAACGCCATTTCAAAACTGCGATCCCGGC
>NZ_PUJU01000239.1 GCF_011189505.1 Photorhabdus tasmaniensis
GCATGAATAAACACTTCCTCGCTGCCGTTTTCATCCTCAAAACGCAATTCGTTAAAGCCATTTCCTTTATGGGTTTTGGTTCTGAATGTGGTACGGGTCTTTTCCGCCGGTAAATTCAACGGCGGACGGTTAAGCGCGTTATAGGTGCATCCGGTAATAATCGGGCGGTCAATATCGCCGTTGAGGTAGGAGATAATCACTTCCTGACCGACTCGCGGTGTCGCCAGAAAGCCAAATCCGTTGCCATTCCAGCCTTGTGCCACCCGTACCCAGCAGGAAGCCTGGTCGTCCGGCGCATCGTAACGGTTCCAGTGGAAGTGAACGCGAACCGCCCCCTCTTTATTGACGTAGATTTCTTCTG
>NZ_PUJU01000240.1 GCF_011189505.1 Photorhabdus tasmaniensis
TGGCATCTCAATTTCTCCTTTTCAATAAATTATCCATGACCTGTAAATAGTCACGGTACTTTTCTCGGCTCTCCGTTTTACCGGATTAATGTATTAGCTGGGTAAACGGAAAAGACAAGTGCAGCGCGTCAGTGTTGCCCTAAATAGGCCAAGTGATTTTTCGTCTAATTAAGCGAGAAAATCTTTTTGGCTGGCAATCAGTTTTGCGCCACATGCTGTGTGCATCCCCTCTAATGCGACAGGTTTTCCCTGATGCTTTAAATTATCACTGCCTTCCACAATAGGAAAAACCCCTTTGCACTTAGGGCAGTTTACTAAATCACCTTTAGCAGCAATAGGCACGCCTTGATAAA
>NZ_PUJU01000241.1 GCF_011189505.1 Photorhabdus tasmaniensis
TTTGGAAAGTATTGTCTGATTAACCCATTGATATTCTCATTGATCCCTCTTTCCCAGGGCGAATAAGGATGCGCAAAGTCAATTTGGGTTTCTAACTTTTCACTGATGATTTCATGATCTGCAAACTCCAAACCGTTATCGAATGTGATGGTCTTAACCTTTTGTTTTAACGGGTATAATACTTTCACTGCCTCTTTTGCGACTTCTGATGCCCGCTTGCTATCAAGTTTAACGATAATTGTATACAGTGTCTTGCGATCAACCAACGTTAATAAGACACTTTTTTTATCTTTTCCTATTATCGTATCTCCTTCCCAGTCGCCAATACGTTCTTTTTTAT
>NZ_PUJU01000242.1 GCF_011189505.1 Photorhabdus tasmaniensis
GATTGCAAGGTCACTGTCGATTGCGACAGGAGTTTGCCCTGATTGTCTATCTTTGCGGTACTGGTTAACTGCAACGCGTCACGGCTGCTGAGGGTGCCGAGGTTCTCTATCCGACCATCGGCGGTGATATGGACCTCCCCGGCAGACGCGCCGATATTACCGGCATTATGCACCCCCACCCCTGCTTCAGTGCCTATCAGCCTGATTTTATGGGCATACATGCCGCCCAGTGCCGCCACATCCAACGCAAACGCCGGGGGCTTATTATCAGCCGATTTTTTTTCAATTTGCCGGTGCGCAGCATCCACCCGATTGCGTCCGGTGGTCACGT
>NZ_PUJU01000243.1 GCF_011189505.1 Photorhabdus tasmaniensis
TCAATCGACGGGAATAGTTCTTATCGCGGGTTTTATGGATAAGTTTTCTCATTTTCTGGCATTCATCTTGAGGTATGGGTGCTATGATAGGCATCACTCAGTCCGTGTTGGGGTTTGGGATTTTTCGTAATTGATCAGATCGCAAAAATCGGACTGAGTTCCCTTCCAGTGATCTACTATTTTGAAAATTTATTTAGAGAGAAGAAAAATTGTCCATCTGTGAAATAAAAAATTGTTGCTAAAATAAGGCTGGTAATAAAAACCATACAGAAAAATAATATAAACCATAGACTGGTAAGCAATAAAAGAGCCTGATAAGTG
>NZ_PUJU01000244.1 GCF_011189505.1 Photorhabdus tasmaniensis
AAAACAGCAACCTCCGTTTGGCCGCTTCGGATGCGAACCTCACAGAGATCCTTCCTCGTGACCAGCACAGCCGCTAAAGCGGCAATACAGATTACGATAATAGCGATAAGTACCGCTTTTTGCTGTTGCATGGTTAGCGTCTCCTTGCCTTCCGGCGTGTAAGAGGCTAATCTTATGTTGTCTAGCATAAGGATAGGCCTCAAATTGATTGAAAGATCATTTGGGGCTTTCTTCTATCTGCTCCAGCGCGCCAGAGACAGATAGTCTCAAGCGCCCGCCCAGAATATACCAAAGCAAAATACATATATCTATATATTA
>NZ_PUJU01000245.1 GCF_011189505.1 Photorhabdus tasmaniensis
AAATTATCAATTTTCGAGCATGAATCAAAAAAAGTTTTGTTCAGAAAATGATATATATCCATCAGCATACTCTCCGAGGAAACTTAGATTTTTATAGCATAGTTGTTATCTTAACCGAATGCCATTGTCCGGCGTAGAACCCCAATATGAGCCTGGGCAGGATGGGCGAGATTTCTGACATAAGTCATTAGGTGCTACAAATGACATATCAAAACTTCTTCCGACTGGAAACGTTAAAGGAGTCCAATGATATGGTCGCTAATGCGACCGCCAAATTATCTATTTTCCGACACTACGATATTGATTCGGATGTGAT
>NZ_PUJU01000246.1 GCF_011189505.1 Photorhabdus tasmaniensis
CCAGGCGGCCAGATGCTGGCGTAAGGTGGCGAAGCGGGCCGGGATGGCGTCGGGTTGACTGTGGGCTTCCGTTACTGAGGGGCGTTTTTTTCTGTCTGGCGAGGCGAGCGTTGTTGCCGGGCTGGTCGGGATAGCGTGTTGCTGCTGCAACCAGTCGAACCATAGGCGCAAGGCCCGCAGGCGTCGGCGCTGACTGTCAGGCGGGTAGGGCTGGCCGCTGGCTTTGCGGTATTGGGTGAGATACTGCTGCCAGTTTGCCAGTAACGGCTCAGTCACCTGAGCGGCGGATATTACGCCCTGTTCCT
>NZ_PUJU01000247.1 GCF_011189505.1 Photorhabdus tasmaniensis
CGGATGAGTTGACAGGGGGTGAAATATGTCACTTGGTGATGAGATTGTCGCCCGGATTGCCCGAGTCGGGGCGTTACATGCCGCCCCGGTTGCGCCCCCATCGGGCGCTCCCGGCCCGGCAGCGGCCAGAGAAGGCGACCCGATTAAACATGCCAGCTTCCTCGGTGCTCTGGCCCTGTCTTTCCTACACAAATATTTTAACCCGCCCCCTCGTTATTGAACTTTTCCCTCATAGATTGATCTCAATAAAAAACACAACTTGAGGTAATCTTTATGTTTTCAACCTGCGCCGAACAATGGG
>NZ_PUJU01000248.1 GCF_011189505.1 Photorhabdus tasmaniensis
GATGAAGCAGAGACGGGCTTATGCTGAGGTAGCGGTATTTTTTCATGAATGCACTCAGCCCATATTTCATTAATAATATAAGAGTATCCGTGGTTATTTTTCCCTGATATGATTTTCATGAGAAATAGCACAATCAATTTTGTGTCTATTGATCTTTTTCTTTTTCGCCAAAAATTATCAATTTTCGAGCATGAATCAAAAAAAGTTTTGTTCAGAAAATGATATATATCCATCAGCATACTCTCCGAGGAAACTTAGATTTTTATAGCATAGTTGTTATCTTAACCGAATGCCATTG
>NZ_PUJU01000249.1 GCF_011189505.1 Photorhabdus tasmaniensis
GCTTACGGTAAATAAACTCAGAAATATAATGTAATATATAGATATATGTATTTTGCTTTGGTATATTCTGGGCGGGCGCTTGAGACTATCTGTCTCTGGCGCGCTGGAGCAGATAGAAGAAAGCCCCGAGTGATCTTTCAATCAACCCGAGGCCTATCCTTATGCTCAACAACATAAGATTAGCCTCTTACACGCCGAAAGGCAAGGAGACGCTAACCATGAAACAGCAAAAAGCGGTACTTATCGCTATTATCGTAATCTGTATTGCCGCTTTAGCGGCTGTGCTGGTCACGAGG
>NZ_PUJU01000250.1 GCF_011189505.1 Photorhabdus tasmaniensis
GGATCAGATGCCATACGGTTGTGCCCGGTTCTGCTCCCTGAATATCAAAGGCAGTTGCGCCCTGAACAAAGAAATATTGTTTGTCAGGCTGGCTGTCAGTTCGCCAGAATCCGCTGACAAGCATCGGCTCACCGGTTCTCACCGGGGTGATATGCAGAGGGCCACGATCATAGCGGGCATACCAGGCTAGTGTGGAAGTTGAATTAAAATGTCCTTCACCATAAAAATGCAGAGAATGGCCTTCACGAGGAATAACCCGTATCGGGCGTATCAGCTGGTTAATGGCAAAATAAC
>NZ_PUJU01000251.1 GCF_011189505.1 Photorhabdus tasmaniensis
GTATTCTCATTGTTTTGCCAGGCAAACATTACCTGGAACAATGGCGTATGCGCCAGTCGGCGCGGCGGCTGCACGATTTCCACCACCTGCTCAAACGGTAAATCCTGGTGCTCCTGTACTGTCAAGGCGGTTTGCCGCACCCGCGCCAGCAACTCCGTCACCGTCAGCTCACCCGATAAATCAACACGCAACGCCAGCGTATTGACAAAGAATCCGATCAGCGACTCCACTTCCTGACGACTGCGGCCTGCACTCGGTGTGCCAATCACCACATCGTCCTGACCTGACA
>NZ_PUJU01000252.1 GCF_011189505.1 Photorhabdus tasmaniensis
AGCGGTCATTCATGGTATCAATCGGGTGGTGGGTTAATTTGAAGATCCTGCCCGGCATTAATCGAATACAATTGCTCTCCGCTTGCCCTGATTTGCTGTCCGTCCGCAGGGCTTCCAGCCGGTACTGAGTAAACGGAATGCCCTCTTTGTCTTTTTGAAACCGCCCGTAACTTTCGAAAATGTGAAATGGCGTGCTATTTTCTGCTTCATAATCGGTGGCGTTATGCTGCAAAGCATAATTGGGGTTGTGGTAATTCCGGTCTTTTTGAGTGATGGATTCAGGGCGCA
>NZ_PUJU01000253.1 GCF_011189505.1 Photorhabdus tasmaniensis
GCCGGCACTCCGAAGGTGGGCAGGCAGTCCGTGCGCAGGGACGCGCGCGGTCTGCCTTTCACTGCACCCCACACGCTCACAGGGAACCGGCTAACGTTAAAGACTGTCCAACCGCACTGAGATTTCAGGCCGGCTTCGGGCTGTCCGGCCTGGCGCTATCGGCCTGCTTATCGTCTGGCGGCGTGGCCTGCTTTGACTGCCGTTCTGCCGGGTGGGTCTGCTCATGCACTTTCTTTAAGTGACCGATGGCCACCCGCGTATAGATTTGCGTGGTTTCCAGTTTCTCAT
>NZ_PUJU01000254.1 GCF_011189505.1 Photorhabdus tasmaniensis
AGTGTCTCTGTATGGGGCTATAGCTCAGCTGGGAGAGCGCCTGCCTTGCACGCAGGAGGTCAGCGGTTCGATCCCGCTTAGCTCCACCATACTAAAATCATAGTTCAGAGTGTATTGGCGACAGTATGCTGTGAATTATTTTGCTCTTTAACAATCCGGAACAAGCTGAAAATTGAATACAGTCAATACGCCCTTTGCAGGGGTATTGATGGGTCTCTCAACATTTTGCACCCCGAGACAGTTTCGGGTTGTGAGGTTAAGCGACTAAGCGTACACGGTGGATG
>NZ_PUJU01000255.1 GCF_011189505.1 Photorhabdus tasmaniensis
AGTGTCTCTGTATGGGGCTATAGCTCAGCTGGGAGAGCGCCTGCCTTGCACGCAGGAGGTCAGCGGTTCGATCCCGCTTAGCTCCACCATACTAAAATCATAGTTCAGAGTGTATTGGCGACAGTATACTGTGAATTATTTTGCTCTTTAACAATCCGGAACAAGCTGAAAATTGAATACTGTCAATACGCCCTTTGCAGGGGTATTGATGCGTCTCTCAACATTTTGCACCCCGAGACAGTTTCGGGTTGTGAGGTTAAGCGACTAAGCGTACACGGTGGATG
>NZ_PUJU01000256.1 GCF_011189505.1 Photorhabdus tasmaniensis
CCTCGTGACCAGCACAACCGCTAAAGCGGCAATACAGATTACGATAATAGCGATAAGTACCGCTTTTTGCTGTTTCATGGTTAGCGTCTCCTTGCCTTTCGGCGTGTAAGAGGCTAATCTTATGTTGCGATGCATAAAGAATTGGCCTCAAATTGATTGAAAGATCATTTGGGGCTTTCTTCTATCTGCTCCGGCACGCCAGAGACAGATAGTCTCAAGCGCCCGCCCAGAATATACCAAAGCAAAATACATATATCTATATATTACATT
>NZ_PUJU01000257.1 GCF_011189505.1 Photorhabdus tasmaniensis
GCTAAAAATTGTTTCTCTTTCATGCGACCAGCCAGGTCGTAGACAAACCGGTGTGAGCCAACCCAGTTCAGGCGGTGACCTTCCTGATAGAGGGTTTCCCCCATTATCTCCTGCACCCCGTCGAACCCTGTCTCTTAATCACATCTCCAAATCAACCGATTTAGCCAGCAAATAGCCGTCTATCAGGGTTTGCAGCCGAAACCAGCCTTCCCAAAGTCGTTCCCATCCGACTCGACCCGTGCGTTTGGAATCGTACCAGCCAGCCAGTT
>NZ_PUJU01000258.1 GCF_011189505.1 Photorhabdus tasmaniensis
TCTTCCCGTTCAGAACAGCAGCAGCATCAGACCACCCAACAGGGTAGCCATCTCACCGCCGGGGATAACCTCACGATAACCGCTAACGGGGAGAGCAAAGGTCCATCAAATCAAAGCGGGGATATCCACATTCAGGGCAGCCAGTTACAGGCGGGTAAAGACCTGCAACTGAATGCTAACCGGGATATTCAGCTCTCCTCCAGCCAGAACAGTGAGCAGACCACTGGCAAAAACAGCCGCCACGGCAGCTCGCTGGGCGTGGGCCTGAC
>NZ_PUJU01000259.1 GCF_011189505.1 Photorhabdus tasmaniensis
TCATTGCTTATGTGATCTGTTTATATATCTGATGAATTTAAATATCGAGTTATATCAAAGAAATTAATATCTAAATAAATAAAAACTTCCTTTTATTCAAATCTATAAAATCCGGTGTATATTAATTCAGCCGTAAATCACAAGCCAGGAATGGCTTACGGTAAATAAACTCAGAAATATAATGTAATATATAGATATATGTATTTTGCTTTGGTATATTCTGGGCGGGCGCTTGAGACTATCTGTCTCTGGCG
>NZ_PUJU01000260.1 GCF_011189505.1 Photorhabdus tasmaniensis
TGATGAAAAAGCGATGAGTTTATTTTTTCCGCTGAAAAAGCAAGAAAAAGTCATACACAATAAGGTCATTTATTGGTGAGTGCAAAATTGATCTTATTTTTTGTATTGAGAGTTTTTAGAGGTTCCCCGTAGTTATCCAGGATTAATGTGAGGGTTTCCGCATGGGGATATTGATGATTCAGTTCATCTAACATTTTGATAAATAAGTCAGAGTTCTTTTTTATTCCTTTAACATAGGTGATTTGCTCTGTTT
>NZ_PUJU01000261.1 GCF_011189505.1 Photorhabdus tasmaniensis
CCTGCTGATTACGGATATTGGTCTCCACCATATCCTTGATCACTTGTTTGCAGCTTTCGCCTTCACAGGTGCGGGCTTGGTGCGCAAAACTGTCCAGCTCATTCACGCTCAAAAAGTTATTCTCCACTGCATTCTTCCCAGCCTGGGCCCCGGTGAGGGCACTTGCACTGGAATCACCCGCTATCCCACCTGCCAGCCCTGCCGCCAGGGTAGAAAGGGTGCTGATAGTTTGCTTCTGCTCCTCCGTTAACTC
>NZ_PUJU01000262.1 GCF_011189505.1 Photorhabdus tasmaniensis
GTCTATATTTCGGCGAAAAGACGATAGGGTATTTACACAGCCACTTTGTATGCGCTGAGCTTTGTGCTTTAATGCCCATAAACACCTTTCCTTATTTGAGTTACGAATATTAGCTTGAACATCTATACCCGTAATCATTGAAGATGCTTGATTTTATCCGAAATGGAGATCATTATCCTCGCTATGAAAATATTTATTACATCAGAACAAAAAATCAAACTTGAACGTCTTCACGACACCACTCGTGATG
>NZ_PUJU01000263.1 GCF_011189505.1 Photorhabdus tasmaniensis
TTCGAAGGGCCTTGCGTTTATGGTATCCAGTAGGATCACAACCCGCCAATCCCAGAGGATCAATCCAATTCGCCGGATTATGAACGTACGCATACGGATTCAGGCCCCCTGCCAGCCCTAGCGGGTCAGTACTAAGATAACAACACCCTTCCGGCAAATAATACCTGAACCGGTTATAGAATAAACCACTTTCCTCATCAAAAATTTGCCCGGCAAATCGCAGGCCCGGATCCAGTTGCGGGTTCTCA
>NZ_PUJU01000264.1 GCF_011189505.1 Photorhabdus tasmaniensis
TGACGCTGGAGACCGTAAACACGCAACACACAGAAAGCGGCGACTGGGGCGGCGGTAACACGCGCCATCTGACCCAACAGACCGATATCGGCAGCCAGATAACCAGCGCCGGTGACCTGACATTGCAGGCCGGGCATGACCTGACGGCCACCGCAGCCCAGATTAATGCGGGTCAGCAACTGACGGCGCAGGCCGGAAATAACCTGACGCTGACCACCGGTACCGCCTCATCCGACTTAGTGGAGCAC
>NZ_PUJU01000265.1 GCF_011189505.1 Photorhabdus tasmaniensis
TTCGAAGGGCCTTGCGTTTATGGTATCCAGTAGGATCACAACCCGCCAATCCCAGAGGATCAATCCAATTCGCCGGATTATGAACGTACGCATACGGATTCAGGCCCCCTGCCAGCCCTAGCGGATCTTAGGGACTATCCCGACGCCATCATACCGTTGAGCGGACTTTTCCCCTTGATTTAGCAGCCTTTTTCTCCGCCGCGTTTTCCCACCCTGTTAAAGAACCTATCAACTCGTCCCGACGGGCA
>NZ_PUJU01000266.1 GCF_011189505.1 Photorhabdus tasmaniensis
CAGTCCAACTTGCGTTGGTCGTATTCCGGGTTTTCTTATTCGGGTTTTCGGGTTCGATGATGTACTGGCAGTACGATACGACGGCTTTTTCTTATTATTGCCGGAACAGTGTTTTTCAACCTTCCCCGACTTGCGAACCTTTCCGCCCTTTGTCACTGCGGCTTGCAGCCGGTTTGGGTGAACCAGACTTGGCCCTGACCTGGGGCAGACTTGACCCCGACTTGCCTTCATCAGCGCCAGACTTGCGC
>NZ_PUJU01000267.1 GCF_011189505.1 Photorhabdus tasmaniensis
CCGTTAAGCACCCGGACGCAACGTACCCAACTGGAGCCATTGAAGGTCTGGTTCAAATGGCTGACGAAACAGAACCTGATACTGGCGAACCCGGCGGCGGACCTTGAACTCCCCAGACTGGAAAAGCATCTGCCACGCTATATTCTGACCATTGATGAAACCGAACAGATACTGGCGCAGCCTGACCTGACGACGTTGCAGGGGGTACGTGACCGGGCATTGATGGAGCTGCTCTGGTCAACCGGGA
>NZ_PUJU01000268.1 GCF_011189505.1 Photorhabdus tasmaniensis
GCCCTTCCTGACGCCCTTCCTGACGTGCTTTATGTTCCAATCTTTGTGCTATTGTCATCAGTACCTCCTCATACCTCGGGGACTGTTCTGCCAGTCGCCGGATAAAACCCTCGGGATCAGCGGTATCTCCCGCCTGTAATAAGTAGTTTAGCACGCTTTTTAACTGTTCATCCGTATAGTAATCATACGCCAGCAGTATGACCAACTCTTGCAGCAGCTCCGCCATATCTCGCTGCCGGATATGCT
>NZ_PUJU01000269.1 GCF_011189505.1 Photorhabdus tasmaniensis
TCGGGACGAGTTGATAGGTTCTTTAACAGGGTGGGAAAACGCGGCGGAGAAAAAGGCTGCTAAATCAAGGGGAAAAGTCCGCTCAACGGTATGATGGCGTCGGGATAGTCCCTAAGATCCGATTGGGCTGAGAGGGGGCCTGAATCCGTATTCGTATGTCCATAATCCGGCGAACTGGATTGATCCGCTCGGATTAACAGGATGTCCTAATAGTATTAAATATGGCGAATTAGATCATTTAGGGC
>NZ_PUJU01000270.1 GCF_011189505.1 Photorhabdus tasmaniensis
CAGGGGGTTTTGGGGTCGGCGGTGAACGGACATTGAAAAAAACGGGTTGTAACTGACTGAGGGCATTAGGAAAATCGGCGTTCGGTAATCAACGTCGCAATGGAATGCGTTGTTGTGGAGAATAACTTTTTGAGCGTGAATGAGCTGGACAGTTTTGCGCACCAAGCCCGCACCTGTGAAGGCGAAAGCTGCAAACAAGTGATCAAGGATATGGTGGAGACCAATATCCGTAATCAGCAGG
>NZ_PUJU01000271.1 GCF_011189505.1 Photorhabdus tasmaniensis
TGCGCCCTGAATCCATCACTCAAAAAGACCGGAATTACCACAACCCCAATTATGCTTTGCAGCATAACGCCACCGATTATGAAGCAGAAAATAGCACGCCATTTCACATTTTCGAAAGTTACGGGCGTTTTCTGAAAAACAAAGAGGGCATTCCGTTTACCCAGTACCGGCTGGAAGCCCTGCGGACGGACAGCAAATCAGGGCAAGCGGAGAGCAATTGTATTCGATTAATGCCGG
>NZ_PUJU01000272.1 GCF_011189505.1 Photorhabdus tasmaniensis
CGCCATATTTAATACTATTAGGACATCCTGTTAATCCGAGCGGATCAATCCAGTTCGCCGGATTATGGACATACGAATACGGATTCAGGCCCCCTCTCAGCCCAATCGGGTCTTAGGGACTATCCCGACGCCATCATACCGTTGAGCGGACTTTTCCCCTTGATTTAGCAGCCTTTTTCTCCGCCGCGTTTTCCCACCCTGTTAAAGAACCTATCAACTCGTCCCGACGGGCAC
>NZ_PUJU01000273.1 GCF_011189505.1 Photorhabdus tasmaniensis
AGGGGACGCCACTTGCGGTGATGACGGGTGAAAGCCGTTGTCAGGTTATCGTTAAGCGGATTTTTGCTGAAGTCGGCTTAACGATAAATGCTCTTTAACAATCTGGAACAAGCTGAAAATTGAATACTGTCAATACGCCCTTTGCAGGGGTATTGATGCGTCTCTCAACATTTTGCACCCCGAGACAGTTTCGGGTTGTGAGGTTAAGCGACTAAGCGTACACGGTGGATG
>NZ_PUJU01000274.1 GCF_011189505.1 Photorhabdus tasmaniensis
AGGGGACGCCACTTGCGGTGATGACGGGTGAAAGCCGTTGTCAGGTTATCGTTAAGCGGATTTTTGCTGAAGTCGGCTTAACGATAAATGCTCTTTAACAATCTGGAACAAGCTGAAAATTGAATACAGTCAATACGCCCTTTGCAGGGGTATTGATGGGTCTCTCAACATTTTGCACCCCGAGACAGTTTCGGGTTGTGAGGTTAAGCGACTAAGCGTACACGGTGGATG
>NZ_PUJU01000275.1 GCF_011189505.1 Photorhabdus tasmaniensis
TGGGGAACATTGGATACGCAAGACGCTGGCTCGTTATTCGGATGTGGTGATTAGCTCTTACCCCAATGGTCTGATGATCCGGGCCGGTCAATACCCGGATCTAACACCACTACCGGGCAATGTCCCGGCGAGTTATTTTGCCATTAACCAGCTGATACGCCCGATACGGGTTATTCCTCGTGAAGGCCATTCTCTGCATTTTTATGGTGAAGGACATTTTAATTCAAC
>NZ_PUJU01000276.1 GCF_011189505.1 Photorhabdus tasmaniensis
TTTTCATACGTATTCGATGTTTTGCTAACTTTTGCGAAATGGTGCGTTGTGAGCTGCGGTTTTCGCTGTATCTAGTTGTTTTAAAACGTAGTTCTATACACTCTTAATCAATTGGTCCGGGGTTCGAGTCCCCGACAACCCACCAGTTAAATCAATTAGTTATCCGTTGCTTGCCTTATTATCAAGTCTTGCTTGGGACGTAGATGGGACGTGATTAATAAATATA
>NZ_PUJU01000277.1 GCF_011189505.1 Photorhabdus tasmaniensis
TTGGGTATTCATATACACCCTTACCGGAAATGGACCCGACCGCATCCATATTCCCATCCAAAACACCACCCGATCTTGGATACGCCCCCTGAGCCAACTCCACCGTTTCCGACAAACCGAGGTTTTTTATAAAACTCGCACTTCCCTATATCGCCAAGAATACAACTATAAATATTTTTTGTAATCAATTGGTTATGCAGTTACTGATAAAATAACAAG
>NZ_PUJU01000278.1 GCF_011189505.1 Photorhabdus tasmaniensis
AAAAATCGTGATGACCCCGGAGAGCATCAAAATCATCTTCGGCGGAGAGACCAACAGCATTGAAATCAACGCCAGCGGCGTCATCGTGTTGGGCGGCAACATCAATATGAACAAGTAAACCCATCCCAAAAACAGCTTAAAATGATTATCAGGACCCGACCATGACCCAGGAAACCCGCTTCATCCCGTTTCACTTCAATGCTGGCACAGTGAAGA
>NZ_PUJU01000279.1 GCF_011189505.1 Photorhabdus tasmaniensis
TTTGCAACGTGAAGTGAACGGATTGATTGAAAGTGCGGTTATCGGGACCACAAACCGGCATCAAACGCTGTATCACCTGACCGTCAGGCCAGAAATGTGGCTGCTGACCCTCGATCAGGACAGCCGTATTTATCACCAGCTCAGTGTTCCCGACATTTTACACAGCCTGCTGAAACAGAAAAAACTCCAGGCCAATATACGTTTTAAT
>NZ_PUJU01000280.1 GCF_011189505.1 Photorhabdus tasmaniensis
TCACCGCCGATGGTCGGATAGAGAACCTCGGCACCCTCAGCAGCCGTGACGCGTTGCAGTTAACCAGTACCGCAAAGATAGACAATCAGGGCAAACTCCTGTCGCAATCGACAGTGACCTTGCAATCAGGCGAACAACTAAACAATAGTGGCCGGGTTGAGGCACGGGGCAATATCACCGCCAGAGCAGGCACGATACACAGT